>DKUN01000016.1:121657-134856 GCA_002490725.1 Porphyromonadaceae bacterium UBA7203 | reverse complement strand
AGATTCGAACTCGGGATACGCTTTTGGCGTATACACGCTTTCCAGGCGTGCCTCTTCAGCCACTCGAGCACCACTCCGTAGGTGAATTTCGAGTGCAAAGGTAATGATTTTTTTGGGGAATAGGGCGGTGCGTGGAGTTAATATATGTTAACTCCACGCACCGTGCAGGTGATGTCAGAAGAGGTATGCTGCGGTGATGGTCCAGCCGTTTGTGCGGCCTTTGATGTCGGCGCCTTCAACGGGCGAGAAGTGGCTGACGGCCTTGTTGATGCCGAGAGTGTAGGCGGCTGAGAGCTGGAGGTGTTGCACCAGTGTAATGCCGAGGCCGAAGTCCCAGCCGATGTTGTATTTGTTGGCTTTGAAGTCGTTGACAACCGATTTGCCGAGGCGGAATGCGAAGTTGGGGCCGGTGAAGATGGTGGGATAGAACACTTTGCTTACCAGGGGCATGGGGATGTCGTAGCGGAGGTGGAGGGGCACAGCGAGGTAGTTGTAGTGGAGGTTGCTGCTGTTGCCTTCGTCGTCCATTTTGGTGGTGCGGTATTCATAGAGGGCAGAGAGGTCTACGCCGATGTTGATGATGGGCACGGTGAATTTGGCCATGACACCGGCGGCGAAGCCGCAGCGGTTGTCGGCGCTGAAGTTGTCGCTGACGTCATTGAGGTTGAGAGAGTTGATGTTGACGCCTACTACGGGGCCGACTTTGATGGGAGCGGCCTGGGCTGAGATTGCTGCAGTTGCGATAGCGATAACTGCGAGCACGCGTGCGATTGTTTTTTTCATAATGGTTGTGTTGTTTGGAGAATTTTGTTATGATTGAGAGTTATTTTGCGGGGATGGTAAGGCGCTGGCCTATTCTGAGGTTGTTGTTTGTGAGGTTGTTGGCGTCTTGAATGGCTTTGACGCTGACGCCGTAGCGTTTCGAGAGGCCGAAGAGGGTGTCGCCTTTGGCTACCTTGTGGGTTTGCGGTTTGTTTGCGTCTTTTTGTTTGGGTGCTGATTCGGGCTGTTGTTTTGTGGCGGGTGCTTCTTCGATTTCGGGAATGGCTGGGCTAGTCGCGGCTATTGAGTCGGGGGCGGCAGCGGTGATGGTGTCGGCAGCCGTGTCGGGCACGGTGTCGGCGATGGCCGGCGACGGCTCTTCTTTTTTGGGCGCGGGAATGAGTTCGCGGGTCACGATTTTGAGTCTGGTGCCGCGTCGGATGCGGTTGGAGCTAAGGTTGTTCCATTTTTTGATTTGTTTGGTTGTGACGCCGTAGCGCGAGGCTATGGAACTGATGGTTTCGCCGCGGGCTACTTTGTGCCATTTGGTCACTTCCTTCCAGGTGCCGTCGCCGCTGACGGTCGATGAGGTTCCGCCCAGGGTTACCGATGAGCGGGGTTCGAGAGCCTGTGAGGCCGTGCGGATTGAGTCGGCAAACATCAGGTAGTTGTAGACGAGCTGCGAGGGCAGGCGCAGGGCGTAGGGTCTGATGTCGCCCGGAATGATGTCTTTGCGGTATTGGGGGTTGAGTATGCGGAGCTCTTCTATGGGGATGTCGAGCACCGATGAGATTGCCTGAAAGTGGGTGCGGGTGTTGATGTGGATGGTGTCGGTGAGTATGGGGCGTTTGGCCAGTGCGGGCGATATGCCGTGGTCGGCATAGTGGGCCATGGCGTATGTGGCGCCGATGAATCCGGGCACGTAGCCGCGCGTTTCGGCCGGCAGGAAGTAGTAGATATCCCAGTAGTCCTTGGGGTTCTCGGCCGATGCGCCGGCGCGTGCGAGGGCTTTGTTGATGTTGCCCGGGCCGCAGTTATAGGCTGCGATTGCGAGGCCCCAGTCGTTGTAGATTGTGTGGAGCTGCTTGAGGTAGCGGGCGGCGCATTGCGATGACCTTATCGGGTCGCGGCGTTCGTCGACGAGAGTGTTGATTTCCATGCCGAGGCCTCGGGCGGTGGGGAGCATGAACTGCCAGAGACCGGTTGCGCCGGCGCGCGAGACGGCGTTGGGGTTCATTGCGCTTTCGATGATGGGGAGGTTGCGCAATTCCAGGGGTAGGCCTTCGCGTTCGAGTGCTTCTTCGAAAATGGGCATGTAGTAGAGGCTGAGGCCGAGCATGGTCTCGACCAGTTGGCGACGGCGGGAGACGTAGAGGTCAACGTAGTCGCGCACAACCGGGTTGAACGGCATTTCGATGGTGGTGGGCAGGGCATGGAGCCGCTGCATTATTACCTCGTCGGAGGCGGGAATGTCGGGGGTGCCTATGGTGTCAAGTACGGTGAATGTTTTCAGATACCAGTTTTGTTGCATGCGGTGCACGTCGGCCTGCTGGCTTTCGGGAAAAACTATCGCCGTGTCGGTGATTTCGTATTTGAGGTCGCGCACCGACCGCGGTTGTGCCTGGGCCTGCGTGAGGCCCGACAGCATGATGGCGGCGGTGGCGGCTATGGTGTGAAGCAGTTGTTTCATGATCAAGTAGTGTTTTTTAGAAGCATAAGGCCCATTGCACTCCGAAGGACGGGAGCGGGCTTCGGGTTTCCTGTATGAGAGTCGGTGCCCATTGGAGCGAGAGGTTGGGCGAAATGTCGAAGTGGGCGAGCGATGCGTCGACGTAGGCGTCGACGATAGCTACGAGGTAGACGCCTATCATGCCGACAATGCAGAGGTCGCGGTTGCGTCTGAAGTAGTTTTTGCGCGACTGGAAGGTGTTTTGCAGCCAGTTTCGGTTGAGCGATGATTCGGAGACGCCCGGTGCGAAGAAGTTCATGTAGCTTCGTGTGTCGGGGTCGTTGTCCATCAGGTCGTTGTAGGCCTTGGTGTAGTCTGTCAGCATGGTGTTGTTCCAGCTGGTGGCATAGGCCAGGCCCATGTATGCTCCGATGACTATAGGCAGTTTCCAGTAGCGCCGGTTGTAGATCTGGCCGAGGCCGGGGCAGAGCACGCTGAGCCAGGTTGCGCGGGTGGGGTCAGGGTTGAACACTCTCATCCGCTCGCCGTCGACGGTGAGCGTGTCGGCGCAGACTTCGAGGGTGGTGTCGGTGGCCACGAAAATTTGCGTCGGGTCGAGCGGCGCCGAAATGATTTCGATGCTGTCGGTTTGTTCGATGCCTTCCCGGGCGTGGGCGGGGAGCATGGCACAGAATATAGTGGCGACCAACGCCGTGTAGCGAAGCAGGGTCATCCTTTGATGGTGTCGAAGATGCGTATCAGGCGTTCGAGTTCTTCGTCGTTGGCGAAGGGGAATGTGATTTTGCCGCGTCCGTCTTTGTTGCAGGTGAATTGCACTCGGGTGTTGAATGCAGCCGAGAGGTTTCGTTTCAGCACGTCGAACTCGCCTGATGCGCGCGAGCGCGATGCGGCAGTCGCCGACGGCTTGTCGATCGGTTCGCCGTTTTCGGCCCGTTGGCGGTAGAGTTTGGCCAGTTCCTCGACGCGTCGCACGCTGAGCCCCTGGTCAAGAATCTCGCCGTAGAGTTTCAGCTGGAGTTTGGGGTTGTCGAGGGTTAGCAGAGTGCGCGCATGGCCCATGTCGAGCCGCTTGTCGCGCAGTCCGAGCTGCACTTCGGCCGGCAGTTTGAGCAAGCGCAGAAAGTTGGCTATCGTTGTGCGCTTCTTGCCTATGCGTTCCGACAGGCGTTCTTGCGTCAGGCTGTATTGTTCAATCAGTTTTTTGAAAGTGAGTGCAATTTCGATGGCGTTGAGGTCTTCGCGCTGAATGTTTTCAATGAGCGCCATCTCGGTGAGTTCGGCGTCGTTGGCAGTGCGGATGTAGGCGGGGACGGAGTGCAGTCCGGCCATACGGGCGGCGCGGTAGCGTCGTTCGCCGGCAATGATCTGATACTCGTCGGGGCCGGTTTTTCGGAGCGACAGCGGCTGAATGATGCCGAGTTCGGCAATCGATGATGCCAGTTCGGCCAGCGCCTCTTCGTCGAATGAGCGACGGGGCTGGTCGGGATTCGGCTTGATCGCCGAGAGGGGGATATCGTTAATGGCCGTAGAGCCGCGTGCGGGAACGTCGTCCATCGACAACAAGTAGTCCAGACCGCGACCAAGGGCCTGCTTGGGAGGTTGTGCCATAATCGTGGGGGATGGTGGAGGGCGAAAGGTTATTGTTTTTTGTGAGAGGAGGAGTGCTTCTTGACTATTTCGCGGGCGAGTTGGGTGTGGCTTGTGGCGCCGCGGCTCGCGGGGTCGTAAAGCAGAGCGGGCAGGCCGTGGCTGGGTGCCTCGCTGAGTCGGATGTTGCGCGGAATGACGGTGTCGAACACCATGTCGCCGAAATGGCCTTTCAGTTCCTCGTAGATCTGATTGGCGAGGCGCAGGCGGGCGTCATACATGGTCAGCAGGAATCCTTCGATTTCGAGTTCGGGATTGAGCTTTGACTTGATGATGCGTATGGTGTTGAGCAGTTTTGAGATTCCTTCGAGCGCAAAGTACTCGGCCTGGACGGGTATGATTACCGAGTCGGCTGCCGTCAGGGCATTGACCGTGATGAGGCCGAGCGAGGGAGAGCAGTCAATTAGGATGTAGTCATAACTGTCGGCAATCGGGGCGAGAGCCTTTTTCATTACCGACTCGCGCTGAGGTTTGCTTACAAGCTCGAGCTCGGCGCCGGCAAGGTCGATGCGCGAGCCGAGCAGGTCGAGCCCCTCGACGCATGTGGCAACTTGCGAGCCGCTGACAGGATAGTCGTCGACCAGACATTCATAGATGCTGCCCGACATTTTTCTCGGGTCAATGCCGTAGCCCGACGTGGCGTTTGCCTGCGGATCAGCGTCGACTATGAGCACCTTTTTTTTCTCGGACGCAAGCGAGGCGGCGAGGTTTATAGCGGTAGTGGTTTTGCCGACGCCGCCCTTCTGGTTTGCTATAGCTATGATTTTACCCATTTGAATATAACTGTGCGGTTATTGCCCACAAATTTAGCGAAAAATCCCCAAACGCCGAAATTTATAACGTTTTTTATCGCCTTCGGCCTTTGGCCGGGACTGAGCAAAGGCTTGTGAGTTTGAGCGCTGTAGGGTGTGCGCCGTATTTCCGCTGATATAACAGGCCGCCCCGGCGAAGGGCGGCCTGCATTCAGGAGTCGTTTAAGTGCGGGGGGTGTTATTTCACAATGACCTTCTTGCCGTCGACAATGTAGAGTCCGCGGGCAGGGTGTTCAATGCGTATTCCGCGAAGGTCATAAAAGGCGTTATCCTTTTCAGTGTTGATTTCTGCGATTTCGCCGATGCCCGACAGCTCGAATTCTCCTGTCAGAAATACCGGACGGGTCATTACTTCGGCCGGAATGGTAAAGGAGCCGTCGTCGGAGGGCTCGAGTTTCATTTCGCGCCAGTAAGTATTGCCCATTACTGTGGCAGCCTGTTCGAAGTTGTAGCCATACTTGGCATTGAGTTTTTTGATTATACTTCCGTTGTCGGTGGTTCCTGAAATGGCGAGAACCTGATTGTAGGGGGCGTTATATGCTTCGGCTGATATTACCTGGTTCGATTTGGTGAGAATGTTGCCGTAATTAGCGGTCGTTTCAGCTGTGATGGGAGCAGTTGTGTCGTGGACGTGAATTGCGAAATCGACCACATATCCGCCGTTGTCATGGATTTTGTTGCCCTCGTTTGCGATATACCGGCCTCCGGGATCCGACCAGTTCCAGTCGATTTTAAAGCGGCAGCGGTATATGCCGGGGAGAGTGGTGCTCGGAATGGTGAAAGGATGATTTACCTCTCCGGCCTTGATGCTTTGTGAACTTTCTTGTCCGAGTGAGTTGCGACCGTTGTAATATGAGTAGCTGAGCATTTCGCCGGTCGGAGTGCCGTTTGAGGCTACGCTGTTGGAGAAAGCGCCGTCTTCGTCAAGGTCGACATAGTAATAGGTGTGCATGGCGTTGCCCGTATAGTCGACGGTAGGGGTCACGGTTTCTCCGGCCATGATTGCCACTTCGGTATTCATGAAATTCTGGTAAACCGTTTTGGTCGTGACGCGGATACTCACGTCGCCGTCGTCGCCCGAGGTGGCCATAGTGATGCCGTCGAGCCGACGGTCGTTGCGGGTAACGGCCAGAGTTTCCGGAAAGTTAATCGGATAGGCAACGCTGACGGGCATTCCGACTTCAATCATCCGGCCGTTGATGAGTATGTTGCCACACATTTTGTCGGCGGGAATGGTATATTTGTTGTCGGTGAATCTGAATCCGGGAATGTAGATTTCAGTATATTGCGGGTTGCCGTACTTGTCGAATTTTTCGCCGTCGAGGTTATAGCCGATTTTGATGTCTGCGCCGTCGTGGATAAATCCGTTTTCGGGGTTCATCAAGATGGTGAACGGTTTGGCGGCAGGGGTTTTGAGGGCGTTGAGTTTGGTGCCGTCGCCTGCAAGAACCTCGCCGTTGAGCTGGAAGTCGTTGACGGTGACTTCGTCGCCATACACGTTGAGCATGATATCGGCAATCACGCCGCCGTTGCTGTTAATCAGGTTGCTGCCGTTTGCCTCTCCGGGGTTGCCCATCGGGTCAATGCAGTTCCAGTCGAGTTTCAGGCGCATGCGGTACATGCCGGGCTTGAGGTCGGCAGGCAGGGTGAAGTCGGGCATTATGCCGCACTTGCCGGCGGTTAGATTGCCGTTCGATGCGATTGCCTGGCCCTTTGAGTTGCGCCATGAGCCGGAGCCGTTGTAGCCGTTGAAGCTGACCAGTTCGGTGCCGTCGGCGGGAGTGCCGTCAGATTTGATGTCGGCAGAGAACTGACCGTCGTTGTTAAAGTCGATGTAGGCATAGGCGTGCATCCAGTCCTTGGTCGTGTAGCCGAGCGCGGGGGTGATTGTCTGGCCGGGCTTTACATTGAAGACGTTGTTTGTCAGATCCTGGTAGAGCAGTTTGTTTGACTGCTGATTGATGGGCACGGTGTAGGTCTTGCCGTCGATGGTCAGCGACAAATCGCTGGTGACGCGGTCGGTGCGCGTCATCGGCGATGTGGCTTTTTCGCCCTGAACGGGATAGTATTCGTAGATGAACCTCGGAGTGGAACTGTTTGAAACCTCGATGTTGTCAACGTAGAAGAGGAAGTCTTCGGTCAGGTCATGGGGCGACTCCATGTCGGGCACTATGACGAGCGAGCGCACGTCAATGCCGCCGGCACCTTTTACGGGAAATACAACGTCGGTCCAGCGGTTGGCGTCGGTTGAGTTTGTGGGGAGCGCCCAGAACTGTTCGCAGTAGGGGTCCTGGTCATGGCGCTCGGTGCGGGAGCCGAGGCCGACGAGCATCATGCGTCCGGTTGTCGGACGGTATATCATGACGTGCACGTATTTCAGCGTGGGGGTCAGTTCGAAGCTCTCCGCAAGGTCGACTCTCACGCCGAAACGGTTGCCGCCGAAGCGCGAACGCTGTGCGCCGAGAACTTTTGCCGACGGATTCGGCGCCATGTCTATGATTTCATTGACGCTCGTGTCGGGATTGTCGGTTATGGCGCAGTTGCCTTGAAGGACGCCGGTGCGGAAGGGAGAGTCCTCCCACATTGCGTCATACATGCTGATAGCCGTGAAGCCTTCGTTGCTTTCGAAATTGATGTTGATATCGGCCATCGCGTCGAGCGACATGCTGCTGACAGCGGCCGCCAGAATATATTTGTTAATGGTTTTCATTATTTTAAGCGCAGGGAGTTAGAAAATTTGAACAGTGTGGATGAGCGGGCAAGCCTTGGCGTCGGTGATGTGCAGGCGGACGCCTTTGATATTGAAGCCGTCGCCATAGTTGCTTGTCGAGCCGTTGAGGGGAATGATGCGCTTGTAGCCGATGGTTGAGGTGAAGTCCTGCGAAGGTTCGCTGATTGAGGTCCACGTTGTTCCGTCGGTTGTGGTTTCGATGATGAAGTCCTTGACGCGCTGGCCTTTGCGGATATATTCCATGATGCTGATGAGGTGCACGTTTTTGGTCTCGGGGAACATGAACGTGAGGGTCGCGTCGGTAACCCCGTCGCTTGTGGCCCAATAGGTGTTCTTGTCGCCGTCGTTGACGTTGGTGGCCACATATGTGCGGTTGGCGCCTGAAGCGCGGGTTTCGCTGGCGGTGACGGTGGCCAGGGGTGCTATGTCTTTGTCGTCGCCGACGCGCTGCTTCAGCAGTTCGCCGAGTTCGGTCATGCGGTTAACGGTGGCTTCGGGAAGCGAGCCGCTCTGGTCGGGAGGCAGGTTAAGAATTAATGTGGCGTTGCGACCCACGGTCTCCATATACATCTGCCATAGACGTGCGGCTGAGAGAACGCCTTCGCCTTCGTGCCAGAACCAGCCTCGGTTGGTTGCCTTGGCGTCAGATTCGCCGGCATTCCATTCATATGCATCTTCGTTACCAGAAGTGCCGCTGCCGTAGCACCAGTTCTTTTCGCCTGCCCATCCGGCCTCGTTGCCGATCCAGCGGGCTTCGCCGCCAACGCCCCACATTACGCAGTCGGGCATGACTTTGTGGATTGAGTCGCGGAGGTTGGGAATGTCGTAATATGTGCTGGCGTCGATTGAGCGGTTGCCGCCCTCGCCGCCATAGTAGCCGCTGCCGCCGTTGGCTCCGTCGAACCACATTTCAAACTGGTCGTCGCCATATTGGGCGATTTCGGCGCATTGGCGCAGGAACACTTCGCGCACGTAAGTGTCGCGGCCGTAGTGGGCGGAGTTGCGATCCCAGGGCGATATGTAGAAGCCATATTTCAAGTCGAGTTCGCGAGCCGCTTCGGCAAACTTCTCGGGAATGTTGGTCGCTGCGTACGGGCCGCTGCCACGGGTGCAATTGTGGGTGGTGGTTTCAGTGGGCCACAGGCAGAAGCCGTCGTGGTGCTTCACCACTGCGATGCCGCCTTTCATGCCGGCCGCCTTGGCCGCTGCCAGCCACTGACGCGGGTTCGGTTCAGCCGTCGGAGCGTAGCGTGCTTCGTCTTCGTCGCCGTTGCCCCACTCAAGTCCGGTGAACGTGTTCATGCCATAGTGGAAGAAGGCGTAAAATTCTGTTTCGTTCCATTTTACCTGACGGTCGTGGGGTATAGGGTGTACAGGTGCCGGCTCGTTGTCAGGGTTGGCCAATGACTGGTTTATCAGGGAGAAGTTTTGTGCCGGGGCTGTCAGTGCAAATGCTGACAAAACTCCGCATAAAATTGGTTTGAACATATAAACCTGTTTTTAGATAGATTTAAGGGTAAATTTTTTTGTAAATTTACGGCAAAATAATTACTGCTCAATAATTCTTTGATGAAAGTTAACACAGTTTAACTTTTGTGTTGCTGTTTTATAAGTGACATATTCAAGTTAACATTCGATATCCTCCAATTTGAAAATTTTGTATTTTTGTTAAAAATATTTATCTTTGCCGTGAGTAATAACTTAAATAAACCATGCAAATAATGAAGATTGAAAACAGTGTTCGCCGTTGGCTCCTGATAGCTGCAGGTTGTGCCTGGGCATGCGCTCAGACGACATCGGCTCAGGCGGTGGTGTTCCCACAGCAACAGCAGGCCGGCATCGCATCTGCAAGTGAAAGTAACGGAGTCTATACGCTCTCTAATGATCTGCTCTCGGCCGGATTTGCCATCGTTGACGGTAAACTGAAATTTAACGGTTGCGAAGCTCTCGGACTCAAACCGGGCAGCGAGCTCTTTGCGGTTACGCTCGGAAATAACACCACGTTTACATCGTCGGAAATGGCGATGGGCGAAGTCAGAACCATCGGGCTGACCGACAATCCGGCGGCTGCGCGCGGTTCGGAACACATTCCCGGCCATGCCATTGAAACCACTTTTACTAAAGATGACCTCACGGTGGTCTGGCGCGCACTGCTTCGCGACGGCTCCCATTACCTGCGCACGGAGCTTGAGCTTTCGAGCTCGGTCGAAACTCCGATGAGCAGCATTACTCCGATGACTTATACTGTCATGACCGGAACCGCAGGAATGCCCTCGGTTGTCGGTAACACCCGCGGCGCACTTCTGCTCTCCGACAAGATATTTGCCGGCGTCGAGTCGCCTATGGGTCTCAACAGTTGCGGCGGCGGGTCGGCGGTTGATTCCGATTTCTCGCTGACGTCGTGGACCAAGACCTCGTTTGACTGGACTCCGACCGTAATGCCCGCCGGCGTGACGGCTCTCGGCTATACGGCATCGCAGATTTCGGCCACGGCGGGCTATGTGAAATTTGCCAGTGCCGGCAATACGGTCGTGACCTTCCAGTATGCATCGGGAAGCCACCGCCTGAACATTGCAGGTGTGGACCTGACAGACCTTGAAGGCAATGTCGTTGCCTCCGACTATCATTACGGCTACACCGGCAATCTGAAGCAGGATAACACTTATACGCTCAATGTTCCCGAGGCCGGAATCTACATTATACGCTACTTTATTGAAACGCGCACCGAAACCATCGAGAGCTCGGGCAATATCAGTTTCAGCACCGAAGTGAGCGTGCCTGCAGCATCGGAGTTGCCTGAAACGGTGATTCCTGCCGAGGTGCTTATGACCGGCGTGTGGGAGCGTCCGACTTCTCTTAAACCGGGCCGCACCTGGAAAATCAGCTCTGTTGTCGGCCTTGTGGCCCCCGGTCAGGCACGCCGCTCATTCCTGGCCTATAGCGAGCGCGAGCGTGCCGTGCCCTGGCGCAGTTTCCCGCACTATAACAGTTGGTATGAGCTCAACATCGACCGCAACAACTCACCGACCTATGCCAACCACATGACAATTGACGATTGCGTGCGCGTTGCCGGCCAGTGGAACGAGAACCTCTACAAGAAACATGGCGCCAACATCCAGGCGCTGGTGTGGGATGACGGCTGGGACAGCTACGGCACCTGGACTTTCAATCCCAACTTCCCCAACGGGTTCAGCGAGGTTGACGACGTGGCCCGCGAAATGAACACGGGCATCGGCGCATGGCTCGGTCCGGTGGGCGGCTATGGTGCGTCGGGTAATGCCCGTCGCGACTACTGGGCCTCCAGAGGCGGCATGACACTGGGTAATCCCGAGTACTACAAAGTATTCCTCGATGCATGCTCAAATCTTGTTAACGACTATGACTTCCGCTTCTTCAAGTTCGACGGCATTTCGGCCCAGTGGACATCGGTAGGCCCCGACGGCGGTGCTGCCGGCATAGAAAAGGCCGAGGGTATCATTCAGCTCGAGCAGGATGTACGCGAAATCAAGCCCGACATTTTCCTCAACACGACCGTGGGCACATGGGCCTCGCCCTTCTGGTTCCGCTATACCGACGCCGTGTGGCGCCAGGAAAACGACTGGGGCGTTGTTGCGGCCAAGGGCAGTCAGGCCTCATGTAACGACCGTGAACGCTGGATTACCTATCGCGACCGCCTGGTGTATCAGAACTTTGTGCAGCGCTCGCCGATTTGCCCGATCAATACGCTGATGACCCACGGTTTCATTCTGACCAAGTTCGGCAACGTCAGCAGAGACATGTCGTATCGCAGCATCAGCAACGAACTGCGTTGCGCCTTTGCCTGCGGCTCGGGCATGATTGAGCTCTATGCCGACTATGAGCTGCTCAACAAGTCGTATGCCGACGGCAACGGCGAGGCCGGCCAGCTTTGGGGCGAAATCGCGGCCCTGATCAAGTGGCACGAGGAGAATGCCGATGTGTTGCCCGACATTCACTGGGTTGGCGGCAATCCCTGCGACGAGGCTACCGGTAACGGCGACGTCTACGGCTGGGCCGCATGGAACGGCAAGCGTGCCGTGCTGACCCTGCGCAACCCCAACGGCGTGCCTACCGCATTCAGCGGCACCCTGCGCGAGGCGTTCGACATTCCCGACTATCTCACCGGCACTGTAGAGCTTTACAAACCCTTTGACGATCAGGCTGACCTTGCGGGACTTGAAACCGCTAAGGCTATCGATATCGATGCTGCCATAGAGGTTACTCTGCCGGCCAACGGCGTGTACATGTTCGGCTGCGACTCGGCTGAATTCTCAGATTTCGGAGGCATCGGCGAGACCGAGGTAGTGAAGCCCTCGTCGAACGAGGTTTATAACCTTCAGGGCATCAGGGTTACCAAGCCCGGCCGCGGCATCTACATTGTCAACGGTCGCAAGCAGTTCATCAAGTAAGCGACGGCGGTTGCTTCTCGATAAATAATAAAAAGCGGGCTCCTCAGAGTCCGCTTTTTTGCTGCAACCGGCGCAATTGCCGCAGGTCGACTATCCAGCGGTTGCCGCGTTTACGTATGACCCGGCGGCGCAGTTTCACGTTGCGGTCGCTCAGTTCGCTGATGGCGCCCGGAAGGGTGGGGCGCATCTCTTCGGGAATGTGGCGCATCGTAACCGGAGCGGCTTTCGACAGCGGTGGATAGCCGAGAATTACCCACATTACAGGTTCGGGCGCCATCTCAACGACGATACTGGCCGACGTTGACCGGCGCGGAATCAGGTCGAGGTCTTCGACTTCGGGGAGGCCTTCGGCCATGGCGTCATAGCGGTTGCCGCTGTGGTAGAATGAGCGCGATATGGTGTCGGTCAGCAGCCGTGGCGTGAAGTCGCCCGCGACGATGTGGGGGGCGAACAGATTCAGGGCATTGTCGTAGCGCACATGCCCCAGCCCCGGGCCGCAGGTGCCTGAACATGAAAAGTTGGTGCGCACCAGCAGCGAGTCGGCCTTGAGCTCGTAGCGCCGATAGCTGTAATCGTCGGTTTCGAAATAAGCACCGTTGCCGCTGCCGTCGATTACACCGAAGTTGGCCTGGACGCCGAGCGGCCGCGGCAGCGAATCGAGCATGCGCGCAAAGTCGTTGACCGACGAGCATCGGCGCAGGGCCTCGGATATGATGAGTCCCTCGCGGTCCTTGATGTGTGCGGTGTCGGGCGCGAGGTTATAGGAGGCGGTGTTCATTATGGCGAAGTTGCGGTCGTTGAAGCCGGCCCATGCTTCAACCAGCAGCGAGTCGCCGCCGTTGAACAGCGCTACATAGCCGGCGGTTGAGTCGGTCCGGGCCACGCGCTCAATGAAATTCTGCTCGAAACCCGAGTCGCGGTGTTTCCAGAGCAGCGCGTTTCCGCTGCGGGTCAGATTGGCGCCGATAAGGGCCGATGTGCATGCCGCGGCGGCTGCGGCAATATGGGCGGCTGTCATAGCCGCGGCAAAACGTCGTTTCATAATTCCGTTAGGGAGTGTTTAAAAAACCGAAACAGCCGGGTTCGCTTGCGCAAATCCGGCTGTCTGGCGCTTCAAGATGGGCTTGAAC
>DKUN01000016.1:72911-121298 GCA_002490725.1 Porphyromonadaceae bacterium UBA7203 | reverse complement strand
AACCAACTGAGCTACTGAAGCAATGTACTCTCGCTAATTGCCGATGTTTCGGAATTGCGCTGCAAAGTTAGCGAGAGTTTTTGAATTGTGCAAACTTTTTTGCAATTTTTTCGCGGAAATTTATTTTTTACACAACGCCCTGGGCCATCATGGCGCGTGCCACTTTCATGAATCCGGCTACGTTGGCGCCCTTTACATAGTTGACAAATCCGTCGGCCTCAGTGCCGAACTCCACACACGAAGAGTGAATCCGGCTCATGATGTCGCGCAGCTTGCGGTCGACCTCTTCGGCGCTCCAGCTGAGTTTTTGTGAATTCTGGGCCATTTCGAGTCCGCTGACAGCCACGCCGCCTGCGTTGGCCGCCTTGCCGGGTGCATAGAGAATTCGGGCATTGAGGAATTCCTTGACGGCCTCGGGAGTAGAGGGCATGTTGGCGCCTTCGCTGACGGCAATGACGCCTTGGGCGAGCAGGGCGCGGGCGTCGTCGCCGTCGAGTTCGTTCTGAGTGGCCGAGGGCATGGCGATGTCGCATTTGGCGAACTGCCAGGGGCGCTCGCCTGCGCGATATTCGATTGTGGCCGGAAACTCCTCGGCGGCTTCGCGGATGCGGCCGCGCATCACGTTTTTAAGTTCGAATATGAATTGCAGTTCAGTGTCAGAGAGGCCTTCAGGGGCATATATGCTGCCGTCGGAGTCGCTCATGCTCACTACCTTTGCGCCGAGCTGCATCAGCTTGAGGGCCGTGTAGGTAGCAACGTTGCCCGAGCCGGAAATGGCCACACGCTTGCCCTTGATGTCGATGTTGCGGGTGGCGAGCATATTGAGCAGGAAGTAGCAGTTGCCGAAGCCGGTTGCCTCGGGGCGAATGAGCGAGCCGCCGAATTCGCGACCTTTGCCGGTAAACGTGCCTGTGAATTCGCGGGCCATCTTCTTATAGTAGCCATACATATAGCCGACCTCGCGGCCGCCGACGCCTATGTCGCCTGCGGGCACGTCGGTGTCAGGGCCGATCTGGCGCCAGAGCTCCGCGATGAATGCCTGGCAAAAACGCATCACCTCCATGTCGCTTTTGCCGCGCGGCGAGAAGTCTGAGCCGCCTTTGGCGCCGCCCATGGCGAGGGTGGTCAGCGAGTTTTTGAAAGTCTGTTCAAATGCAAGGAATTTTAAAATCGACTGGTTAACCGACGAGTGGAAGCGGATGCCGCCTTTGTAGGGGCCTATAGCGTTGTTGTGCTGAATGCGGTAGCCCATATTGGTGCGGACTCGGCCCGAGTCGTCGACCCACGACACTCTGAACGAGAATATGCGGTCGGGAATGCACAGTCGCTCAATCAGATTGTAGCGTTCGAATTCAGGGTGGGCGTTGTAGGTCTCTTCGATTGAGGTCAGAACCTCTTCAACGGCCTGAATGTATTCGGGCTCGTTGGGAAAACGTCGGCGCAGGTCGTCGATTACTTCAATAGCTTTCATTTAAGTAGAACGTGAGTTGTGTAATGAATTCAATCTTTTTACGCTACAAATTTACACATAAATCCCGTGGTTCGCAACTTTTTGCTCAGATTTCTGTGATTTTTGAGCCTTCGGGCGTGACGCTGAGGTCAACTGTCGCCCCCTCGATAAAGGGGAGGTTGTCGTCGATGTGGCCAATTGGGGCGTTGAAGGCCACCGGGAACGGCAGGTCGGCGAGCACGCCGGCTATCATCGGGTACATGTCGGCCCAGTCGTTGCTCGGCCTGTAGTCGGTGAACCGGCCTACAACCATGCCCCCCAGCTGCTGCAGGATGCCCGCAAGCCGTAGCCTCATGAGCATTCGCTCCACCTTATAGATGGCTTCGCCTATGTCTTCGATGACGAGAATCGAGCCGGGGGTGATGAGGTTGAACGGTGTGCCGACAAGGCCGTCGAGCACGGCGAGGTTGCCGCCAAGCAGGTTGCCGCGTGCATGGCCGCAACGGTTCAGCGCGTGGGGGCCGAATTCGATTGCGGGCATGCGTCCGGTGCGGAGAATTTCAAACAGGCGGCTGTTGGCCTCGTTGTTGCTGCACAGTCTGTGTGTCAGCTCCTTGGCCATGGAACTGTGAATCGAGCAGTAGCCGCTGCGGTGCCATAGGGCGTGGAGGGCCGAGATGTCGCTGAATCCGGCCAGCCATACGGGGCGCTCCGGCTTGCAGCGGTCGAGCAGGTGCACGGCTCCGTAGCCGCCGCGGCCGCAGATAATGGCCTTGACCGCCCGGTTAGCCAGCGCGGTGTTGAGGTCGGCAAGGCGTTCGGCTGCTGTGCCTGCAAAGGAGCCGCTACGCCCTTTGGCGTGGGGCATGACCAGCGGCTCGAATCCTTGGGCGCGCAGCGCCATGGCAGCGCCGTCGATCAGCTCGGGGTCGATAGCCGACGCCGGGCTGAGTAGCGCTACTGTGTCGCCGTTTTTAAGGGGTTCGGGTTTTTGCATGATGGCCTACGGGGCTGGGCGGGGCGTTTCAATTGTCGGCGAGGCAGTTGTCGAGCCCCTTGATTATTGCGTCTTTGTCGAGGTGTTGGCCAATGAAGACGAGTTTGACCATGCGGTCGCCATATTCGTCGTCCCAGTCGCGACGCAGCTGAGGGTCGCGGGCCATCATTACTTCCAGTTCCTCGGCGGGAGCGGTGGCAAACCAGTAGCCGGCTGATTTGAGATTTTTCTGCACTCCGGCCTGCTCGAACAGGTAACACATGTCGCGGTTATTGGAGAAGTAGCATAGGCCCTTGCAGCGAATCACAGTTGCCGGCCAGTGTTTGCCAACGAAATAGTCAAATTTGTTAAGGTCTAATGGTTTGCGTCTGAAGTAGAGGAACGTTTCGATGCCGTAGTGCATGTGGGCGTGATGCTCCTCGCATTCATGGCAGTGGCAGTGTTCGCCATGGCCGTGGTGGTGCTGGTGTTCATGATGGTGATCGTGTTCATGTTCATGTTCATGATGGTGTTCATGCTCATGCTCATGATGATGCTCATGCTCATGTTCGTGTTCGTCGTCGTGACCTTCGATTTCGCGCACCCAGGTGGCCGATGTGGCAACTTTTTCGAAGTTGAACATGCCGGTGTTGATAATCTCGTTGAGTTCAACCTTGCAGTAGTCGGTTTCAATGATTTTTGCTTTGGGCTGCAGGGCGCGGATAACAGCTTTTACCCGGCCTGCCTCTTCGCGGCTGACTTCTGAAATCTTGTTGAGAATAATGATGTTGCAGAACTCTACCTGCTGTATTACGAGGTTTTCGATGTCGTCATCGTCGCGGTCGAATGACTTGAGGTTTTCGCCGCATCCGAATTCGCTGGCCATGCGCAGGGCGTCGACCACCGTGCATATGCAGTCGAGGCGTGGCGTTCCGGCGGCGGCATATTCGCCGGCAGGGTCGGCCATGGCGCAGATGGTTTGCGCTATTGGGGCTGGTTCGCAGATGCCGCTCGCCTCGATTACAATATAGTCAAACTTGCCGGTGGCGATGAGGTCGGCAAGCTGTTTCATCAAGTCGGTTTGGAGCGAGCAGCAGATGCAGCCGTTTTGCAGCGCAATGAGGTCGCCGTCGCTGTCGTCCTTGCCGACAATGCCTCCCTTCTGAATCAGGTCGGCGTCGATGTTGACTTCGCCGATGTCGTTGACTATGACTGCGAAACGGATTCCGCGTCGGTTGGCAAGAATTTCATTGAGCAGGGTGGTTTTGCCGCTGCCAAGGTAGCCGGTGAGCAGCAGCACCGGGGTTTCATTATTCTGTTTCATTGCGGTTCATAATTTATGTAGGGCACAAATTTAGCGAAAATAATCGAAATTTATTCGTAATTTTGCGCTCATTCAAGCCAACAATATCCATTCATCTATGAAAAAGAGAGTCTGCATCACCGGTGCTACCGGAACCATGGGCATGGCGACGCTGCGCGAAATGGCGCCGCGCGCCGATAGGTTCGACATAACAGTTCTGGCCCGGCCCGGCAAACGAAATGAAAAGAAACTCAAGCCGTTCATGGGGCTTGACGGATTCAGGGTGGTGTGGGGCGATCTTTGCAGTCTCGACGACGTGAAGCGTGCCGCCGGCGATGCCGACTATGTGCTCCACATGGGCGGCATGGTGTCGCCCGCCGCCGACTGGCATCCTCAAAAGACTCTCAAGGTCAACCTGCTGGCCTCGCAAAACGTGGCCAGGGCCGTTCTCGAAGGCTCGAAAGCCGATTCGGCCAAGGTGGTCTATATCGGCTCGGTGGCCGAGCTGGGCGACCGTCGTCCTCCTTATCACTGGGGGCGCACGGGCGACCCGCTGGTGCCCTCGCCCGGCGACGCCTATGCCGTGTCGAAAGTTGAGGCCGAGCGAGCCATAGTCGATTCAGGCCTGAAGCACTGGGTCGTGTTGCGCCAGACGGGTATTCTTTATCCGGGATTGTTGCTGAAAGGGTCTGACCCGATTTCGTTTCACGTGCCCCTGCGCGGAATGCTCGAGTGGGCCACTGATGAAGACTCCGGCCGACTGATGGCCAATATCTGTGAAGAATGGGTGCCCGATGCGCTCTGGAACCGCTTTTATAACATCGGCTCCGGCCCGAGCTACCGCCTGACCAACTATGAGTTTGAAAAAATGCTGCTCAAGGCGCTCGGTTGCCCGCCGCCTCACAAGGTTTTCAATGCCGACTGGTTCGCTACCGATAATTTTCACGGACAGTGGTATCTCGACTCCGATCGTCTGGACGAGATGCTCCACTTTCGCAGCGGCGAGAGCTGCGACGATTATTTCGTGCGCATGCGCCGCATAACGCCCTGGTATTTCCGCCTGGCCCCGCTTGCACCGGCGTTTCTGATTAAGGCGGGCATGAAAATGGTGGCCCGCCGCAAAACGCTCGGCACGCTCTGGTGGCTGAAACACAACGACGAAAAACGCATCAAGGCCCACTTCGGCTCGCGCGAGCAGTGGAGCCGCATTCCGGGCTGGAGCGAGCAGATTCCCGATCTCGAGAATTATCCGCTCGACGAGCCTCGTGGGCGTCGTCTGCCCGAGGGGCATCTGATTCTGAACCACGGCTATGACGAGTCGAAGCCGCTGAGCGAACTCGACATCGACGACATGCGCGCCAAGGCCGCTCACCATGGCGGCAAGTGCCTGTCGGAATCAATGACGCGCGGCGACCTTTCCACTCCGCTCCAGTGGCAGTGTGGCTGCGGAGCGCGCTTCAGCGGTTCGCCCGCGCTGGTGCTGCTCGGCGGCCACTGGTGTCCCGAATGTCTGCGTCGTCGCCTTTAAAACCGACGCGCCGCCACAATACTTTAAGCTCCATCAACGTTATTAACGCATAATGACAACTGACAGTCAGATAATCAAATCGCTTTACAAGCGTTTTGGCCGCCGGCCGTCGACGCTCGACGAGCGCTGCCTCTACCTGCTTGCCGACATGATAGTCGAGCAGCGGGGCCTGGAGCTCGACGGCGAGAATATCGTGTTCACCACGGTTGACGAAGCGTCGCCCTTCCGCTCGATTCCGCTCGATAATATCAACGGAGTTGCCGACCTGGGCGGACTGCTCGCCGTGGTGCTCCACTCGAGCATAATATTCCTTAACAAGACGACCCTGGCAGCCAGCGTCCACATCAGGCCCGTGTCTCGCCTGGCCTCCCTCCTTTGCCGCCGTCATTAACAATGAGCCTTGCTCGCGTATTGATAGCATCGGCTTGCAGCAGCGAATTGAATAATTTGATATATTTGGATGTCATTGTTGTAGCAGAATACTTGTCTCGTAGTAGCTTCTTCGCCTCTGTTATAATCTCTCTCATAATATTATTTTTATAAATGTTGATACATGAAAAACAATATGGATAATAAAAAATTTAAGGAAGATGCATAAAATGCAAGATGTAGCATGAAATGGCGTTAATTAGTGTTAAATATCGAGACTCGGGGTGTTGTTTTTTGTGGAAACGGCTTTTTTGCGTATCTTTGTGGAAAAAAGATATGAAAGCTATTCGTTATGTTAGTCTGACCGTTGCGGCGGTTATGATGCTTGGCGTTACTGCGAATGCCAAGGCGAGTAAGCCGGCCGACGAGTTTGTGTATGAGGGAAGCACGCGCACCGTGCCTATTGTCACCGAACCGGTCGCGTTGCCCGACCCGGATTACAAAAGCGATTATGACGGAACGAACGCTTTTGTGATTTTGGGTGCTGATTTGAGTTCCGACGTCGTGACGCACGGCAACTTCATTACGGCCGAGGCAGACGTTAAGTTTGAAGGCCGTTCGTTAGATCTTGACGGCATTGTTTTTCCATATGTCAAAGCCATTCAAACGACTCATCGCCGGGTGTTGCAGGCGCTTGCCCCGAATGTCACTACTTATCTGATCAACGGAAAGAGTGCGGCCAAGGCGGATTTTGATTCCATACCGGCTCCGATGTTTGAGGCGGTCGAGATTGCCGGCGACACCCTGAAACTTAAAACGCGCAAGAGCATCAACAGCCGCAACCACACTTTCTGGAAGCTCCAGGAAGAGGATAGGGAGCTCTATTTGGAAAAGCACGGCATTTTTGAATAATACCGACAACGCTCCGCTCACATTTTCAAGCTCGATTCATTATGCTTTTTCGCCGCCTCTCTCTTGTTTTTGCGGGTATTGCCGTAGCGGTGTGTTCCTTTGTCGGGCGCGCCGACGAGGTCGGCGTCAACCTTCTGCCGGTGGACTCTGTTACCCGCAAGATTCTCACGGACGTTGAGGTGATGGCGTTTCTGCCCGGCGACTCCGCGCTCGTGGCCGAGGGCTATCCAAGCATGGATGGAGACATCTTGAACCGCGACAAAATGGTTGTGCGTCTGCCGGTCAAAAAGACCGACACGACCTATAACCTCTTCATCGAGCGCAGCGGCTACAACATGAGGGTGGTGCCGGTAACGGTGCTGAAAGAGTCGCAGAACTACGACATAATATCGCTCGGCGAAATCGGCCTGCTGAAAGCGCCCAGGCAGCTCAATGAAGTAACGGTCGAGGCTACGCGCATCAAGCTCTATTACAAGGGCGACACGCTGGTCTACAATGCCGACGCCTTTGCGCTGCCCGAAGGGTCGATGCTCGACGCGCTCATCAGGCAGCTCGACGGCGTGACGATTGACCGCAACGGCCAGATTTTCTGCAACGGCCGCAAGGTGCAGAGCTTGCAGCTCGACGGGCGCAAGCTCTTTGACGGCTCGCCTCAGACGCTGATGAAGAACCTCGGGGCCTATACGGTAAAGAAAATCAAGGTCTATGACCTGACTCCCGAGATGGAAAAATTTCTGGGCTACAGTTCCGCCCTGACCGCCGACGGGCAGAAGCCGCTGGTCATGGACGTGAACCTGAAAAGGGAATATTCGATAGGCAAGTGGGTGAACATCGACGCCGGCTATGGCACCGACAACCGCTATCTGGGGCGCGCCTTTCTGCTCGGGTTCACCAAAAATATGGCAATTTCGGCGTTTTTCAACGCCAACAACCTCTCGAACAGCGACGACCCCGGGCGCGAAGACGTCTGGAGTATGGGGCGCGCAGGCAGCCGCGAGGCGTCGTATCTGTCGGGCGGCCTGTCGTATCAATACGATGCGACGGGCGGCAAATTCAAGATGAACGGCACCGTGGCCGTCAACTCGTCAGACGCCACAAACCGCAGCGGCAGCGTGCGCACCAACTTCCTGCCGTCGGGCAACACGTTTGAACATTCCTTCAACAACGCCCGCCATAAAAACTTCGGTATAAATACGCATCACACCATCAGCGGCAACAGCGCCAGGGTCTATTACAGCGTGATACCCACGGTCAGCTATAGCCGCCACAACAGCGAAGGCGACAGCGAGTCGCTTGCCCTGGGCGAAGACATCGGACGCCTCACGGCCGAGGATATCGAGGCAATCTACTCGCGCGACCCCGACCGCATTGTGCGCCATATCATCAACCGGAGTCTGAGCCGCACCAAGAGCAACTCTACCGCCTTCAACGCCACGCTTGCCGGCAATCTTGTCGTCAGGCTTAAGGGAACGCGCAAGTTCAAGCATAATATCAGCATCAATGCCGAAGGCAGCTGCTCCGGGTCGACCGGCAACGATTTCAACCGCTATGTGATAAACTATGGCGCCGACCCCTTGCCCGCCAACGACACCTATGCCTACACGCGCCGCCATCCGGCAAGTTACTCATATGCCAACGCGTCGGCGGCCTATGAGGTGAACCTCAGAAACCGCCACACCCTGTCGCTGCGCTATTATTACGGCCGCGACCGGGAGGTAGGAACCTATGCCCGCTTCATGGTCGGCGAGATGGCCGATGCCGACGCCGAAAGCCTGAAATTCGGCATGATACCGCCCGACGGCGAGCTCGAGCCGGTGCGCGACCTGCAGAACAGCAACAGCACCCGATACTGGAGCAATGACCACCGCATAGAGTTTTGTACAAGCGGCAAATTCGGACGGAGCGACATTGACGATGAGGGTGCCTTGGGCTCGGTAGGTTACGGCGTGTATCCGACCCTGAGGCTGCTGAACCGTAACTATCGCTACATGTGTGCCGGATTTGACACCCTGGCCGTGCGCGACTTTGTGATGCCGCAAATCAGCGGCTATTTCAGCTATGCGATTGAGAGCTGCGAGGCCGACCGGCATTATTTTATTTCGCTCGACTGGACCTCATCGCCCTTGCTGTTCGCAATGAATAACATCATCAATACTGAAAACACCACCGACCCGCTCAACATTTTCAGGGGCAACCCGAACCTGCGCAACGCGTATAGCCACCACGCGGGGGCGAGACTGCAGTTCGGGCGCCACGCCTTGCGCCGCATTCAGAATCACAGGCTGGACTTCAGCTACACGTTTATCGACAATCGGATTACGCGCGGAACCCTCTATAACCCGCTCACCGGTGTAAGGACTTCGACTATGTATAACGTCGACGGCTACCGGAGCATGTCGCTTCGATGGAGCTCTGACGGCCGGATAAAAAGCTGGAAAAACCGGTTGGCCCGAATACTTACCGGCTCGATTTCGGTTGCGGGCGGCGATACCCGCTCAATCGACATGATTACCTCCACGACCTCCGATGCCGCGGGGATGCCCGAGCGCTCGTTTGTCTACAACCGTTCGCTCAACAGCGCCGCATCGCTCGCATTAACGTTCGGCAAGAACAATGACCTGAGCATCGGCTATAGCGGAACCCTTAACCGCTACAGCGGCGACGCGGCTGACTATCAGCCTTTTAGCGCAGCCGATATTAACCTGAACGTCAGGCTGATGCTCGGTCTGCCCGAAAATTTCAGCATAGTGTCGACTCTTAACTACTACAGGCGTTTCGGCTACAGCGACGAGCGGCTCAATGCGGGCGAATACATCTGGAATGTGTCGGGCTCGTGGCACTGGGCCCGGCCGAAGCTGACCTTCATAATCGATGCCTACGACCTGCTGCAGCAGATAAAGTCGGTCAACTACTATGTCAACGCCCTGGACCGAACCGAGTCGTGGTCGAACACGATTCCCCGCTATCTGATGGTGCGCGTGCGCTATCACCTCGACTTGTCGCCGAAATAATTCCGACGGAAAAATTTGGTTGGGTGGGGCGAAAAGCGTAACTTTGCCATATGGAACACTATCTGGTATCGGCGCGCAAATACCGGCCCTCGACCTTCGCATCGGTAGTCGGGCAGAAAGCGCTTGCGACTACGCTGAAAAACGCCATTACGAGCGATCGTCTAGCTCACGCATATCTGTTTTGCGGCTCGCGAGGTGTCGGCAAAACCTCGTGTGCGCGAATCTTTGCCAAAACAATCAACTGCACCAACCGTACCGCCGACGGCGAGGCGTGCAACGAGTGCGAATCGTGCCGGCAGTTCAACGAAAACCGCTCGCTGAATATCATTGAGCTTGATGCCGCGAGCAATAACGGCGTCGAGGATATACGCGCGCTGCAGGACCAGGTGCAGGTGCCCCCGACCGACGGGCGCTATCGAGTGTTTATCGTCGACGAGGTACATATGCTCTCGTCGGCAGCGTTCAACGCGTTTCTCAAAACCCTCGAAGAGCCTCCGTCGTATGTCGTCTTTATCCTCGCCACTACTGAAAAGCACAAGGTAATCCCGACCATACTGTCGCGCTGTCAGATCTACGACTTCAACCGCATCTCCATTGCCGACATGGTCGACCACCTGAGCTATGTGGCCTCCAACGAAGGTATCACAGCCGAGCCGGCGGCCCTCAACGTCATTGCCCGCAAGGCCGACGGCGCCATGCGCGACGCCCTGTCGATTTTTGACCAGGTAGCCGCCTCGAGCATGAACGAGATTACATATCAGTCGACAATCGAGAATCTCAACGTGCTCGATTCGGCCTACTATAACCGTCTGCTTGAAACGTTTCTGAGCGGAAATGTGCCCGACGCATTGCTGATTTACAAAGAAATACGCGACAAGGGCTTTAACAATCATTTTTTTCTTGCCGGGCTGGGCGATTACTTCCGTGACCTGGTCGTTGCGCGCGACCCGAAAACAATCGAGCTCCTTGAAACCGACGACAGTCATCGCAAGCACATGGCCGAACTGGCGGCAAAGTGTACGCCGCGGATGCTCTACAAGGCCATGGAGCTATGCAATATGGCCGATATGAATTACCGCACGGCGGCCAACAAGCAGTTTCTCGTCGAACTGACGCTGATAAAACTGTGCCAAGCGGACAGCCCCTCCCCCAATGACGGCAGCGACGGAGAGGGGCAGAAACTGAAGCCTATCGCTGCCGGCCCCGGAGTCTCGGCCGCTCAGGTTGCGCCTGCTCCGGCGCCAAACCCGGCCTCCGTTGCCGCATCTGCGCCTGCGCCCGTTGCGCCGCCCCGCCCGCAACCTGCGGTCAGCCAGGCGCCGCGCCCTGCGCCACATGCGCCAAAAGCGTCTGCATCCGGCCGTGTTGAACTCGGGCCGCGGATATCGATACGTCCGTCGTCGGTCGTCAATGCCGGCCGCCCTGCAGCGGCCGAGGATGCACGTCCCAACGAAACGGCCGCTGAAACCGCCACGCGCGAAACCGCCTTCAGCGACGATGACCTTGCGCTGGCCTGGGCCGACTGTGCGTCGCTCCGACCTGCCGAAGTGGCGCTCAATAACATTCTGCGCTCATATCTGCCTCGCCGCGCCGGCGGCACCCGCTTTGTTGTAGGAGTGTGCAGCGAGGCGCAGCACAACATCCTTTCCGCCAATCTCTACGACCTGCTTGCAAGACTGCGCGACGTGCTGAAAAACGACCGCATAACCATCGATATCGAGCTGGTCGACGGTGGCAACTCGCCAGCCGTCTGGACAGAAAACCAGGTGCTTGACCAGATGCTCCGCGACTCGTCGCCGCTGCAAGCCCTTGCCGACTACTTCCGACTCAACATTTCCTGAGCCCTGCGGCCGGAGCCGGTGAGTTGTTAATTGTTAAAGTCGGGCGCGATGTCGGGAAAAATTGCTATATTTGCAGTCTGATTATAAATATAGTAATATAAACTAAATCATATTCGTAAAATTATGGCAAGTAAAGCATTGCTCGTGATTCTCGACGGGTGGGGTATCGGTAACCACTCAAAAGGCGACGTTATTTATCAGACTCCCACACCCTATTGGGACTCTCTGCTTAAAACATATCCTCACTCGAAGCTTCAGGCGTCGGGCGAAAACGTAGGTTTGCCCGACGGTCAGATGGGCAACTCGGAAGTGGGTCACCTCAACATCGGCGCCGGCCGCATCGTTTATCAGGACCTGGTGAAAATCAACAAGGCGATTGCCGACAACTCCATCATGGACAATCCTGAGGTCAAAAGCGCATTCGAAACCGCCAAGAACACCGGTTGCGGCCTCCATCTGATGGGCCTGACCAGCAACGGCGGCGTGCACTCGAGCTTTGACCATCTGTTCGCTCTCTGCGACATTGCCGCAAAATACGGTCTTGAAAAAGTCTATATCCACTGTTTCATGGACGGCCGCGACACCGACCCCCGTTCCGGCAAGGGCTTCATTGAACAGCTTCAGGCCCACTGCGAAAAATCGGCCGGCCATATCGCCGACATCGTGGGCCGCTACTATGCCATGGACCGCGACAAGCGCTGGGAGCGTGTAAAAGTGGCCTATGACCTGATGGTCAATGGCGTGGGCGAGTCGGCCGACGACATGGTCGCCGCAATGCAGCAGAGCTATGACAACGACGTGACCGACGAATTCATCAAGCCCATAAAGAATGCGAAGGTCGACGGCACAATCAAGGAAAACGACGTGGTTATTTTCTTCAACTACCGCAATGACCGCGCCAAGGAAATGACCACCGTGCTGACCCAGCACGACATGCCTGAGCAGGGCATGCACACGATTCCCGGCCTGCAATATTACTGCATGACCCCCTACGACGACTCGTTCAAGGGCGTACACATCCTGTTCAACAAGGAGAATGTGCCGAATACTCTTGGCGAATATCTCGCCAACGAAGGCAAGAAGCAACTCCATATCGCCGAAACCGAAAAGTATGCCCACGTGACCTTCTTCTTCAACGGCGGACGCGAGGAACCTTACAACAACGAAGACCGCATTCTGGTGCCCTCACCCAAGGTGGCAACCTACGACCTGAAGCCCGAAATGAGCGCCTACGAGGTTTGCGACAAGCTCACCGACGCCATCCGCTCGGAGAAATATGACTTCATCGTTGTCAACTACGCCAACGGCGACATGGTTGGCCACACCGGCGTTTACGAGGCCATCGAAAAAGCGGTCGTTGCAGTCGACGAGTGTCTGATGTCGACCATCGAGGCCGCCAAAGAGGCCGGCTACGAGGCAATCATCATTGCCGACCACGGTAATGCCGACAATGCCATCAACGCCGACGGCTCGCCCAACACGGCCCACTCGCTCAACCCCGTGCCCTGTGTTTACGTGACCGCCAACGCCGACGCTAAAGTAGCCGACGGCCGTCTGGCCGACGTTGCTCCGACTATCCTGAAGATTATGGGTTTGCCGCAGCCCAAGGAGATGACCGGCAACGCCCTTATCTGATATGGAACGCAAGGGCAAGCTATATTTCCGTTACGGCACCATGGGCTCGGCTAAAACAGCCCTGTTGCTCACCACGGCCTATAACTTCGAGGAGCGAGGCATGCGCTATGTGTGTCTCAAACCGATTATCGACACGCGCGAAGAGCGCAACGTAATTCACTCGCGTATCGGCATTGAGCGCGAATGCGAGTGGATTATGGCCGATACAGACCTCTACATCCTGGCCCAGCAGCTATGCGAAAAGGCCGGATGTCTCATCGACTGGTTTCTTATCGATGAGGTGCAGTTTCTGACCGCCGACCAGGTCGACCAGCTCGCAAGGCTGGTCGACGACTACGGCGTCAACGTTATCTGCTACGGTCTGCGCACCGATTTCCGCACCCATCTGTTCGAAGGCTCGCGACGCCTCTTTGAGATTGCCGACACGATTGACGAAATCAAGAGTACCTGCACCTGCGGCCGCAAAACCATTGTCAACGCGCGCATCGACACCAACGGCGACATGGTTGAAGAAGGCGACCAGGTTGAAATCGGAGGCGACGACCGCTATATCGCCGTGTGTCGCAACTGCTGGCGTAACAAGCGCATCGAGCAAGCCCAGCGCAACGCTTTGCCTTTCGACATATGAAACAACGACTGCTGACACTGCTGACCCTCTTGGCCGTAGCTGTCGCGGCCTTCTGTTCGGTGCCCGAATATACCGACGAGAACCTGAACTACCGCGTCACCTACAAGTGGGGCATTATCAACAAGCAGGCCGGTTCGGCGCGTTTCATGCTCAAGAAGCGCTCCGACCACTATTCGGCGCTGCTGACCGCGCGTACCCAACCCTGGGCCGACCGCATATTTCAGGTTCGCGACACTCTGAGCGGGCGCATGCGCCTGGGCGACATGGCTCCGCTGCTCTACATAAAGTCGACTCACGAAGGGGGCGACTATCGCCATGACGAAATCCGCTACACCTATGCCGGCGACGTCATGACGGCCCACTGCGAGCGCTTTAAAGTCAACAATAAGGGTGAAACCACGGTTACCGACACGACTCTCGTGGCCAAGATGCCGGGCACAGACATGCTCAGCGTCTACTACCTGGTGCGCCGCCTGCCGTTCGACGACATGAAGCCCGGCACGATTGCGCGTGCAAGCATCTTTTCCGGCAAAAAAATAGAGAGTCTGGCCGTTAAATATGTGGGAATCGAAACCATCAAGCTTAACGGACGCAAGTATGAGTGCTATAAAATCAACTTTACTTTCTCGTCCGAGCGCATGAAGGACTCTTCGGCTCCGATGTGGGCCTGGATACGCACCGATGGAGCCCGCATTCCCGTCAAGTTGATCGGCGAGTTGCCGATAGGCCAGATTCAGGTGCTGTGGAATGATCCCGACAGCAAATAATCTAATAAATCAAACCATTCATAATCAAATTTTACCGACATGAACAAACTTATGACATCAGCGGCCGCGATGGCGTTTGCCCTTACCGGTTTTGCCCAGGAAGCCGCCGACTCGGCCAAGACAGAACCGAAGGGTTTTGTATTCACCGACGTTATCACCATACCCTCGACTTCGGTCAAGGACCAGAATAAATCAGGCACATGCTGGAGCTTTGCCGGCACCGGCTTTATCGAAGACGCCGTGCGCAAGTTCAAGGGCGACTCGCTTGACCTGAGCGAGATGTTTACCGTGCGCCAGTGCTATCTCGACAAGGCCCGCCGCTATGTGCGTCTTCAGGGCAAGGGCAACGTAAGCCAGGGCGGCAGCATTGTCGACGTGGCCTATGTGATGAAGAACTACGGCGCCATTCCCGAAGAGGTTTACGCCGGTCTGAACTATGGCGAGCCCAAACATGACCATAACGAGCTCTCGAACGTGATTACCGCCTATATGTCGGCCGTAAACCGCAGCTCCAAAACCTCGACCGCCTGGGAAAAAGGCTTTGAAGGCATTCTGGACGCCTATCTCGGCGAAGTGCCTGAAACATTTGAATACAATGGCAAGACCTATACCCCCAAGTCGTATGCCGAATCGCTCGGCCTCGATTTTGACGACTTCGTGCCCCTGACTTCGTTTACCCACCACCCCTACTGGAAGCCGTTTGCCCTCGAGGTGTGCGACAACTGGCTCTGGGAGCAGTACTATAACGTTCCCCTCGACGTGATGAAGCAGATTATCGACAATGCTCTCGAACAGGGCTACACCATTAACTGGGCTGCCGACGTGAGCGAAAAGGGATTCAAGTGGAACGACGGTTATGCAGTGCTTCCCGCCAAGAAGAGCGAAGCTGACCTGCAGGGCACCGAGCTGAGCCGTTGGGTTGCGCTCAGCGACGCCGACCGTGAAAAAGAAGCCTTCAGTTTCAGCGGCCCTGCCGACCTCGTTGAAGTCAAAGTGACCCCCGAGGAGCGTCAGCGCATGTTTGATAACCACGAAACCACCGACGACCACGGCATGGTCATTGTAGGCACCGCTACCGACCAGCTCGGCAACAAGTTCTACAAGGTCAAGAACTCGTGGGATACGAACCAGGTTTATAAAGGCTACTTCTACGTTTCGGAACCCTATCTTCTGGGCAAGACAATGAGCTTTATGGTTCACAAAAACGCCATTCCCAAAGACGTCAAGAAAAAACTTGGCCTCAAATGAACTGCGCTAAAACACTGATTATTCTATCATTGGTCTCCGTGGGGCTTGCTTCGTGCCGCACCACGGAGGCCAACTATCGTACTGCCTATCAGACAACCAAGTCCGCTCAGAGCGTCGACGATGAAGACGGGCTCGACGAAAACACGCGCCGCCTTCTTGCCGCAAACCGCAAGGACAGGCAGTCGCAACTGATTGTAGGCAACGACACGATTAAAGTCACAACCCTTTTTGCCACTCTCGAGCAGGGGCCTGACAGCATGACGTCGATGCCGCAGTATGCCGTAGTAGCCAATGCCTTCTCGCAGGTGTTCAATGCCAAGGCACTTTGCAGGCGGCTTCAGGAAGCAGGATTCACCGGTGCCTACATTTTCCGCACCGCTACCCCCGACTACTACGTGGCGGCCGGCGGCTGTGACGACATTGCAGACATTCCGGCCATCAGCGAAGCGCTTGCCAAGGCGGGCAACCCCGGCTCGCGCGCCGGATTTCCGGCTGTGGTGAAGGTGGCTGGCAACTCCCGCATCCGCAAAAAGAACTGACAGTTCTACCGTCTTATATACAATTGCGTAACCATTAACCGTTTACTTTCGAAGTGATAATCGAGAAATCCATGCGTGACCTCGGTCTGTACTGCACATTGATGGGCAAGGTCCTGTCGGTGCCAGACCGCTGGAGGGAATTTTTCAAGCGCACCATTAACGAAATCTACAAACTCGGCATCGACTCGATTCCGCTTGTCATAATCATCTCGGTGTTCATTGGCGCGGTCATCACCATCCAGATGCAGCTCAACATCACCTCGCCGCTGCTTCCGGCCTATGCTGTCGGACTGACTACCCGCGAAATCATATTGCTGGAGTTCTCGTCGTCGATTCTCTGCCTGATTCTTGCGGGCAAGGTCGGTTCGAACATCGCTTCCGAAATCGGCACAATGCGTGTTACCGAACAGATTGATGCTCTCGACATAATGGGTGTCAACTCGGCCAATTTCCTGATTCTGCCGAAGGTGATAGGCTTTCTGCTGATTATTCCGGTGCTCGTTATTCTGTCGATGGGCACCTCGATTATGGGCGGTTATGCCATAGCTTACTTTACCGACATGATTTCGGTCAGCAAGTTTACCTATGGTCTGCAGGCATTCTTCAATCCGTGGTACGTCTGGTATTCGCTCATCAAAGGCCTCGTTTTCAGCGTTATCATCACTTCGACATCATCATTTTTCGGCTATTATGTCAAGGGTGGCGCACTCGAGGTCGGCAAGGCGTCGACACGCGCGGTAGTGAACTCCTCGATTCTCATTCTTTTCTTTGACGTTATTCTGACCAAACTGCTCCTGCAATGATTGAAGTACAGAACGTTATCAAGTCGTTTGATGGCAAGACCATTCTTCACGACGTTTCTTGCAAGTTCTATACCGGCAAGACGAATCTCATTATAGGCCAGAGCGGTTCAGGTAAAACCGTGCTGATGAAGTCGATTGTCGGCCTGGTCAATCCCGAGCACGGCCATATACTTTTCGACGGCCGCGACGTCATGACCATGGATGCCAGGTCGCGCAAGGAGCTGCGCAAGGAAATAGGCATGCTCTTTCAGGGCTCGGCGCTTTTCGACAGCGAAACCGTGCTGGGCAACGTGATGTTTCCGCTTGTAATGTTTTCAGACATGACTCAGGCCGAGATGCGCGACCGTGCCCTGTTTTGCCTTGAGCGCGTTAACCTCAAGGGTGCCGACCGGAAATATCCCGCCGAACTCAGCGGCGGCATGCAGAAGCGTGTGGCCATTGCCCGCGCCATTGCCCTCAACCCGAAATATCTTTTTTGCGACGAGCCTAACTCGGGCCTCGACCCGCGCACCTCGATTCTGATCGACGAACTGCTCAGCGACATTACCCACGAATATAACATGACCACCATTATCAACACCCATGACATGAACTCCGTGTTGGGCATAGGTGAGAACATCGTGTTCCTGAACAAGGGTCACCTCGAGTGGATTGGCACGTCGAACGATATTTATTGTTCGGATAATAAGGCGCTGACTGATTTTGTGTTTGCCACGCGCCTGTTTCAGGGCGTGCGTGAGTACAAACTCGCGCAGTCGTCGGGCTCTTCTTCGTGCAAGTAGCCCCGGCAAGCCGCCGGCCGATTCCCTGCCGCTACGCCTCGGGCGCGGCGGGCAGGGTTTCATACCAGTCGGCAAAGGCGCGGTTCGCAAGCCTGATGCCTCCGGGTGTAGGATAGTTGCCTGAAAAATACCAGTCGCCCGAGTGATTGGGTATGGCCCGATGCAGCCCGTCGAGCGTCTGATATATTATTTCCACTGTGCAGTTCACCTCGGCCGGCGTCAGTATGTCGGCGATTTTAGCCGAAATATCCCGGTCGGTAAAGGGGGCGTAGATTCGTTTCACCCAGTTTTGCTCGTCGGGCCGCGCAATGCAGAGGCGATATGTCTCGTCGATTACGTCGGCCATGCCGCGCTCGCGCAGCAGTTCGACAGCGGCCTTGAAGGCAATGAACTCGGTCATGTGGCTCATGTCGATGCCGTAGCAGTCGGGATAGCGCACCTGAGGTGACGAGCTGACAATGACTATTTTGCGAGGACGCAGGCGTGAGAGCATCGTCAGAATGGACTGGCGCAGAGTGGTGCCGCGCACAATCGAGTCGTCGATTACCACGAGATTGTCTACATTGTCGTTGATAATGCCGTAAGTCACGTCGTAGACGTGGGCCGCCAGCTCGTTTCGGTCGGCGCCCTCGGCAATAAACGTGCGCAGTTTGATGTCCTTGATGGCCACCTTGTCGACACGCACGCGCCGGGCCATTACCTCAGCGAGGGTCTCGGCCGTGAGTTCATCGCGTTGCTGCAGTGCGAGGATTTCAGCGCTCTGTTCGTTGCGGAGCGCGTCTGTCATGCCTTCGACCATGCCGATAAAAGCCACTTCGGCCGTGTTGGGAATGAAGGATACGACGGTGTGGTCAAAATCATGGTCGACAGCATCGAGGATCGGTTCAGTCAGATAGCGTCCGAGTTCTTTGCGCTCGCGGTAGATGTCGGCGTCAGAACCGCGTGAGAAGTAGATGCGCTCAAACGAGCATTTCTCAGCGACGGCTTCTGGCAAAATGCGCTCGACCGAGATTCTCAGGTCGTTGGTGACTATGACCGCGCATCCCGGTTCGAGTTCGTTGACATCGCTGCGCTTTACGTTGAAAACGGTCTGAATGACGGGGCGTTCGGAGGCCACTACCACCACTTCGTCGTCGGCGTAGTAGAAAGCGGGTCTGATGCCCTTGGCGTCGCGCAGTGCGAACATGTCGCCCGAGCCTGTGGCGCCGCAAATGACGAAGCCGCCATCCCAGCTCGGCGATGCGGCGCGCAGAATGCGTGGAATGTCGAGTCCGTCTTCAATGGCCCGGCTGAGTTGCGGTTCTTTGAGCGAACCGCGCAGCAGCCTGAACAGCCGCTGATTCTCCTCATCGAGCCGGTAGCCGAGCTGCTCGAGCAGCACGACTGTGTCGGCATAGAAGCGCGGATGCTGGCCCGTTGCGACGATGGAGTCAAACACCTCGTCGACGTTGGTCATGTTGAAGTTGCCGCATAGCAGCAGGTTGCGGCTCTTCCAGTTGTTGCGCCTCAGGAAGGGGTGAACGTATTTCAGGCCGCTCTTGCCGGTGGTGGAGTAGCGCAGGTGGCCCATGTAGATTTCGCCGATGAATGGCGAGTCGGTGTCGGCTCCCGATTCGGCAATCTGCTGTCGGGCCGAACCGAAAATCTCACTGATGGCACCTGAGCCGAGCGCACGCTCGCGAAACACGTATTCCGTGCCTGGGAGTGTGTCCATTTTCACCACGCCGATGCCGGCGCCCTCCTGGCCGCGGTTGTGTTGCTTCTCCATGAGCAGATAGAGCTTGTTGAAGGCCCATTGTATTGTGCCGTACTTTTCGCGATAGTAAGCAAGGGGCTTGAGCAGCCTGATCATGGCTACTCCACACTCGTGTTTCAGCTGTTCCATCTATGTTGCTTTCGGCAGGTTGTTTTAACGAATGAACAGAAGTTCGCGATATTTGGGCAGAGGCCACATTTCGTCGTCGACTTCGAGTTCGAGTTTGTCGATATTGTAGCGAATGGTTTCCATGCGGGGCACAACGGTGTCGTGATAGGCAATCGCCTTTTCGCGCTCGTCGGTAATGCGGTTGGCTACCTTGCGTGCCTCGATCATCTCATCGACCTCTTCGCGGATAATTGCGATGTGGCTGCTGATGCGTTCGATTGCCGCGAGGTCCTGGGCTGAGATTTTAGCACACTTGTCGGCGGGAAACAGCTCCTTGATTTTATAGAGATTGTCGAGCAGAACCGATTGGTAGCGTGTGGCGACGGGTACTACATGGTTGATTGCCAGGTCGCCGAGCACGCGTGCCTCAATCTGGATTTTCTTGGTGTACATTTCCCACTTGACTTCATTGCGGGCCTCGAGCTCTACCTTTGAGAAGACGCCGGTGCGGCGGAACATTTCGACCGAGTTCTCACTGAGATATGCGTCGAAGATTTTCGGAGCCGAGGTTTCGCAGTCAAGGCCGCGGCGTTCGGCCTCAGCCTTCCATTCGTCGGAATATCCGTTGCCGTCGAACACGATGTCGCGGTGAGCCTTGACCAGAGTTTTGATTTCGTCGAGCAGGGCATGTTTAAGCTCATCGCCGGCAGCGATGCGTGCGTCGATTTTGTCGGCAAACGTGGCGAGTTGGTCGGCTACGGCCGCGTTCAGGGCAATCATTGCCGACGCGCAGTTGGCGCTTGAGCCGACAGCGCGGAATTCAAACCTATTGCCGGTGAATGCGAAGGGCGACGTGCGGTTGCGGTCGGTGTTGTCGAGCATGATGCGCGGAATCTGGTTCAGACCGAGGCTCATGCCCTCCTTGCCGGCCAGGTTCTCGAGGTCGGAGGCTGTCAGTTTTTCGAGGCGTTCGAGAATAGAGCTAAGCCGTGATCCCATGAAAATCGAAATGATGGCCGGCGGAGCCTCGTTGGCGCCGAGTCGGTGGGCGTTGGTTGCCGACATGATTGAGGCCTTGAGCAGCGCGTTGTGGTTATGGACGGCTGCAAGAACGTTGGCGATGAACGTAAGGAACTGGAGGTTGTCGGTGGCTGTTTTGCCGGGCGAGAAGAGCAGTCGGCCGCGGTCGCTGCCGAGGCTCCAGTTGTTGTGTTTGCCTGAGCCGTTGATTCCGTCGAAGGGCTTTTCATGGAGCAACACACGGAAGTTGTGGCGTCGGGCCACTTCGGTCATCACGCTCATGAGCAGCAGATTGTGGTCGTTGGCCAGGTTGGTTTCCTCATATATCGGAGCGAGCTCAAACTGATTGGGTGCCACTTCGTTATGGCGCGTTTTGGCGGGGATGCCCAGTTTATGGCACTCAAGCTCGAGTTCAAGCATGAACGCCTCGACGCGCGAAGGTATGGCGCCGAAGTAGTGATCTTCGAGCTGCTGGTTCTTGGCGCTTTCGTGGCCCATGAGAGTGCGGCCGGTCAGCATCAGGTCGGGGCGTGCGGAGAAAAGAGCTTCGTCGACAAGGAAATACTCCTGCTCCCATCCGAGAAAGCTCGTTACGTGGTTGACCTCGGGGTCGAAATAGCGTGCTACGCGCGTGGCCGAGCGGTCAACGGCGTTGATTGCTCTGAGCAGCGGGGTCTTGTAGTCGAGCGATTCACCTGTGTAGGAAATGAAAATCGTCGGGATGCAGAGCGTTTGGTCGAGAATGAACGCAGGCGACGAAATGTCCCATGCCGAATATCCGCGGGCCTCGAATGTGTTGCGGATGCCGCCGTTGGGAAACGACGAAGCGTCGGGTTCTTGCTGCACGAGGAGCTTGCCCGTGAATTCTTCGACAACGCCGCCTTTGCCGTCGTGCTGCACAAAGGCGTCGTGTTTTTCGGCAGTGCCGTCGGTCAGCGGGTGGAACCAGTGGGTATAGTGGCGGGCACCGTTATCGATGGCCCAGCGCTTCATGCCTTCGGCAACGCTGTCGGCCACGTCGAGCGGCAGCGGCTGTTTGTTGTCAATGGCGTTGACCAGAGCGTCATAGGTGGCTTTCGGCAGGTATTCAAACATTGTTTTACGGTTGAATACGTATTTGCCGTAATATGAGTCAGGGCGTTCCGATGGGGTTTCTACCTGGCGAGCCTTGCGGTTGAAGGCTTCGTCTACAACTTTGAAGCGTAACATATATTGTGGGTTATGGTTTAAGATTCGTTGCTATGCGCCTGATGGCGGCAATTGTATTTTCACGGGTGTTGAAGGCTGTGAGGCGTATGTAGCCCTCGCCGCACTGACCGAAGCCGATGCCTGGCGTCGAGGCTATTCCGCAGCGTTCGAGCAGGAGGTCAAACATTTGCCACGACGTCATGTTTGCCGGTGCCTTGACCCAGACATAGGGCGCGTTGACGCCGCCGTAGCATTCGAGCCCTGCGGCGCGCAGGCCGTCGAGCATGATGGCGGCGTTGCCGAGATAATAGTCAATGGCCTCGCGCACCTGGCGGTTGCCTTCGGGCGAGTAGATTGCTTCGGCCGCCCGCTGAACGGGATATGACGCCCCGTTGAACTTGGTGGTCTGGCGGCGCAGCCACAGGTCGCGCAGCGGGGTGCCGTCGTCGGCCTTAAGTTCGCGCGGCACTACCGTGTAGCCGCAGCGCATGCCGGTGAATCCGGCCGTTTTGCTGAATGAGCGGAACTCGATTGCGCAGCGCTTGGCTCCGTCAATCTCATAGATTGAGTGGGGCACGTCGGCTTCGGTGATGAAAACCTCGTAGGCTGAGTCAAAAAGAATCAGTGCTCGCGATTCGAGGGCATAATCGACCCAACGCTGCAACACGGAGCGGCTCATGGTGGTGCCGGTGGGGTTATTTGGATAGCAGAGGTAAATTATGTCGGGGCGTTCGGCCGGCAGTTCGGGCAGAAACCCGTTTTCTTCCGTGCAGGGCAGGTAAATTATGCGTCGTCCGGCCATGATGTTGGTGTCGACATAGACCGGATAGACCGGGTCGGTCACGGCAACGACGCTGTCGGCCGACAGTATGTCGCCGATGTTTCCGATATCGCTTTTGGCGCCGTCGGAAATGAATATTTCGTCGGGAGTGATGCCGAGGCCTTCATAGTCGGCGGCGGCAATCTTGTCGCGCAGAAAGGCGTAGCCCTGTTCGGGGCCGTAGCCGTGAAAGGCGGCAGCATCGGCCTGCTCGTCGGCTGCGCGGTGAAGTGCATCGACAGCAGCGCGGCAAATCGGGCGCGTTACGTCGCCGATGCTCATTCTGATAACGTCGACATCTTTGTGGTCGTGGCTGAAAGCCGCAATTTTGCGTGCCACCTCAGAAAACAGATACGAGGGTGTCAGTTTACTGAAGTTGGCGTTTGTTTTAATCATAATCGGTTATAATGTCAGATAAGTACAGTACCGGTATAGCAGGTTTCGGCCGGACCGGTCATGATGACGCGGTTGCCGGGCTGTATTTCAATGATGAGTTCCCCTCCGGGCAGGCCGATGGTTACTTTCGATGAGCAGCGGCCGGTGGTGAACGCCGCCAGGGCGGTTGCGCACGCTCCTGTGCCGCAGGCCATGGTTTCGCCGCTGCCACGCTCCCAGACCCTGATGTCGATTCGGTCGGGCGACGCCACATGGGCGAACTCGATGTTGGCGCGGTCGGGCCAAAAAGGGTCGTTTTCGAGGCGGCTTCCGAGCCCTTTGACGTCGAAGTCGTCAGGGCTGCAGTCAATGAACACAACGCCATGTGGGTTGCCCATATCGACGGGCACGGTGCGGTAGCCCTGAAGAATTTCTGTTGCGCTGACCTTGCCTGCGCCCATGTCGACGCACACGTCGGTCACCTTGCCGTCGGCGCCTTTTGTCAGGCGTAGTGTTTTGATGCCTGATAGGGTTTCAAGGGTGATTCGGTCTTTGTCGGTCAGGCCGAGGTCACTGACCAATTTGCCGACACATCTGCTGCCGTTGCCACACATGCGGGCTTCGGAGCCGTCGGCATTGAATATGCGCATCCTGAAGTCGGCAATCTCAGACGGAAGTGCTAAAATAATGCCGTCACCGCCTATTCCGCGGTGACGGTCACTCAGTCGTCTGCTTAGTTCCGGTAGATTTTCAGGGGGGCAGGGCATCTCGGTAAAGTACACGTAGTCATTACCGATACCATGCATTTTGGTGAAAGCTACCTCTTTCATGGGCGCAAAGTTACAAAAAAAATAAAAAATCAGCACTCAGCACACAAAAAAATCAGAAAATTTTTGGCGTCGGGTGCGTGGATTCAGAGTGAGGGGCAGTGAAGCAGCGGGGTTGACGGGTGGCGCCGGGCAATGTAACGGCCAATGAAACCTATGGTGTCGTCGGCAATGTGGCGGTCGGCACTGTCGAAGTGGGTGTTGTAGATTACGGCGTGGAGCGGAATGGCGCGGCGCTCAATGGCCTCGAACGACAGGAGCGTATGGTTAATCGAGCCGAGGGTGCCGTTTGTGACGAGTATTAGCGGCAGCGAGCGTGACGCAATGTAGTCTATAATCCAGAAGTCGTCGGTCAGCGGCACCATCAGTCCGCCGGCTCCTTCAACAAGCACCACGTCATAGCGTCCGGCCAGAGTGGCAATGGCCTTGTCGATGGCCTCGAGGTCTATTCGCGAGCCGTCGATTTCGGCCGCGAGCTGCGGCGAACACGGATAGCTGAAAATCTGGGGTGCAGTTATGCCGGCGGCGTCTTCAGGCAGCGAGCGCCCCATGAGGCGGCGGTGAATCTCGATGTCTTCCGAGCGGCCTACGTTGCCTGTCTGTACGAATTTGAGAGTGGCCACACTCTTGCCCTCGTCAATCAGACGGCGGGCATACCAGCCTGTGGCGTAGCTTTTGCCGGCATCGGTGTGGATGCCGCTGACAAAGATTACGTTGTTCATTTCTTTCTGAGAATGAGATAGACGGGTTGATAAGTAAGGGAGCAGCGTCCGTCGTCGCGGCGTGGATAGGCGTCGAGCAGCGAACGCAACGGCAGTGTTGAGCGCCTGGCATTGACGCCGGTGGCCTTCATGTGGGCAAAAACGTCGAGTGGCGTGTCAAACATTTTTTTAATCAGCCCCTCATGACATTCGAGAATGTCGAAGCCGGTCCCGGCGATGCGTCGCAGCGATTCGGCCGAAAGGTAGGGGAGAGGCACGACTCCCGCCCGGGTCAGTTCGTCGAATGTCTGCGGCCCGAAGGTCGAGAGCACGGCGAGGCCGCCGGGGTTGAGCGCACGGGCTGCGGCGTCGAGAAAGGCGCCGGCCGAGTTGAACCATTGCATTGTCGAAGCGGAAACGATGGCGTCGACTTTGACATTGAGTTGAGGCAGGGCGCACTCGGCGTCGACTCCGATGACTCCGGAGCGCGCCGGAGCAATATCCCAGAGCGTCAGTTCCGCATCTTTGAGCGCGGGCGTGTAGAGGTCGGTGAAGTAGCCGTTGCCTACGCCGATTTCGATTACCGAGCGGGCATCGATGCCATGTTTTTGCCATAGGGCAAAGAGGTGATCGGCGATGCGGTGCTGCACGTCGGCTGCGTCGTTGTAGGTGTGTCGCCCTTTGGCAAAGCGGCAACTCACCAGCGATTTGTCAATGACGAAGCGGTCAATCAGGTTCTGGAAGTCGGGCATGTGGGGGCCGTGAATTCTGACAATCTCGGTGCGTCCGTTCCAGGCGGCTTCCTGATTGGCGGGCGGAAAAATGCGGTCGCTGTCGGAAATGACGGCCCGGTCCCAGCGGAACGGCGCCGGCTCACCGGTCGGGAAGGCGAGCAGTTCATTGCGCAACGACTCGACCGTGAGTTCGCCGCGCGGCAGGTTTGATGCGCCCATGCGGCGTCGGAACTTGGCGAGCGACTGCTCGGTCAGTTCGTCGGCTGTGGCGCGATAAATGGCTTCGGGAATGCCGGCGACGTCGCTGACGGGAGTCGGAGTGCCGTTGACCGCCATGGTGAGCGTCAGCGGCAGTGCGCCGGCGGTAAGTTCAGCCGCTTTCACACCGAGCGACCATGCAATGAGCACCACCTCATCGTAGTTGCGCTTCAGAGCCGGAGCGGAGAGCTCCGAATAGTTCCACGCAACGGCAATGTCGTAGCCGGGGCATGTGAGCGAGGCAAAGGCCGACGCGTCGGTGCTCCATCCGGCGTAAATCAGCAGCAGGCGCGATGACGCGGCATCAGTCAGATAAGAGATTTCCAAGGGGCAGAAGCTGTGAGGGGGTTAGGTCGGCCGACAGAGAGAAGCGCAGCCGCTCCGTGCCGGGCGGCACGGTCGGAGTGCGTATGGGCAGCACTTTGAATCCATGGTCGCGCAGTCGGGCCGATAGTTCGGTGGCGCGGACGCTCGATCCGGTTATGAGCGGCTGTATGTGGGTTGCGTTCTCTATGCCGAGAATCGAACCGAGCGTGGCGCAGAGTTCGCTCAGCCGCGCGCGGCGGTCGTTCATTGACGCAATCCGTTCAATGACGAAGCGGCTCCATACGCAGTTGAGCGGCGGAATGGCCGTTGAGAAAATAAGCGGCCGCGCAATGTTGATCAGATAAGAGCGCAGGCTTTCGTCGCGCACAATCGCAAACGCTCCCATCGAGCCTGCGGCCTTGCCGAGCGTGCCTATCAGTATGTCGGCCTCGGGCATGCGGGCCGAGAGTCCGAGGCCCCCCGGACCCATGACGCCGAAGGCATGCGCCTCGTCGACATAGAGCAGCGAGTTGGGCGTCTTGCACGCCGCTATCTCCTCAAGCGGGGCAATGTCGCCGTCCATCGAGTAGATTGACTCGCACACAATCAGCACCCGGTCAAAGTCGGCCGCGCGTTTGTCGAGGATGCGGCGCAGATGCTGCGTGTCGTTGTGGCGGAATCGCTCGAAGGGGGTGCCGGCAAGTTTCATGCCGTCGATAATCGAGGCGTGCACAAGCCGGTCGGCAACAATCAGGGTGCGTCCTCCCTTGGCGAGCGCCGATACGCAGCCCGTGTTGGCATGATAGCCCGAGTTGAAGAGCAGGGCAGGGCGGCCGTAGAGGTCGCGCAGCAATGACTCGAGGGCGGTGAACTCGCGCTGGTCGGCTGCAAGCAGTCGCGATGCCGAGGCGCTCAGAGCCGGCATGTCGCCGCCGAGCGAGTTAAAGAATTCGGCCTTCAGAGCCTTGTCGGCGGCGATGCCGAGATAGTCGTTGCCGCTGAGGTCAATGAGATCAGACTTCAACGATGTGTCGGCCGGAATAGTGCGCAGGTTGCCCTCACGCTCCAGCGATTCGAGCACCTCGCTATAGTAGTTGCTCATCGGATTATTTCAAGCATTTGGCCCACGAGGGTTTCGAGCTCGGAGTCGGATATGACATAGGGGGGCATTATGTAGACGTTGCGGCCGAAGGGGCGCACCCAGATGCCGCGCTTTACGCACTCGGCCTGGAAGATGCCTACGTTGACAGGCTGTTTCATCTCTACGACGCCGATGGCGCCGAGCGTGCGCACGTCGGCCACCGACGCGAAGTCTGCCGCCGGCGCAATCAGTTTTTTGATTTTAGCCTCGAGGCTGCTTATGCGCGAGGCCATATCCTGCTCGCCGAGCATGGTCAGTGACTCGAGGGCCACTGCGCAGGCCAACGGATTGGCCATGAATGTCGGACCGTGCATCATGACTCCCGCTTCGCCTCGCGAAATTGTGTCGGCCACATCCTTGGTGGTCATTACGGCACTCAGAGTCATGTAGCCGCCTGTGAGTCCCTTGCCGACCATCATGATGTCGGGCTCCACGCCGGCGTGCTCGGCGGCAAAGCAGCGGCCGGTTCGCCAGAATCCGGTTGCGATTTCATCAAAAATCAGATAGATGCCGAGTTCGTCACACACGCGCCGCAGCTCGCGCAGGTATTGCGGATGGTAGAACCGCATGCCGCCGGCTCCCTGCACAATGGGCTCGAGAATCACGCCGGCGAGTTCGTCGACATGATCACGGAGCAGGCGCTCCATCGGCTCGAAGTCTGACGCATCCCATTCGGACCAGAACGTCACCGAGGGCGACGGGGCGAAGTAGCGCACGGGCAGGGCCGTGCCGAAGGCACCGTGCATGCCCGTGACCGGGTCGCAGACGCTCATGGCGTTCCATGTGTCGCCGTGATAGCCGGAGCGGATGGTGGCGAAGTTGGTGCGCCGGTGTGAGCCGTGGCGGCTGGTGGCGGCCTGCACGGCCATTTTCATGGCCACTTCGGTAGCCACAGAGCCCGAGTCGGCATAGAACACATTGTTCATTGACTTCGGGGCGAGTTCGAGAAGCTTGCGTCCGAGCTCGATGGCCGGCCGGTGAGTAAGTCCGCCGAACATTACGTGGCTCATTTTTGCGAGCTGACGCTCAACGGCGGCGTTGAGGCGAGGGTGGTTATATCCGTGAATTTCGCACCACCATGATGCCATGCCGTCGATTAGGCGGGTGCCGTCGGCCAGGACTATCGTGCATCCCTCACAGTGGTCAACCTCATAGGTAGGCAGCGGGTTGATGGTCGATGTGTAGGGGTGCCAGAGGTGTTCGCGGTCAAAATCGTTAGCGTTCATTGTCAAGTAATTGCATGATTTGAGGAATCAGGGCTTTTTTGCCGTCGTTGACTATGATGCGGTGAGAGGGCCGGGAGCATGCGCTCTGGGCGGCCATGCGCCGCTCAATGGCCTCGCGGCTGAGCCCGTTGCGTTTCATGACGCGGTCAATGCGCACCCGGCTTGGCGCGGTCACTTCCCATATCTCGTTGACAAGGCTGTCGAATCCGCTTTCATAGAGAATGGCGGTTTCAACAAAAATGACGGGGGCATGCATGCGTAAGGCCCATTCGGCGAAGTGGTTGCGCACGGCTCCGTGCACTATGGCGTTGAGGCGCTCGAGTGCCTTGCTGTCGGCAAACACGGCAGCTGCCAGGGTGGGGCGGTCAATCGAGCCGTCGGCGCGGAGTGCGGATGCGCAGACCTCGTCGGCTATGCGGAGGCGCATGCCGGCGTCGGCATCCATGAGCAGGCGTGCTTCAGTGTCGCAGTCATAGACGGGGTAGCCAAGGGCTCTGACAATGCGGCAAACAACCGACTTGCCGGCTCCAATGCCACCGGTTATTGCCACAATGCGTTTCATGTTCAGTCGTTTTGTGTTGGTTGGAGTGTTTTCTGCTCAATCAGATACTCGACCGAGTCGGTCGAGAGTTCAACGCCCCGATAGTAGTCGGGCAGCGAGCCTATGGCCAGCGGAATCTTGCCGTTATGGCGGTGGCTGTAGTCTGCCGTCACGCTGATTATGCTGTTTTCGGCATTGTAGAGGCTCATGGGGAGCAGATAGCTTACGCGGACTCGCGACGGAAAGAGCACTACGGCGTCGGTTGCCGGTGCGTGAATGACCTGCACGGAAACCTCGCGGTTTTTTGAAATCAGCGGCTCGACGGGAATGGTGAGCCTTACGTGCGACGGTTCGATGCGGGTGCCCTGTTCGGCCGTGAGGCGCACCTCGAGGCTGAGCGTGTCGGTGAGTTCGGTGCGGGTGATGCGCGCGGTGCGTACAATGCGCGGCCTGGAGGCGAGGTGGCGTGCGGTGTAGACTTTAACCGTGTCGGGCTGAATGGTTATGGGGCCTGAAATTACGAACTGGCTGGCAGCAGAGGCGTCGACGTCGGCGATGACGCGGGCCGTCGACGGCGCGTGGTCCGTAACAATCAGGCTGAGCGAGTCGGGGCGCACCGACACGATTTGAGTAGTGGGGTCAAAAAGCGAGCGCAGGCGTCCTCCCAGTTGCTGCTCGCTCAGAAACACGCGGTCTTTCGACTCGTCTGATGTCATTTCGGAGTAGGCTATTTTCAGTGTGCGTGAACCGGCCAGCGAGTAGTTGGCCAGAACCGTGCCTTTGTCGCGCACGCCGACCTGAAGGAATTCGGGAGGTTCGGTCACGAAGGCGTAGCCGTCGGGGACTCCGGTGATTTCGAGTCGGACGCGCGTGTCCTGGAGCATGTCGTCGTTGAGCGCCATGATAATCCAGAACACGTAGCTGACCCCGAGAAACAGCAGGAATATCAGTATATCCTTGCCGCGAGAACTACGGAGCAGGCGGCGGATTTTCACCGCACGCCTGCGCCAGTTGGTTATGCCGGTGTTATTTCTGCTCGGCATTGACGGGATTTGCGGCGTCGGCTTTAGCTTCGTCAGCCGAGGGGTAGATCATGCTGATTTCAACGCGGATGCGCACGCCGTTGGCAACTTCGAGCAGCACGGTGCCGTTCTGAGGGTTGATTTCGGAGATGGTGCCGTGGATGCCGCCGGCGGTCATGACTTTCGAGCCCTTGCCGAGCGAGTCGCGAAACTTTTTGGTTTCTTTCGAGCGCTTTTGCTGGGGGCGAATCATGAAAAAGTAGAACACTGCGATGAGGAGAATAATCATTCCCCATGACTGAACTTCAGGAGACATAGTCGTGTAATGTTTTTGAAATTAGGTTTACAATCAGTTGAATTTTTTGGCAATGCGTCCTTCCTTTCGAAGTTTTTCGGTGATGGAGGCAAGCATGCCGTTGACAAACGCGCCGCTGCGCGATGTGGAGTACCAGTTGGCGATTTCAACATATTCGTTGGCGGTTACGGTCAGCGGTATGTTGGGGAAGCCGATAGCCTCGGCCAGGGCGGTTTCGAGTATAACGGTGTCCATCAGGGCCACGCGGTCGGCGTCCCATTTCTTGGTGTTGATGAATTCGTCGATGAGAGCGCGATATTCGTCGCCGTTGGCCACAGCGAGGTCAAACAGTTGCGCGCCGAAGTTTTCGTCTTCTTCGTCCTTGAATTCGGGTTGGAGCGGCTCTTCGGGGTTGGCGGCGAGGCGTCGCAGGGTTTTCAGTGCGAAGCTCGACATGACCTCAAGGTCATCGTTCCAGAAAATCGATTTGTTTTCGAGGGCTTCGGCAAGGTCCTCGCTCGGGAAGATAATTTGCTTGAGCAGTGTGCGCCAGAGTTCGGCTTCTTCGTCAATGGTTTTGGCTCCGGGTGCCGACATGAATGCCTTGTAGGGCTCGGAGCTGATTACCATTTCTGCCAGGCGCGGAATCAGCGATATCTCTTCGCCCCAGTTGATGCCCTTGTCGGCAATGTAGCCCTGCAGCTGCGGGTGGCGTGAAATGATGTCGACGAGCTGCGAGTCGACGAAGCGGCGGTCGGGGTGGAGGTCTTCCTCGGTGGGCAGATATTTGTTGGCGTTGGCTTCAAGGCGGGCCTCTTCGGCGCGCACAATTTCAACGGGGAGCCAGAGCAGCCAGTGATACAGGCTGTAGGCTTCGTCGAGCGAGCGGCGAAGGTCTTTTTTGCAGTTTACGAGCAGGTTGCGCGAGTCGCTATAGGTGTGGAGCGTGGCAATGAGCATCTTCACGGCCATTTCGAAGCCTCGGGTTGTGAAGTCCTCGTCGGCACGCATGGCGTCGATGAGTTCGGGCTGCTTAGACATCATGCGCAGACCTGCCACCCAGAAGTCGATTTCGTCAGAGGGCGTGGCGTCTTTGGCCTTGACCTTGACAAACGTGCGGTAGGCGGGCAGGGCGCGCAGCTTGGCGGCGAGCTCGGCGAGCACGGGGTCGAATCCGGCCATGCGCGCGGCATAGGTGTCGATGAGCGCGCGCACGTCGGGGTTGAGGCTCAGCGTCTGAGCGAACTTGGTGTTATAGAATCGGGCTGAAGTGATTGCCTCGCCAATGCCCTGGCGGTTGAATCTTTTGGTTACGTTGACTCCCGACATTTCGAGAATCAGAAGCAGCAGTTCGGCGTAGGCCACATAGGCGTAGCGTCGGTCGGGCGATGATGTCTCCAGGGGCATCTCTACCTTGAACTCGCTCTTGGAAAGCAGATAGCTATAAAGGAGCTGAACTACTTTCAGGCGTATCAATACGCGGTTTACCATGAACTATATATGAATTTTAATGTTCTAATTTGCCTGCAAAGATACGAATTATTCGTGAAACGCTAAAGAAAAAACTATCGAATAAAGCGAGGCCCGGAGGGCTCTGACGCCGACCGGGCCTTGCAGTATGTTGAGGGTTGGTTATTTAACTACTTCCATCGACAGAATCTTGACGTCATTGACCGGACGGTCGCCGGCGCCGGTTTTGGTTTTTTCGATTTTAGCCACAACGTCCATGCCTTTGAGCACTTCGCCGAATACGGTGTACTGGTTGTCGAGGTGGGGAGTGCCGCCGACTGTGGTGTAGGCTTCGCGCTGCTCGGGGGTGAGCTTAACGTCGCCGACTTCTTTTTCAGCGATGGCAACAATCTCTTCCTGGAGCTTCTGGAGGCCTTCGCGGTCGCCTTCCTGCTGCATCTTCTGGATTTCTGCCTGGCGCTGGCCGGCGATTTTGTAGAACACACCCTGCATCTGGCCCATCTTCATCTGCTGTTCCATCTGGTCGAGCTGTTCGGGCGAGTAGGTCTGGCCGGTTACGATATAGAACTGCGAGCCGGAACTTTTGCGCTCGGGGTTGATCTGGTCGGAGGTGCGGGCAGCGGCGAGAGCGCCACGCTTGTGGAAATGCTTGGGATAGACGAATTCGGCGTCGATCTGATAGCCGGGTCCGCCCTGGCCGAGCTGCTTGCCGGCGGGGGCGTTTTTGCTGTCGGGGTCGCCTGCCTGAATCATGAATTCGTTGATTACACGGTGAAAGAGAGTGCCGTTGTAGTAGCCTTCGGAGGCGAGTTTCAGAAAGTTGGCCTGATGTTTGGGGGTGTCGCCGTAGAGAAGCACTTCAATGTCGCCCTCAGAGGTGTGAATCAGAACTTTGGCATCGTCGGTCGCGGGGGTTGCGGTCATGGCTGTTGCGGTTGTTTCGTTAGTTTGGTTTTGGTCTTCGTTTTGTGATTCCTCAGCTTTGGCGCCGCATGCGGTCAGACCGATGAGCGGAAGAATGCTTAGCAGAATTTTTTTCATATTGCGGATGTGGGATATAGCCGCTTGTAGATGCGGCGGAAGTTGTCATTGCAGGCCGAGAGTTCGGCGGCTCGCGATTCGCAGTCGTCGCCCCATATGCCTTGCATCAGAGCGCCCAGATAGCGGTGTTCGCGGTCCTTGTCTATAGTGGCGGCGATGAGCCTGGCAATTTGTGGCGCGAACTGCTCGGGGCTGATTGCGTTGAGGTAGCGGGCGGCTGAGCCGGTAAACTGGCCGTTGGCGTCAACACGGATGATGTTGTCGGCGAGCCAGTCGATGTCGAGTGCATCGGTGCCGATATGGTTTGCTATGTATTCGTATGATAGCAGACCGTCGGGGTCAGTTGTGAGGCGTTTTTTGTCGTCGTCAGACACAGCGGTAAATTTATTGATTAGTAAATAGAAGAATGTTCGTTTCGTGATGGCGCGGTTTGGCCCGGACGTCTATAATAACGTGTGGGCCGGCTTGAATGTTCTTGCCTTCAGTCGACTAACGTCGCTCCCTGTTCAATGGCGGCGCGGTTCATCGGAATGAGGTGATGATGGCGCTGGGGCAGGGTTTTTTCCAAGCCTTTGATAACCGTGTCGGGGCTCACCATCGGATAGAGTTTGAGCAGGGCGCCGAGCAGAATCATGTTGTAGGCTTTGAGATTGCCGGAGGCAATGGTTGTTTCGGTGGCCTTGACTTCAACAACTTTGATGTCGGTGCGCTCGGGCAGGCGGTGAATGCCGTAGGGGTCGTAGATGAGTGTGCCGCCGGGCTTGACGTGGCTTTCGAACTTGTCGAGGCTCTGCTGGTTGAGAATGACGGCGATGTCATACTGGTCAAGCACGGGCGACGAAATCGGTTCGTCGGAAAGAATGACGGTTACGTTGGCGGTGCCGCCTCGCTGTTCCGGGCCATAGCTGGGCATCCAGCTGACTTCGAGCCCGTCGAGCAGGCCTGCGTAGGCGAGAATCTTGCCCATCGACAGCACGCCCTGGCCGCCGAATCCGGTTATGATGATTTCTTGTGTCATTTCTGGTCCTTTACAGTATTTTTGATTTCGCCCGGAGGATATTTGGCGAACATGTGTTCTTCCATCCATTTGTTGGCGTCGGCGGGCGACATTTTCCAGCCGCTGTTGCATGTCGACACGATTTCGACAAACGATGTGCCTCGCTTTTCGCGGGTGTTGATAAACGCCTGGCGGATTGCCGCCTTGGCCTTACGCACGGCTGCGGGAGTGTGGACGGTCTGGCGTGTGACGTAGCAGGTGCCGTCGAGCTCTTTGACCAGGTTGGTTATGTTCAGCGGATATCCGTTGAGGTCAGCGCGACGGCCGTAGGGGGTCGTGGAGGTTTTCATTCCCTCGAGCGTCGTTGGAGCCATCTGGCCGCCGGTCATGCCATATATGCCGTTGTTGATGAAGATTATGGTTATGTTTTCGCCGCGGTTGCAGGCGTGGATGGTTTCGCAGGTGCCTATGGCGGCGAGGTCGCCGTCGCCCTGATAGGTGAACACCATGGCGTCGGGGTTCAGGCGTGCGGCAGCTGTGGCTACGGCGGGAGCGCGTCCGTGGGCGGCCTCGATCCAGTCGATGTCAATGTAGTTATAGGCAAACACGGCGCAGCCTACCGGAGCGATGCCGATGGCGCTGTCGGTCATGCCGAGTTCCTCGATGACTTCAGCCACGAGCTTGTGGACAACTCCGTGGGAGCATCCGGGGCAGTAGTGCATCGTCGCATCGAGGAGCAGCGAGGGGCGGGCGTTTACTTTCGAGCCGCCGCGGGCCAGGATTTCTTCTTTAGTCATAGGGCTTTACTCCTTGATTGAGAATTGGGATACGAGTGATTCTACGACTTCGCCGGGGTTGGGCACTATGCCGCCGTTGCGGCCGAAGTGGGCCACGGGGGTGCGGCCTTCGGCGGCGAGACGCACGTCTTCGACCATCTGGCCTGCGTTCATTTCGGCAACGAGGATGCCTTTGACTCTTTTCGACAGGTCGGCAATGGCGCCGGTCGGGAAAGGCCAGAGCGTAATCGGGCGTAGCAGACCGACTTTGATGCCTCGGCTGCGAGCCTGCTCGATGCTTTTTTTGCAGATTCGACTCATGCAGCCGAATGCGACAAAGAGGTAGTCGGCGTCGTCGGTCATGTATTGTTCAAAGCGCACTTCGTTGCGCTCGATTTCGTCGTAGACGGCCTGGAGGCGCCTGTTGTTCTCCTCCATGGTGCGCGATTCGAGTTCGAGAGTTGTCGAAACGTTGCGCTCTTTGCGGCCTCGTTTGCCGGTAACGGCCCATGGGCACTGCTTGGCGATTTCGGCGTCGGTGCGGCGCGGACGGAAGGGAGGCAGCACCACTTTTTCCATCATCTGGCCGACTATGCCGTCAGACAGGAGCATGGCCGGAGTGCGGTATTTAAAGGCCAGGTCGAAGCCCAGACCGACGTAGTCGGCCATATCCTGTACCGACGCCGGGGCGAGCACAATCAGACGGTAGTCACCGTGGCCGCCGCCCTTGACGGCCTGGAAGTAGTCGCTTTGAGAGGGCTGGATTGTTCCGAGACCCGGGCCGCCGCGCATGACGTTGATGATCAGAGTGGGGAGCTGGCCTGCGGCAATATAGCTGATGCCTTCCTGCATGAGGCTGACGCCGGGCGATGACGATGATGTCATGACGGCCTTGCCGGTCGAGGCGCCGCCGTAGACCATGTTGATGGCGGCCACTTCGCTCTCGCTCTGGAGCACTACCATTCCGGTGGTTTCCCACGGGCGAAGTTCCTCGAGAGTCTCGAGCACTTCGGACTGCGGGGTGATGGGGTAGCCGAAATAGCCGTCGACGCCGTAGCGGATAGCTGCGTGCGCAATGGCTTCGTTGCCCTTCATCAGTCTAACTTCTTCTTGATTCATGATAAGTTCTTTTTCTACACACTCACTTGTCGGAAGGAATGAGGCGGTAAACCTCGATGCAGGCATCGGGGCAGACCAGGGCGCATGAGCCGCAGCCGACACATTCATCCGGGTTGAGAGCGTAGGCAAAGTGATAGCCCCTATCGTTTACTTCCTGCTGACGCAGCGAGAGCACGGTGACGGGGCAGGCAACCACGCAGAGGTTACACCCCTTGCAGCGGTTAGTGTCGATATCGACGGCGCCTATAGCCTTTGCCATGTCCGGTTAAAAATTGTAAATTTTAGATTAATTGGATACTTTGACTGCAAATATAGCAAAAAAATGCTTTATCGGCAATTATTTTTCCAAATGTTAACCTATTGCTCACAATCGGCCGGATGTGCAGTCGGCTAAGGGCTCAGGCGCGTGGAGTTGCGTAGAAATCAAGAATGCGGGCGCGCAGAATCAGCTCGTAGCGTGCCTGTGCGCGCTCCGACAAGGAGCGTATGTAGGTGTTTTTAGCCGTGTCGAAGTCGGTTGGCGTTGCCTTGCCGATGTTGTATTTTTCCTGAACTGCGGCGAGCGCCATGGCGCTTGCGTTGCATGCCTCTTCGGCAGCCGAGAGTTTTTCGCGGGCGCTGACAGCCTGGAGGTAGGTCTGGTTCACGGCTTTGAAGAGGTTGTCTTTTTGCGTTTCGAGATTCAGGTCGGCGCTGAGCTGCTGGAGTTTGGCGCGGCGCACGTTGTTGCGCGTGGAGAAGCCGTCGAAGAGCGGCACGCTGAGGCTGAAGCCTACATATTGGCTGAAGTTATGGCGAAACTGCTGGCCGAACGTTTCGTTGTCAAAGCCGCTGACGCGATAGTAGTTTGAGCCAAGGCCGGCGTTGAAGCTCAGCCGGGGCAGGTAGCCTGCGCGGGCCAGTTCTATCTGGCGCCTTGCGGCTTCGATCTGAAGGCTGTTGGCGCGGATGGTGTGGTTGAATCCGAGTGCTGATTCATAGACCTTGTGCGGCTCGCGGATTTCGGGGAGCACGGAGGTGTCGAGGTCGGCGATGTCGAAGCCCTCGGTCGACGGCAGCCGCAGCAGCTGGGCAAGATCGAGCAGTGCCATTTCGCGGTCGTTGCGGGCCGCCACGAGCTGCAGGCGTGCCTGTGCGGCCTGGCTGCGGGCGTCGAGCATGTCGGCTTCGGGAATCTTGCCGGCTTCGAGCAGGGCTTCGCGGTGGTGTTGCTCTTCGAGCGTGAGTTCGGCCTGCGAGATGGCCACACTTTCGATTTCCTTGCAGTAGAGCACCTGCAGGTATTGGGCTATGACGCGCAGCGCCACGTCGTCTTTGGTCGCTTCGAGGCTCTCGACGATGGCAACGAGCGAGGCCTTGGCGTAGCGTATGCCTCGCACGGTCTGCAAGCCGTTGAAGAGCGGCATCTGCAGCCCGATGTTGGCGCCGAAGCTGGAGGTGTTGCGGTCGGCATAGGTGTTGGCGGACGTCAGTCCGCGGCCGAAGTTCCATGACTGCGATGCCGATCCGCTGATCTGAGGCAGGGCGGTGTCCTTGGCGTCGGTCAGCTGCAGTTCGGCATTGCGGCGCTCTATGTCGTGCTGTCGCACGGTCAGGTTGTTTTCGATGGCGTAGGCTATGCACCTGTCGAGGTTCATGGTTTCGGCTTTCGCGCCGAGCATGGCGCATGCGGCTATGGCCGCGCCGATAAGGCGCTTCATTTGCGGGCCCCTCCTCTGAGCCTGTCGGTTGCGGTGATTCCGACGGTGACTTCGATGTTGATGCCGTCGCTGAGGCCTACTTCCACGGGCTTGCGCTCAAAGGTCTGCTCCTTCTCGTCGACGAGCACGTAGACAAACGCCTTGTCGCCCTCGAATTCGATGACCGACTCGGGCACGCTCATGACGCCGCGTGCCTCCCGGAGCGTCACGGCGGCGTTGGCGCTATAGCCCGCGCGCAGTCCGCTGATTGAATCGAGGTTCACCGCCGCTTTGATTTCGAACGTGTTGGTCCCGTTTTCGTTGGTACCCTTGGGCGATATGTATTCGATTTCGGCGGGGCGAGTAACGTCGCGCAGCGCGCCGATGGTGATGGTCATAGGCTGGCCGATAGAGAGCATGCCTACCTCTGTTTCGTCGACTTTGCCTTTGAAGATGAGGTCGTTCATGTCGGCCACCTTGGCTATGGTTGTGCCGTCGTTGAAGGTGTTGCTCTGAATGACCGATGTGCCGACCTTGACGGGAACGTCGAGCACCAGGCCGGTGATTGTTGCGCGCACCAGCGTGTTGCTGCCCTGGGCGTTGGCGGAGCTGACGCCGTCGCGCACAATCGACAGGGCGTCGACTGCCGCGTCGAATTCGATTTCGGCATTGCGGAGGGCTGTTTGCGATTCTTCATATTCCTCGCGGCTCACGTATTTCTTTTCGTAGAGCGAAGCGGTGCGCTCGCTTTTGCGGCGCTGCAGGTCGAGGGCGTTGCGGGCCACCGACACTCTATTCTGGGCCGACGAGAGCTGGCTCTCTTCGGCTATGACCTTGATGCGGGCAATGATGTCGCCCTCCTTGACCAGATTGCCCGCCTCGACCATTATTTCGGCGATGATGCCCGAAATCTGAGGCTTGATTTCAATTTCGTCGCGCGGCTCGATGGTGCCGGTGAGCAGCGTGCTCTTTTCTATCACGGCATCGGTTGCGGGAGATACCAGTTCATATTCGGTTTTCTTGGTCCGCGAGTTGATGAAGAGGTAGACGAACGTGCCGATGAACAGCGCGCCGACAAGTACCCATAGAGCGATTTTCAGAAACTTTTTCATTTGTCGTTTATAGCTTCAATTGGTTTTATTTTCATTGCTTTGAGTGACGGAATTATGCTGGCGGCGATGCCGAGCACAAGGAATACGGCGAAGATGGCCGCCGCGGTGCCGAACGAAATCTGGAATCTCACGCCGGAGAGCGTGTCGGCCACGCCGAGCACCGCGGCGGCAAACACTATGCCTGCCGTGCCGGCTATGGAAGTCAGGGCTATGCCCTCGGACATTACCTGCACCACGATGTCGAGCGGCCTGGCGCCGATTGCGCGCCGGATGCCGATTTCAGAGGTGCGCTCCTTGACAATGACCCACATGATGTTGCCCACGCCGATGATGCCGGCCACCAGTGTGCCGATGCCGACGAAGATGGCCAGCAGCGTGATGCCCATGAAGAGGCTGTCGACCATGGCGAACTGCTCGCTGACGTCGAAGAAAAAGAGAGCCTGGGTGTCATCGGGGTGTATGGGGTGGCGTGCACGCAGCACTCGCATGATGCGCGGTTTGAGCTTGCCGGGCGACCATCCGGGCAGCGCCGTGAGCATAGCGGCGCCTACGTCGTCGCCTCGGTTGAAGGCGAACGCCAGGGTTGAGAGCGGAATTGTCACGGTGTCGTCTATTTTCTCGCCGTTGATCCTCTCTTCGGCCTCTTGCGAGGCGATGCCCACTACCTTATAGTATATTCCCTGGAGGTTGACGAACTCGCCGATGGCGTTGCCGGCCGGAAAGAGCTTGTTGGCCACGTTGATGCCGAGCACGGCTACCTTGGCCTTGTGGCGCTGGTCGCTCTCGTTGATGAAACGGCCGCTGCGGATGGTGGGGAGAAACGCTTTCATGAAATCCTGGTCCACGCCCTGCACGGCCGTTGTGGTCGAATAGCGGCCCGCGGCTATGGGGAGCTGGTCGATATTGTCGGTCGCTGCCACGGCGTCGACTCCCTCGATGCGGCGCAGGGCGTCGATGTCGGCTGTGGTCATTGACCAGCCGGAGCCCTTGTTGAAGCCCTGGTAGGAGATTGAGCGGCGGTTGGCGAAGATCACTGCGCTATTGCTGGCAAACCCCTCGAAGTTGCGCCGCAGCATGCGCTCGAGGCCGTCGGCGCCGCCAATGAGCATGGCAAGCATGGCCGTGCCCCAGAATATGCCGAAGGCGGTGAGCAGGGTGCGCGTTTTGTTGCGCATCAGTGTGGCGCCGATTTCGCGCCAGTTCTCAAGGTCTAAGAATCCGGTTTTCATTCTTCGCGCAGAGCTTCAACGGGTTTGACTTTAAGTGCTTTGAGGGCGGGGAAGAGGCCTGCCAGCATGCCGGCGATAATCAGTACCACCGTGACCGACAGCGCAATGTTCAGGTCGGTGCGCGGGTTGGAGATGAACTCCGTCTGCTCGGTCAAGCGGGCAATCAGTTCATTGACTGCCGAACCGAGAAAAATGCCTATGTAGCCGAACAGCGTCGTGATGGCCACGCTCTCGAACAGAATCTGGCTCAGAATAGAGCGGGGGCGGGCGCCGATGGCGCGCCGGATGCCGATTTCGTGGGTGCGTTCGCGCACACTTACGAACATGATGTTGCTCACGCCTATGATGCCGCTCAGCAGTGTGAACAGACCTATTACCCATACGGCTATGTTCAGAATGTTCATGCCGCGGTTCATTTCAAGCTGCTGGTTGAAGCGGTTCCATATGCTGACGGCACTCTCGTCGTCGGTGCGAAACGCATGGTTGGCCGCAAGGCTCTTGCGCGTGCGGGTTTCCGCCTCGGTGCCGTCGGCCTCGGAGTTGACGTTTTTGAGTTCGATGACTATGGAGTCAATGCGGTCGCCGCCGCCGGCGAGCACGCGCGCCGTGGTGAAGGGCACGTATATTGACTGATCCCACTCCGTGTTATAGACGCCGACCACGGTGAAGGCTATGTTGCCCATTTTCACCACCGAGCCTATCGCATCGCCGGGGTCGGCAAAGAGAGTCTCGGCGGTTTTCGACGAAAGCACCACCACCTTGCGGCGCTCGTGCAGGTCGAGGTCGTTGATGAAGCGGCCAGCCTTCATGTTGAGGGAGCGCTGGCGCTGTTCGGAAGGGTAGACGCCCATATAGTAGGCCGAAGTGTAGTCATGAGGCGTCGAAACGGTCAGTGCCGAGCCGTAGACCTGAGCGCTGACGTCGGCCGCCTGGGCGGGATTGTCGGCCGCTATGCGGGCAATGTCCTTGTCGTCGAGCGACACCCTGCGTCCCTCCTTGTAGCCCTGCCAGGCAATGGAGGTGATGCCGCCCCACACCTTGAGCATGTTTGAGCCCTGGCTGTTGCGGTGTTCGTTGAATGAGTTGAGCACGCCGTTGCTCATGCCCAGCAGCACTATGAGCATGAAAATGCCCCACACAACCGCGATTCCCGTCAGTGCGGTGCGCGTTTTGTTGTTGCCGAGCACTTGTGCTATTTCACTGATCAGGTCAATCATTGGTCGGGAGCTATGCGGCCGTCGACGATGCGGATTACGCGGTTGGTCTGCTCGCCGACGCCGGGGTCATGGGTCACGATTACTATTGTCATGCCGCGGTCGGCATTGAGTTCACGGAAAATCTGCATCACTTCGCACGAGGTTTTGCTGTCGAGCGCGCCGGTGGGCTCGTCGGCCAGAATGATGCTCGGGTTGGTGATGAGCGCACGGGCCAGGGCAACGCGCTGCTTCTGTCCGCCCGACAGTTCGCCAGGCAGGTGACGGGCGCGGTCGGCCAGTCCGAGGCGATCGAGCTGCTCCATGGCCATGAGGCGGCGCTTTTTGCGGCTCACGCCCTGATAGAACAGGGGAAGGGCAACGTTGTCGAGCGCGTCCTTATAGCTGATGAGGTTGAACGACTGGAACACGAAGCCGATCATGCGGTTGCGGAGTTCGGCAGCGCGGTTCTCGCTCAGGTTCCTGATGAGCACGCCGTCGAGCAGATACTCGCCGGTGTCGTAGTTGTCGAGAATGCCGAGAATGTTAAGCAGGGTAGACTTGCCGCTGCCCGACGCCCCCATGATCGACACGAGTTCGCCACGGTCGATATGGAGGTTGATGTCGCGCAGCACGTGGAGCGGCACTGCTCCGAAGTATGTCTTATTGATGCCCTTGAGGGTAATCACGGGTATTCGGTTTTATGGTTCGGTTATGGTTTCAGTAACTCGGGGCGGAAGAGTCAGAAGAGGGGCACTGCGCCTTTTGCTCCAGAAAGGATTCATAGCGCTGTTGCAGCTCCGACGAATTCATGCCGATTTGACTGAGGCGGCTGAACAGATAGTCGAGCTCGCCGGTAAAGAATTCCTCGGCGCGGCGTGCGGTTATGCGTGCCGCGGCGTCGGGCGCGGTGAAGTAGCCGATGCCGCGACGGTTGTAGATGATGCCGTCGCGTTCGAGCTGTTCATAGGCCCGCATCGCGGTGTTGACGTTGACCTGCGCCGCGGCAGCGGTTTCGCGTACCGACGGAATGCGGTCGTCGGCCGGATAGCGTCCGGCCTGAATGTGGTCCATCAGGCCGTCGGCTATCTGCAGATATATGGGTTTGTTGCTTTGAAAAGCCACTGTCGGTAATTGAGTTTTAAAAGTAAAAATGAAAAGGATTGTTGTTGATAAAGGTAATCACAAGAATCTCTTGACTACGGCCAGGCGCTTGTAGCGCTGCCATGCGAGCCAGTAAATCAAGAAGAGAACGGCATATGCCAGAACTATTCCGATCCAGCCTATGGTCAGGGCCTGTTCGATCGATATGTCAAAATCCTCGAATATGCGGGCTATTGAAGGCAAGAAGTTGATCAGAAAGCCGAAAGGAATGATTATGGTAGTGGCTATCTGAAAGACGAAGAGTGCGACGAAAGTTTTCAGATATGACTTGCGGGGCCACCACGCCGAGCCGAGCACATAGATTGCCTGGCTGCAGAGAAACATTGCCAGCAAGCCGAGAAAGAGCATTGCCAGAATTTGATAGCCGTAGGGGTAGTTGCTAATAAACCCTGTAAAGTCCATAATGTCGGGAATCATAGTCCATGCTGGAAACATTCTGAAAATCAGAGCGCTGACAGTGTCGACAAGCAGCAATGACGCAATCAGGAACAGATTGCCGCCGACAACGTAGATCAGACACTGACTGATGAACTTTTCGCTCTGTGACGCAGGGAGCATGAGGTTTGAAATGCGCTTGGATTTGGTCGACATTGACGAGAAGGTCAGCGACCCGAGAATCTGCATAATCAGACCCGCGCACATGCAGAAAAACGCCAGAATGAGCATGTTGCGCTCTTCGTGGTTTGACAGTAATGCAGCGTCGTCGGGTGTATAGGACGATTTGGTTATCAGAATTGAAATGAGGAGCAGTATGCCGAAAATGACGCCGCAGGTGATGGCGATGTTGCGCCGGTTTTCAACGAAGTAATGCTTGGTCAGCATCCACATGCGGGCTGACGAATATTTATCGGATGTCATAATGACTTGATGATTTCGGGGTTGGAAAATGCGAATTCAAACAGACTCTCAAGGTTCACGTCGGTCTCTTCCATATCGTTGACGCGTGGGCGGATGATGTTGTAGCCGCCTACTACGGGCTGGGACCACACGGCGTCGGGATAGTCGGCCGGGGAGCCGGTGAAGATAAACTGGAAGTGTTGCTGCAGGTGCGCGAGCGATGAGTCGAGCACCACACCGCTGCGGTCAATCATGACAACGTGGTCGAGCACACGGTCAAGGTCGCGGACCTGGTGGGTTGATATGACGATAGTGCGCCCCTTGTCCATGGCGCTGACAACGGCGCGGCGGAATTCGGCCTTGCCGGGAATGTCGAGGCCGTTGGTCGGCTCGTCCATCAGAATTATCGACGTGTTGCAGGCCAGGGCGAACGCCACGAACGCCTTTTTGCGCTGGCCCATCGAGAGGCGGCCCAGGTGGATGTCGGGCGTCAGTCGGAAGTGTTCGAGGTAGCCGTTGAGCTGTTCCTGCGAGAAGTTGGGATAGAACGGTGCATTCTGGCTGATGAACGCCTTGAGCTCGATAGGGGGCATGTCGATTTCTTCGGGCACGATGAATATCTCGCTCAGCGTCGAGGGTAGGCGCCTGAAGGTGTTGACGCCGTTGAGTTCGGCGTTGCCTGCCGCCGGCTTCAGCAGTCCGGCCATACAATATAACATGGTTGACTTGCCGGTGCCGTTGGCGCCAAGCAGGCCGTAGATGGCGCCCGGAGCAAAGTTGAGCGTCATGTTTGCAAGAGCCGGTGTTGTTGACCCGGGATAGCAGTAAGAAAGGTTTGAAATTGTCAGCATAGTGTAATAGTGAACTAAGACACTGCAAAGATATGGCGAATAAATGAAACCGCCAAATTTTTTCGCATTTTTTTTTGCAAAAAAATCTGGCGGGAATATCGGACGGTATGTAGTATCAGTAGTTGTTGCCTTTGAGAATGCCGCGATGGGAATTGCGTACAAATTCAAGCACATTGGTGCGGAATTCGCTTTCGGGAACGCTGTTTTCAACGGCGCGGATGGCGTCGGTGGTGTTGAGGTCGCTCGAGAAAATGATGCGGTAAATTTCCTGGAGCATGGCAATCTGGTCAGATGTGAAGCCGCGGCGGCGCAGGCCGACCACGTTGATGCCGGCATATGAGATAGGATTGCGCGCGCACACGATATAGGGCGGAACGTCTTTGTTGACGAGCGAGCCGCCCTGCATCATGACGTGTGAACCGATGTGGCAGAACTGGTGAATCAGCGAGCCGCCGCCGATTACAGCGTGGTGATCAATGCGGACTTCGCCGGCAATCTGGCTTGCGTTGGAAATGATTACATTGTCGCCGACCTCGCAGTCGTGGGCAATGTGGGTATAGGCCATGATCAGGCAGTTCGAGCCTACTTCGGTGGTGCCTTTCGAGGCTGTGCCGCGGTTAACGGTGGCGCTTTCGCGAATAATCGTGTTGTCGCCGATAATGGCGGTGGTGACTTCGCCCTTGAACTTGAGGTCTTGCGGTTCGCCGGCAATGACGGCTCCGGAGTGGATTCGGCAGTTGCGGCCGATGCGGGCGCCGTCGAGCACTACCGAGCCGGGATAGAGGTGGGTTCCTTCGCCGATTTCGACGTCGGCGGCAACGTAGACAAAGGGGTCGATGATAACGCCCTCGGCAATGCGTGCGTCGGGGTGTATGGTTGAAAGCTGATGGTTCATGGCTGTTTATTTGTTTTTGACGATCTGGGCCATGAATTCACATTCGGTGACGATTTTTTCGCCCACAAAGGCATAGCCTTTCATGATTGCGCAGCCGCGGCGCAGCGGGGTGAGGAACGAAACGTGGAAAATCAGCGTGTCGCCCGGCACTACCTTCTGGCGGAACTTGACATTGTCGATTTTCATGAAGTAGGTCGAGTAGCGCTCGGGTTCGTCGACCTGGCTGAGCACGAGCAGGCCGCCTGTCTGAGCCATGGCTTCGATGTGAAGCACGCCGGGCATGACGGGTTCCTGGGGGAAGTGGCCCTGGAAGAAGGGCTCGTTGCCGGTCACGTTTTTGATGCCGACAATGTGCTTTTTGCCGATTTCAATGATTTTGTCGACCAGCAGGAAGGGGTAGCGGTGGGGGAGTTTCTCGCGGATGGAGTTCACGTCCATGACCGGCTCGATGTTGGGGTTATAGACGGGAGCCTGGATTTCCTGGCGCTTGAGTTCCTTGCGAATCTGTTTTGCCAGGGTGGTGTTGAGCGAGTGGCCGGGGCGGGTGGCTATTACGCGGCCTTTGAGCGGACGGCCGATGAGGGCGAGGTCGCCGATCACGTCGAGCAGCTTGTGGCGTGCGGGTTCGTTGTCGTGCTCCAGGGGGCGGTTGTTGAGATAGCCGAAGTCGTTGGCGTCGATGTGGCGCGCGCCGGTAAGGTCGGCAATGCGGTCGAGAGCGCTCTGTTCCATCGGCTTGTCGTAGATGACGATGGCGTTGTCGAGGTCGCCGCCTTTTATGAGGTTGGCGTTGAGCAGGGGCTCGATTTCGCGCACAAATACGAATGTGCGTGCGCTCGAAATTTCGGCATAGAACGAGTCGATGTCGTCCATGCTGGCAAACTGGTTGGGAATCACCGGTGAGTCGAATGCCACCATGGTGTCGATCGAGAAGTTATCGTCGGGGAGCACGATGATCGACGCGCCGGTGGTGTCGTCGCGCACTTCGATTTTCTGTTTAACGACGTAGAATTCCTTTTCAGTCTCCTGCTCTTCGATTCCGGCGGCGATAATTGCGTCGGAGATGATGCGTGAAGAGCCGTCGAGGATGGGCATTTCGGGGGCGTTGACCTTGATGAGCACGTTGTCGATGCCGGCGGCGTAGAGCGCGGCCATGGTGTGCTCGATGGTTGATACCATGGTGTCGCCCTTGCCGATGACGGTGCCGCGGGTGGTTGCTTTTACGTTTTCGGCCACAGCGTCGATGATGGGCTGGCCTTCGACGTCGATGCGTTGAAATTTATATCCGTGGTTGTCGGGTGCAGGGCAGAATTCGGCAACGGTGTTGAGTCCGGTGTGGAGTCCTTTGCCGGAGAGAGTGAAGCCGTTCTTGATGGTTGTTTGCTTCATGAATGTGATATTACTGGTTCTTAAGAGTCTTTTCAATCTGGTTGACGCGCTCGAACAGTTCGGCAATGCGGTTGATATAGCCGGTGTTGCGCATCCACTTGCGCGCGTTGATGGCGGGCGAACCCATGATGGTCTGGTTGTCGGCGGTGTTGGAGTGGAGTCCGCTCTGAGCGCCGATGTTGACGCGGTCGCCGATGGTTATGTGGCCGGCAATGCCTACCTGGCCGCCGACCATGCAGTTGCTGCCGACTTTTGCCGAGCCGGCTATGCCGGACTGGGAGGCCATGACGGTGTTGCAGCCGATTTCGACGTTGTGGGCCACTTGAATCAGGTTGTCGAGCTTGGTGCCCTGGCCTACGTAGGTGCGGCCCATGGTGGCGCGGTCGACTGTAGTGTTGGCGCCGATTTCCACGTTGTCGGCAATCTCGACGATGCCGAGCTGCGGAATCTTGTTGTACGAGCCGTCGGGGGTCGGGGCGAATCCGAAGCCGTCACCGCCAATCACGACTCCGGCATGGATAATGCAGTTGCGGCCGATTTTGCAGCCGTGGTAGATTTTAGCTCCGGGGTAGATGATTGTGCCTTCGCCGACGGTTACTCCGCGGCCGATGTAGGTCTGGGGGTAAAGGCGTACTCCCTCGCCGAGTCGGGCACCGGCGCCGACGTAGGCAAAGGCGCCTATGTAGCAGTCGGCCGGGATGGCTACGCCTTCGGCCACAAACGACGGCTGCTCGATTCCCGACGGCTGAGGGTTGAGCATCTGATCGGCGAGTGCCATCAGTTGAGCCAGCGAGGCGTAGGGGTCGTCAACGCGTATGAGTGTGGTTTTTACTGTTTGAGTCGGTGTGAAGTCGCGGCTCACGAGAGCTGCTCCGGCGTCGGTTGTATAAAGGAAGTTGGAGTATCGTGGGTTAGCGAGAAATGTCAGGGCGGCGGGGCCGGCTGTTTCAATTTTGTCGAATGTCGACAGCTTGATATCGGGGTTGCCTTCGACGGCTCCTCCGAGAATGTCTGCAATCTGTTGGGCGGAAAATTCCATTGCTTGCTGCGTTGAATACTTTTGTTTTGGCCTGTAAAGTGCCGCAAAGTTACGTAAATTTCCTCATTTTACCAAGAGTTGAACCACTTGAATAACGCGCGTGTTATAGTTTGATACCCCGGCAATGGCTGCGGCGGTAGGTTTGCCCGCGTTTTTTCGGCCGTACACAGGGAGCGGCCGATGTCGTATAGTGCGTGGCGCTTACGCTGTTGGCTCAAAATTCGAAAAAAATCCGTAACTTTGCGCAATAATCCTCATAACCTGTCATGCAGATAACATCCGCCAAATTCGAAATCAGCAACAGCAACGTTGCGAAATGCCCGGCAACAAGCCTCCACGAGTATGCCTTTATCGGCCGGAGCAATGTCGGCAAGTCGTCGCTGATCAATATGCTTACGGGCAAACGCAAGCTCGCGATGACCTCGGCCACGCCGGGCAAAACCACTCTGATCAACCATTTCCTGATTAACGGCAGCTGGTATATAGTCGACCTGCCCGGCTATGGCTATGCGCGCCGGAGCAAGGATGCCCGCGTTACTCTCGAGCGTATAATCAACGACTACATTCTTGAGCGCCCGCAGATGACGTCGCTGTTCGTGCTGGTCGATTCGCGTCATGAGCCGCAGAAAATAGACCTGGAGTTTATGGAATGGCTCGGCGAGAACGGTGTGCCGTTCGCAATCGTGTTTACCAAGGGTGACAAGCTCGGCAAGAATGCTCTGGCCGCCAACATCGACAGCTATAAGCGGCAGTTGCTCCGACAGTGGGAGGAGTTGCCCCCGATTTTCGTGACTTCGTCGGAAACAGGGCTCGGGCGCGAGTCGCTGCTTGACTATATCGAGGAGTTGAATACCCTGCCCGTGCAGACATCGTTAGACTGATTGCTTTATGGCTAAGATATTTATCTCGGAACTGGCCCGCCGTACGGGGCGTGATCGCAAATCGGTCGAGGCGCTGTTGCAGGCTCTCGGTCAAGCAATTCGTCTGCATTGCGGCGATCTTGACACCGTTGCCGTGCCTGCGTTCGGCAACTTTATTGCCGTTAAGCACGATGAGCAGATAGTTACCGACCGAAGCAATGGCAGCAGGCTGCTTTTGCCGCCCGAAGTGGTGCTGACATTCCGCCCTGCGGGAAAACTACGTAAACTTGCCGACAATCATTCTGATGAATAACACGATTATACTTTCACAGCTGAGCCGCACTGTGGCCGGATTGACTCGGAGTGACGAGGCCGAGACTGAAGATTTTTTGCGCGAGCTGTTTCAGCATGCCGCTGAGCAGCTTGAGGCCGACGGGCGGGTAACCGTCCCCGGGCTCGGCACTTTTGTCGTTTCAGCAGATTCGATAGCTTTTGCGCCCGATCGCGAGCTTGCCGAAGCTATCAATGCACCATTTGCGGCTTTCGAGCCTGTGGAGCTCGACTTCGAGCCTGAGTCCGAATCCGAGCCTGAGTCCGAGCCTGAGCCCGAACCCGAGCCCGAACCC
>DKUN01000016.1:0-72628 GCA_002490725.1 Porphyromonadaceae bacterium UBA7203 | reverse complement strand
CCCGAGCCCGAGCCCGAACCCGAGCCCGAACCCGAACCCGAGCCCGAACCTATACCGATGGATATGCCGGTGGCGGTGAATTACGAAAGACGCCAATACAGGACGTGGCCATGGTGGACGGTTGCGTGTATAATCTGTTTTGCCGTTGGCTATTTGACGGCATCGTTTGTGCAGCAGTTGCCGCGCTATGAGATCTCGGCGGCTAATGCCGTTTCCGAGCGCCAGGAAGCTAATGGTGTCGAACCCGCCGGCGCCGACGAGGACTCCGAGCCGATAGAGCCTATGGCCGCGGAAGCCGAAGTGCCGGCTGTGGCTGATACGGCCAAGGATGAGGCCGTTCCGGTTAAGCCTGTTACCGACACGGTTACCTCGATACGCTTCCTGACAACCATGTCGCGCGACCATTACGGCTGCATGGAATACTGGGTGTATATCTACGAGGCCAATGCTTCGATTCTGGGTCATCCCGACCGTCTAAAGGCCGGGACCGTAGTGACGATTCCGTCGGCCGATTCGCTCGGTCTTCGTCCCGGCAACGAGGCTAAAATTCGGGAAGCCAAGCAGAAAGCATCTGAAATTTACGGACGCTTTAACTGACAGTAGCGTAAAATAATATTAATTAACTAAACGAGAAGTTCAGTTTATTTGTTAATTAGTTAATTTTGCGCCGTTAACTTAAAAAAACTACACAAATACCTATGAGTGAACCTGTGAATATTCGTGAGCTAAACGAGATTGTAGCCGCGAAAAGCAATTTCATTGACCTGATTGTCAAAGGAATGGATCAGACAATCGTTGGCCAGAAACATTTGGTTGAATCGCTGCTGATAGCATTGCTGAGCAATGGCCACGTTTTGCTTGAGGGTGTTCCCGGTTTGGCCAAAACCCTGGCCATCAAAACTCTGAGTCAGCTTATTGATGCCAAATACAGCCGCGTTCAGTTTACCCCCGACCTGCTTCCCGCCGACGTAATCGGCACGATGGTTTACTCGGTTAAGAACGAAACCTTCCAGGTAAAGCGCGGCCCGATTTTTGCCAACTTCGTGCTGGCCGACGAAATCAACCGTGCCCCGGCCAAGGTTCAGAGCGCGTTGCTCGAAGCGATGCAGGAGCGCCAGGTCACCATCGGCGACAACACGTTCAAGCTCGACGAGCCTTTCCTGGTAATGGCCACGCAGAACCCCATCGAGCAGGAGGGCACTTATCCGCTGCCTGAAGCGCAGGTAGACCGTTTCCTGCTCAAGGTGGTGATTGGCTATCCGACCCGCGAAGACGAAAAACTGATTATCCGTCAGAACATCTCGCCCGTCAAGACCGAAATCACTCCCCTCATCAAGCCCGAAGAGGTTATCGACGCCCAGCAGACTGTGGCACGCATCTATATCGACGAAAAGATTGAACGCTACATCGTCGACATCGTGTTCGCTACCCGTTTCCCCGCCGATTATGGCCTCGACGACCTCAAGAGCATCATTTCGTTCGGTGCGTCGCCGCGTGCGTCGATTGCGCTGGCCAAGGCTGCTCGCGCCTATGCTTTCCTGCAACACCGCGGCTTTGTGGTGCCCGAAGATGTGCGCGCCGTGTGTCACGACGTTCTGCGCCACCGCATCGGACTGACCTACGAGGCGGAAGCCAACAATATCAACACCGACGAGATTATCTCAAACATTCTTGACCGCGTTCAAGTACCCTAAACCTCTGAGCGATGGACGCAAACGAGCTGCTAAAGAAAGTACGCAGGATTGAAATCAAGACGAAGGGCCTGTCGCGCAACATTTTTGCCGGCGAGTACCATTCGGCTTTCAAGGGGCGTGGCATGACCTTTAGCGAGGTGCGCGAATATCAGTATGGCGACGACATCCGCGATATAGACTGGAATGTGACCGCGCGCCAGAACCATCCCTATGTCAAGGTTTACGAAGAGGAGCGCGAACTGACGATGATGCTGCTTGTCGACGTCAGCGGCAGCCGCCTGTTTGGTGCCGTTGGCGAGCAGAAGCGCGAGATGATAGCCGAGATTGCCGCGACGCTCGCGTTTTCGGCAAGTCAGAACAATGATAAAATCGGCGTATTGTTCTTCTCTTCAAAAATTGAAAAGTTCATACCTCCGAAAAAGGGTCTGCACCACATTTTGTACATAATCCGCGAGCTGCTTGATTTCACACCGTCGGAAAACGGTACCGATATCGGCGGTGCGCTCCGTTACATGAGCGACGTTATCAAGAAGCGCTGCATGGCGTTCCTGATAAGCGACTTTATCGACGACCACGATTACTATCAGCCCCTGTCGATTGCCGCACGCAAGCATGACGTCACCGCCATTCAGGTCTATGACAAGCGCGACGCTGACCTGCCTTCGGTTGGCCTTATCCGCGTCAGTGACCTCGAAACCGGCGGAGAGTGCTGGATTGACACTTCGTCGTCGAAGGTGCGCAAGGCTTATGGCAAATGGTGGTATGACCGACAGCAGTCAATGACAGAAACGATGAACCGCTGCAGGGTGGATTGTGCCTCGGTAGCCACCGACGAAGACTTTGTCAAGGCTCTGATGGCAATGTTCCGACAACGCGGAGTTAAATAGTGAAAGCCACACAAATGAAGAAATTGAATATCATAGCCGCAACCCTGGCGCTCGGCGCGCTCGGCGCCTCGGCCGGTCCCGTACAGGTCACAGCTAAGGTCGACTCGGTCGACGTGATGCAGGGCGGCCTGCGCAAGGTCGAGGTCGAGGTCGTTCAGCCTCGTTCGCTCCATGCCCGCTGGCTGAGCGATCCCGTCGATTCCGCGCGCAGGGTCGTCGAGCTTATGCCCGGCGTAGAGGTCAATTATTCATCGGCCATCGACACGACCGATCTCGGCAACGACCGCCTGCAACTTAACCGCACGCTGCTGATTCAGCCGTGGGACTCGGGCGAGGTAGTGATTAGTGGCATAGCCATAGTGTCGGGCATCGACACATTCCGTTCCGCGCCGTTCGCGCTTAAGGTCTACACGCCCGACGTCGACACGATGACCACCGTTCACGACATGATGCCCGAGGCAGTGCAGGCCCGCCATTTCTGGGACTGGCTACCCGACGTTATCTATAACTACTGGTGGATAATACTCCTGGGGCTGCTCGCCATTGCCGGCGGTGTAGTTGCCTACGTGCTCAACCGCAAGGGCGGACTCCGCAACGTGTTTGCCGAGGCTCCCAAGCCTGTGCCGCCCTATGAAAAGGCCATTGCCGAGCTCAACAATCTGCGCGTGCGCCAGCTCTGTGAAAAGGGCCGTGAAAAGGAATATTACACGGAACTCACCGAAATTCTGCGTCAGTATCTCGAAGGCCGCTTCGGCATCAACGCCATGGAGATGACGACTCCGCAAATCAAGCGCGCCGTTTATGCGACAGTGTCGGAGAAGTCGGCGTCGACAATGATGAACGATGTGCTCGAAATGGCCGACTATGTGAAGTTTGCCCGCATGCGCCCGCTGCCTGAAGACAATACGCGCGCGTTCAGCCAGGCCATGCAGTTCGTTGAGAACACAAAACCCGCCCCCGAGCCTGAAACTCCGGCTAAAGACCGAAAGGAGGCACGCCGATGAACGTTGAATTCATGCACCCCCACGCACTGTGGATGCTGCTACTGCTCGTGCCGATAATTGCATGGTACGTTTTGCGTCGCCACAAAGAGCCTGCGCTACGCATTTCGACCACGTTGCCCTTTGCTGCGGTCAGCGGCGGCTGGAAAGCGTGGATGCGCCATCTGCTCTTTGCGATGCGTTGCGCCGCCATTGCCTGCTTGATAGTTGTGATTGCGCGTCCGCAGACTCACGATTCCTGGAACAAGACCAACGTCGAGGGCACCGATATAGTGCTGGTAATGGATATTTCCGGTTCGATGCAGGCTGCCGATATGGGCCGCCAGAATCGACTGGAGGTTGCAAAGAAAGTCGCCTCACAGTTTGTTAATGCGCGCCAGAACGACAACATGGGTCTGGTGCTTTTTGCCGGCGAGAGTTTTTCGGCCGTGCCGCTTACCTCCGATCGCGCAATGCTTGCCAATTATATAGGAGGCGTGAAGGTCGGCCTGATTTCGGCCGACGGCACAGCCATCGGCGACGGCATTGCCTCGGCCATTAACCGCATCAAGGACGGTCAGGCCGTGAGCAAGAGCATCATTCTGATTACCGACGGCACGAACAATGCCGGCGTAGTAGCGCCCGAAACCGCGGCAGAGATTGCGAAGGACCTCGGCGTCAAGGTCTATACTATAGGTGTTGGCGCGATAGGCTCCGAACAGGCTGTGCCCTATAAGGACGAACACGGCAACACGCTCGGCGTGTTTCTGACCGCTCCGATCGACGACAAGGCGCTGACGCAGATTGCCTCGATGACCGGCGGCAAATATTTTGCAGCCGCGTCGGCTACGGCGCTGAGCGAAGTGTTCGAAGAGATTGACGCTCTCGAAAAAACCGAGTTCGACGTTCGTAATTTTTCGCATACCGAAGACGATTACATGCTTTGGGCATGGCTGGCCTTCGGCTTCTTTGCCTTTCAGCTTCTGCTGAAGTTCACAATTACACGTTCCATCCCTTAATCAGATTAAGTTATGGTCAATTTTGCCAATCCCCGGTTGCTGTATCTCCTGGCGGTCGTAGTGCTATTTGCACTGCTTTACTGGCGCATGCGCTATCTGCGCCGCCGTCGCATTGCCAGGTTCGGCAATCCGTCGGTGCTCGAGTCTCTGATGCCCGACGTGTCGAAATATCTTCCTGCCGTCAAGATGGTTGTAGCGTTGATTGCTGTTGCCTCCATGATTGTCATGCTTGCGCGTCCGCGCACCAAAGGCAAGGTCACCGAAGAGGAGATGAGTGGCATCGAAGTCATGATTGCTGTTGACGTCAGCAACTCGATGCTCGCGTCGTCGACCGATGACCCGCGCGGAATTTCGCGACTTCAGCGAGCTAAGCACGTGCTCAATTCGCTGATTGGCAAGCTCGACAACGACCGTGTTGGTCTGATTGTCTTTGCCGGCGATGCGTTCACGCAGTTGCCGCTTACGCCCGACTTTGTGTCGGCCAAGCTCTATCTGAATGAAATCTCTACCGGAATGGTAGAAAATCAGGGCACCGACATCGGTTCGGCTATTCAGGTTGCAATGAATTCATTCAGCGGAATGAAAGACGTTGAGCGCGCAATCGTGGTAATTACCGATGCAGAGGATCAGATTGGCGATGCTGTTTCGGTTGCCGACGCTGCCCGCAACGAAGGCATTGAGGTCGACGTTATCGGCCTCGGCTCAGGCAAAGGTGCGCAGATTCCGCTCGACCGCAGCTTCACCAACTGGCTCAAGGATGAGAACGGCCAGGTCGTGACCACCTATCTCAACGAGCAGCTGGCTCAGGAAATAGCGGCTGCCGGTGGAGGCGTGTACATCAACGGAGCCTCGGCCACGGCGCTCAACGAGCTCGCCGAGCGCCTCGACGAAATCAAGAAAACCAACTTTGGCAAAATCAATTACTCGGCCAACGACGAGCAATTTCCCGTCTTTGCCTGGATTGCACTATTACTCGTGATTATAGACTGCATCTTCTCGAATCGCAAAATCGGATTTTTGCGCAAGTATAACTTCTTTAGCCGCGGCGCGGCCGTTGTCGCACTGCTGCTTGCCGGCGGCGTAGCCGCTTCCGCGCAGGCACCGTCGGCTCCTGCGCTGCAATATCCCGACAACTCGCTGCGCCCCGAGCGCAAATTCATACGTGAGGGCAACGAGGAATTCCGCCAGGGCCACTACCGCGAGGCTGAGATTCTTTATGCGCGAGCGCTCAATGCCAATCCGACCAGCGAGGTGGGCCTATATAACCAGGCGCTAACCCGCCTTAAGCTCGCCGGAGCCGATGCCGAAGCGAATCAGGAGCTTAAGCAGAATGCCGTGCAGGCAATGGAGGCACTCGTCAAGGCCCAGAATCCCACAGTGGCTGAGTATGCCGCATACAATCTCGGAAATGTGGCCTTTGAGGCCGGTCAGCTTCAGGCCGCGCTCGAGGGCTATAAACAGGCGTTGCGCGTGAATCCGCGTAACGAAATGGCGCGCGAGAATTATCGGTTTGTCGAAAAGCAGCTCCAGAACCAGGATCAGAACCAGGATCAGAATCAAGACCAGAATCAGGATCAGGATCAGAATCAGAATCAGCAGCAACAGCAGCAAGACCAGCAGCAACAGCAGAACCAGAATCAGCAGCAACAGCAGCAGCAGAATCAGGACCGTCAACAGCAGGAGCAGAACATCAGCCAGAGCAACCGCGACCAGATTCTCAACGCCGTTGAAAAGAAAGACGCAGCTGCACGCGCCCGCGCTAAAGGCGACCCGTCGAAGGGTGGTGGCCAGCGCAGCCGCGGTCGGAACTGGTAAAGAATATTAACCCGCACAACGTAGTCACAAATGTTACGCCGATTATTCATCTCAGTTATCTTTTTAGCCGGAGCAGTTTGCGCCTTGCTGGCTCAGACATCGGTTGAAATCTCAGTGCCCCGCAGTGCGAGGGTCGGCCAGCGTTTCACGGTCAGCATCACCATAAATAACCCTGACGGCAACGTAACGACGCCCAAGGCTCTGACGCTCGGCGGCTGCTCGTTTGTCGGCGGCCCTGGTGTGTCGACCTCGACCTCTATCAATATTATCCAGGGGCGCCAGCAACGCTCTGAGAGCAAGTCGTTTACGTTTACATATCTGGCTGAAGAAGAGGGCACAGTGAAAGTGCCGGCAGTTACAGTAACCGTTAACGGCAAGCAGTATTCCACCCAGCCCGGCCAGTTTACCGTCGGTGCCGGCTCGCCCGACGCTCATGGTGGCGGTGGCGGAGGCGGTGGCGTGCAGCGCGGCAACCGCGGCGGTGACTTCGAAATCGGCCCCGACGAACTGTTTATGCGCGTCGTGCTGTCAAACAGCAGTGTCTATGAGCAACAGGCTGTTGAGGTAGCCATTAAACTCTACAGCACAAACCAGCAGGTCGAAGGCCTGTCAACATCAAGTCTGCCCACATTTGACGGCTGCCTGATCGAGAGCCTCGGCATGCCGCAGACCATTGACTGGCGCAGCGAAACCGGCGCCGGCGGCAAGCAACTCTATTCGGCCGTGGTTTATCGGGCACTGCTCTATCCGCAGCGTGCGGGAGCGATAACGCTGAGCGGCGGAGAGTATACCGCGCAGGCCTATCGTCAGACCTACGTGCAGGACTTTTTCGGCTATCGTCCGATTATGGAGTCCAAAGAGGTCAAGCTCAAGCCCCGTGCGGCTACGCTTAACGTCAAGGCGCTGCCTGAGCCGCGTCCGGCCAACTTCTCCGGTGCGGTCGGCAAGTTCAACGCATCGGGCCGCCTGGTCGGCGGGACGTTCAAGACCAACGAGGCCGCCTCTATTATCTACACAATCGACGGCACGGGTAACATCAAGTTCCTCAGCGCTCCGAAAATTGACTTCCCCACCGAATTCGAGGTCTATGAGCCTGCGGTCAACAACTCTGCCCGCGTTTCAGGCTCGAACATGACCGGCACCGAGACAGTTGAATATACTTTCGTGCCACAGGCCGTCGGCAAGTTCAATATCGGCGCATATGATTTCATTTATTTCAACCCGTCGACGGGCAGCTATGAAACGATTGCCGTAGAGGGATTTGAAGTCGACGTCCAGAAGGGCGCCAATGTCAGCGGCACGGCAATAAGCGGCAAGCAGGATATCCGGGCCAAGAACACCGATATACACCACATCAAGCCCGGCGCTGACCGTCGCGGCGAAGTCGGCAAATTCCTGGCCTCGAGTGCCGCCTATTGGTCGGTCTATCCGATTCTGCTTGTGCTCTGGTGCGTTCTGGCTTTCGTGTATTACCGTCGCAGCCAGGCCGATCCGACCGGACGTCGCCTCAACAAGGCCGGCAAAGTCGCTCGCAAGCGTCTGGCTAAAGCCGGCAAGTTCCTGCGTGCCAAACACTACGATGCCTGTTACGAGGAACTGCTCCGCGCAATGCAGAGTTATCTGTCAGATAAATTGCAGATTCCCGCCTCGCAGCTCAGCCGTGACAATGTGATGCAGGCGCTCGTGGCCCGCGGGGCTACCGATGAGCTCACCGGCAAGCTGACGGCGATTCTCAACGATTGCGAGATGGCCCGCTACACACCGCAGTCGTCGGGCCAGGCTGCCGGGCAGACCTATGAAGACGCCCGTGAGGTAATTGACAGTATTGAACGCCTAAAAAACTGATTCGTGACAATGAAGAAGCTGTTAACCATTATACTGCTCATTGCGCAGACCGTGGCGTGTGAGGCAAACATCGTGTTGCGCGCCGATTCGGCTTACATGGCCGACGATTTCGACAGCGCCGTGGCGCTCTATCAAGAAGCCATCGATTCACTCGGTCCCTCGGCCGAACGCTATTATAATCTCGGCAACGCCTACTACCGCAGCGGTAAGCCCGGAAAGGCCATTGTCAGCTATGAGCGCGCGCAGCGTCTCGCCCCGACCAACAGAGACATACGCGAGAATCTCGAGTTTGTCAATTCAACCACGATTGACCGTATTGAACCGTCGACCTCGCTCGTCGGCGGAGCGGCCGACCGCCTTGCTGCCAGAGTGCATCCTGACGTGTGGGCCTGGCTCGGACTCGCTGCCTTCATCGTTGCTCTTGGCGGAGTGTGCGTCTACTTTTTGGGCACTGGCGTAGCGCTTCGAAAGGTCGGATTTTTCGGTGCCGGAGTGCTGCTGATTGTCTGCGTTGCAGCTAATATTCTTGCTGTCAGGTCAGCCCGCAAGGCTTCATCGTCTGGTCAGGCCATCATTGTCGCTCCGTCGGTTATCCTTTCAACTACTCCGCGCACTCCCAAAGACCGCACCGAGGAAGCCATGCTGCTTCACGAAGGCACCAAGCTGACAATTCTCGACTCCATCAGCAGCGGCGACAACGTGTGGTACGACGTACAGGTCGATGACAGCCACCGGGCGTGGATTTCGGGTGAGGCTATTGAAATTATCTAAAAAACAAACAGTTGTCGGCCTATATGTTGTAAAACATAAAAACTGCGGCTTGAAATATTTTGTTTCATAGGATATTATTCCTAACTTTACGACAGATAACTAACACCCTTTAACCAAACCGTTACTATTATGAGCAAGACAATCACCTTCAACGAGCTGCGCCAACTCAAGGACAGCCTGCCTGACGGTTCAATGCACCGCATCGCCGATAAACTTAACATCACTGTACAGACCGTCCGCAACTATTTTGGCGGCACCAACTACGAGTTCGGCAAGAACCTCGGTGTTCATATCGAACCGGGTCCCGACGGGGGCATCGTGGTTCTCGACGATACCACCATCTACGATATGGCTCTTGAAATTCTTGCAGAACAGGAAAAATAAACCCGAGTAACTCCTTCTCCTCTCTTCTTTATCTTTATTACTCTAATTCCGTGGAAACTGACCGACTTATAACCGTAGCGATTCATACCTATGAACGCGCAGTTCGACTCAAGCAGCTGCTTGAGCGCGAGGGCGTCAACGCAACCCTGCAGAACGTTAATCTCGCTGCCCCGGTTATGTCTGCCGGAGTCAGAGTGCGCATTGCCGAGAGCGACCTTTCGCTTGCGCTGCGAATAATTGAAAATCCGGAAATTTTTGCGGTAGAGAGCGACGACAATGTCTCGCGCCAGTCCCATACAATCCTCGTGCCGGTCGACTTTACTGAAAAGTCGCTCAATGCCGCGCGCCTTGCTTTCTCGATAGCTGCCCGTAACGGGGCGAAAGTCGTTTTGCTTCATTCGTTTCTGGTGCCGCATTCCAATCCGCTCATGTCGATGGGCGATTCGCTCACGTTCGACAATACCGATGCCGACGTCGAAGACGTTGAAGTTTCGGTTGTCATTGCCAGACAGGCCCGCCAGCAGATGTTGCAACTCGAGCAGCAGCTTCGCGACGAAATCAAGCGCGGCGAACTTCCGGCAGTCAAGTCGTCGACTGCGTTGCTCGAGGGAGTGCCCGAGGAGTGTATCGGTCAGTATGTCAAGGAGCATCGCGAGGTCAGGCTTTTGGTCATGGGGTCGCGCAGGTCGGAGAAAAAGGCTCTCGACATGGCCGGCAGCATCACGGCCGAAGTGCTTGACAGCTGCCGGATTCAGGCGCTGACCGTGCCCGAGTGTGGCCACGGGAGCAAGCCGGTCATGCGTTCGCTCGAGTCGGTTGATCGCATTGCGCTGCTTTCACACCTTGAGCAGGAAGACTTCCTTGCCTTTGATGCCGTTAACAGGCTCATGCCGGCCGATAAGCCGCTTGCTGTTAAGGTGATATGCATGCCTAACGTCAAGTATTCGAAGCCTACCAACGATGCGGCGCGTCGCGCATTGCAGGAATATTGCGCCGAACACTTCCCGCATTATCAGTTCAGCCTTGTTGAACATGACAAGTCAAAAGCCGATCTTGATGTGGCTGAAATGGACCTGGTGGTCGTGCCCAGCCGCAAAAAGAACATATTTGCGCGTCTGTTCAATCCCGGAGCGGCCCATCGTTTGCTGTTTCATGCCGATGTCCCCCTGCTTGTCATACCGGTCTGAACGCAGCCGTAAAAGCACATATATATAACGAATAGCAGCCCGGACGAAAGTGCCCGGGCTTATTGTTTGTAGAAGTCAGAGTTTCGCTATTGTCGGTTAAAACAGGGGGAATGCCGATGGATTCCTGACGTATTTATTCTCGAAGTCTTCGTTGGTCATGCAGAGCATGTAGACACCCTGAACCAGTGAAACTAAGCCCCAGATGCCGCATGTGCATACCGACAGCAGTATTGACAGCAGTCCGCCGCCTACCTTGCCGAGATAAAAGTATTGTATGCCCAGCTGTCCTAAGAAAATGGCGAGCAGGGCCGCCACGCCGCGGCATTTTCCCGAGGGGCCTGAAGGAGCGAATGCGTCGTTATTGTATGCGGGGTACTGATAGCCGTAGGGAGGAGGGGTTGTGCCGTTGGCCGGAGTGTTAACGAGCGCTGCGCCACATTGAGGGCAAAAGTGCATGTCGTCTGAGTGCAGCGTTTTGCAATAAGGGCATTGTTTCATGCTTGTAAGGGTTTATGTTGGTTGAAGTATTTAGCGGAGTTATGTGTGTGTTGGCGACTACCACATGTATGCCTTGTTGCGTCGGCGCATGGGTTGGGCCGACAGCGCGCCCCGACTGAGGTAGAAGAGCGCGCGAAGCAGCGGTGAACGGCCCGCACGGCTGATGCGGAGTGCCTTGAGCGGCACGCGCAGGAAGGCTGTTGACGGGAACAGGAGGGCCGACACGCACCCCATAGCCATAAGGTTACATGGTGTAAATGTCGATTTGGTGCCGGTTGAGGGGTGGGGGTGTTCGCCAAGTGTAATCGGGGCGAACTGGCAGTTCAGACCGCGTTTGATGGCCGTGAGCAGCAAAACTTCGTCTTCTCCGCCATGAAAGCGACGGGAGTTGAGGCCGAGTTCAGGGCAGCACCGCAGATGGCCGGCCGTTGATCGGCGAAACGACAGTTCGAAGCATGCTACGTGGAAGTTTCTGGGCAGGCGCTGTGTGAGTCGGCATGCATCGGCGGGGTAGTCGGGCGCACCGTGACGTTCGGTCCTGAAGGTTACAAAGTCGGCTTCTGGCCGGGTTTCATAGAAGCGGGCCAGTTCGCGGAGAGAGTCGGCCCGGTAGGTCACATCGTCGTCGGCCATGACTATGATGTCAGATGTGCAGTGCTCAATGGCGTTGTTGCGGTTGAGCGACTGGCCGGACTCGCCGAAACGATAAACAGCTACGTCTGAGCGCACGGCCAGGGCCGGTGGCAGGGGTGAGTCGGCGTGGTCCTGCCACGACACGACGTAGCGCACCCCGGGTAGCGGCGGCAGGAGCATTCCGGCTACTCTGGCGGCGCCGTCGGGGCGGCATGTGGCTATGGCAAGGTCTATGGTGAGCATGATGCTATCGGATTTTACTGAGCCAGAAGTCGAGGAAGCGGCGGGCCACGACGTCGACGTCGTTATGTTTCATTACGAACTCGCGGGAGCGGCGACCCCGCTCTGCAATGCTTTCGGGGTCGAGAACCACACGCCGCAGCGTTTCGGTCAGTTCGTCGAGTTCTATCGGGGCATTGATAACGGGACGGTTGTCATGCTCGCCGATGAAGTCATAGAACTCGGGTTCGGCACCGCTGACGGTGTTGAGCCCGTAGGCCATGGCCATGAGGGCCGTAGTTGCGGGCGTGTAGCTGTATATCTGGTCGAGAACCACGTGAGCGTTGCGAAGGTGGCCTATGAATTCTGCAAACGGCAGGTTTTCGACTATGCGCAGTTCGGCGCGTCCGTCAAGTTCCCTGACCACGCGGTCGGCAGCAGTTTCAAGCAGGTCTGAGCCCTTTAGCAGCTTCCGGTTTCGGTCACGGCCAAGGAAGAGCTTGACTTTTTCGGGCCTGTCGGGCAGGGTCACGGGGGCGAAGAGCGATGTGTCGACGGGTATGCCGCCATAAGCTGCACGGTCTGCGCCGAGAGCTCGCTCCATGGCGAGCTGATATTCATAGAGCACAGAAACCGCGCCGTCGAGGCTGTCGAGCGCCTCGCGCTGGTAGCCGGCGAGCGGTTCGCGATGCCATGCGTCCCATTCTTTGCGGTTGGCAAGCATGTGGCGGGCGGGTCGGCCGTCGACAAACCATTCGCTATAGCGCAGCGGAGAGTCATCGGCCTCGAGCATGTCGAGAAATGCGATATCGGTGCTCATTGCCGTCAGAAACACGCTGCCGTTGCGCTCTTTGAGCCGGCGAAACAGCGGGCGCAGGCGCTCGGGGCGGAGCTCGACGAAATTGAGGTCGTGGAGCGCCACGATGTCAAATCCGCGCAACAAATGGCGCAGGTCGCCCCAGAGCAGGCGCCCGTAGAGCCGCATGCCGCCGAGTTTGCCGGGACGTCGGCTAATGTCGACCTGGCGGTCTATGTTCATCCATGAGCAGCCGGCCGATGCCTGGGTAACGTCGCAGCCAAGCCGCCGCAGCCCTGTGGCCAGGGTGCGGTGGCAGTTGCTGTAGTCTCCGAGGAGCAATATTTTCGGCGCGCTGCTCATCATTAAGCGCAAATGTAGCGAAAAATTGCGAGATATTCTATTTTTTTTGGTTAGAAGTGAGCGCTTTGACGTTTATTTTTCCCTTGATGTGAATCAGGTTATATTCATTCTTTTCGGTCGTTTCGATGACCATGTCGGAGATGGTTTCACCGTTGGCGGGAGTATGGCCGTAGATGACTACGGTTTCGCCGTCCTCCTTTGTTTCGAGCAGGGTCTGGAGTTTGAGTTTAGCAAGGATTTTGGCTGCCTGCGACTTGATTTTAGCAATTTCTTTGGGAACTTCGCAACTTATAATTTCGATTGACTCGATTTCATTTACGGCATTGTAGATGTCTTGTGAGTCTTTGTCATCGCCGAGCATGTTGATGCCCATGTTCATCATGGCTTTGCCGACAAAAACGGACTCTACATTGGGGTTATCGGCGAGAGAATTGAATATTTTCTGTGCGTGGCAGGTGGCTGAAACCAGCAGCGCGGCAGCTGCGACGGTGAGTTTGACAAGTAAAATTTTCATAATCGTAATCGTGGGGGGTTATTTCAGTTTTTTTGTATTGAATGTGGTGGGGTCGATTGTACCTTTGATAATCAGCAGGCAGTATTCACCGGGTTCGGAGACTTCAATGACGGGGTCTTTGATCAGACTTTTGTTTTTTGATTTGCTGTCAGACAGGCTGTAGATTATTACGTGTTCGTCTTTCTCTCTGCTTTCGAGCAGGAGCTGGTATTTGTCTGTTTCGATGGCCTTGTGTACCCGGGCTTTGACTTCGGGGATAGCCGACCGCTTATCGCATTCTATTATGTCAATGGCCTTGATGCCACGCATGGCGTTGATGGCGTCCTTGTCGCCCGACATCTTAACCGCACTGCGCATTACCGACATCATGAACCGGTTGATGTGGACTGACTCGACTGAGGGGTGTTGTTTCACCGTTGCGAACGAATCTTTGGCGCGAGCGCTTGTCACTGCGAGCATGCAGCAGAGCAATAGCGTGATTTTCAGGATTGAGTGTTTCATATGGGAAGGTTGTTAAGGATTGTTAGTTTGTTGACTGTGTTCTGGAGTTTCTCGCATACCTGCATGGCTATCGCTCCGGCTTCTTCGGGGTCGGTTACCTCGCGGTAGGGCGAGGCAGCGGGTTCGGCGTTGTGGAGCGTCACCAGCAGCAGTGCTGCGGCAGCCGCGGTGGCCAGTCCGAAGGGGAGCGTTCGGCGGAATATGCGTTTCGGGGCGCGGTTGACGGTAGCATCGATGATTCGGCGTTCGAGGTCGGCGGGCACGTCGCTTTCAATCCGGCCCATGGCGCGAAACATTGCGGCGTCGGCCTGCAGTTCGGCGGGTACTTCGGTTGCGGAGAGGAAGTAATCGGTCAGGGCGCGTTCCATTTCGGTAGTGGATTCGCCTGCGTAGAATGCTTCAAGATATTGTTTGAGTTCTTTTTCTGTCATGGCGTTCACATGTTTTTTTGGTAGATTTCACGAAGTTTTCGGCGTCCGCGCGACAGCAGCTGTCGCACGTTGACCTTACTCAGACCCATGGTTTCGGCAATGTCGTCGGAATCCATGCCTGCGAAGGCGCTGAGCCTGATGGCTTCCTGCTGGCCGGCCGGCAGGGTTGCGATGGCGCGGCGCATGAAGTCGGATGTGTCGGGTTCGGCGGCGGGTTCGGCGGCGGGTTCGACAAAGTCGGGTTGCTTTACGGCGTTAAGCCTGCGTTGCCGCAAAATATCGATGGCCGAGGTTTTCACTAATTGGAGAGCGAATCCTATGGGCGAGGCTATCGCTTGCAGTTCGTTGGCGCGGTTCCAGATTTTTACCATTGCGTCCTGAACAGCGTCGGCCGCGTCGTCGCGATTGCCGAGAATCGCATTGGCGGCAGCGAAGAGCCGTGGGTAGAGCGGCAGAAAGCGCTCGCGGAATATTTCTTCTGAGGTGTTCATCTGTCATAAAGACGCACGAGCGTCATTTTTGTGACAGCGAGTCGAGCATATTTTTTCCGGGGGTGGTTTCGCCGGGAGGCGTGAGCTGCAAATCGAGGAAGAGGTGGCGCGCGGGTTTGAGTTTGTCTTTGCCACCAATTACGGTGAGGTCAAGGAAAGATTCGATATCCTCGACCGAAAATCCGTGGTAGTGGAGCTTGAAGCATTGGCGCCCGTAGTCATTTCCGAGGGCCACTCCGGGTTGGTCGCTGTCGGTGATGTAGAGAACCGGATTGCCGGTGTAGAGATATTCGGCGGCAAACGACGAGCAGTCGTGAATCATTGCGTCGGAAAATGCGAACAGTTCGGTGTATTCGCCGTCGGCCAGGAAGGTGTTGGGCCGGCGGATCCATTCGCGGTAGTAGGCGTCGGTGCGTTCCGGGCCCCACTTTTCATAAAGGCGGGTGCGCAGTATCGGGTGGGGCTTAAAGGCGAACTCTATGGTGTCGGAGTGGCTGTCGACCATGTCGAGCATGGCTTGAGCCAGGCGTTCGAAATGCGAGGAGGCAAATGAGTTGTGGTCGTCAATGGAGTGGTGGGGGGCCCAGATAACGCGCTTCAACCCGTTGTCAGGCCATGGCGATTTGCCCGCATCGGCGTTGCTGATCAGGTTGAAAATCTCCGAGCCGGTAATGATCAGCGACTCGGTGTTGGCGGGCATGCTTTTCATGAACACTTCATTTTCAATCGGCGAGCCGACGAAGATGAAGGCAGCGACGTTGAGCAGATAGGTGTCGCGAAATTGCTTTCCTTCGGCTACCGGGGCACCATAAGGAGTGTAGAAAAAGAGTGAGTCCTTCTTGAATGCGTCGATGCGGCAGCTTCGGTGGCCGTAGTCGTAAGGTTGCGAGTAGCTGACCAGGTCGGGGCGCAGTGAGGTCAGGTTGAGGTAGGAGTTGTTTTCGAAGTCATAGCTGTCGGCGTAGTCGAGTGAATTGGCTTCAGCGTATGCTTTGATGGCCTCGCGGTTGCGGCGCATAATGGCGAGGTCGGTTTTAGGGGTATAGAATGGCGCAATAATCGGGTGAAAGCGGGGGTGGCGGTTGAGTAGGCCGGCCAGTTCGCGATATTTCCATAGTGCCATGTTTGTTACAAAAAACAGCACCCTTATCGGTTCGGCGGCGGTGTCGCGGCCGTAAATGCGCCGGCGCAACGCTTCGCGACGCCGGCGGTATGTCGACGCCTTCACTTTCCAGGCAACGCGCTGCGCCCGCCTCAGATTGCGGAAAAAAAGCGGTTGTGCCAGCAGTTTGCGTTTCAGAGACTCAAGCATTGAATCAGGTGGAGCGAGTGTGGAAGCTTCCGATTGGCAAAATTAGCCAATTTAGCTCATTTCTGCAAGACTTGGCGGAAATATAAATGCCGGGGCCTGGGGGCTCCGGCATCGATGCGGTTGAAAAATAGCCTCATCAGAGGATTTGGAAGAAACTCCGAATGACAGGATTTGAGCGCTACGCGGATCTTTGTAATCTGCCTTGGTGCCTTTCGGCACGCCCCCGAGGGGGGTGGAGCCCGCCATCAATCCGTTAAGCTTTGTCTCGGGATTTCTAAAAGGTTTGAAGAGTTTCCCAATCTGCTCTGATGAGGCTATGTATGTTGTGCTGTTATAACGGCCCTCCGGCCATTATTGTTTAGCTTATTCGGCGCACTTTGCCTTGATGAACTCGCGGTTCAGTCGGGCAATGTTGCTCAGCGAGATGTTTTTGGGGCATTCTGCTGCGCATGCACCGGTGTTGGTGCAGTTGCCGAAGCCGAGTTCGTCCATTTTTGCAACCATCTTGCGGGCACGGCGGGCACGCTCGACCTGACCCTGGGGGAGCAGAGCGAACTGGCTGACCTTGGCGCTGACAAAGAGCATGGCTGAGCCGTTTTTGCAGGCAGCGACACATGCGCCGCAGCCGATGCAGGTAGCGGAGTCCATAGCCATGTCGGCGGCTTCCTTGGAGATGGGGAGGCAGTTGGCATCCTGAGCGCCGCCGCAGTTGAAGCTGACGTAGCCGCCGGCCTGCTGAATCTTGTCGAAAGCGTTGCGGTCAACGATGAGGTCTTTGATTACGGGGAACGCAGCCGAACGCCAGGGTTCAACGGTGATGGTTTCGCCGTTTTTGAAGCGACGCATATAGAGCTGGCAGGTGGTTGCACCGGTAGCGGGGCCGTGGGGGTGTCCGTTGATGTAGAGCGAGCACATGCCGCAGATGCCTTCGCGGCAGTCGCTGTCGAAAGCTATGGGTTCCTCTTTTTTCTCGACGAGCTGTTCGTTGAGAATGTCGAGGGTTTCAAGGAACGAAGTGTCGGTGTCAGTCTCCACCGTGTAGTTCTTGAATTCTCCTTTTTCTTTAGGGCCGGCCTGGCGCCAAACCCTAAGGGTAACAGTCATTTGAGACATTGCAGTTAACTTTATTAAATGTTGGTGAAGATTTTACGATTTGTAGTTGCGGGTCTGAACCTTGATGGCCTCGTAGTGGAGGGGTTCCTTGATGAGCTCGGGGGCCTTGTTGTCGTTGCCCTGGTAGTCCCAGCACGAAACGTAGAAGTAGTTCTGGTCGTCGCGCTTGGCTTCGCCTTCTTCGGTCTGGTATTCTTCGCGGAAGTGGCCGCCGCAGCTTTCGTTGCGGTTGAGGGCGTCGTAGGCAATGAGTTCACCCATGATGATGAAGTCGTGGAGGCGGAATGCCTTGTCGAGTTCGTTGTTGTAGCCTTCGGCGGTTCCGGGAACGTAGAGGTCGGTTTCAAATACCTTGCGAATTTCCTTGAGTTTGGCAAGGGCGGTTTCGAGGCTTTCTTTGGTACGGGCCATGCCGACATATTCCCACATCACGTGGCCGAGTTCCTTATGGATGGAGTCAACGGAGTGGTTGCCCTGGATGGCGAGCAGCTGGTTCTGACGCTCAACGCATGCCTTTTCGGTTTCGTCGAATTCAGGCAGTGAGGTTGAGGGGCAGGGCACCGAAATCTGGTCGCTGAGGTAGTTCTGAATGGTGTAGGGGAGCACGAAGTAACCGTCGGCCAGGCCTTGCATGAGTGCCGATGCGCCGAGGCGGTTAGCGCCGTGGTCGGAGAAGTTGCATTCGCCGATGGCGAAGAGGCCCTTCAGCGAGGTTTGCAGTTCGTAGTCAACCCAGAGGCCGCCCATGGTGTAGTGGATGGCGGGGAAGATCATCATCGGGTTGTAGTAGCATTCGTCACCAATCTTGTTGCCGAGTTCGCCGGGGTTGACGTCGGTGATTTCTTCGTACATGTCGAAGAGGTTGCCGTAGCGCTGGCGAACCTGGTCGATGCCGAGACGGTTGATGGCTTCAGAGAAGTCGAGGAATACAGCCAGGCCGGTGTTGTTGACGCCGAAGCCCTTGTCGCAGCGTTCTTTGGCGGCGCGGCTTGCTACGTCGCGGGGCACGAGGTTGCCGAACGCGGGATAGCGGCGCTCGAGGTAGTAGTCGCGTTCCTGTTCGGGAACGTCGCTGCCTTTGATTTCGCCCTTCTGGAGTTTCTTGGCGGTTTCGAGGTCTTTGGGCACCCAGATGCGGCCGTCGTTACGGAGCGATTCAGACATGAGGGTGAGTTTGGACTGCTTGTCGCCGTGAACGGGGATGCAGGTGGGGTGAATCTGTACGAATGCGGGGTTTGCGAAGTATGCGCCTTTGCGGTAGGCTGCGATGGCTGCCGAGCAGTTGCACGACATTGCGTTGGTGCTCAGGAAGTAGGTGTTGCCATAGCCGCCGGTAGCGAGAACTACTGCGTGGGCTGCGAAGCGTTCGAATTTGCCGGTGACGAGGTTTTTGGCGATGATGCCGCGTGCGCGGCCGTCGACCATCACTACGTCGTGCATTTCATAACGGTTGAAACTTTTTACCTTGCCGAGTTCAATCTGGCGGTTGAGGCTTGAGTATGCGCCGAGCAGGAGCTGCTGGCCGGTCTGGCCTTTGGCGTAGAATGTACGGCTAACCTGAGCGCCGCCGAACGAGCGGTTTGCAAGGAGGCCGCCGTATTCGCGAGCAAAGGGAACGCCCTGGGCTACGCACTGGTCGATAATGTTGTTGGACACTTCGGCCAGACGGTAAACGTTGGCTTCGCGGGCGCGGTAGTCGCCGCCTTTGACGGTGTCGTAGAACAGACGGTAGACGGAGTCGCCGTCGTTCTGATAGTTTTTGGCGGCGTTGATACCACCCTGGGCTGCGATGGAGTGAGCGCGGCGGGGTGAGTCCTGGATGCAGAAGTTGAGCACATTGAAGCCCATTTCGGCGAGCGTCGATGCGGCAGATGCGCCGGCAAGACCGGTGCCGACAACGATGACGGAGAGTTTGCGTTTGTTGGCGGGGTTGACGAGTTTCTGGTGGGCTTTGTAGTTGGTCCACTTTTCAGCAACAGGACCTTCGGGGATTTTTGAATCGGCTGCAGGTATTTCGAAGCCGTTTGCGGTTTTGTTGAGTTCCATATTTGTTGAAATTTGTGGATTATTCGTTAACGGTTACAGTGTCGGCTACCTCTTCAACGCTTTCTTCGACGGCGGCGGGAGTGGTTTCGACCGCGGGCTCGGGCTTGTCAGCGATGAGGTGGAGCTTCATGTATTGTTCGTGGAGGAAGGCGCCGTTGAATTCAATTTTAGAGTTGAGTTCGCTGAACTCGGCCTGGATTTCGCTCTGACGCTGCATTTTGGCGGCAAAGTCCATCGAGGTGTTCTTTGAGAGCTGCTGGTACTCTTCCTGGAGAGCCTGCATCTGTTCGATAAGGGGGGCGTTGAGTTTATCGAGGTGCTCTTTATACATTTCCATGTACTGGGTTTTGAGCGTCTCGTTTTCAACGTAGTAGTTCTGGTTGGCGCGTACGGTGAACACAACTGCCTGAAGGGCAAAGAGAACGCAAACGGCTGTTACCCACCAGCAGGATACTTTTTTCCAGCGGGGAAGCCATGCGTTGTTGTTGATGCCGATGCTCTGCCACATTGACCAAAAGCCGTGGTTGAGGTGGAACCAGAGGGCAACGAAGCCAATCATGTAGATTACGGGAGTCCACCAGTTCTGGAATGCGATTTGAAGGAAGAGGGTGCCTGCGGCGGCGGGGATTTCAACGCCGTTGGCCTCGTAGAGCGAGCCCATGACTTCCTGAGCCTGCATGCGTGCCCAGAACTGTACGAGGTGAACACCCAGGAAAGCAGCAACTACAATGCCGAGGACGAGCATGTTTTGCGACGACCATTCAACGCTCTTGGGGCGTGCGCTGACGGCATAGCGGTCGTTGCCGCGGGCCTTGCGGTTCTGGATGGTAAGAACTAACGCGTAGATGACGTGGATTACTACGAGCAATCCGAGGCCGGCAGAGCAGATGAGCGCATACCAGTTGGCACCGAGTGCCTGGCACACGGAGTTGTAGGCGCTCGGCCAGCAGATGGCCACAGCATTCATCAGCACGTGAAAGGTTACAAACAAGACAAGACAGATTCCGGTCAGAGCCATGATGAATTTCTTGCCTATGGATGAATTAAATAACCACATGGTAGATGTTTAGTGAAGATTGGTTTATAATTGTTTTTGGAATTTTGATTGCGTTTTTACGAGGCAAAGTTAGCGATAATTCTTTAATTTTTCAACTTTTGGCGGAAAGTTTTGCGGCGTGTCAGCTGTCGAGGCCTATCTTGCGCAGGAAGTCGTCTTCGCTGAGCAGCGGTATGCCCAGCGAGTTCGCTTTTTCGAGTTTCGATGGTCCGACGTTTTCGCCGGCGAGAATGGCGGTGGTTTTCTTTGAGATGGAACCGACGTTTTTGCCGCCGTGGAGTTCGATGAGCGCCTTGTACTCGTCGCGCGAGTGGTGGGTGAAAGTTCCTGAAATAACAATCGATTGGCCTGCAAGGGTGTCGGAGCCACCTTCGGAGTCGGCCTGTTCGGCTTCCATGCAGAGGCCGGCAGCGCGCAGGCGCTCGACGTTTTCGCGGTTGCGCGGGTCGGCGAAGTAGTCGGTTATTGATTCGGCTATGGCTATGCCGATGTCATCGATGGCGGTGAGTTCGTCGGTGCTGATTGTCATGAGCCGGTCGATGTTGCCGACGGCCTTGGCTATTTTTTTGCTGACGGTTTCGCCTACAAACGGTATGCTCAGGGCGTAGATTACGCGAGCGAAGGGCACCTTTTTAGATTCTTCGGCTCCTTCGATAACGCGTTGGGCCGAGCGTGGACCGAAGCCGTCGAGTGTGAGCAGGCTGTCGGCGGTGAGCGAGTAAATGTCGGCGCTTGAGCGCACGAGCCCGGTGTCGTAGAGCTGGCGTGCGGTTTCCTCGCCTATGCCGTCGATGTTCATCATGCGGCGTGCCGCAAAGTGTTCTATGCGGCCGATTATCTGCGGCGGGCAGCCGTATTTGTTGGGGCATTCGGTTGCGGCTTCGCCCTCGATTTTAATCAGCGGTGTGCCGCAGGCGGGGCAGACCGTAACGAATTTGACAGGGGCGGCGCCTTCGGGGCGTGACTTGATGTCTACGCCGGTGATTTTCGGAATGATTTCGCCGCCTTTTTCAACATAGAGCATATCGCCTTCGTGGATGTCGAGTTTGCGGATTATGTCTTCGTTATGGAGCGAGGCGCGCTTGACGATGGTGCCGCTGAGCAACACGGGCTCGAGGTTGGCCACGGGGGTGACTATGCCCATTCGGCCTACTTCGAAGGAAACGAAGCGCAGGCGGGTCAGGGCGCGCTCAGCGGGAAATTTATAGGCTATGGCCCAGCGCGGCGACTTGGCGGTGAAGCCGAGATTGAGCTGCTGGCGCAGGGAGTTGACCTTGAACACGAGGCCGTCGGTTGCGACGGGGAGTTTTTTGCGTTCAATGTCCCAGTGGTTTATGAATTCGTCGACTTCATCAATGGAGTGGAGCCGTTTGAGCACGGGGGTAATTTTGAAGCCCCATGAGGCTGCGGCCCGGAGATTGTCGAAGTGGGTGTCGGCCGGCAGCGAGTCGGAGAGAACATAATAGAAATAGGCGTCAAGGCCTCGCGATGCGGCTTCGGCCGAGTTCTGGAGCTTGAGGGTGCCGGCCGCGGCGTTGCGAGGGTTGGCAAACAGGGGTTCGTCGTTGGCCTCGCGGTCGCGGTTGAGGCGTTCGAAAGCCTCCCAGGGCAGCAGAATCTCGCCGCGGATTTCGAAGTTGTCGGGGCGGCCGGTTTCGGCGGGTATTTCGAGGGGAATGCTGCGTATGGTCTTGATGTTTTCGGTAACGACGTCGCCTTGAGTGCCGTCGCCTCTGGTTACGGCCCTCACCAGGCGCCCGTTCTCATAGATGAGCGATATGGATGTGCCGTCGAATTTCATTTCGCCGTCAATGACGATGTCGTCACTTTCCAGGGCGTTGCGCACGCCGGTGACCCACTTGTCGACCTCTTCGATGCTGTAGGTGTTGGCCAGCGACAGCATGGGCCTGACGTGGGCGGCCTGTTGGAATGAGGTGTTGATGTCGGAGCCTACGCGATGGGTGGGCGAAAGTGGGTCGTCGAGTTCGGGGTGATTGCGCTCGAGGGTTTCAAGCTCCTTGAGCATCATGTCGAAGTCGCGGTCGGAGATTTCCGGCGCGTTCATTACGTAGTAGAGGTGGTTGTGGCGGTTGAGCTCGCGGCGGAGGCGGGCCACTTGTTCGGCGGGCGTTGGCATGTGGGGAGTCAGTGAGAATCAGTAGTCGAATGAAGAGCCTCCGATAAACTCGCGAATCAGCGATGTGGAGGGAATGAACTTTTCGTCGATCGGCGTGAAGTAGCTGAGGAATTTGCGCAAACGGTAGGCTTCGGCATACTCGGGCGCGTCCTGACGCACGCGTTTGAGCAGCTCTTCGCCGCGTTCTTTCAGTACTCCGAGTTCAAACAGCAGCGATGAGTTGAACATGGCGTCGGCGTTTTCCTGGAACGGGAATATCCAGCGTTCCTCGCCGCGGCGCACGCTCTGCCAGCGTTTGATGGTCGACTCGGCGTCGACGCCGCGATAGGCGTTGTCACGGATAATGCGGCGTAGCAGGCGGTTGTCGGTGGTGGGCACCCAGTTGTGGTTGTCGATGCTTAGGGTTGTCAGCGCGCTGACATAGATTTTGAACTTCATGTTGGCAGCGATATGCTCGGTCAGAGCCGGGTTCAGGCCGTGAATGCCCTCAATCAGCAGAATCGAGCGTCCGCGCAGGCTGATGCGGTTGCCGCGATATTCGCGTTCTCCTTTTTCGAAGTTATAGTATGGGAGTTCGATTTCCCGGCCGTCGAGCAGGGCCTGGAGGTCGGCGTTGAACTTTTCGAGGTCGAGAGCGTAGAGCGACTCGAAGTCGTAGTCGCCGTTTTCGTCGAGCGGCGTGTCAACGCGGTTGACGAAGTAGTCGTCGAGCGAAATCATCTGCGGTTCGAGCAGATTGGTCATCAGCTGGATGGCCATGCGCTTGGTGAAGGTGGTCTTGCCCGATGAGGAAGGGCCGGCCACGAGTACAATGCGCGCGCCGCCGTTGTCGTAGAGGCGTGTTATTTCGTCGGCTATGTGGGCTATCTTGTTGTTGTGAAGCGCCTCGGCCACGTTGATAAGCGAGCGGGCGTCGCCCTTGGCCACAACGCGGTTCATTTCGCCGACGTTGCTGACTCCGACAATGCGGTTGAACATCACGTAGTCCGTGAATGCCTTGAACATTTTGGCCTGCGGTTCCATTTTGCGGTCGCGGCCCAGGAGCACGAAACCGTCGTTGTAAGCAACAACGTCGAAGCTGTCGATATAGCCCGTCGACGGGGCCAGGCATCCGTAGTAGCTGTCGGCGAGGCCTTCAAGGCGGTAGTATTTGGTGTAGAGTTCGCGGGTGGTTTCGAGCAGCATCACCTTGTCGTTCAGACCCTGTTTGTCGAACAGGTTAATAACGTCGCCGGTCAGTTGCTCGAAGTATTCAAACGGCAGGTCGGCGTTGTGAAGCTGCTGCAGCTCGGCCTTGATGCGGGCAATGTCGTCGGGCGTCACGGCCGTGTTTGAGCCGAGACGGCAGAACCAGCCGTGGCTGATGGAGTGCTCGATTTTCAGCACCGTGCCCGGAAACAGGGTCTGGACGGCGCGATAAAGCATCATGCAGAGCGACCTGATGTAGACGCGGTTGCCGCTGGGTGAGTTGACGTCGAGAAATTCAACGAGCTTGGGCATGTAGACGCGGAAGTGGAGCCCCTCGTTTTTGTTGTTGACGTGGGCGCACACGGGTTCGAATCCGAGCCGGTCGCCGATGCGCCTGCTGATGTCGAGCAGCGATTCTCCACCGCTGACGCTGATGTATTCGCCGAGATTGGCGCAGAATATTTCCATATGCTGTTCCATTATAGTCGAGACGTTGTTATAGCTGCAAATTTACAGAATAATGTCGAAATAAGCAAAAGAAAAACTCCGTCGGTCCGGGTGGCGGAACGACGGAGTTTTTTAGAAATTGTGGCGGCTGTCAGGGTAATTCAGCGTATGAATACTTTGCGGCCGTTGATGATGTTGATGCCTCGGGCGGGAGCGTTAAGTCGGCGGCCCTGGAGGTCGTAGATGACCGATGCGGATGAGGATTCGGCCGGGGCGACTGAGCTTATGCCGGATATGGAGGCGGGGTCGATTTCGAAGGTGAAGATACCTGCCTGCTGGTCGGCGGGGTTGCTGTAGAGGTGTACGGAATAGCCCTGGGGAGCGGCCGAGATGTTCATGTACCAGCCGGAGGCGGCGTCTTTCGAGGTCATGGCCGAGTAGAAGCCTTGTTCGTCGATGCCCTGGACTGAGTTGCCGTTCACGTTGTCAACGAGATAGAATCCGTAATGTTTGTTCTCGTTATCGTAGTCCCAGCGGGCTGTGGCGGCATTGTTGGCAATCGAGGGTGTGCAGTTGACCGAGCCTTCGGGTTTGGCTTTGCAAACCAGCGCGTAATATTGGCTGCCGGCGGGGTCGGGTTCGAATGTGAACCACTGGTAGTCATAATTTTCGTCGGCCTTGCGCGCGGGAGCGTTGCTCCAGAGGCGGTCAGCCTGGGCGTTGTTGCCTTTGTCAGCGTTGTCGCGGAGCAGTTCGATTACCGAGCCGTAGCGGGGCTGCGAAGAGTCGCCGTTGAAGCGGGTGTGAAATCGATAATATACCCCTGCAGACGGTACGTCACCGGGTTCGGGGATAATCACCTCGGTGACTTCATTAAAAACCAGCTGTCCACCCTTGCCGTCGTTGGGGTTGTTGTAGACGTTGATAGCCTGGCCCTGTCCGCTGCGGGCAAAGTTCATGTAGAAGCCCTCGAGATTGGCCGGGCGGATTGCGTAGCGGAAAGTGTTGTTCTGTTCGGCATAGTAGGCCTTGTCGAGAACGAAGCCGTAGTCGAGACCTGAGGCATTGTAGTCCCAGCGGTCAGCGGTAGAGGTGCCGGTCGGAGTCGAGCTTACGGAGCCGTCGGGATATGCGCGGCAAACGATTGCGTAGTGGCCTGCGTTGTCGGGGTCTTCAACGAACATGAATTGCTGCTGATGGCGTTCGGCCACGGGCTGGCAGCCCCAGAGACGGTAGGCCTTGGCGCCGTTGCCTGCCTTGTCGGTAACGTAGGCATGGTCGGGGGCGAGGACTTCAATAACGGTGCCGGCACGTTCGTCGGTGGCATTGCTGGAAATAGTGTACCAGGTGTCAGGTTGGGGCTTTTCGTAGACGGGCATGACGAGCTGATGGGCGCCGTAGTTATAGCCGGCCAGGTCGAGCAGCTCGGCGTCGGCTACCATGCGGCCCATGACTTCTTCATAGTCCTTGCCGGCGGGCGACCAGCCTTGTTCGGCGATGCCGATGAGGCGGGGCAAGGCAAGGTACTCGACGTCGGTGGGACGGTCTACCTGTTCGGTCCAGAAGGTGCCTTGCACGCCGATGCAGTGGTCGTGGAGCGGCGGGTTGACGGTCAGGGTTACAGAGAGGGCGCCGTCGTTTACTGCGCCGACACGGTCAAAGCCTGCATATGAGCGGTTGATGTAGTATCCGCCGTTGAAGGGAGTGTAGACATAGTCGAGGCCATTGTTCTGGGCGAGTTGTTCGCCACCGAGCCAGCAGAACACGACGGGGTTGATTTCCTTGATTTTGTTCATGTCGGTGCCGCCTTCGGTGATGATTTCGTTCCAGCCCATGATTTTGCGGCCGTGGGTTTCCTTGGCGTAGTTGGCAATTTCCTGTACGAACCAGCTCTGGATTGCGCGGACGGTGGAGAGGCCTTTTTCCTGCATGAACTGTTGGCATGATTCGGAATGTTCCCAGGCGAGGGTGGGGCACTCGTCGCCGCCAATGTGGATGTATTCGTAGGGGAACAGGTCGGCCAGAACGTCGACAACATCCTTGACGAACTGCATCGCCTTGGGGTTGCTGACGTCGAGCACGTCGCGGCTCACGCCGCCTTTGTTCCAGATTTCGTGGCTGAGGTCTTCGTGGATGCCGAGTTTGTTTTCGGGGTCGACCGAGAATTCGGGGTAAGCGTGGATTGCGGCGACCATGTGGCCGGGCATGTCGATTTCTGGAATGACCTCGATGTGGCGCGCTTTGGCGTAGGCCACGATGTCGCGGATTTCGTCGGCGGTGTAGGCATAGGGGCCGTAAATCACATTCTCGCCGGCGCGGGTCTGCGACTGGTTCTCTTTCACGCCGTCGGCAAAGTCGGTCAGCAGGATGTTCTTGTTGGTTGCGCCCTCGACGGTGAGTTTGGGGTATTTGGCCACGGGGAGGCGCCAGCCCTGGTCGTCGGTGAGGTGCCAGTGGAAGCGGTTGAGCTTGTAGATGGCCATCATGTCAATCATTTTCTTGACAAATGCGGCGTCGAAGAAGTGGCGGCTCACGTCGAGCATGAAGCCGCGGTATTCGAAGCGGGGAGCGTCGGCAATCGCAACAGCGGGAATGCTGTATGTGGCGTCAGGCGCGCCTGCCACTCCGGCGGCGACATTTACCGGCATCAACTTCTTGACGGTCTGGAAAGCGTAGAAGAGGCCGGTGGCTGTCGATGCTTTGATGGTAGCGCCCGAAGCGGTGACGTTGAGCTCATATCCTTCGGCGGGCTGAGTCGCGTCGATTGTCACGGCTATGAGGCCGTTGCCTTGCGCTGCGGTGGGGGCGAGGTTGGTTGATTCGGCAAGCGAGGCGGTGAACTTGGTGATTTCTGCAATCATTTCCTCGGGAAGCGAAGCTTCGTAGCCTATGGTGAAACCCGGAGTCAAAGCCAGCGAGCTAGTGCCGATGGTCATCTGTGCGGGCTTGGGAGTCATGTGTTCCAGCCCTGCATGGCTTTTGAAGCCAAACATGGCTATAGCGGCCAATGCGAGGCAGATAAAACGTGTCTTCATGATTGTGATTGTGAATGATATTGATGATGAAGTAATTCTGTGGCAAAATTACGTTAAATAAATGAGACAACCAAATTTTGGCCTTATTTGTTGTAAATTTTAGGAAAAGTTGTTATCGGAACCGAAAATGTTTGTAACTTTGCCGTTAATATGAAAATTACGAAACTAACCGTATTATTATTTATGGCGCTGGCCGGCGCGCTTGTGGGCTGCACCGCCGGGTCTGCCGCTGATGATACTCTTGTGATTGTCCATACCAACGACACTCACAGCCATATTGATCCGCTTGCCGACAATGGGTTGGGCGGAGTTGCGCGCCGCAAGGTGATTATCGACTCTATTCGTGAGGCTAATCCCAACGTGCTTGTGGTCGATGCCGGCGACATAGTACAGGGAACGCTCTACTTTCATCTGTTCAAGGGCGAGGTGGAGCAGCAAATGCTCAACGAGCTCGGTTATGACGTGCAGATTCTCGGCAACCATGAGTTCGACAACGGCATGGATGCCCTGAAAACGATGCTTGACCGAGCAGAGCCGACTCTGCTCAGTTCGAACTACGACTTTACGGAGTCGGTGCTCGACGGCATGTTCAAATCCTATATGGTCAAGCAGATCGGCAAGCACAAGGTCGGTATAATGGCGCTGAACCTCGACCCGCATGGAATGGTGGCCGAGGGTAATTACGACGGCGTGAAATTCATGCCTTGGAAAGAGGCTGTCGAGAATACTGTTGACCTGTTGCGCAACAAGGAGAAGTGTGACTACGTCATTGCCGTGACCCATATAGGCTACAGCGGCTCGGACGAGAATCCCGACCTGTTCGGCGATGTGCAGGTTGCTGAACAGACCACCGGCATAGACCTGATTATCGGCGGTCACAGCCATACCCTGCTTGACCCGGCCGTGCGCGTGGCCAATGCCGCAGGAGACTCTGTAACGATTGTGCAAACTGGTAAATACGGCCAATATGTCGGCGAAATTACCATGAACCTCAATGACGGAGCCGTTTCTGAAAAACTGATTCCCATTGACGCACGCCTGGATTCGCGCCGTGACCCCGCGCTGATGGCCGCCATCGAGCCATATCGCGCCGGCATCGACTCGCTCTATAATCACACGGTCGCCCGAGTGGCGGGAACAGAACCGATGACCAACCGCAGCGCCGCCATGATGAATTTTGCTGCCGACTTTATCCGCAACCGCGGCGAACGCCTTGCGGGCGGACGGCTCGACGGCTCAATCGGCAATAAGGGGGGGCTGCGCATAACCTGGAATCCGGGCGAACTGTCGGAGGGCGCCGTTCTCGACATGATGCCTTTCAGAAACAAGATTGTGGTGCTCGAAATCAAGGGCCGCGACCTGATTGACGCTTATGGTGTCATGGCGGCGCGTGGCGGCGATGCCGTGAGCGGCATTACCGACGCCTCGCAAATCGCCCCTGACCGCACCTACCGTATCGCTACTATTGACTACCTGGCCAACGGCGGCGACTACATGACGCCGCTGACGCGCGGCAAGCGAGTGGCCGAAAGCCAGGCCGTTGCCTACGACGACCTCCTCGATTATCTCAAGGAAAATCCTGTCATTGTGCCTGACACAGTGGCCAGAATGAAATAAACTGATAAATAAACACTAAATTTGATAATATGCTTAGCCAAAAAATTCAAGACGCGCTCAATGAGCAGATCAATGCCGAACTTTGGTCGGCTTATCTCTACCTTTCCATGGGTATGTATTGTGAAGAAAAGGGCCTGCCCGGCGTTGCCAACTGGTTCCGCATACAGTTCAAGGAAGAGCAGGCTCACGCTGAAATCTTCATGAACTACATTTTGCGTCGCGGCGGTCGTGTGCTGCTCAAGGCCATCGATGCCGTGCCCGTTGACGGCTGGGAAACTCCCACCGATATTTTCCGCGCCACACTCGAACACGAGCAGAAGGTCACCGCTATGATTAACAATCTCTATGCCATGGCAGAGAGTGAACATGACTATGCCACGCGCGACCAGCTTTCGTGGTTTGTCAACGAGCAGGTCGAGGAAGAAGAAAATGCCCAGAATCTCATTAACAAATTCAAAATGATCGGCACGGACGGCCCGGGTCTATACACCCTTGACCGCGAACTCGCCGCCCGCATCTATAATGTGCCAACACCTTTGCAGAATTCCGCTGAATAAGAATGTCAACAAACACTACCGACGATAAGCGCAAGGTAACGACCCTGCGTTTCAAACAGATGAAAGAGCGTGGCGAGAAAATTGCCATGCTGACCGCCTATGATTTTTCGATTGCCCAGCTCGTAGACGAAGCCGGAGTTGACGCTATCCTTGTCGGCGATTCGGCCGCCAACGTCATGGCCGGCTATCCGTCGACCCTTCCGATCACACTTGACCAGATGATTTATCATGCCGCATCAGTTGTGCGCGGCGTCAAGCGCGCGCTGGTTGTGTGCGACATGCCTTTCGGCACGGTGCAGGTGAGCCCGAAAGAGGCAGTGGCCAATGCCGTGCGCATAATGAAAGAAACCGGAGCCGAAGCCGTTAAAATCGAGGGCGGCTCGGAGGTGCGCGAGTGCATTGAGCGCATTATTGCCGCCGGCATTCCGGTGATGGGTCATCTCGGCCTCACGCCTCAGAGCATCAATCAGTTCGGCTCCTACGGCCTGCGTGCAAAGTCTGATGCCGAGGCTCAGAAACTTCGCGACGACGCCATGATGCTCCAGGAAATAGGCTGTTTCGGACTGGTGCTTGAAAAGATTCCCGCCGGCCTTGCCAGCGAGGTTTCTAAAAGCCTTTCAATTCCCACAATCGGCATCGGAGCCGGTTCAGGCACCGACGGCCAGGTTCTGGTCATGCAGGATATGCTCGGCATCAACCGCGGCTTCTCGCCCAAGTTCCTGCGCCGTTATGCCGATCTGGGCGACCGCATTGTCGAGGCCGTAGGCAACTATGTTTCCGATGTCAAGGCTGTCGATTTTCCCAATGCCGACGAGCAATATTGATTTGCTCTGAAAAGAAAAAAGTTGTAACTTAGCGCACAAATTAACTAATTCATATCACACCATTCGCAAGCTAAATGGCAAAAGTCGTTATTATCGGCGCCGGCGGCGTGGGCACAGTTGTGGCCCACAAGTGCGCCCAGCATCCTGAAGTCTTCGGACCCGAAATCGTCATCGCATCGCGCACCAAGAGCAAGTGCGATGCCGTTGCTGAATCTATCAGCAAGGCCGTGCCCCAGGCTCCGGCCATCACTACTGACCGCGTTGACGCCGACTCTGTTGAGGAGCTCGTGGCCCTTCTCGGACGTCACAAGCCGGAACTGGTCATCAACGTGGCGCTTCCCTATCAGGACCTCACTATTATGGAGGCTTGCCTGCAGTGTGGCGTAAACTATCTTGACACGGCCAACTATGAGCCCAAAGACGTGGCTCACTTCGAGTATTCATGGCAGTGGGCCTATCGCGAGCGCTTTGAGCAGGCCGGACTGACGGCTATTCTTGGCTGCGGTTTCGACCCCGGCGTGAGCGGCGTGTTTACCGCCTATGCCGCCAAGCACTATTTCTCGGAAATGGAGACGCTTGACATCGTTGACTGCAACGCCGGCGACCACGGCAAGGCTTTTGCCACCAACTTCAATCCCGAAATCAACATCCGCGAAATTACTCAGAACGGCCGCTATTATCAGGATGGCCGGTGGGTAACAACCGGACCGCTTGAAATTCACGGTTCACTGACCTATCCGCGTATCGGCGCGCGCGACAGCTATCTGCTCTATCACGAAGAACTCGAGAGCCTGGTGCAGAACTTCCCCTCAATCAAGCGCGCGCGCTTCTGGATGACGTTCGGCCAGGAATATCTGACTCACCTGCGCGTTATTCAGAACATCGGCATGGCACGCATTGACGAGGTTGACTATAACGGCACCAAAATCGTGCCCCTGCAGTTCCTCAAGGCCGTGCTGCCCAATCCTCAGGACCTCGGCGAGAACTATCACGGCGAAACCTCGATCGGATGTCGCATAGCCGGCAAGGATAAGGAAGGCAAGCCGCTGACCTACTATATCTTCAACAACTGCAGCCATGAGGCCGCCTATAAGGAAACCGGCATGCAGGCCGTGAGCTACACAACCGGTGTGCCCGCAATGGTCGGCGCCATGATGTTCCTGACAGGCAAGTGGGCTCTCAAGGGCGTGCGCAATGTCGAAGAGTTCGATCCCGATCCGTTCCTCGAACAGCTCGCCGCCGACGGTCTGCCCTGGGAGGAAGAAATCAACGGCGATCTTGAAGTCGATAAACTATAAACCAACCTTTATACACTAAACAGCTACCATGAGTAAACCTTATGTACTTGGTATCGACATAGGCGGAACGAACACCGTGTTCGGCATCGTCGACGCGCGCGGTACCGTGATTGCCTCAGGCGCTATAAAGACAAAAACGCATCCTGTCTTTGAAGATTATATAGACGAACTCCATCAGGAGGCCGTCAAGTTGATTGAAGCCAACGACGCCACCGACAAAATCGGCGGTATCGGCGTTGGTGCGCCCAATGCCAACTATTATACCGGCCGCATAGAAAACGCCGCCAACCTGATCTGGAAGGGCGAACTTCCGCTGGCCCGCAGTCTGGCTGACCGCTTCGGCATACCCGTTGCCGTGACCAACGACGCCAACGCTGCCGCTATCGGCGAAATGACTTATGGCGCCGCACGCGGCATGCGCGATTTCGTCATGATTACGCTCGGAACCGGTGTAGGTTCGGGCATCGTGTCGAACGGCCAGATGATTTATGGCGCCGACGGTCTTGCCGGCGAACTGGGCCACGTTATTATCCGCCGGGGCGGCCGCCTGTGCGGCTGCGGCCGTTGCGGCTGTCTGGAAACCTACTGCTCGGCCACCGGCGTTGTGCGCACAGCCCTGGAGTATCTCGACGCATCGCCCTCGGTTCCCTCGCTGCTCCGCAACATTCCCGGCGCCGACCTGACGTCGAAGGACGTGTATGAAGCCGCCATTCAGGGCGACCCCATTGCCCAGAGCGTGTTTGAATTCACCGGCCGTGTGCTCGGCGAGGCCCTGGCGGATTTCGCTGCAGCCACTTCGCCCGAGGCGTTCATTCTTTTCGGCGGACTGGCCAAGTCGGGCGAGCTCCTGTTCAAGCCCATACGCGAGGCGTTCGACAAGAATGCCCTGTCGTTCCACCGTGGCAAAATCAAGATTCTCGTGTCGGAACTCAAAGAGGCCGATGCCGCAGTGCTCGGCGCCAGCGCTCTCGGCTGGGACGCCATGCGTGCAGCTGCCACCAACTCTGAAATCAACAGCTAACAACGACTATTGCAGATGACGTTTGCCCAAAAAGCCTTCAATATTTTTGAGGAGGCGACAAATGCCTATCACATCACTGACAACGTAGACGCACCGTCGCCGAATCCTTATGAAAGGGGTTCGGTCGACGCCGTGCTTTTCGACAAGAACTGGGTCGACGCCGTTCAGTGGCACCTCGAAGACATTATCCGCGACCCCGAAATCGACCCTGTCGAAGCCCTTGCGCTGAAGCGCCGCATTGACCGCAGCAATCAGGTCAGAACTGACATGGTTGAGGAAATCGACACGTATTTCCGCTCTTTGTATGGCGGCGTGAAGCCGCTTGCCGACGCTACAATCAACACAGAGAGCCCGGCGTGGGCTCTTGATCGCCTGTCAATCCTGGCTCTGAAAATCTACCATATGCGTGCGGAAGTAGAGCGTGACGATGCTGACGCCGCTCACCGCGACCGTTGCGCCGCCCGTCTTGCCGTGCTTGACGAGCAGCGCTCCGATTTGATTTCGGCCATTGATGCCCTGCTCAACGACATCGAGGCCGGCAGAAAGTACATGAAGGTTTACCGCCAGATGAAAATGTATAACGACCCGGCTACTAACCCGGTGCTCTATGGCGCGAAAAAGTAAGACAGAGATAACTCCGCAAGATATTGTTCCCGACGACGCCGACCTCGACATACGTGCCGAGGCCGTGCGTCCTCGCGGCGAGGTCGACCGCGACGTCGAGCGCGCCTTGCGCCCGTCGGAGTTCGAATCGTTTGCCGGTCAGGATAAGATTGTTAAGAACCTCAAGGTTTTTGTAGCCGCCGCGCGCATGCGAGGCGAGTCGCTTGACCACACCCTTCTGCATGGCCCTCCGGGGCTTGGAAAAACCACTCTGAGCGGCATTATAGCCAACGAACTCGGAGTAGGCATGAAAGTCACGTCGGGCCCGGTGCTCGACAAACCCGGCGACCTGGCCGGCATTCTGACGTCGCTTGAAACCAACGACGTGCTTTTCATTGATGAAATACATCGCCTGAGCCCGATAGTCGAAGAGTATCTATATTCGGCTATGGAAGATTATGTCATTGACATAATGATTGACAAGGGTCCGGGCGCAAGAACGGTGCAGATTAAGCTGAATCCGTTTACTCTGGTGGGAGCAACCACCCGCAGCGGCCTGCTGACAGCTCCGTTGCGTGCCCGCTTCGGCATTAACTTCCATCTTGAATACTATGACCACGACGTGCTGGAGAGCATTATTCTGCGCTCGGCGCGCCTGCTGAACGTGGGCTGTTCGGAGAGAGCGGCGCGCGAAATCGCCATGCGCAGCCGCGGCACTCCACGTATAGCCAATGCTCTGCTGCGCCGTGTGCGTGACTTTGCGCAGGTTGAGGGCTCGGGTGCCATTGACCCTGAAATTGCCCGCTATGCCCTCGAGGCGCTCAATATTGACCGCTATGGTCTCGACGAGATTGACAACAAGCTGCTCCGCACTGTAATCGACAAGTTCGGCGGAGGTCCGGTCGGACTTACCACTATTGCCACCGCTATCGGCGAGGATCCCGGCACGGTCGAGGAGGTCTATGAGCCGTTTCTGATCAAGGAGGGGTTCATTACCCGCACACCCCGCGGACGCCAGGTGACTTCGCTTGCCTACAATCATCTGGGCATAACGCTGCCTGATTCCGACAATTCGCTTTTTGACTGATTCGGAGCCGGATCAGAGCGACGAGATATATTCAGTCAGAGCCACGTTTGACTGGAGTTCCATTTTTTTGCGCAGGCGGTAGCGTGCCATCTCGACCGACTTGAACGAAATGTTGACCAGCGGAGCGATATCTTTGCTGGTCAGCCCCATGCGTATGTAGCAGCAAAGGCGAATGTCGGACTGCGACAGCTGCGGATGGCGTTCAAGCAGGCGCTTGATGTAGTCGCCGTAAACAATGTCGAAGTTACGTTTGAACGTGCTCCAGTCATCGTCGTGGCTGATGTTCTGCTCAATGGAGGCCTGTATGTGGGCGAGCTGTTTCTGTACACTCTGTTCCAGCGAGCTGAGCGACTGTATTTTGGCGATTTTAGAAGCAATGTCGTTGAGAATTTCGTTTTTACGGATCAGGTTCATCGTGGCGTTGCTGAGTTCGTCGCTCTTGTGGCGGATGTCTACCTCGAGTTTTTCGGATTTTAGAGTTGCGATTTCGTAGTCTTTCTGCAGAGCATCTTGTTCGGCCTGTTGGCGCATCTCTTCCATCTCTTGCTCCTTCCGTTTTTCGAGCCGCGACTCGGCATTGCTTTTCCACTTGACCAACATCTTTGCACACAGCGCCATGAAGACTATGGTAAAGATGAGATAGGTTGTTTTTGCGGCGAGCGACCGATACCAGGGTGGCAGAATGTTGATTGTGAATACAGTTTCATCTTCCAGGCCGTTCTGAAGGTTGCGTGCCTTGAGATGGAGTTTATATGTGCCCTCGGGCAGACGCGTATATTCGCGCGACGACTCAGTGAGCATCGGGCTCCATCCGCTGTCGTAGCCTTCAAGAAACGAACTGTAGCGCACACCGGCCTCTGTGCTGAAGTCGGGGCAGGCGAATTCAAACCTGAGCGAGTTGAGGCTGAAGGGCAGTGTGGCCGGATGAGGGCTCTCGGCTGATGGCATGGTCTGGTAGACCAGAGAGTCGCCGTTGGCGTAGATGGCGCTTATGACGGGGCGCGGATGCCAGCCCGCCGAGAGGTCTTTTGAAGTGTTGACGCTCCAGAAGCCGTTCTGGTTGGCCACAATAATCTCGCCGGGCGAGAGAATGTTGACGTGCTCGAAACCGTTAACGAGTTCCTCGCTCAGCGCCCGGCTGATAACACAGCGTTTGTCGGTCGAGCCCGACAGACCGCAGTGCAGCATCTGGAAGCCGTTGGCGTCAATGAGCAGCAGGGTGTCGCCGCTGCAGTGAAGCGACAGCGGCTCGGCGTTGTGGAATGATTCAGTCAGCTCGGTTTGAGGTATGAAACGGTCTGACTTCAGGTCAAGTACGTAGAATCCGGTCAGGCTCACCACCACCGGGGCCCCATGATAAACGGTGACGGAATTGTTTTGAGAGGTTGGCAGGCCGTCGTCGGAAGTATAAAGTCTCGACGACTCGATTTTTTTTGATTCCGGGTCGAATTTAAGCCGATATACTCCTTTGAGCCAGTGGCTTATCCAGATGTGGTTGTTGTCGTCGATTTCGAAGTCGCCTCTGACCTGAGGCTGCCCTTCAATGATGCCGTTGTTCACCCAAGTGTCGCCCTGGCGTTTGAGCAGGTATATGCCGTCGTAGCATGAGGCTATCGCGGTGTCATCGTGGCCTTTGACCTTGCGGATTCGGTGAGTTCCTGAAATTCCGTCGATTTTCTTGTAGCCTCCGCCTCCGGGCGAACTGAAGTAGCTGCCGGTGTCGCCCGCAACGAAAAATGTATTGCCGGAGTCTGGAGTGATGGACCATATCTGGCCTTGAAGTTCCTTGCGGAGGGCAATCGGTTCGGGACTCGACGTGAATGGGTAGGCTGTAGAGAACAGGCCTTGGTTCGTGCCGAGATAAAGACGGTTGCCGCAGAGCAGCGACGAGTAGCCGGCGCCGACGTCGTTTTGCGGGCCGATAATGTTGGTTATCGGCGAATTATAAACGGCATAGTCGAGACCGTTGTCAAGACAGAGCCAGATGTTGCCCGAGCGGTCGAACGAGGCGTTGAGCACGGTGTTGTTCTGCATGCCGCTCTGTTTGTTTATGAAATATGTGGCGCCGGAGTGGAAGTTCTTGACCACAGCGCCGTGTGTCACCGTGCCGAAAATGTAGTCGTCGCCCGATGATGACGAGCAGAATAACTGATTTTCTTTCAGAAAGTCGTTGATGTCGCTTTTGAACGGCGCGATTGAGTTGTTGCGCAGCAGAAAAAGGCCGTTGACCTCGGTGGCTATCAGCAGGCCGTCGCCATAGGGCAGAATGCCGCGGATTTTTGTGCCTTCAAGAATTTCAATCGACGGGACTGCGGCAAAATGGCGGCCGTCAATGCGATAGATGTGTCCGTTTTCGGTGCCGATGTAAATGCGGTCGGCTATTATCGACGAGCACGACACGCGGGCCGGGGTCGGCAGCACCTCGGTAGTCTTACCGTCATAGCGGAGCATATGGTTGTCGCACTGAAACCAGATGTTGTTTCCCTGAAACATGATGTTCCAGATTTCGGTCAGCGAAGCGGGTGTGTTGTCGGGCAGGGTAGGGGTGAGCGATGTGTATGAGATGAGTCCGCTTTCGGGAGCCGGCGAGAAGTAGCCGAATTCTTCCGACCCGCTTGCATAGATGCGGTTGCTATTGGCATCATAATGAAGCGACCTGACCGTCGTTAGGTTCGGTAGCGGGTATTTTGCCCAGCGTTCGCCGTCGAACATGATCATGCCGTCGCGGTTGCCGACGTAAAGGCGTCCGACCGAGTCTTGCGCTACGGCCCAGTTTTGCGGGCCGCCCGAATAAGAACTGCGCGGAAAGTTGCGAATCTGGATGTATGCGCCGGCGAGTGCATTCAGCGCCGTCAGGGCAATGCACGCCGATAGAAATGCCGTTTTCAGTAAATTGTTTTTCATAAAGCCCGATATGAAGGTTCTTCAGAGTGCAAAGATGGTTAAAATATCATTGTAGGGCATAAGCGAGTTATATGTTATATAACATAAAAAATATAAACATCATGTATTCAGGGATTTAAAAATTTATGTAAGGTGAATGTAGAGGTAAATAATCGATGTTGTAGAGGTTGTGTAGAGTTATTTTTCTTGCAAGTATATAAAATGGGGTGTAATTTTGCGGCGTAAAAACCGCTATCACCATCCATTCATCATCATGAATAAAGCATTATTAACTTTCATCTTTACCATGATTACGCTGAGCGCATGGGCTCAGTCGTTCACGGTGACCGGAACGGTTACATCATCGGACGATGGAGAACCGCTTGCCGGAGCAACCGTGAGAGTCAAGGGCAAATCAGTACTGACGGCCGCCGACATTGACGGTAACTACAGCATTACTGTGCCGGGCAAGGAAGCTGTCCTTGAATTTACTTATATAGGTTATGACGCCGCAGAGCGCCGCGTTACTAAAGCCGGTGTGGTCGACGTCGTGATGCAGCCTAACGCAGATTTGCTTGACGAAGTGGTCGTAATCGGCTACGGTTCGGTGCGCAAAAGTGACCTGACCGGTTCGGTAGCGAGCGTCAACGCCGACAAACTGACAAAAACACCTGCCGCATCGCTCTCCAATGCGCTTCAGGGCCAGGTTGCAGGTGTGACCGTCAACTCACTTACCGGACGTCCGGGCGCCGGCGCCGAAGTGCGCATCCGCGGTGTCGGAACGGTTAACGGGGCCTCGCCCATATACGTGGTGGACGGTGTAATTGCCGACGACATAGACTTCCTGTCGCCGAACGACATCGAACACATCGAAGTGTTGAAAGATGCTTCGGCCACCGCTATTTACGGTGCGCGCGGTGCCAATGGCGTCATTATCGTGACGACCAAGGGCGGCGGCTTCTCGACTCCGACTCATATAACCTTTAACGGCTATGTGGGCGTGCAGCAGCGCTGGAAGAAACTTGATGTAATGAATGCCAAGGAATATGCCGACGCATATCTGGCTATCAACGGCAATGCGTCGATGAAGAAGATATATAATGAGGAGGGTCTTAACTCATTCCTCTATCTCTATCAGCAGCTTCGCTCGTCGGAATTCCATCCGCTGCCGCTGACCGAACGCTCGAAAAAGGATTACGGCTTCGATTACAGCGCCGTCGATACCGACTGGCAGGACGAAGTGTTCCGCGACGGTGTGATTCAGAACTATCACCTCTCGGTCGACGGCGGCTCGGATAAGGTCAGCTACTCGATTTCGGGCAGCTGGTTCGGTCAGGAAGGTATCATTATCGGTTCGGACTACACCCGCTTCACCGGGCGCGTGAACACGACTTTCAAAGCGTTTCCCTGGCTCAAGCTCGGCGAAAACATCTCGTTCATGTCGTCGGTTGCCAAAAATGCCTACGAGAGCGGCGACAACTCCGAAAGCGCCGGCGCGAGCATCATTTCAGCCGCCTTTGCCATGGCTCCCTGGGACCCCGCGCGTTATCCTGACGGCGCAATGAATTATAAAGGTGAGTCGCTCGCAGGCGGTATTTCGGCCGGTTCGATGTTCAAGAATGTCACCAATCCGCTCTCGATGATTGAATACTCGCATCCGAAGGTCAACAGCGACCGTCTGGTGGGCAACGTGTTCCTTGAACTGCTCCCTGTTCGCCATCTTACGTTCCGCAGCACATACAGCTTTGACTATCGCCTTACGCGCGACCGCAGCTTCAGCGATTCATATGTCGTTTCGGCCTACGACAAGCGCACGGAAAACTTCCTGTCGTCGTCGATGGCGCGCTCATATTACTGGAACAACGACAATATTCTTACCTATGACAACACTTTCGGCAAGCATAACCTGACAGCTATGGCCGGCTTTACTCTCGAGGAGTATAACTATTATTCAATCGGCAGCTCGGGCTCGTCGATTCTCAATCCGGTTGAGCGCAACTGGTATCTGTCGCAGGTGACCGACAATTTCGGACGTCCGTCAGACGGAGTTGCCCGCAACCGCCGCCAGTCATGGCTCGGCCGAGTGAACTACTCGTTCGATAACCGCTACCTGCTCACCGTTAACTTCCGAGCCGACGGTTCCAGCAAATTCTCGGAAAGCCATTGGGGCTACTTCCCCTCGTTTGCCTTTGCCTGGAAAATGAACAATGAGAAATGGCTTCGCGACTTTGCTCCGCTCAATGACCTGAAGCTCCGTCTGGGCTGGGGTAAGGTCGGCAACGACAATATCGGCAACGACGCCTTCCTGCTCAAGATGTTCAACACCGGTCCGACGTTTGTTGACTACGTGTTCGGCACAAATCAGCAACTGGCCAACGGCGCAGCCGTGTTGACCTGGATCAACAACGGCGGCCACTGGGAGAACACCGAACAGTGGAGCGCCGGCGTGGACTTCCGCTTCTGGAACGGCAAGCTCTCCGGCTCAATTGACGGCTTTATCCGCGACACCAACGACATGCTCATGTCGGTCAATGTTCCCGCCCAGGTAGGCAACCGCTATGCCGGCACGGCCAACGTAGGCAAGGTGCGCAACAAGGGCATCGAAGTCTCGCTTGACCATACATATCAGCTCAACAAGGACTTCCGCTACTCGGTGGGCGGCAACGTATCCTATATTCACAACGAACTTGTGGCCCTCAACGGCGGCTCGCCCATCTACACCAACTATCAGAACGTTCAGGTAGTGAACCAGGGTTTCCCGCTCTATTACTACTGGGGTTATCAGTATGAAGGTGTGTATCGTTCAGACGAGGAAGTGCTCGCACACCTGCCCGGCTACACTGACAAGACCACGCCTTTCCACGCCGGCGATGCGAAATATCGCGACAACAACGGCGACGGTGTCATTGACGACAAAGACCGCGTGGAACTCGGCTCTTCGATTCCCAAGGTAAACTACGGCATCAATATCGGCGCTTGGTACAAAGGGTTTGACCTTCAGCTCTTTTTCCAGGGCACAGCCGGCTCCAAAATCTATAACCAGATGCGTGCGCGCCTCGAAAGCAACGGCACGTCGAGCATCCTCTCGCCTGTCATGGCCGATGCCTGGACCACTGACAATCCCGAAGGCTCGATTCCCAATCCGCGCAACTCGGTCAACTACTATGTTTCAGACCGTTTTCTCGAAAGCGGCGACTATTTCCGCCTCAAGAACGTGCAGTTAGGCTACTCGCTGCCTCAGAGCGTGTTCGGCAAGAGCGGCTTTACCAGCTGTCGCTTCTACGTTCAGTGTTCCAACGTGTTCACCGCCACCAAATACTCAGGTTTTGACCCCGAAGTCAGCAGCGGTGTCGATTACGGCAACTATCCTCAGAGCCGCACATTCCTTTTCGGCGTAAACATTACCTACTAATCTGTCAGTCATAATGAAAACTTTCAATATACTAAAAGTCTGCGGTCCGGCAGCAGCCCTGCTGCTCACCGCCTGCAACGGCTGGTTGTCAGAGCCGACCCCCGGCGTAACAAAGCTCGAAGACTTTTTTACCCAGGGCGAAACATGCGTGCAGACCGTCAACGGTTGCTATGCTCCGCTTGCGTGGGAATTCAACTCGAGCTACTTTTCGGAATGGTTTATCGGCGACATAGCCTCAGACGATGCACTCAAAGGCGGCCAGAACAAGGCCGACGGTGCCGATGCCTACGACATCGATAATTTCAAGACCAATGCCAACAATACGATTCTGCTCGACTACTATCGCGCGAAGTTCATGGGCATCAGCCGCTGCAATCTTGCCATTCGCGAAGTGGCCAAGTTCAAGCCCGATACGACTCTGACCGTCGAGGAGCGTGACCGTCTGGTCGGCGAGGCATACTTCTTGAGAGGGTTCTATTACTTTCAGCTTGTCAGAGTGTTCGGCGGTGTGCCCCTGACGCTCGAAGTGCTTGACAGTGCCGAAAAGTGGACCGGTCCGCGAGCTACTTCCGATGAGGTCTACTCGGCGATTCTCAGCGACCTCGCCAATGCCGAGAAGCTGCTTTGGGAAAAAGACGAGTATGAGGATGAAGACCTTGGCCGCGCCACCCGCGGCGCCGCCCTGGCCATGCTCTGCAAGGTCAATCTCTACGTCAAGAACTATGAAGCAGCCTATGAATGGGGCCGGAAGTTCTATGAAGAGGATTCAAGAGCGGCCGTTACTCGCTCTTTACCGACTATGCTCAGAACTTTACCATTGCCGGCGAGAATGGCTGCGAAAGCGTGTTTGAAATCCAGTATATGTCGGATCCGACCAGCGACTATGGCGAAGGCTTCGGCTTTACGCGCGGCACGTTCGGCCCGATTCTTACACGTCCGCGTCTTGACTCGATGGGCGCAAACAAGGGCTGGGGCTGGAATCATCCCACTCAGAATCTCTATGATGAATTCGAAGCCGGCGATCCCCGCCTTGCTCTCACCATCGGTGTGCCTACTGAAGCCGAACAGAGCAGCGAAGAGGTCAACTATCTCGGTTCGCCGTATTATAACATGAAGACCTGCTATATCGAAAAAGGCAGTTTCCCCGCTCTCAGCCACGACAGCCGCGGTCCGCTCAACTATCGCCTGGTGCGTGCGTCTGATGTGTTGCTGATGTTTGCCGAGGCCGCCCTCGAGAGCGGCAAGAGCCTGACCGATGCAAAAGAGGCGCTTGAACTGGTGCGCGCCCGTGCCCGCCGGATGTCTGACGACCCGACTGTGCTTCCCGCTTTTCCCGGTTACATGGGACTGTCGGATACGGCCGACGACCTGCGCAAGGCAATCCGCCATGAACGCCGCGTTGAGCTGGCTATGGAGGGCCACCGCTGGTTTGACCTGGTGCGCTGGGGCATTGCAGCACAGGTGATGGATAAGGATAACGGTTCATACGGCAAGAACGAGTCTGATGAAGCCCGCGCAGAAATGGCTTCATTTGTGGCCGGCAAGCATGAGCTCTTTCCGATTCCTGCCGAAGAAATCGCACTGAATCCGATGGCGCAGAACCCGGGTTATTGATTAGCCCGGGCCTGTGGCCCCCCCAATAAAAGATAAAGACTAAAATTACATTATTAACCTTAACAACCAACATTACCCATTATGAAAAAAATTACTCTTTTTGCAGCTGTAGCGTGCATGGCACTGGCAGCTCAGGCTCAGTACACCTGTGACCCCGGCATGGATTATGTTAAGAACAAAGGCCCAAAGTCGGTTGACTACATCATTCTGGCTGACGAGGCTGTTGCCGAATTTACCGCCGCCGGCGCCAAGGTTCAGTATGTAGGTCCTTCAGCCGAAGAAGGCCGCAACCTCTGGTACTGGGCTGGTTTCAACCCCGCTGACGACACGTTCCCCCGCGTTGATATGCACGACGGCGGTTACACCTCTGTTGAAGTTCAGGGCACCGCAGGCTGGTCGGGCGCAGGTTTTGCCATCAACTGCCCCAAATCGGAAGTTCCCGGTCCCGGCGTCAACCTCTCGCACTTCACCGACGAGACTATGTTCCACATTGCCTATTTCTCGCCTACTGCCAACGCTCCCGTATCGGTCGGCTGCATTCTGCTTGACGGCGGTGACTTCGGTTCAAATCCCGCCAAATTCGCTCTGGGCGATTCGTTTGACGATAACGGCGTTATCTATCCCACCATCGGCCCGAAGGCCGGCGATGACTGGGCAGGTATCGAAATCTCGCTCGGCAGTCTGAAGAAAATCTGGCCCGCATTCTCGCTGGCAAACGCCAATACCTGGGGCGGCAACATCTTTGCTTGGCTTGCAGGCAACGTGGCCGGTCAGACCATTGCTTTCGATGCAATGTACTTCTACAGCACCGAGGAAGCCGGCATCAATGAAACCGGCGTTGAAAAGAATGTAGGTTTCGTTATTACCGACCAGACTGTCAACGCTATGGGCGCTAATGGCATTGTGCTCTACAATATGGCCGGTCAGGTCGTTAAGAGCAGCAACGGCACCACCCTGGGCCTCAATGGCCTCACCGCAGGCATCTATGTGGCCAAGGCTGCCGGCAAGACCTGCAAAGTGATTGTGAAATGATTGAATGATTGATAAAGATTAGATTGAAGTTTTTAACTTGAAAGCGAGCGGGGACAGGCCGGAGGAGTCCCCTTGGCCTGCCCCCGCTCATTCCCGTAATTATGAACAGATTCGTTAAAGCCACATACCTTACAGCAGCTCTGGTTGCGCTCCCCTCTATTGTTTCCGCACAGTCGGCTGAAAGTACTACACAAGGTTTCACACTTGTCTGGCAAGACCTTTTCGAAGGCACAGAACTCAACCGTAACCGCTGGAACATTGAAGTAAACGGAGCCGGAGGAGGCAACAACGAACTTCAATATTACACCGACCGCGCTGAAAACGTCCGCGTTGAGGACGGGTGCCTTGTGCTGACCGCACGCCGCGAGCAGTATCTGGGCAAACATTTTACCAGCGGTCGCATTAACTCAAAGAACCTCATTGCGTTCACTCACGGCATGTTGGAGGCGTCGATTAAGATACCGAAGACGGCCAACGGACTCTGGCCCGCGTTTTGGATGATGGGTAATGACTATGACGAGGTAGGCTGGCCCGAGTGTGGCGAAACCGACATCCTCGAAATGGGTAACGCCCAGGGCATCAGCGCAGGCAGCCAGGAACGATTTTTTAACGGCGCGTGCCACTGGGGTCTGAAATGGCCTGCCGCGTCGTATGCCAAGTCGAGCACTCACCGCTATAGCCTTCAGGACGGAGAATTCCACTTGTTTACGGTTGTCTGGGACGAGAACTCGATTATCATGTATGTTGACCGGGACAAGTATCCTGCCTACGGTCCCTATTACAAAATTGATTGCCCGCAGAATGAGCCTGATAACGAATGGTCGGCCGGCAATTACTTCCACAAGGATAATTTCATTTTGTTCAATCTGGCGGTCGGCGGTGACTTCACCGGAATCCATCAGGCCGAGAATATTACCGGTCTGAATGACGCCAACGGCCATGAGGCCTCGATGTATGTAGACTACGTCAAGATTTATCAGAAAGGAGTCGACTCGGAGCATCAGTCGTTTGGCGATGCCGGCGATGATGTGCAAGACGGTATTGTCAGTGTCGAATCATCGGCCGACGACAGTTACGAGATTATCTGCGACGGCGACGCGCTGGTAACCCGCAGCGGCGAACTTTCGCTTTTCACTCCGGCCGGACGGTGCGTGGCCAAGTCCGCAGCCGGCCGAATCAACATTTCCGGACTGACCTCAGGAGTATATCTGGCCAAGAATCGTCAATCGACACGCAAGGTGTTGATTAAACATTGATTAGACATTCAGATGGCATTGTGTCGGGCACGGAGTCTGATTTCGTGCCGGGCTCTCGCCTTACCATAACAAAAACCAACTAACTGAAAAAATGAATAAACGACTGTTTTCAGCCTTTTTATCGGCTTGTTGCCTGGCCTCGGTTTCGGCCGTGATGCCCGATGCAGAAATTGACAGCCGCGTCAGTGACCTGCTTGGCCGCATGACTCTCGATGAGAAGATAGGCCAGCTCAATCAGCTTTCGGGCTACGGTTATGCGCCGGATATGGTGGGGCGCATACGTAGCGGTGCCGTCGGCTCCCTGCTTAATGAGACGGATCCGGAGGTGGTTAATCAGCTTCAGCGCGAGGCTGTCGAGAATTCACGTCTCGGCATTCCGCTGATTTTTGCGCGCGACGTGATTCACGGTTTCAAAACCATATTTCCGATTCCTCTCGGTCAGGCCGCGTCGTGGAACCCCGACATTGTGCGCGAGGGTGCGCGTATCGCTGCCGACGAGGCGAGCTCTGTTGGAATCAGATGGACTTTCTCGCCTATGGTCGACATTTCGCGCGATGCCCGCTGGGGACGCATAGCCGAGAGCTTCGGCGAGGACCCCGTGCTTTCTGCAAAGCTCGGTGTGGCGATGGTTGAAGGCTATCAGGGCGATGATCTGGCCAGCCCGAATGCGATGGCTGCCTGTGCCAAACACTTTGCCGGTTATGGCGCCTCCGAGAGCGGCAAGGACTACAACACGACCTGGATTCCCGAAACCCTGCTGCGCGATGTTTATCTGCGTCCGTTCAAAGAGCTGGTTAAGGCCGGTTCGGCAACTTTCATGTGCTCGTTTAACGATATTAACGGCGTGCCTTCGTCGGGCAACCGCGTTCTGCTCGAGGATATACTTCGCGGCGAGTGGGGCTATGACGGCATGATGGTCAGTGACTGGGGCTCGATTGAACAGATGATTCCCCACGGCTACAGCGCCGATTTGCGTCAGGCCGCATCGCAGGCCGTCAACGCGGGCGTTGATATGGACATGGAGAGCCATGCCTATACGGGCCACCTCCGCCACCTGGTTGAAAGCGGCGAAGTCAGTGAGGCTCGCGTGGACTCGCTTGTAAGAAACGTGCTGACCTTGAAATATCGTCTCGGTCTGTTCGAGAATCCATATGTCGACATGGCTTCGTCGCGTCGCTTTTATGCGCCTTCGTCGCTCGACGCAGCCCGTCGTGCGGTAGAGGAGAGCGCCATTCTGCTCAAAAACACAGGTACACTTCCATTAAATAACTCAAAGGTAAAAAAGATTGCAGTGATCGGGCCGATGGCCGATGCTCAGCACGACCAGGCAGGCACTTGGGTGTTTGACCTTGAAAAGGAGCGTTCGGTTACACCTCTGACTGCCCTGCAGCAGATGTACGGCAAGGAGAATGTGATTTATGCGCCCGGACTGGAACACACCAGAGACCTTGACACCAAAGGCTTTGCCAACGCTGTGAAAGCTGCCCGCAAGGCTGACGTGGTGTTGTTTTTTGCAGGAGAGGAGGCCGTCCTTTCCGGAGAGGCTCACTGTCGTGCTGACCTCTCGCTGCCCGGCGCTCAGAGCCGTCTGCTCGCCGAGCTCAAAAACGTCGGCAAGCCTGTGGTGATGATTGTGCAGGCTGGCCGCCAGCTGGCAATCATGCCCGAAAGCGAAATGGCCGATGCAGTAGTCTACTGTTTCCATGGCGGCACGATGACCGGCCCGGCCTTGGCCAATCTGCTGTCGGGCGAGGCCAACTTCTCGGGCCGCTGCCCTGTTTCATTTCCCCGCATGTCGGGCCAGGAACCGCTCTATTACAACCACAAGAATACCGGCCGTCCGGCATCCGGCATAACCCTCATCAACGATATCGAGACTGAGGCCGGCCAGACGTCGACGGGATGTACGAGCTATTTTCTCGATGCAGGCGACGGAGCTTTCTATCCGTTCGGCTATGGACTGAGCTACACTACGTTTGAGTATGGCGAGCCTGTTCTGTCGGCTACATCGATTGCGCCCGACGGCTCGCTGAAGGTGAGCTGTACGGTTACCAACACAGGCAACCGTGAAGGCGCGGAAGTTGCTCAGCTCTATATCCGCGACCATGTCGCATCGCTGGTGCGCCCCGTGCGCGAACTCCGCGACTTTGCCAAGATTACTCTTAAGCCCGGCGAAAGCCGCACTCTTGAGTTTACCATCACTCCCGCCGACCTTGAATTTCACGTCAACGGCGCTCAGACGGTTGTTGAGCCGGGTGAGTTCAGCGTTTGGATTGCGCCGAACGCAGCCGAAGGAACACCGGCGAAGTTTACCGTTGTCAAACCTAACGATTTAGCTGCAAAATAAGTCATGAACAAGCTGACCGTCATACTTGCCGCTGCCTCGATTATTTCAGGCGTGCCGGCCGCCCTGGCAAAAGCTCCAAAGCGCGGCATCAGTGAAAACGAAATCCGCTTCAAGGCCGAGCTGGCCCTGCTGAATCAACATTGCACCTGGTTTTATAACTGGGGCAATGAGTTCGGCAACACCTACCTGGGGTCCGCGCCCGGCATGGAGTTCGTGCCGATGTGCTGGAATGCCACCTATGGTGCCGATAAAATCCGCAAATATGTGGCCTCGCATCCCGAAACCAAATATCTGCTCGGTTTCAACGAACCGAATTTCTCCAACCAGGCTAACATGACGCCTGCCGCTGCCGCCGCAGCGTGGCCTCAGGTCCGCGCCCTGGCCGATGAGCTTGGCCTCAAGCTGGTAGCGCCGGCCATGAACTATTCGCCCAATCCGCCTTACCAGAACCCGACCCAATGGTTTGACGAATTCGTGGCGCTTGTAGGCAACGATGCCTTCGACTATGTTGCAGTGCACTCCTATGGCGGTCTCGGCAATATCGTAGAACTTGCCACCACCTTCCACGAGCGCTATGGCAAGGAGGTCTGGCTGACCGAGTTCTGCTACTGGCCGGGCGAGGACCCCAACACCTACATTGCCCCTGAAACTCAGATTGCCTCGATGATTCAGTCGGTAGAGTGGCTTGAAAAGACGCCGTGGATTTTCCGCTATGCCTGGTTTAAGGCCATAGGCGAGTCGGAGAGCAACTCGGCTCCCAACTTCGCCCTTGTTGCCAAAGGCAGTAAGGAGAATGAGCGCTTTCTTTCCGAGCAGGGCAAGGTTTACTTCAATCTGCCTGTGTTCGACGCGGATGAATACAATGCCGTTGGCGAGTGGGTTCCGTCAAAGAACTTCATATCGCAGAAGGGCATACTGCTCGGCTCCAATACCGACTCGGCCATCGACGCGCCGATTGAGGTGACCCGCTTCAACAGCGGCTCGTGGATAGACTATCAGTTTGACGTGCCGGCAGCCGGCACGTATTATCTGACGCTCCGTGTGGCCGGCCAGGGTGAGCCTGTGAGGTTCGACCCTCAGATTGCAATCTATTCGGTCGACGAAAATTCCGAGCCGTGCGATGAACTTGCCCCCGTCAAAACCATTGAGCTTTCGGGCAAGGACGACGTTTATACCGAAGAGAGTTTCTGCATTGAACTGAAGCAGGGCAAGCAGGTGATTCGCATTGCCGATGCTGTTCCCGCGAGCCCGAGCGGCATGCGCTTTTCGGCCGTGCGTCTGTCTGACTCGGCGGCATTGCGCTCTGTAACAGTGGGCGAAATCGGTAGTGATGCCGCTGTTTACGACCTGCAGGGACGTCGCATGCCTTCGGCCGACAATCTTCCGCGTGGCGTGTATGTTGCCGGCGGACGTAAAATTTACATCAAATAATCAAACTAATATCAAAACACTATGAAGAGAATTATTGCACTATCCATGGTCCTTGGCATTGCCGGCCTCGGCTGTGCCGTTTATGCCCAGAATATATTGGCCGGCAAACCGGTCCATACGCTCGGTGAGGCGAAGACGTGGAGCGCAGGCGAACAGAGCTATACGTTCATTACCGCCGACCTCGAAAAACTCGTAGCCGTTCCGACAAACACCGACAATGTTTTTCTGTATCCGGAAAACGGGGAACTGAACACCCCGGAAAATCAGGCCATCGGCATTCAAGGCTTTTATGTTGACATGGAGCAGTCGACCGGCGTTATGACGGTTACAACTACCTGGGAGGGCGCCGCTGCCGACGCATATGACATTTGGCTTACCGACGAAGTGCCGACAACTGATATTCTCGGTACGGAGCCGACATATTCGGCGCAAGGACTGGGCCAGTACACTACCAACACGGCCACACTGCCTTCCGGCTCGCAGGGCCGTTACCTCGTATTCCAGCCTACGGCGCCCACCAATTACGCCTGGGGTGTGAAGATACGCTCCATCTCGGCTATGGCTCCTGCCGAACAGGTGCTCACCTCCTTTAACGTAAGCCCGCAGTTTTTCATCGAAGGTGTGGCCTCCGACGTGCAGCTGACTGTCAAGGACCAGTTCGGGCTTGACGTTACCGATGTCACCTATACGGTTGAGGGCGGTTCGATCGATAACGGCAAACTGACCGTCAATGGCAGCTCGGCCGTAGTTACGGCTACTGCCGGCGAGGTAAGTCTCAGCCAGACGGTTTATGGCGTGTCGGCTCCCGATGCCCCCCTTGCCGACAATATAGCCCTTCCGATTTTTACCAACACTGACACACGCTATAACGGCACGGCCGGATTCATCGTTGCATACAACGGCGGCGCAAAGGAGTATGGCCGCATGACGTTCGGCAACGGCGACGTTGCAGCCGCATTCGGCAACACCCGCTGCGTGTTTGTCTATAACAACTCGGCCGAAGTCATGGGCGGATGGGACGTGGATATCAATCCCGTTGAGCGCGGTCTCGGAAAGTTCCATATCGACATTTTCGGCACCAAGGACGTAGAGGGTAACATCGTGTTCGAACGAACCGCCACCATCGGCGACAATCACCCCATCAGCATCAAGGCCGGCGAGTGGAATTCGTTTGATGTCGACGTGCACAACGAAACGGTGCTTCACACCCTGTCGGTGCGTTTTGACGAAGCTAATGCAAGCGACATTGTTATGGCCAACATATACTTCTCGCCCTATGTTGACGAAACTGACGAAACAGTGCCCGTGCTGGGCGACGTAACCGTTGAGGCCGATGCACGCAGCGCTGTCTTTACCATGAGCGCTACCGACGACGCTTCGACCCTGCACTATGTTGTAACCGTCGACGGCCGTCAATTTACCGCAGCCGGCGCCCCGGGTGAAACAGTAAGCATTCGTGTGACCGGACTGACCCCCGACACCCACTATAATGCCGAAGTCGTTGTGAGCGACAGCAAGAACTCCACAGAGCCTCGTGTCGTGGAGTTCAAGACCGAGGAGGTTTCAGGCGACGGCGTAACATTCTCCGGCACGGAAAAAGGCGTTTGCACGCAGGAGGGCAATGACTATGAATTCACAGTCAGCTACACCATTGTCTATAATGCCGACGGAACCCTGACAATCAGCGCCAAATATGAGTGGGCCAACGGAGAGCCCTTCGGAATGGTAAACGGCGATCTGTTTATCAACAACATACCTAAAGGCCTCGCAATGGAGAACGGCGTGCGCTCACTCACTACTACCGAGACGTTTGTCGAAGGCGAGACGGTTAATCTTGAGTTTTATATTCCCGGCGGCGCCGGCTGTATTGCCCGCACTCCTATCAGCTATGTCGTAGGCTCGGTTTCGAGCGATCCGTCAGCCATCGGCGAAATCAATGAAACCGAAGTTGCCGACAACTGTTACTATGACCTGCTTGGCCGCAAAGTCGCCAATCCCGGCCGCGGCTTCTACATTCACAACGGTCGCAAAGTGTTTGTGAAATAAGATAGTTCATATAAGCATAAAAAGCAATCGCCCCGTAGCATTCGATAATGCTTCGGGGCGATTTTTGTTCATGAGGGCTCTCGCTCAGGCAAAACGGGCGGCCTGTTGGAGCGAAGGAGCGCCGGGGAGCGATAAACGGGGCTCGAACCCGCGGCCCTCGGCTTGGGAAGCCGATGCTCTACCAACTGAGCTATTATCGCGAATTGAGGAGATTGATGATGCAAATTTACGCGATTTTTGTGAGTTTGCAAAGTTTTCGCGTTTTTTTTGTAACTTTGTGGGTGCATCTATGAGCAAGAAGGTTTACTATCGATATAATGAGAAGTCGGGCAGCTATGAGCGCGTGTATCCGTCGCGCCGCAGCCGCTGGCTGGCAGCGCTTGGCCATCTGATAGTGTCGCTTGCTTTGGGCGCATCAGTGTTTTTTGTACTCAATGGTGTGATTGACCTCCCTAAGGAGCGCATGCTGCGTGCCGAGAATCGTGAGCTTTCCGATCAGCTGGAGCTGCTTAACGCGCGCATGGATGCGGCGCATGAGGTTATGAGCGACCTGGCTGATCGCGATAATAATTTTTACAGGGTGATGATGCAGGCCGACCGGATTTCAGACACGAAGCGCTATGCGGGCCTGGAGCGTTCTATGTTGGGTGCGCTTAGCGATAAGTCGCTTGCAACAGCGCTTAACGATAAGATGAATCTGCTTGAGCGCGAAATAGTGGTGCAGAGTCAGAGTTTCGATGAGTTGAGGCGCCTGGCGTTGTCGAGAGCCGACCGTTTGTCGCATATTCCGGCTATTCAGCCGGTGTCGGAGGTGCATCTCAAGCAGATGGCGAGCGGTTACGGGCTGCGTGTCGACCCGATTTACGGCACGGTCAAGATGCACGAAGGCATGGATTTTGCGTGCGATATCGGCACTCCGGTCTATGCTACCGGCAACGGTACGGTTTCGGCTGCGGACTGGCACAGCGGTTACGGGAACCGCATTGACATTGACCATGGGTTCGGTTATCTGACGCGTTATGCGCATTTGTCGAAGATTATTGTGACTCCCGGCCAGCAGGTAAAGCGCGGCGACCTTATAGGTTATTCGGGCGATACCGGCAAGAGTACCGGGCCGCATGTTCATTATGAGGTGCGGCTGAAGAATGTGCCGCAAAATCCTGTTAACTATTATTTTTATGATCTGACGCCCGAGGAGTATGCGGCAATGATTGAGCATGCCGAGAATGCGGGCCACGTGATGGACTGATCTATCAGTAATTAGAGCTATTGAAATTATGAAAGAACTGACCAAGAGCTATTATCGCATCAGGGAAGTGAGCGAGATTCTGGGCGAGCCTGCGAGCACTCTGCGCTATTGGGAGAGTGTGTTTCCGCAGTTACGCGTGAAGCGTAATGAGAAGGGCACACGTTATTATACGCCTGAGAATATAGCCATGTTGCGTCAGATTCGTTATTTGCTGTGTGACCGTGGCCTGAAAATCGAGGCTGCGGCCGAGCAGATGCGAGTGTCGGCTGACTCGGTTGCCGCGAAGCAGCGCGCGATAGAGCGTCTGCAGAACGTGCGCGAGGTCTTGGTTGGCCTGCGCGACGCTCTGCATCGTTTTCGTTGATTCGGCAAGAGTAGTTTTTATTCCAGATTCAGGCGCTCCTGGCCAAGCAGGGAGTCGCGCACTTCATCGTCGCTCATGTCGGGTTCGACCGGTTGCTCAGGGGTGTTGTCGGGGTCGTCGCTCTCGCTGTCGGCCGTTTCGGCTTCAATGTTGGCCGGTTCCAGTTCCGTGAGGTTGCCGATGGTGTAGGTAGTGAGGCGTTTGCCCTTGGCTTTGAATGACTTGATGCCGATGAATTCGGCCGCGATGATTTCGAGCGGCTCGCGGAATGAGTCGCCATCGCCGAATTCCACCCTGATGCGGGCGCCGGCGGCGTCGCTGAGCATGAGCAGTTCGGACGAGGAGTTTTCGCCGATGAAGCGCTGTTTTTTGGCCGAAGCCTCGAATTTGAAGCGCTTGATGTAGGGAAATCCCTGGTCGGCGTCGTTGAGCACTGCGGTCCAGACCACGTTGGGCCTGAAGCGTTCGATGCGCAAAATGGGTTCGTCGTAGTGGTTGGTGGCGTCGAAGCCGGTGGTGTAGTATTCGCCGCTTTTGAGAATTACGAGCACGAGGTCGGTGCCTTGGAATTCGCCGAGGAATTCGCCGCGACCGTCGTAGTTCAGTCGGTTAACGTCGGCGTCGAACCATACTTTGCGTCCTCCGAGGGTCGAGGCGCCGCGTTCGCGCAGCGAAAAGCGGTGGACCTCGTTGCGTGTGACGATGTTGCCGCGGCTCTGCTTGCCTTTGATGCTCAGTTCGGCAAAGTCGACGTCGAATTGGAGTTTGTTGAGTCGAGCTTTAGGCTTGAGGGTAACTCTGACAACTTCGGCTTCGCCGTTGGAGTTGGCGGTGAAGTAGCAGATGCGGCTTCCGGGAGTGCCTTGCGTGAGGTCATATTCCTGGTCGCGCCGCACTCCGGTCACAGCGAAGCGTTTCATGAAGTATGTGCCCTCCTTGCCGTCGCGGTAAATTACGTTGTAGACGGTGCGTTCGTCTTTTTTCTTATAGACTCCGATGTGCTCGATAGTTTTCTTGCCGATAAACATCTTTTCCTGGACCTTGACGACCTTGTATTTGCCGTCGCGGAAAAAGATGATTACGTCGTCGAGGTCGGAGCATGGGGCAATGAACTCATCTTTGGTCAGCGAGGTGCCGATGAATCCTTCTGAGCGGTTGATGTAGAGCTTGCGGTTTGCTTCGGCCACGGTTGCGGCCTCGATGCTGTCGAACCCGCGAATCACTGTGTGGCGCCCGTAGGGTTCGCCATATTTCGCTTTCAGCTCTTCATACCATTCGATTGCGTAGGCGACAATGTCGGATAGCTTATGGTTGATATCGGCAATTTTGTCTTTATAGGAGGCGATGAGTTCGTCGGCCTTGTCTTTGTTGAACCGCAGTATGCGGCCCATTTTGATTTCGTAGAGGCGCTGCACGTCGTCGTCGGTCACCTCGCGGATGAACATGTCGGCAAACGGCTCGAGCCGCTTGTGGATATGGGCTGTGGCCGCCTCGAAGCTGCGCGCCTGTTCATATTCTTTGTCTTTATAGATACGCTCTTCGATGAAGATGCGTTCGAGTGAGGCGAAGTGGAGCAACTCTTCGATTTCACCGCGCTTGATGAGCAGTTCGCTGCGCAAAAGTTCGCGCGTGGCGTCGACGCTATAGCGCAGGTAGTCGCTGATGCTGATGAAGCAGGGCTTTTTGTCGCGGATTACGCAGCAGTTGGGGTAGATGCTGAGCTCGCAGTCGGTGAAGGCATAGAGGGCATCGATTGTTTTGTCGCTCGATGCTCCCGGCTGGAGGTAGACGGTTATGCGTGCATGTTCCGACGTGTGGTCGTCGACCTTGCGTACCTTGATTTTGCCCTTTTCCATTGCCTTGATAATTGAGTCGGTGATGGAGCGGGTTGTCGAGCCGAATGGAATTTCGGTTATGGCAAGGGTTTTGTTGTCGACTTTTTCGATTTTGGCTCTCACTTTGACGCATCCGCCGCGCTGGCCGTCGTTATAGCGGCTCACGTCGATGAAGCCGCCCGTCGGGAAGTCGGGCAGCAGCGAGAATTCCTCGCTGCGCAGGTATGCTACGCATGCGTCAAGGATTTCGTTGAAGTTATGAGGCAGAATTTTGCTTGACAGACCGACGGCAATGCCTTCAACTCCCTGGGCGAGCAGCAGCGGGAATTTGACGGGCAGAAAAACGGGTTCGCGGTTGCGTCCGTCGTAGCTGGGAACCCATTCGGTCAGTTTGGGGTTGTAGAGCACCTGCAGGGCAAACGGGCTTAGGCGGGCCTCGATGTAACGGCCGGCAGCCGCGGCGTCGCCGGTCAGAATGTTGCCCCAGTTACCCTGGGTTTCGATGAGCAGTTCTTTCTGGCCGAGTTGCACCAGGGCCTCTTTAATCGAGGCATCGCCGTGGGGGTGATATTTCATGGTATCGCCGACAATGCCGGCAACCTTGTTGAAACGGCCGTCGTCGAGGCTCTTCATTGAATGCAGCACGCGGCGTTGCACGGGCTTGAGGCCGTCGTCAATGCTGGGCACGGCACGCTGCAGAATCACATATGAGGCATAATCAAGAAACCAGCTGCGATACATTGATTTCAGCTGATAACGAATTGAATTTAAATCCTCTGCCGGATTTTCAGGTAATGATTGGTCTATCGGTTCGTCACTCATAACACGCAAAAATACAAAAAAATTTGCAATATCCAAAATTTATTCATAACTTTGCACTCGCAAAACGCTTCACTGCGCAAGTAAGGAAAGATGGCAGAGTGGTCGATTGCATCGGTCTTGAAAACCGACGAGGGTCACACCTCCGGGGGTTCGAATCCCTCTCTTTCCGCCAATAACACACGAGTCTGCGATAACCGCGAGACTCGTGTGTGTTGTTTTCAGGCATTCAGTTTTTCAGTTATGAGTAAAGAAACAGAGAAGTTGGAGCGGAAGCGCATGGTGGCGCTGATAGCATCGGTTGTGGCCGCGATGGTGATTTATGGCGTTGCGGCATGGTTTTTCGGCATGACGCTGGTTGAAGTCTGGAAAGTGCTTGCCTGCGGGGCTTCCGTCGCACTGCTGACTCTGATTCCGTTGCGGCGGGGTCGGGGAGCGGTGTGGTGTGTGGTCTATATCATTCTTGTTGCCGGGCTGATGGCCGATCTGGCGCTTGGTGTGAATTACTACTTGCGCAATGAGCAGGACTCAAGCGAGGTTGTCTGCGAGGTAGTCGGCCTGTATTCCGAGAAGCGTACGCGCACGCGGCGCATCAACCGCCGCATCGTTGGCCGGGGCGAACCGTATAGTGTCTATTATATGGATGTCAGGATGCCCGACGGGAGTGTGCGCAAGCGCCAGCTGACTTTGAGCCGCTATAACTACATGAGTCGCAAGCGGGTGTCAAAAATCAAGGTTTGCGTTACTCCGGGTTTTTTAAATTGGCCATTGGTTGATTTCGGGCAATAAGCCACCGTTTGCAAATGGAAAACGGAGAGCCGCCGCGGCCGATGCCGCCCGATGCTCTCCGTTTTTTAAGTTTGCTGATTGAGGATGGTGCGCCTGAATCAGTTTTCGGGGTCAGTGTACCAGCGCGAGTACATCAGATAGTTGTGGGCAATGCGCTGATTGAGGGTTTTTGACTGTTCAGGATCGACATTTTTGATGAAACGGGCCGGTGCGCCTCCCCAGAGTTCTCCGGGGCCGATAACAGTGCGGCTGAGCACTACGGAGCCGGCAGCCACGATGGCGCCTTCGCCGACCACCGCGTCGTCCATAACTACGGCTCCCATGCCAACGAGGGCATAGTCGCAGATTTTGCATCCGTGGAGCGTTACGTTGTGGCCGATGGAAACGTCGTTGCCGATTTCAATCGTTGACTTTTCATAGAGGGTGTGGAGCACCGAGCCGTCCTGGATGTTGACGCGGTTGCCGATGCGGATGGAGTTGACGTCGCCGCGGAGCACGACGTTGAACCACACCGAGCACTCGTCGCCGATTTCGAGGTCGCCTATTAGCGTGGCGTTTTCGGCCAGAAAGCAGTCGCGGCCAACTTTTGGAGTGAATCCGCGAACGGGAATAATCAGCGGCATAGGGGGGCGGTTTTAGCGGTGAGCCACTGGCGCTGGTTCTCGTTTTCGAGCAGCGGAAGCAGAGTGGCGCGTACTTTGGCGTGATAGTTGTTGACCCAGTCGATTTCTCCGTCGGTCATGATTGAGAGGTCGAAGAGGTTGAGGTCAAAGGGGAACATTGTGAGCGGCTCGAAGGTGTAGAAGTTGCCGAACTCGGGGTTGCTGAGCTCAGAGGGCACGCAGAGCACCAGGTTTTCGCAGCGAATGCCGTGGATGCCTGCACGATAAAGGCCGGGCTCGTCGGATGTAATCATGCCGGGGCAGAGCGCTACGGGGACGTGGTTGAGGCGCACGCTCTGAGGGCCTTCGTGGACGTTGAGGAAGTGGCCGACGCCATGGCCGGTGCCGTGGAGATAGCTGAGGCCCTGTTTCCATAGAGGCATGCGCGCGAGGGCGTCGAGCTGGTCGCCGCGTGTGCCTTCGGGAAAGATGGCTGTGGCCAGGGCTATGTGGCCCTTCATCACGAGGGTGAAGTCGGTGCGTTCCTGAGCGGTGGGGGTGCCGACGGCAACTGTGCGCGTAATGTCGGTAGTGCCGTCGAGATATTGTGCTCCGCTGTCGATCAGCAGCAGACCTTCGGGTTTGATGGTCGATGAACTTTCGGGTGTGGCCGAATAGTGCACAATGGCTCCGTGGGGGCCGTAGCCGGCAATCATTTCGAAAGAGTTGTCGACATAGTTCTCGCCTTCGGCGCGGTACTTGGTGCCGAGGGTGTCCATGTCGAGTTCGGTGAGTTTCTCGCCCGAGGCCATGCGGCGCTCAACCTCCATGAAGAGCTTGACCAGCGCTACGCCGTCGCGAGCCATGGCACGACGGGTGCCCTCGATTTGAGTGGGGTTTTTAATGGCTTTGGGCATGGCTATTACCGAGCCTCCTTCAACGGCGTGCTTGCCGATGATGCTCGCGAGGGTATAAGCCGTACGTGCGGGTTCGATGTAGACTTTCGAATCCTTGGGCAGGAGGGCCAGGAAGCGGGCCACGCTGTCGTAAGGGGCGGTTTCGACGTTGATTGAGTTGAGGTAGGCCTGGGTCTTTTCGTCGACCTTGGCTGAATCGATGAAGAGGACGTTGCGTTCGCCCGACAGGAAGAGGAAGGCGGTTGCGACGGGGTTGCACGGCACATCGGACGAGCGGACGTTGAGCGTCCAGGCTATTTCGTCGAGGGCCGAGATGAAGAGGGCGTCGGCTCCGGCTTTGGCAGCAGCGTCGAGAACGCGGCCTATTTTCGAGTCGGCTGTTTCGCCGGCGTATTTGACGTCGTGGACGTAGAGCGCGTCGGTCGGAATGACGGGGCGTCCGTTCCAGAGTTCGTTGACGGGGGTGAAGTTGGTGTCGAGTGTGATGCCGTAGCGGCTGAAACAGTTCTGCATGCGGCGCACTTCGTTGACCGATACGACCATACCGTCGACACCGACTGTCGAGCCTTCGGCAAGGTTGGTGCAGAGCCATTCGTCGATCGACGGGGTTGATGGGAGGCCGTCTTTCATCAGAGTGATGCCGGTGCCCTCGAGCTGCTCGGCAGCCTGAAGGAAATAGCGCGAGTCGGTCCAGAGCATTGCGGCGTCGGCGGTCACGACCAGAGTGCCGGCCGAGCCGTTGAATCCGCTGAACCACTGGCGCACCTGCCAGTGCTCGGCCAGGTATTCGCTTTGGTGAGCGTCGGTGTGGGGAATGATGGTGGCGGCGATGCCTGCCTCGTCCATCTTTTTGCGGAGGGCGTCTATGCGCCCGGTTATTATCGCGTTCATAAGTCGGATTGAAGTTTTTTGGGGAGTTCTTCAGAGTTTTTTGGGAGTTCAGCGCAACTGTTGCATTTCGACCAGATGTGCGTAAGCACCGTTGCGAGCCATCAGTTCATCGTGGGTTCCGGCCTCGATGATGCGTCCTTCGTTCATCACGGCGATGAGGTCGGCGTTGCGTATGGTCGAGAGGCGGTGGGCAATGACGAGAGTGGTGCGTCCATCCATCAATTTGTCGAGTGCGTCCTGAACCAGATGTTCGCTCTCGGAGTCGAGGGCTGAAGTTGCTTCGTCGAGAATCAGGATAGGCGGATTCTTGAGAATGGCGCGCGCGATTGACAGGCGCTGCCGCTGACCGCCTGACAGGCGGCAGCCGCGGTCGCCGATGTAGGTGTTGTAGCCATGTTCCATGTCGACAATAAATTCATGGGCATTGGCAATGCGGGCGGCGGTTTCGACCTGTTCGGGGGTGGCGGATTCGACGCCGAAGGTGATGTTGTTGTAAACGGTGTCGTTAAACAGTATCGCCTCCTGGTTCACGTTGCCCATGAAGCTGCGCAGGTGGCTTACCGGCAGGTCGCGCACGTCGATGCCGTCGACCTTGATAGAGCCGCCCTTGACGTCGTAGAATCGCGGCAGCAGGTCGGCCATAGTGCTCTTGCCCGAGCCGCTCTGGCCAACGAGGGCCACTGTGGCGCCGGCGGGAATGTGGAGGTCAACATTTTTCACCACCTGCACTTCGCCGTCGTAGCTGAAGGTTACGTCCGAGTAGTTGATTTCGCCGCGGAGCGATTCGATGTGTTTCGGATTCGCGGGGTCTATGATGTCGTTCTTGGCCGAAAGGATTTTGTCGACACGTTCGAGTGAGGCCATGCCGGTTCGGATGGCGTAGCTTGCGCGCGAAATTTCCTTGACGGGGTTGATGATGCTGTAGAAGATTACCAGATAGTAGATAAACTCCGATGCGTTGAAGGCGCTGTGGCCGGTGAGAATCAGTTTTCCGCCAAACCAGAGCACGATGGCTATGGTGATGGTGCCGAGAAATTCGCTCATTGGGTGAGCGAGGCTCTGGCGGCGCGCCACACGGTTGCCGAGGTGATAGAGCACCTGACTGTCGTTGTGGAAGCGGTTGCGGACCTTGTCTTCGGCAACAAAAGCCTTGATGACGCGGAGGCCGCCGAGGGTCTCTTCGATGTTGCTCATGATGCGTCCCCACTGGTTTTGCGACTCGAGCGAGGTGGCTTTCAGCTTGCGCCCCACAGAGCCCATGATCCAGCCGGCAATCGGCAGGAGAACGAGCACGAAGAGGGTCAGCTGCCATGAAATGGCAATCATCATTGAAAGGCATGCAATAACCATCAGCGGGTTTTTGAACATCAGGTCGATAGACTGCATGATGGAGTTCTCGACAGCGCCTACGTCGCCTGTCATGCGGGCAATGACGTCGCCTTTGTGTTCGTTGGTGAAGAAGCCGATGGGGAGTGACACTACTTTGTCGTAGATGGTGTTGCGGATGTCGCGGACGACGCCCGAACGCATCGGGATGATGAAATACGATGCGAGGTATGATGCGCCGCACTTCAGACCGGTCATGAACACCAGCAGCAGGCCGAGCAGTCCGAGCGTGGCCGACTGGCCATACTGGTGGATAGCCTGCTGGGTGATAAAGTAGAAGTTGTTGATGCAGGCTTCGCGGATATTGCCCCATGAGACGGGTTCCCAGACGTAGGTTTGCTGCTTGAGTTCAAACAGCATTTCGAGAATGGGAATAATCAGAGCGAAGGAGAATAGCGTCAGGAATGCTGCCAGCAGGTTGAAGAATATGTTGAGAAACAGATACTTCTTATACGGCGGCACGAACCGGCGCATTATCTGGAAAAAGTCGTTCATCGCGTAGAGTGGCGGTACGTGTAATGTTTAGAGGTTGCGTTCGGGATAGATGTCATTCCACCACGAGGGGTCGTCGTGAAGCCAGCGTTCAAACCAGGCCATGATTGAGTTGTGCCAGAGAATGCGCTTGGAAAAGTCGGAGATGAAGTGGTTTTCGCCGTCGACCGAGATGAATTCAACGGGTTTGCCGAGAATGCGGAGCGCGTTGAAAATCTGGATGCTCTCGCCGATGGGCACGTTGGTGTCGGCTGTGCCGTGAAGCAGCAGCAGGGGGGTGTTGATTTTGTCGGCGTTGAAGAGCGAGCCCTGTTTGGTGAAGAGCTCGGGGTTGCTCCAGGGGTAAGAGTCGGCAGCGGCGACGCCATTGTAGGAGTAGCCCCAGTAGCCTTCGCCCCAGTAAGAGGTCACGTTCGAGATGCCGGCATGGCTGACGGCTGCGGCAAACATCGGGGTGAGCGTCTGGAGATACTGGGTCATGAAGCCGCCGTAGCTTGCGCCGAGACAGCCTATTTTAGTCGAGTCAACGTATTCGTGCGTGCGGCAGAAGGTCTGCACGCCTTCGATGATGTCGTTGGCGGTGCGCTTGCCCCAGGCGTTGACGTGGCGGGCCGAGAATTCCTGGCCGTAGCCGGTAGTGCCTGAGGGGTTAAGCACGTAGACAACATAGTCGCGCGAGGCGAAGAGCTGGGGCGAGTAAGGCTGGGTGATTGACTTTGAGGTCGGCGATGTGCCGCCGTAGTAGTAAACAATCAGAGGATATTTCTTAGAGGCGTCGAAGTTCGGCGGGAAGCATACCATACCGTCGATTTCCGTGCCGTCGGAGGCGGTGAATTTCCAGGGTTCGGTCTTGCCGAGCATGATTTTGTCGAGTTCGGGGGCACGCGGGTCGGCGAGCACGGTGTTGCGGCCCTTCTTCAGGTCGAGCAGGCAGGCTTTCCATGCGCTGTGATAGTCATGGCCGAGGTAGGCTATGCGCAGGTTTTCGTCGCGGCCCATGGTCGCGGCGGTGATGTTGTCGATTTCGGTGGGGAGCTTGGTAAACGAAGCGTCCTTGGGGTTGATGGCGTAGATGTTGTGGCCGAAACCTTCTTCAGCCACAATGTAGATGAGGCCGTTGACCGAGTTCCAGGTGATGATGGATTCAACCGAGGGGTTGAAGTCGAATGTCAGGGGTTTGACTTCGCGCGAGGCGAGGTCCATAACGTAGAGCTGAACGTCGAAGTCGTTGGCAATGGGGTGGTCGCCGCAGTTCTTGCCGAGGCAGTCGAAAGCCGAGGGCGAACCGTTGAACAGCACTTGCGAGCCGTCGGGCGAGAAGCGTCCGCCGCTGACGAACTGCGGTCCGGGGGCAACGAGAGTGTCGGCCTTGAGAGTCTCGACGTCGAGCATGTAGATGGTGTTGCGGTAAAACGGACGTGTGGTCGGGTCTTCGCTGTTGGTCGAGCAGAGGAGTTTGGTGCCGTCGCTTGAAATGTCGAGCAGCGTGGTAGTGTGGTTGCCGAATGTCAGACGCTCGGTTATGCCGGTCGAGGGAGTGAAGCGCACGATGAACCAGCGGTTGCGGTCGCCGGGCATGCGGTCGTCGGGGGTGGCATAGCGGCGCAGCGGGCCCTGTTCCTGCACGCCGGCTTCATGGTGCGAGTAATAGATGCAGTCGCCTTTGGGGCTCCAGGTAAAGGAGTTGACGGGAATTGATTCGGCAAGCAGGGTGCGGGCGCCGTTGGCGGGGTCGATGGTATAGAGGTCATAGCCGTCGGCTGCGGTCTGGGTGGTGTAGAGGCTGGAACCGTCGGGCATCCATTTAACTTCCCAGGGGAGGTTTGCGTTGATTTCCTTGCCGCTCTTGAGGTCGGTCAGTGTGGCATAGGAGTGGGCACGTTCGCCGTTGTAGCGGTTCCAGTAGCGGGTGATGAGATATTTGCCGTCGGGGCTCATTGACAGGCCTGAAACGCGGCTGCCATATTCGGAATCTTCGAGAGTGAAGCGGCGCAGCAGTTCGGGGCCGCTGACAAGCACGGTGTTTTCAAACTTTTCGTCGGGTACGAATGTGACCGAAAGGGTGGGGGCGGCGACTGAGTCGTCGGCCATTGCAAGGAGTTTTACGGTCAGGCGTGCATCGCGTTCAGGTTCGAGGCGCAGAGAGGCCGATGCGGTCGACGCGTCAACAACCGAGTCGCGCTCGGCACTGAGTTTCGATGCGATTTCTTTGCCGTCGAGTTCAACTATGAAGGGGAGCTGCGACGTGATTTTGAGCTGGCCTTTGGCGAAGCGTTCGGAGCGTATCTGGGTTTGCAGCAGCTGCATCGAGCCATTGGCGGCCGGTGCGGGAGCGAGGGTGATTAAGCCTGCGGTGTCGGCTGCGACGCTGTTGCCGGCAACGAGTGCGCGTGTGCGTGATTTTAACAGGTCGGACGACTTGAACTTCGAGCCGTCGGGCGCAATCGAGTCGTTCATGAACGGAGTTCGTACAGTGATGGGCTCGCTGAGACGCCAATCGGTAATCTTAATGTCTTTGGCCGACACTGAGAGTCCGGCCACCAATGCCCCGAGGGCGATAAGTTTTGTGTTCATCAAGAAAATTTAATGTGGTTGACTGGTCAATATTTTGCTACAAAGGTACGAAAAATTTTTGAGGATTCGAGATTAAGCGCTAACTTTGCGGCGAATAATAGGGGTGCCTTTTCCAAAAGGCTGAGATTACACCCTTGGAACTTGATGCGGTTCGTACCGCCGAAAGGAACATTATGACAATAGAAATAAATAGAGAAACGCGGACGTTCGACGTTGACCGGCTGACCCTGACCGACGTCGTGAAGGCTTGTGCACTACCGGAAAGAGGTATTGCCGTGGCAGTTAACAATAAGGTAGTGGCCCGGGGCGACTGGGGCGCCACCGAGCTTGCCGACGGCGATTGTCTGACTGTGATACAGGCCGTTTGCGGTGGCTGACAGCTTTCGACTTATTGCCGTTACTCTGCCGGGCCTGTTTGCGGGTGAGGCAGAGTTGATAGAGTTGATGCTCGGGCAGGGCATTGACCGGGTGCATGTGCGCAAACCCGGTTCAGGGCTCCGTGAGGTCAGGGAGCTGCTCAGGGCAGTTGCGCCCGGGCTCAGGCCGCGTCTGTCGGTTCATGGTTTTCATGACCTGGCCGAAGAGTTCGGCACCGGAATTCACCTGAACGCGGCCGCTCCCCATGCGCCCGCAGGGTTCGGCGGAGTGCTCAGCAGGTCGTGTCACTCGGTCGGAGAGTTGGCGCCTGACGTCGCCTATAGTTTTCTGAGCCCTATTTTCAACAGTATAAGCAAACCCGGCTATGAATCGGCGTTCAATCTCGCCGGGTTGCGCGTTGACTCGCGCACCATCGCGCTCGGAGGCGTAACTCCCGAGCGGTTTGCCATGCTGCGACGGTCGGGTTTCGGCGGTGCCGCGATGCTTGGCTATCTATGGGCCGATTTAAACAAAGAAACTATTATTAAACGCATAGATGCTGCAATTCATTACTCACACTACTGAGCGGTTTCCTTTGCCGTCAGACGGCGCCATGGCGGCGCTTGACGGCGGATGCCGCTGGATTCAGTTGCGCATGAAGGGCGCGGCCGAGTCCGAACTGCTGGCTGAGGGCCGGCGGCTGCGCGGTCTTTGTGACCGCTACGGTGCAAAGCTGATTGTCGACGACCATGTTGAACTTGTGGGGCCGATCGGAGCCGACGGCGTGCACCTTGGGCTCAGCGATATGCCCGTGGATGAGGCACGGCGCATTCTTGGGCCGGGTGTCATTATCGGCGCTACGGCCAACCGTTTTGACCACATTGTCAAGGCGGCGGCCGACGGGGCAGATTACATTGGCCTCGGGCCGTTCAGGTTCACGACCACCAAGGAGCGCCTGAGTCCGGTTCTCGGACTTGAGGGCTACAGATCTGTTATGGAGCAGGTGCGTCAGGCAGGCATCGGACTGCCCGTGGTGGCAATCGGCGGAATAACGGCGGCTGATGTAAGTGACCTTATGGCTGCCGGAGTGAACGGCATAGCGGTTTCGGGCTCCATTCTGCGGGCTGCCGATCCGGTTAAAGAAACAGAAACTATTTTAGCAAAATTATGACAGATATATTGAAAATCGGAGGTGTTGAGTTCAGTTCGCGCCTTTTTACGGGAACCGGCAAGTTCAGTTCCAACTCGGTTATGGAAGAGGCGATCAAGGCCTCGGGCTCGCAGCTCGTGACGGTTGCCATGAAGCGCATAGATATGGGCGCTGAAAACGACGACATGTTGCGCCATATTCTCAGCGAAGGGGTGCGCCTGCTGCCTAATACGTCGGGAGTGCGCGATGCACGCGAGGCTGTGCTGGCCGCGCAATTGGCCCGCGAGGCTTTTGAAACCGACTTTATAAAACTTGAAATTCATCCCGATCCCAAATACTTATTGCCCGACCCGGTCGAGACGCTCAAAGCCACGGAGGAGCTGGCGCGTCTGGGCTTCATTGTGATGCCCTATATTCAGGCCGATCCGGTGCTGTGCAAGCGGCTGGAGGAGGCGGGCACGGCAGCTGTCATGCCTCTGGGCGCGCCGATTGGCACGAACAAGGGGCTCGTTACCCGCGACTTGCTCGAAATCATCATTGCCGAGAGCAATGTGCCGGTTGTTGTCGATGCTGGGCTTGGAGCGCCGTCGCATGCCGCGGCCGCCATGGAGCTCGGCGCTGATGCCGTTCTGGTCAATACGGCTATTGCCGTGGCCGGGAATCCGGCCGAAATGGCCCGCGCTTTTGCCGAGGCGACCGTGGCCGGCCGACGTGGTTATCTTGCGGGGCTCGGCGTGCAGTCGTCGGAGGCGGTTGCCAGCAGCCCTCTGACTGATTTTCTTTAATTTACGGCACGATACATATGTTTAGTGACGAACTCCTGAAGTTTGACTGGCAGGAAACGACTGCACGGATTCAATCTATGACCGACGCCGACGTGCGTCGCGCGCTGGCTTCTCCCAGGCCGGGTGTCGACGGCTTTATGGCGCTCATTTCGCCCGCGGCCGCTCCTTATCTCGAGCAGATGGCCGCCCGTAGCCGCGCTCTGACGCGTGAACGCTTCGGCAAGACCGTGTCGATGTATATCCCGATGTATATAACCAACTCGTGTTCAAATAGCTGTGTGTATTGCGGCTTTAACTGCCACAACAAGTTTGAGCGCGTGATTCTGACTCCCGAGCAGATAGAAGACGAATGCAAGGCCATCAAGCGCCTCGGCCCGTTTGAGAATCTGCTACTGGTTACCGGCGAAAATCCGCGCAAGGCCGGGGTTGATTATCTGGCGCGTGCGCTGCAGGTATGTCGCCCTTATTTCAGCAACATGTCGGTCGAAGTGATGCCGCTTTCGGCCGAGGGCTATTCGACGCTGGTGAGCGAAGGCCTGAACGGGGTTGTCTGTTTTCAGGAAACCTATCATCGCGAACGATACAAGGTTTATCATCCGGCAGGGCAGAAGAGCGATTTCGAATGGCGTGTAAACGGCTTTGACCGCATGGGGCAGGCCGGCGTCCACAAAATCGGCATGGGAGTGCTGATCGGTCTTGAAGACTGGCGCACCGACGTCACCATGATGGCCCGCCATCTGCTCTATCTCCGCAAGAAGTACTGGAGAACGCGCTATAGCGTTAACTTTCCGCGAATGCGCGCGTCGGCCAGCGGTTATCAGCCCAATGTCATTATGAGTGATCGCGAACTGGCGCAGCTGACGTTTGCGTTTCGCATATTCGACCATGACGTGGATATCTCGGTGTCAACGCGCGAGTTGCCCGTGTTTCGCGACCATATATGCGCTCTCGGTGCAACGTCGCTCAGTGCGGGCTCGAAGACCGAGCCGGGCGGATATTACACTTATCCGCAGGCGCTTGAGCAGTTTGCCGTGTCGGACGAACGCACTCCGTCGGAGGTGGCCGACGCCATACGCCGCGCCGGTCAGGAAGTGGTTTGGAAAGACTGGGATGAAATCTTTGACCGATGTTGAGCAGATATTCACGCCAGATGATGCTCGCTGAAATCGGCGAGACGGGCCAGAGGCGGCTGATGGAGTCGTCGGTGCTGATTGTCGGGCTCGGAGGGCTCGGATGCCCTGTGGCGCTCTATCTTGCCGGGGCCGGAGTGGGCCGCATCGGTCTGGCAGATGCCGATAGCGTTTCGGAAACGAATCTGCACCGGCAGCTGCTCTATGCTGACGGCGATGTTGGCCGTTCCAAGTGCGAAGCCGCGCGCGAGCGGTTGGCGGCTGTGGCTCCGCATTGCCGTTTTGAGCTTCACCCTCAGGGGCTGATTCCTGAGAATGTGCGCGAACTAATTGCCTGTTACGATCTTGTGGTTGACTGTTGCGACAATTATGCCACGCGGTTCATGATTGACGATGTGTGTGCGGAGCTCGGCAAGACATGGGTGTTCGGTGCTATAAGCGGTTACGGCGGGATGGTATCGGTTTTCAACGGGCTACACCGCTATGATTCGCTTTTCCCCGACCGGGAGTCGCTGGGCGGCGAGCCGGCGTCGTCGGGGGCTGTCATGGGCCCTACACCGGGTGTGGTGGGCTCGGTTGAGGCGGCCGAGGCCATAAAGATTCTTGCCGGAAGCAAGCCTGCGCTTGCCGGCCGGCTTTTTACCGCCGATTTGCTGACAATGAATTTTCAAACTATAGAATTATGAAAGAAAAATGGAGCGAACAGGCCTGGCGTGCAGTCGAGCCCGTTTACAGGCAGATTCTCAGCCATCCTTTTGTGACCGGCCTTGTTGCGGGCACACTCGACCGCAGTAAGTTTTTGTTTTATCTCAGCCAGGACGCGCTTTATCTGGGCCGCTACTGCAAGGTGCTGGCTCATGTGGGCTCGAGGCTCGACAATCGGGCTGACATAGATGCGATGATGCGTTTCGCGTCAGACGGCATTGCGGTCGAGGCCGCGCTGCACGAGTCGTTTCTCGGCGGGGCGCCGTTACCGGCAATGTCGCCGACATGTATGCTCTACACTGCGGTCGAAGAGTCTCAGGCATTCAGGCCCGTCGAGGTCGAGGCAGCCTCCCTGTTGCCCTGCTTCTGGGTTTATGAACGGGTGGGGCGCAGCATTCTCGAACAGTGTGGCGACAGCGTGGATTCCAACCCTTATGCAAGGTGGATAAAGACTTATGGCGACCCGACGTTTGCCGAGGCGACGCAACGTTATATAGACATATGCGACCGCCTGGCCGATGGTGCTACCGATGCTGTCAGGGCCGAAATGACTGAAATATTCAAAACCTGCACCAGGCTGGAATGGATGTTCTGGGATAGTGCTTATAATCTCGAACAATGGAAAATCTGACATATCGTCGCTGCTTGACCATTGCGGGCAGCGACCCGAGCGGTGGAGCGGGCATTCAGGCTGATTTGAAGACGTTTTCAGCGCTTGGCTGCTACGGCATGAGTGCAATCGTGGCGGTAGTTGACGAGAATACGGTCGGCGTCACCGGTGTGCATCCTGTTCCTGTCGGGTTTGTGGAGGGGCAGATTCGTTCGTGTCTGGACGATATTGGCGCCGATGCGGTCAAAATCGGCATGCTCCACTCGGCTGAGCTTATTGAGGCTGTGAGGCGCACGCTCGATGATTATCAGTCGCTGACCGACATTGTGCTCGATCCGGTAATGGTTGCTACCTCGGGCGACGCGCTGCTCGAGGCGGATGCCGTAGGTGCGCTGCGTGAGGTGCTCATTCCGCGGGCACGCGTCATCACACCGAATATTCCCGAGGCCGAGATGCTGCTTGGACGCCGCATTGACGGTCAGGCCGACCTGCCGGCATTTGCGCGGGCGCTTTCGGCGGCTTGTGGCGGGGTGAGCGTGTTTCTTAAGGCCGGTCATTTGAGCGATGCCCGGCTGATTGATGTGTTTTTTAATGCCGAGAGCGACGACATGCTGTTTCTGGAGTCGGAGCGCCTGCCCACGGTCAACACCCACGGCACCGGCTGCACGCTCTCGTCGGCCTTAGCGGCGATGCTTGCCCGCGGCGCCTCGCTCAACGATGCCGCCCGCGGCGCCAAAGATTATATTTCGGAGGCTATCGCCGCAGGAGCTAAATACCGAATAGGCCACGGACACGGGCCGGTGCAACACTTTTGCCGATGGTGGAGCTGACGACGTTGACGAGCCATTCGAGCAGCGATTCCGCTGATTGGTCGGGCGTCTTGCCGTGCGAATCGATTGCGTCGGTGCCGAAAAAGGCTTCGGGGGTGGTGTAGCATGCCAGCCCCCAGCCATATGGCTTGCCGGTGCGCGATTTCTGATATTCGAAGTCGCTGATAACGATGCGCGTCTGCATCATAAGGTCTGACAGCAGTTTGTCGACTCTTGACCGCCCTTTCGACAGGAGGGAGGCTGATATAGGGGCGGCGAGCAGGTCTACGGGATCGAAAGCGGTGCGACGGCACGGGCGCGACAGCCCGAGTGATTTTTTGAGTTCGTCGGACCGGACGGTTTCGAGCTCGGTTACGGCGCTGAGCACGCTTTGTTGGCTCAGGCCGAATTCGTCTGTCTGTGATGACGGGCGCCTTGACACTGCACGGCGCACATTGATGAAGTCGGGGAGGAAGCGGCGGTCAATGTAGCAGGCCTTGTTGCCGAAAAATTTGCCGTAGGCACATTGCTGCGACCGGATTATCGGGCCTTTCCACTCCCATGGGCCATCTTCGTCAGGATTAAACCAAAGGCGCGGATCAACCATCTCTTCGACCGAGAATCCGCGCAGCGAGTTGCGAAACATGGGCAGGAAGCCAAGCTCGCTGATTCGAGCTTCGAGTTCGCTGCATGAGGTAATGGGGCTTGACATTGTGAAGCGGGAGGAATTCAGCGCCGGCCGGTGGCTATCATAACGGTGAGGAAGCCGACCGACAGTGACAGCAGGCTGACGGCTATAAGGTCGGCCGCATGGAATTCGACCGGGTAAGAGGTGATTGTCAGAGTGGCTTCGTTACCGGCCAGTTTTATCCATCCGTAGAGTTCCTGGCCGATGCTGAGCAGAGTGCCTGCTACGATGCCGATGAGGGTGCCGGCTGCGGTAATGAGCAGACCCTCAATGCGGTATATGTTGCGTATGCGGGCGGGTGTGGCTCCGATAGCGAGCAGGGCCGCGGCATTGGATTCTTTTTCGATAATCAGCAGCGAGAGCGATGAAATGACATTGAACGATGCGATTATCAGAATGAATCCGAGTAGCATGAATGTCATCCATTTTTCCATGTTGACAATCTGAAATGTGGCGCTTTGGCTTTCAATGAGGCTCATGACCCGGGCTGTCGGTCCGAGAATCCGGGTGGCCGCCTGGCGGGCCTCGTTTTCAGACGATTGTGGATAGATGTAGATTGCGGTTGCCTCGTTGTCGAGCTGCAGCAGGTTGCTGACCAGCGGCAGGGGGGCGTAGACGACGTCGGCGTCGAGTTCGGGCTGGTTGAGCACGTAGACGGCCGTCGGAGCTACTGAATCCGTGCGGAACGATGCCATAGGATTGGCCGGATTGATGCGCCCGATGCGGCGGGGCAGGTAGATGCCCAGCAGGTGTTCGGACGCGATAGGGAGTTCGAGCCCGTTGGCTACGCCGACGCTGACCACTGCGGGGCTGACGCCTGGATAGTAGTCGTTCCATGGCGTGCCGACAGGGCAGATGGTGTCGAAACGGGGATAGAGGGCGGGGGTGATTCCGCGCAGTCTGATTGCTGCCTGACGTCCGTTGTAGACGGCAAGCGCCCGCTCTTCGATTACGGGTTCGGCGGCGGCGATGGCCGGGTCGGTCTCGAGGGCGGCACAGAGTGAGTCTGCCATGGCAAGGGTTTTGCCCTCGATGGCGATGGCCGACAGCGGCGGGTCGAGTTCCGACATCCGCGATGCAATCAGTGAGTGGAAGCCGTTAAACACGCTCATGACCACTACCATAGCGGTAGTGGCCAGGGCGATTCCGGCCATGGCCACCATCGATATGATGTTGACGGCCGAGTGCGATTTGGGCGCGAAGAGATAGCGCAGCGCTATGCGCAGGTCGAGAGCCAATTACTCAGCAGCGGGTTTTTCGCCGAGCAGGCGGTCGATGTTTTCGAGATAGTCGATCGAGTCGTCGAGATAGAACTGCAGCTCGGGGCAGCGACGCAGTTGAAAGCGCGTCACCCTGGCCAGTTCATAGCGGATGGTCTTTGACTGCTTGTTGACATTCTTGATCAGTTCGGTCGCGAGTTCGGAGGGGAAAACCGACAGGTAGGCTTTTGCAATGCTCAGGTCGGGCGACACCTTGACGGAGCTCACCGTAACCAGGGCATTGCCCATCTTGGCGGTTTCGCGGCGGAAAATTTCGCTCAGCTCCTTCTGGAGCAGGCGGGATATTTTGGCTTGGCGGGTTGTTTCCATAACTTTCGTTTTAGAATGTTGGTAGGCGTTCAGATGTTTAACGCCCGGCGGGGGCAGGCTGTTTAGTCGCCCATGGTGCGCAGCAGTTCGTCGTTGCTCTGGGTGCGCTCCATACGGTCCTTGATGAACTCCATGGCTTCGATTGAGTTGCGGTCGCTCAGGAAGCGGCGCAGAATCCACATGCGGCTGACGGTTTCCTTTGGCAGGAGCAGGTCGTCGCGACGGGTCGACGACGCCATGATGTCGACTGCGGGGAAGATGCGCTTGTTTGAGAGTTTGCGGTCGAGCTGCAGCTCCATGTTGCCCGTACCTTTGAATTCTTCGAAAATCACTTCATCCATCTTCGAGGAGGTTTCGGTCAGCGCCGTGGCGATAATGGTGAGCGAGCCGCCGTTTTCGATGTTGCGGGCCGCGCCGAAAAAGCGCTTGGGCTTCTGGAGGGCATTGGCGTCGACGCCGCCTGAAAGAATCTTGCCCGAGCCGGGAGCGACGGTATTGTAGGCGCGCGCCAGGCGAGTAATAGAGTCGAGCAGAATTACGACATCGTGGCCGCTTTCAACCATGCGTTTGGCCTTTTCGAGCACAATGCCGGCGATTTTTACGTGGTGGTCGGCCGGTTCGTCAAATGTTGACGCGATAACTTCGGCGTTGACCGTGCGCTTCATGTCGGTCACCTCTTCGGGGCGCTCGTCGATGAGCAGAATCATAATGTATGTTTCAGGATGATTCTCGGCAATGGCGTTGGCAATATCCTTTAAGAGAATGGTCTTACCGGTTTTGGGGGGCGCAACGATCAGTGCGCGCTGACCCTTGCCGATTGGAGCGAACATGTCGACCACGCGGGTTGACAGATTCGTTGTGAACGGAGAACCGCAAAGACGGAATTTTTCGTCGGGGAAGAGAGGTGTCAGGTGCTCAAAGTTCTGACGGTCGCGCAGAAAACGCGGGTCGCGGCCGTTGACGCCAATGATTTCGGTCAGAGGGTAGTATTTTTCGCCTTCGTGGGGTGGACGCACACGGCCCTGCACCACGTCGCCAGTTTTAAGGCCGTATTGTTTGATTTGCTGCTGCGATAGCAATACGTCATCGGGCGACGGCATATAGTTATAGTCGCTCGAGCGCAGGAAGCCGTGACCCTGTGGGTCGATTTCGAGCACGCCTTCTGTTGCAATGACGCCGTCGAATCTGGCAGTCACTTCATTGGCGCGCTGCTGCTGGGGATTCTGCTGGTTGTTGCGGCGGTCGAACTTATTCTTTTTGCCCTGGAATTGCTGCTGGCCTGGTTCGGCCAGAATTACGGGCGCGTTAGCTGCTGCTTCAGCAGCTTGGGCCTCGCGGGCGGCATCTTCTTCGCGCTCACGCTCGGAACGGGGCTTGAACTGCTTGCCGGCATGGCGCCCGGCCGGGAAGAACTCGCTCAGCGGAGAGTCAGGACGCGGACGGAAGTCACGGCGCTGCTGCTGATTATTGTTGTTAGCGGCGTTATCTTGCGATTGGTCGTCGTTATTGTTTTTGCTGTCGGCGGTTTCAGGCTTCGACTGTTCGTTCTTCGAACCGTCGGCCGACGCCTCAGTGGCTGTTTCGTTAGCTTCGGTCTCGGCTATTTTGTCAGCTTTGCTTTTGCGGCCGCGCTTTTTCTTGGGCGGCTCGGGTTGCTCGGCGGCAGCAGGCTGCTCGGCCTCCGGAGCATCAGTTGTTTCGGCCGATGTGTTTTCGGCTGATTCCGCCATTTTGTCGGCTTTCGACTTACGGCCTCGGCGCTTAGGCTCTTTGGTTGCGGCCGCTTCTTCAGCCGGTTCATCTGTGGTTATGGGCGTAGACTCATTGTCCGGTTTACGGTCTTTGGCTTTCTGCTGCTCTTTGGCAGGCGCGGCTTCATCGGTCTCTTTGACGTCCTTGGCGGCAGGCTTCGCATCCTTGCTCTTGCGGCCACGCTGTTTGGGCTGCTTCACAGGCGTTTCGGTCGACGCTCTCAAAGCTGCTTCGTCAATGATTTGAAAGGCAATTTGTTGAGGGTCGGCAGTGTTAAGTTTGGTGATGCCGTACTGAGCAGCTATTTCGGTCAACTGCTCGATACTCATGCTTTCAAGTTGTTCTAACTTATAATTTTCCATAAATATTGTTATTTCATACTCTGGTCGGGCTAAGCTCACACATGCAATAAAGAGGAACTGGAGGCGGGTTTAAGCCGGGGGGAGGGACGGATGCTCTTGTGTCAGATTCGGACAGGACATTGAGAAAACAAATCCTTTAAGAGCTTTCGGAGAAATGGAGCGAGAGAAAACCCGAATCAGAATAGTTGAATAGACGTGTAATGTATAAACGTATAAAGGAACATAAATTCCTATTTACACTGCAAAGTTACAACAAAATTTTGCAAAATCAAAATAAATTACTAACTTTGCAGCGGTTTTAACCCCCGGTCCTATAGCTCAGTCGGTTAGAGCACCTGACTCATAATCAGGGAGTCCTTGGTTCAAGCCCAAGTGGGACCAC
>DKUN01000019.1 GCA_002490725.1 Porphyromonadaceae bacterium UBA7203 | reverse complement strand
CCAGCCCCGTCCGCGCTACAACAATAACCACCGCAACAACAACCGCAACCAGGGCGGATATCAGGGCGGCTACCAGCGCAACAACAACCGCTACAATCAGAACGGCCCGCGCCAGCAGCGCCCGGGCAAGAGTTTCACGCCCCGTCCCAAGCGCATATTCTACGACGAGCCCGAAGTCGACCCGAACTCGGAAATCCGTCTGAACAAATACATCGCCAACGCCGGCATCTGCAGCCGACGCGAAGCCGACGAATACATCCAGCAGGGCCTGATTAAGGTCAACGGCAACGTTGTAACCGAACTCGGCACCAAAATTACGCCCAAAGACATTGTTGAATACAACGACAAGGTCGTTACCACGGAGCGCAAGTGCTACGTGCTGCTTAACAAGCCCAAAGACTGCGTCACCACCGCCGACGACCCCAACGGCCGCCTGACAGTGATGGACATTGTCAAGAACGCATGCGAAGAGCGCATCTACCCCGTAGGCCGTCTGGACCGCAACACAACCGGCGTGCTCCTGCTCACCAACGACGGCGACCTCGCCTCCAAGCTGACCCACCCCCAGTACGTCAAGAAAAAAATCTATCACGTCTGGACCGACCGCGACATTGCCGAAGAAGACATGCAGCGCATTGCCGACGGCATTGAGCTCGAAGACGGCCCCATTCACGCCGACGCCATTTCGTATGCCACCGAAACCGACCGCAACCAGGCCGGCATCGAGATTCACAGCGGACGCAACCGCATCGTGCGCCGCATTTTCGAATCGCTCGGCTACCATGTGACCAAACTCGACCGCGTCTACTTTGCTGGCCTCACCAAAAAGAACCTGCCCCGCGGACGTTGGCGCTACCTGACGCAGGAAGAGGTCAACTTCCTCAAAATGGGCTCGTTTGAATAACCAAATCCTACCGACACTCGTCTAAACCAACAATACCACATGCAACGCATTAAAATCAACGATATTTTCGACCCCGCGCTCATCGGCAAAGAGGTGAGCGTGATGGGTTGGGTGCGCACCCGCCGAGGCAACAAGCACGTCCAGTTCGTAGCCCTCAACGACGGCTCCACAATACGCAATCTTCAGATTGTGTTCGACCTGGAAAAATTTTCCGAGGCCGACCTCAAGCTCATCACCACCGGCTCGAGCATCCACGTAATCGGCTCGCTCGTAGAGTCGCAGGGCAAGGGTCAGAGCGTTGAAGTCCAGGCCGATAAGCTCCACGTGTTCGGCGCCGCCGACCCCGAGGAATACCCCCTGCAGAAAAAGGGTCACACCCTCGAGTTTCTGCGCGAAAAAGCCCACCTCCGCCCCCGCACCAACACGTTTGGCGCGGTGTTACGCGTGCGCTCAGCTCTGGCCTTTGCCGTCCACAAATTCTTCCAGGAACGCGGCTTCTTCTACCTCAACACTCCGCTGATTACGGCCAGTGACTGTGAGGGCGCCGGCGCCATGTTCCAGGTAACCACCATGGACCTCAACAACCTGCCCCGTCTCGAAGACGGCAAGGTAGACTTCTCGGCCGACTTCTTCGGCAAGCCCACAGCCCTGACCGTCAGCGGCCAGCTCGAAGGCGAACTCGGCGCAACCGCCCTCGGCGCAATCTACACGTTCGGCCCCACCTTCCGCGCCGAAAACTCCAACACCCCGCGCCACCTTGCCGAATTCTGGATGATTGAGCCCGAAGTGGCCTTCTTCGACATCACCGACAACATGGACCTTGCCGAAGACTTCATCAAATACTGCGTGCGCTACGCCCTTGACCACTGCAAGGACGACCTTGAATTCCTCCAGCAGATGTACGACAAAGACCTCATCAACCGCCTGGAAGAGAGCATCAAGGAATCGTTTGTGCGCCTGACCTACACCGAAGGCGTCGAAATTCTCAAAAACTCAGGCAAGAAGTTCGAATTTCCCGTTGAATGGGGCACCGACCTCCAGAGCGAACACGAACGCTTCCTGGTTGAAGAGCACTTCAAGCGCCCGGTTATCCTGACCGACTATCCCAAGGAAATCAAGGCCTTCTACATGAAGCTCAACGAAGACGGCAAGACCGTGCGCGCCATGGACGTTCTCTTCCCGCAGATTGGCGAAATCATTGGCGGTTCGGAACGCGAAGCCGACTACGAAAAACTGCTCGGACGCATCAACGAACTCGACATCCCGATGAAAGACATGTGGTGGTATCTCGACACCCGCAAGTTCGGCACTGTGCCACACAGCGGCTTCGGACTCGGCTTCGAGCGCCTGGTGCTCTTCGTTACCGGCATGACCAACATCCGCGACGTAATCCCCTTCCCCCGCACCCCCAACAACGCCGAATTCTGATTCCGGCCTGACAACCGCCTACCACGCCCGGCACGCCAGCGTCAACTTCACGCTCCGCGCCGGGCGTGTCATATCCACGAATGCAATTTTTTGAAATTTTTGGAGGTTTGATGGATTATGCGTAAATTTGTGGTGCAATTCGGCAAATAATGGCCCAAAACGTTCAGAACATAGCAAGCAGTATCAAGTCGAAAGTGGCAGTCATCATTGACCGTCAGAACATGCTTGCGCAGACCATTGAAGCGGAACGCGCTGAATCGGCTCGCCTCCGTGAAAAGGTCAAAGAACTGACTGAAGAGGTAAAACGCCTCAAAACAGACAATGAGTATCTGACCGTTATGCGCGCCGCCGCGGTAACACCGCAGCAGGCGGAGCAGAGCCGGGCCATGTTGGCCGGACTGGTGCGTGAAATTGATCGATGCATTGCAGAACTTAAAGCTTGCTGATAGAATTGGCAGATAAACAGAACATTACGATTCAGTTAGCCGGGCAGCCAAAAATTCCCCTGGCAGTCGAGCGTTCGGAAGAAGAGCTCGTGCGCAAGGCCGAAAAAATGGTCAATGACCTGTGGCTCAGATGGACGTCGCAGACTTTTGCGGCCGAATCGCAGCTCAAGGTAATGGCCCGTGTGGCATTCCAGTTCGCGCTGCTCTATCTGCGAGGCGAACGAAATATAGAGGAACTGAGCGAACTCGACAATAGCCTTGACGAAATGCTAAGGAACCTTCCGGGCCTCGAAGCGAGCCCGCAACATTGATTAAAAATAACATATGGGACTCTGAGAGCAGAGTCGCCCACGCGCCAACCCACCGAGCCCGGCATCTCTAACCCCTGCGATGCCCTCCGGACTCAGCGGGTTTCATTATTTTAACCCGGGCAGTGCGCAGGCAACATACATTACAATCTACCAAATAGTTAACCGACATTTTCACATTCAAACCACTTCATCATGATAGTTACAACCATAATAGCCGTAGTAGCCTTAGCCATCGGAGCCATAGCATCATATGCTATCCAGCGCTCAATGGCCGGCTCGAGCGCCAAGGCAATAATCAACGAGGCCAGCATCAAAGCCGAAGGCCTGAAAAAAGACAAAATCCGCGAGGGCGAAAAAGAAGCCGCACGCCTGACATCCGAAGCCGAAAAGCAGGCCAACCAGCGCCTGCAGAAGGTTCAGCAATCTGAAGCCAGGGCTAAGCAGCGCGAACTTCAGCTCAACCAGCAGCAAAGCGAAAACCAGCGCGCCAAAAACGAAAACGAGGCAACCCGCAACCACCTCGACGCCCAGCTCGCAATCTGCGAAGAAAAGAAAGCCGAACTCGACAAGATGCACCGCTCGGCAATCGACACCCTCGAACACCTCAGCGGCCTCAGCTCCGAAGAAGCAAAAGAAAAACTCGTTGAAAGCCTCAAGGACGAAGCAAAAACCGCCGCCCAAAGCTACATCAACGAAATCATGGACGAAGCCAAGCTGACCGCCAACAAGGAAGCCAAGCGCATCGTAATCCAGACCATTCAGCGAGTAGCAACCGAAACGGCCGTAGAGAACTCGGTTACCGTTTTCCACATTGACAGCGACGAAATCAAGGGACGCATCATTGGCCGCGAAGGCCGCAACATCCGCGCCCTCGAAGCCCACACCGGCATCGAAATCATTGTTGACGACACCCCTGAAGCAATTGTGCTGAGCGGCTTTGATCCGGTGCGCCGCGAAATTGCGCGCCTGGCCCTTCACCAGCTCGTTGCCGACGGCCGCATCCACCCCGCCCGCATCGAGGAAGTGGTGGCCAAGGTACGCAAACAGGTTGAAGAAGAAATTATCGAAACCGGCAAACGCACGGCCATCGACCTCGGCATCCACGGCCTCAACCCTGAACTGATACGCATGGTCGGCAAGATGAAATATCGTTCAAGCTACGGCCAGAACCTGCTGCAACACGCCCGCGAAACGGCCAACCTTTGCGCCGTAATGGCATCGGAACTCGGCCTTAACCCCAAAAAGGCACGCCGCGCAGGCCTGCTCCACGACATAGGCAAAGTGCCCGACGAAGAGCCCGAACTGCCCCACGCACTGCTCGGCATGAAGCTCGCCGAAAAATACAAGGAAAAGCCCGACATCTGCAATGCCATCGGCGCCCACCACGATGAAATCGAGCCCACCACCCTGCTCGCCCCCATCGTGCAGATTTGCGACGCCATTTCAGGCGCACGCCCGGGTGCTCGCCGCGAAATAGTCGAAGCCTACCTCAAGCGCCTAAACGACCTTGAGCAGCTGGCGCTGAGCTATCCCGGCGTTATCAAGACCTATGCCATTCAGGCCGGACGCGAGCTGCGCGTAATTGTCGGCGCCGACAAGATTGACGACGCCGAAACCGAAAAACTCTCGGCCGAAATAGCCCAGAAGATTCAAGACGAAATGACCTATCCCGGTCAGGTGAAAATCACCGTGATCCGCGAAACCCGCTCCGTGGCCTTCGCCAAGTAAATCCATGGACGAAATCGACGACATCAACATAATTCCCGACAGCGAAGCGCGCCATCACTGCAGTGACGCCGGCTGCCCGCGCGGCAAGCTCCACTCATTCAACTGGATTGAAGACGTGCCAGGAGCCATGCAGCAGTGCAACATCGTCGAGGTGCAGTTCAAAAACACCCGCAAGGGTTACTACGTGAACTCGCTCGGCCTCGACGTCAGCAAGGGCGACATGGTGGCCGTAGAGTCGATGCCCGGCCACGACATCGGCCAGGTAACGCTGACCGGTCCGCTGGTTCTGCTTCAGATGAAGCGGGCCGGAGTGCGCCGCGAATCGGAGCTAAAGCGCCTGTTCCGCCTGGCCAAGCCCGCCGACCTCGAAAAATATGAAGAGTCGCGCGCCCGCGAGGAGGAAACCATGATTCGCGCCCGCAAAATAGCCGAAGAGCTCGGGCTGAACATGAAAATCGGCGACGTGGAATTTCAGGGCGACGGTCAGAAAGCCATTTTCTACTACATCGCTGACGAGCGCGTTGACTTCCGCCAGCTCATCAAAGTGCTGGCCGATGCCTTCAAGGTGCGCATCGAGATGCGCCAGATAGGCGCACGCCAGGAAGCCGGACGTATAGGCGGCATCGGCCCGTGCGGACGCCCGCTCTGCTGCTCGACGTGGATCAGCAACTTCGTCAGCGTGTCGACCGGTGCGGCCAGGTTCCAGGACCTGTCGCTCAACCCTCAGAAACTTGCCGGCCAGTGTGCCAAGCTAAAATGCTGCCTGAACTTCGAGGTCGACGCCTACATCGAAGCCGGACGTAAACTGCCGCCTAAGGACATTCACCTCGAAACCGCCGACTCGACATGGTATTTCTTCAAAGCCGACATCTTCAAAGGCGAAATCACCTACTCGACCGACCGCAAGATTCCCGCCAACCTGACGGTGATTGACCGCCATCGGGCCTGGGAAATCATTGAAATCAACAAGGCAGGCGAAAAACCCGCCCAGCTCAAACGCGACGAAGAAGTCGAGGCCGAAGCACGCGAAAATCGCAAGGTCGACCTCCTTGACCAGGACAACATCAACCGCTTCGACAAGAAGAAAAAGAAAAAGAAGAAAAAGAAAAAGAAGAAAAAGAAACCGGCAGCTCAGCCGCGTCCCGCCCAGCAGGGCGACAAGGCGCCGCGCCAGTCGCCTAAAAACGAATCGCCCAAAAATGAGTCGCCTAAATAGTGTCGCGGCCATCACATCGCTAATCATGGCGGCAATCGCCGCCTCATCATGCAGCTATAATCATAACAGTTATAGCTGCTTTAGCGACATTGACCCGCTTGAAGGCTGGGACTACTCGAGCGCATTCGTCTACATGCCCGAAATCGCAGACTCGATTGCCCGCGGCGAGTTGCGCCTGCTGGTGCGCCACACCAACGACTACCCCTACAGCAACCTCTGGATCGAGCTTGCCAGCCACCAGCCCGCCGACAGCGGCCACCTGACGCTCAGGCGCGACACCTTCTGCATCGAACTGGCCGACATCTACGGCAACTGGCACGGACGCGGTTCGGGCACCACATATGAGAAAACCGACACCCTCTTCACGAGCTTCGACCTGGTCAACGGCGCCCCGCTGCGCCTGCGCCACATCATGCGCCCCGACCGCGTTGAAGGCATCGAGAAGGTCGGACTGATTTTTGAACCCTTCAACCCAAGCGATAATGAACAGTGATATTTGCCTGTTGTCACATGCCGAACAAGCCCTGCGTCTGAGCCGAATCGGTGTCAGCGAACCAACCCTGGTGTGCGACAACGCAAACCTCTTCTACCTTACCGGACGCATCTTTTCAGGCTACGTGATGCTGCGTCCCGACGCCGAGCCGGTCTACTACGTCAAGCGTCCCGTCGAACTGACCGGTGCCGGAATCCGCTACATCCGCAAGCCGGAAGACATGGGCGCGGATTTTCCCGGTGGCATTGAACGCCTGGCGCTCGAAACGTCATCGCTCGCCTATGGCGACGCCCTGCGCCTGCAAAAGGCCCTCGGCGCTCGCGAAATTACCGACTGCTCGGCCAAAATCATGGCCGCACGCGCCGTCAAGACGCCCGCCGAAATCGAGGCCCTGCGCGCCGACGGCATCAGCCAGAGCGCCGTTTACCGCCGCATTCCCCGCATGTTCACCCAAGGAATGACCGACATAGAGTTGCAGGCCGCCATCGAATATGCCAGCCGCCTCGAAGGGTGTCTGGGCATTTTTCGCGTAAACGGTCCGAGCATGGAACTGCACATGGGCTCCGTGCTCACCGGCGAAAACGCCGACACGCCCTCGCCCTACGACTTCGCCATGGGAGGCCGCGGCATCAGCCCCGCGCTTCCGGTCGGCGCCAGCGGCGAGCAAATCAAACCCGGAGCCGTCGTGATGGTCGACATGAACGGATGCTTCAACGGCTACATGACCGACATGACCCGAATGTTTGTCAACGCTGAAACCGCCGACAATCTCGACCCGATGATTACCAAGGCCTGGCACTGCTCACGCGCCATCTGCAGCCGCCTCGCGGCCGACGGCAAACCCGGCACCTCAGCCCGCGAGCTCTATGAAACAGCGCTCGCCATGGCCCACGAACAAGGCCTCGGCGCCTACTTCATGGGCCACCGCCAGCACGCCGGCTTCGTCGGCCACGGCGTCGGCATCCAGGTCAACGAGCTCCCCGTGCTCGCCCCGCGCAGCAAGGCCGTGCTCGCCGAAGGCAACGTAATTGCCATCGAACCGAAATTCGTGCTGCCCGGCATCGGTGCCATCGGCATCGAAAACACCTATGTGGTCACCCCCTCCGGCCTCGAATGCCTGACCAACGCTCCCGAAGAGATAACTGCGCTGACATGAACATTCCCGAACGCGACATTGAGATTCTGCGCCTGGTAGGCGACGCAGCCGACGAACTCGGGCTCGACGCCTATGCCGTCGGAGGCTACGTGCGCGACTGCCTGCTGCAGCGTCCGAGCAAAGACATCGACTTCGTGACCGTCGGCTCCGGAATCGAGCTGGCCCGCGCGGTCAGCAAGCGCCTGGGACGAAGCTCGCGCCTGGCCGTGTTCAAAAACTTCGGCACGGCGCGCGTTACCTGCCGCGACCTCGAACTGGAATTCGTCGGCGCGCGCAAGGAGAGCTATAGCCACGACTCCCGCAAACCAATTGTCGAAGACGGCACGCTCGAGGACGACATTTCGCGCCGCGACTTCACGGTCAACGCCCTAGCCATGCGCGTCAACTCCGCAGGCTTCGGCGGCATTATTGACCTCTATGGCGGCCTGGTCGACATGGAGCGCCGAGTTCTGCGCACACCGCTCGACCCCGACGTCACCTTCAGCGACGACCCTCTGCGCATGATGCGCGCCGTACGCTTCGCGACCCAGCTGCGGTTTGCCATCAACTCCGTTACCTACGAGGGCATAAAGCGCAATGCCGCCCGCCTCGAAATCATTTCGCACGAGCGCATTGCCGACGAGCTCAACAAGATTATGCGCGCCCCCAAGCCTTCGATCGGCTGGCGCCTGCTCTTGGAAACAGGCCTGCTCCACTTCATTCTGCCCGAACTCGAAGAGATGCAGAAGGTCGACGTGGTCAACGGCCGCGCCCACAAAGACAACTTCGACCACACAATGAAGGTGCTCGACAAGGTTGCCGAAAAGAGCGACGACATTTGGCTGCGCTGGAGCGCCCTGCTCCACGACATTGCCAAACCGCGCACCAAGCGCTGGGACCCCAAGGCCGGGTGGACGTTCCATAACCACTGCTTTGTCGGCGCAAAGATGGTGCCCGCCATTTTCCGCAACCTGCGCCTTCCGCTCGGCGAACCGATGAAATTCGTTCAGAACATGGTCGAGCTCCACATGCGCCCCATCGTGCTGAGCGAAGAAATCGTGACCGACAGCGCCGTGCGACGCTTGCTGTTCGACGCCGGCAACGACATTGACTCGCTGATGACCCTCTGCGAGGCCGACATCACCACAGGCCGTCCCGAAAAGCTGCGCAAATGTCTGGCAAACTTCGCAATAGTGCGCCAGAAACTCGTCGAGCTCGAAGAGCGCGACCGCATCCGCAACTTCCAGCCGCCGATTACCGGCAACGACATCATGCACATTTTTGACATTCCTCCATCCAAGCCTATCAAGGAACTCAAGGAGGCCATCAAAGATGCTATTCTCGACGGCAAGATTCCCAACGACCGCGCGGCGGCCTATGAATTCATGCTGCCGATAGCCCTGTCTATCGGTCTGACTCCGGTGCGCGAACTGCCCCCGGCCGAAACCGTACCGGACCCCGAAAGCTGACCATCATCCTCACCCCATACCCTTAAAAAATCGAATAAAAGTGTATCGCGTAACCAAACGACTCGAAATATCAGCCAGCCACAGCCTTTGCCTCAACTACGAGAGCAAATGCACCAACATCCACGGCCACAACTGGATTATCACAGTTACCTGCGAAGCCGAGGAACTGAACGCCAACGGCATGGTCGAAGACTTTACGGCCATCAAACAGCGCATCACCTCGCAACTTGACCACGCCAACCTCAACGAAGTGCTCCCATTCAACCCCACGGCCGAAAACATTGCCCGCTGGATCTGCGACCAGATTCCAACGTGCGTGCGCGTTGACGTGCAGGAGAGCGAGGGCAACGTGGCCAGCTACCTGAAATGATCGACAAACAATAGACCTCAACCCACAATCAACCCGATTATAATTTTGAGAATCAACGAGATTTTCTACTCTCTTCAGGGCGAGGGCGTCCATACCGGATGCCCTGCAGTCTTTGTGCGCCTCAGCGGTTGCAACCGGCGCTGCCCGTTCTGCGACACCGACTTCCACTCCTTCACCGAAATGACCGAAACCGAGATTGTCGATGCCGTCAGAGCATATCCCGCCGAGATTGTAATCATTACGGGCGGCGAACCCGCCCTTCAGCTCACCGCCTCGCTGGTCAACGCGCTCCATGCCGCAGGCCGGCGCGTCCACGTTGAAACCAACGGCTCCCTGCCCCTGCCGCCCGAAGTCGACTGGGTTACATGCTCGCCCAAGGAGCCGCCATATGCCATCGGGCGCATCGACGAACTGAAACTCGTGCTCACCGACGGGTGTGACCCCGAAGCCGTGGCCGCACAGCTGCCCGCGGCCGCACACTACTGCCTGCAACCTCTCAGCTGCACCAACACCGACGCCTGCGTCGACTATATAAAAGCACACCCCCGATGGCGCCTCTCGCTCCAGACCCACAAACTTATCTCAATCCGATGAAACGCATTGCCATTCTTCTGCCGGGATATCTCGGCGGCGGAGCCGAAACAGTCACTGACGCCATTGTGTCGCAACTCAAGCACCGAGGTTTCGAGTTTATCCTGATTACGTCGAAACTGATTGAAGAGTGTCGACCAAAGGTAGAGAGCCTCTACGACCGCGTCATAGTCACGGAAGTTCAAATGGACCATGTCAACCAGAAAACAACGCGCCTGCTCGTCGACGTTGTCAGACCGCTCAAGGCCGACATCATCTGGATGCTATGCTGCCCCTATCCCAACCCCGGCCTGCTGCGCTCCGCCCTCAATTCCGGCGGCAAGGTTGTTTTCCACCTCCACAGCATTCCCTACTACGAGGCAATGTTCAAGGACCACTATGTCAAAATGCCCGACCACGGGCCCAATGACTACTATCGCTGGTACATCTATAAACACCTCAAGCAAAAATTCCTCAAAATCTACACATGGCGCTTCCGCCGGCTTCAGGCTCCGTTTTTGCACGAGATTGACCGCTATGTGGTGCTCTGTAAAGGCTATGCCCGCACGCTTCGGCTGATGAATCCGCTGAGACGCCATAAGTTTGTGACGATGTATAACCCTGCGCCGAAGTCTGACTGCGCAGTCGCACCGAAGCGCAAGGAGCTGATTTTCGTCGGACGCCTGTCGCATATGGACAAGCGGGTCGACAACCTGCTGAAAATTTTCTCGCTCATAACCGACAAGCATCCCGACTGGACGCTCAAAATCGTGGGCGACGGCCCCGACCGCGCGAACCTCGAGCGCATGGCCGCCGACCTGGGGCTTGAGCGCGTAGAGTTCTGCGGCTTCTCAACCAATCCGGCGGAACACCTCAAAACGGCCTCCATTCTCTGCCTGACCTCCGACCTCGAGGGCTGGGGAATGGTGCTCATCGAGGCGATGCAACACGGCGTAGTGCCCATAGCCTTCAAATGTTCCGACGGAGTAAAAGAGGTGCTGGCCAATGGCCGCGGAGTGCTCGTGAGCCACAAACACCGCCACGCCTACGCGCGCAAGCTGTCGAAACTGATGACCGACGAGGCGCTGCGCCGCAAAATCTGCAGCCGACACGCCGAGTTCCTGGCCGAGGTCAACATTGACCGTGTGGCCGACCGCTGGGAAGAATTCTTTAACTCTCTCTGAACCATATGAAACGTGTAGTCGCAGTCATTCCAAACTATCTCGGCGGCGGAGCCGAAACCGTTACCGACGCCATTGTTGCCGGCCTCAAGCCCGAGGGCTATGAATTCGTGCTCGTTACCGAGCAAGTGGTCGAAAAATGCCGCGAGCGCGTCAACGCCCTCTATTCCAAAATCATAATTGCCGACTTTGAGCTCGCGCGCTACAGTTCGGACACCTCTCGCCGACTTGCGCGGATAATTGAACCGCTCCGAGCCGACACCCTTTGGATGATTGGCGACGAGTTTGCCGACATCGACCTGCTGCGCTCCGCCATCAATCCCGGAGGCAAGGTGGTTTATCACCTCCACAGCATCCCCTTTTTCCAGGTCGGACTCAAAGACACATTCCACGGCAACCCGGCTGACCGCGCGGCCTACGCCAAGTGGTTCATGCTAAAACACATGCGCGAAAAGCTATTTAAAAGCTACGCCCGCCGCTACGCCCGCCGCGCCCGCCTGACGGCCGCCGGAGTCGACACCTACGTGACCCTCTGCGACGCCTATGCCGAAACGCTGCGCCGTCTCGCGCCCGACCATGCGGCAAAAATCGTGGCGGTCCATAACCCGGCGCCGCCGTTTACCGCGCGCCACGACATTCCCAAACGCCGCGAGCTGCTCTACGTCGGGCGCCTGTCGCATGCCGACAAGCGCGTTGACCGGCTCATTGACATTTTTGCCGGAATCACCGACGCCCACCCCGGCTGGAAACTCAAAATCGTGGGCGACGGCCCCGAGCGCGCCAACCTTGAGCGCCGGACCCGTGAGCTCGGGCTTGAGCGCATAGAGTTCTGCGGCTTCTCGGCCAACCCGGCCGAACACTTCGAGTCGGCCTCGATAGTCTGCATGACTTCGGCCCTGGAGGGCTGGGGAATGGTGCTGGTCGAGGCGATGCAACATGGCGCCGCACCAATAGCCTTCGGCTGCTCCGAGGGCGTGCGAACGCTCCTGGCCGAGGGCCGCGGCATCATTGTCAATCCCGACGACCTGCCCGAATACATGAACCGCCTGTCGCAACTGATGGCCTCGCCCGACCTGCGCGCAGAAATCACGTCAACCCACGCTCCGTTTCTGGCCGGACTGTCGGCCGACAAAATCATTGAGCAATGGAAGCGGCTACTGTAAGCATCAGCGTTATCATGCCGGCCTATAACACAGCCGGCTATCTCGGCTTCGCCCTGCACAACCTGATCGACCACCAGTTTGGCGGCCTCGACCCCGCTACGTGGGAAATCATAGTCATCGACGACGGCTCGACCGACAATCCGCAGGCCGCCGTCAAACCGGCTCTCGACGCCTTTCACGGCTCGGTCCGCTTCGTATCAACGCCTAACCGCGGAGTGTCGGCCGCCCGCAACACCGGTCTCGACATGGCCCGCGGGCGCTATGTCTACTTCATTGACAGCGATGACATAATGCTACGCGGCTCGCTGCCTGCACTGTGTCATGAGGCCGACCGCACCGGAGCCGACATGGTCAAGTTCGTGTTTCGCGACATTGACTCCGGACTCTACTGCCGCCTGGCCGACGCCGTGCCCGACGCCGGCCTCGGGCATGACGACTTTCACCTTCTTGACGCCGGCAGCTACCTGCAGGCCACCCGCGGCCTGACCGGCCCGCCGTCACACCACGCCACATGGTCAACCATCTACCGCCGTGAATTCCTCGCCACCCACCGGCTGCGCTTCAACGAAGCCCTCTCGATCGGCGAAGACATAATCATGACCTGGCGCGCAATGCTATGCCGGCCGCGCGTGCTCTACGTTGACCGCGCCCTCTATCTCTATCACCACCGCGACGGCAGCGCCATCAACGCCCAGGGCGGCGACAAGCTGCTGCGACAGTCGGCCGCTTATATGCGCTACCTCGGCGAACTGCTCGACGTGCAACGCCGTGTCGGCGAAACGTTCGGCAACTCAGACACCATTGGCCGCGGACTGGCCGACAACCTGCGCTACGGCACCAACCGTGCCCTGGAAAACCTTGTGCTCGCCGGCGCTCCGCTGGCCGAAATCTACCGTACCATGAAGCGCATAAAAAAAGTCGGCGGCGACATCCATCCCGGGCGCCCGCGGTTTAACCGCGACATTCGCCGCACCGCCTCGCCGCAATGCAGGCTTCGCCGCTGGATAGCAGCCTATATCCTCGCGTCGTTAGTCTGAACGGCCGGCTTGGAAACCTCGAGGATTATTAGTAAATTTGTGGTTTCTTTTCCAATCCTATTATTTCATCTTTCAGCAACATGAAGTATCTGCTTTCTGCAATGGCGCTATGCTGCGCCCTCGGCGCATCGGCAGCCGACAACCCGCTGTGGCTTCGCAACAGCGCGATTTCACCCGATGGCAAAACCATCGCCTTCACCTACAAGGGCGACATTTACACCGTGCCCGTAACCGGCGGCAGAGCCACACAGCTCACCACCGATCCGGCCTACGACACCAAGCCGCTCTGGAGTCCTGACGGCAAGAGCATAGCATTCAACAGCACACGCCGCGAATCAAAAGACATCTACGTGATGCCCGCCAACGGCGGCACACCCCGCCGCATAACCACCCACAGCGGCAATGAAGACCTCCGCGCATGGCTCGGCAACGACACCCTGGTATTTTCGGCATCACTGATGCCCGACGTCAACGCCGCCCAGGGCGCATTCTACGGCCAGGTCTACAAAATAGGCGTCAGCAACCCCGGCCGCCCCGAAATGCTGATGTCATGGCCCGCCAACGCAATCAGCTTCGATGCTGCCGGCCGCATGCTCTTCCAGGACCGCAAGGGCTACGAAGACGTGTTGCGCAAACATGAGCATTCGTCGGGCACAGCCGACATATGGCTCCTTGACGGCAACAAATTCACGCAGCAGACCTTTACCAACACTCAGAACCAGAACCCCGTATGGGCTCCCTCGGCCAATGAATTCTACTACCTGAGCGAGGAGAGCAACGGTACGATGAACGTGCACCGCCGCGCTGTCGGCGCCAAGTCAGCCACCGCCCTGACATCATTTGACCGCCACCCCGTCCGCTCGCTCTCGGCCTCGGCCGACGGCACCCTGGCCTTCAGCTGGGACGGCGAGCTCTACACCCTGGCCGCCGGAGCCAAAGAGCCCCGCAAAGTCAATGTAGAAATCATTGCCGACGACTATCGCCCCGAAATCATCAAGCAGAGCTCCAGTTACAACGCCCGCTCGGTAAGCGTCAGCCCCAACGGCGACGAAGTGGCCTTCATTCACCGCGGCGACGTCTACGTGACATCGGTGAAATATAAAACCACCAAGCGCATAACCAACACTCCCGAACAGGAGCGCAACGTCGACTTCGCCCCCGACGGCCGCACCCTTGTCTACGACTCGGAGCGCGGCGGCTTGTGGCAGCTTATGACGGCAACCATCGCCGACAAGAAAGAAAAGAACTTTACCTACGCAACCAAAATCGTCGAGACTCCGCTCTATGCCTCGCCCGACTCGCTGCCCGCCTTCCAGCCCGCATACTCGCCCGACGGCAAGAAAATCGCCTTCCTTGAAGACCGCACTGCCATCAGAGTAATCGACGCCGACGGCAAGAAGCCCGTCACCGCCCTCGACGGCAAGTTCAATTATAGCTATACCGACGGCGACGTGTCGTTCGAGTGGTCGCCCGACAGCCGCTGGCTTCTGGCCGACTACATCGGCATAGGCGGCTGGAACAACACTGACATAGCCCTGGTAAAAGCCGACGGAAAGGAGGTTTATGACCTTACCGAAAGCGGCTACAGCGACGGCGGCGCGCGCTGGGCCATGGGCGGCAAAGCAATTCTGTGGACAACCGACCGCAACGGCTACCGCAGCCACGGTTCGTGGGGCTCGCAGCGCGACATCTACGCCATGTTTCTCGACCCGGAAGCCTACGACCTGGTGCGCATGAACGAAGAAGAGGCTGCCCTGGCCAACGAGTCGAAAAAAGACGGCAAGAAAGATGAGAAAAAAGACGACGAAGACAAAGATAAAGACAAGGATAAGAAGAAAAAAGTCGAGCCCCTCGAATTCGACATCCCCAACGCCAAGTATCGCGTAATGCGCATGACTCCCGGCGCAGGCTTCTATGCCGACTATCTGCTCAGCAACGACGGCTCGAAGTTCTACTACCTCTCAGGAGGCGACCTCTGGGTCAAGGATATGCGCAAAGGCGACACCAAAGTGCTGACCCGCGGAGCGGGCTACAGCTCGCTTGAGGCCGACGACAAGTGCGAAAACGTTTACCTTGACGGCTGGAACATTGCCAAAGTCAACCTCGGCTCCGGAAGCAAGGAGAACATTGAGTTTACTGCCGAACGCGACTACAGCCCCGCCAAGGAGCGCGAATATATTTTCGACCACATGTGGAAGCAGGTCAAGGATAAGTTCTACGACAAGAATCTCCATGGCGTAGACTGGGACTTCTATGGTGAAGCCTATCGCCGCTATCTGCCCCATATCGACAACAACTATGACTTCGCCGAACTGCTCAGCGAAATCCTCGGCGAACTCAACGCCAGCCACACCGGAGGCCGCTATTATGCCAACGGCTCGTCGCAGCCCACGGCATCACTCGGCGCATTTTTCGACCCGGCCTATAATGGCGACGGCCTCAAAGTGGCCGAAGTGGTTAACCGCGGCCCGCTGTCGACCAAAAGCGCCTCGGTCAAACCCGGCGACATCATTCTGGCCATTGACGGCAACGACATCAAGGCAGGCGAAGACTACTTCCCCCTGCTCGCCAACAAAGCAGGCAAGCGAGTGCGCCTCACCCTGAAGCGCAAGGGAGGCAAGACTGAAGACATCGTTATCAAGCCCATTTCGCAGGGCACCCTCAACAATCTGCTCTACCGCCGCTGGGTGGAACACAACCAGGCCGTGGTCGACAGCGCCTCAAACGGCCGCATCGGCTACGTTCACGTTCAGGGCATGGATTCGCCCAGCTTCCGCGAGGTGTTCTCCGAAGTGCTCGGCAAATACCGCAACCACGAAGCCATCGTGGTCGACACCCGCTGGAACGGCGGCGGCTGGCTCCATAACGACATTGCCATTCTTTTCGGCGGCAAGGAATATGTGCGCTTCATGCCGCGCGGACGCTACATCGGCTCGGAGCCCTTTACGCAGTGGACCAAACCCTCGGCCATGCTCGTCAACGAAGGCAACTACAGCGACGCTCACGGCACTCCGTTCGTCTACAAGACCCTCGGTCTGGGCAAGCTCGTCGGCGCTCCCGTGCCCGGCACCATGACCGCCGTATGGTGGGAAAACCAGGTAGACCCCTCTATTGTATTCGGCATTCCGCAGGTAACCACGATGAACCTCGAAGGCCAGGTGCTTGAAAACACCCAGCTCAACCCCGACGTGGTGGTCTACAACAACCCGGCCGACGTAATCAACGGCACCGACCGCCAGCTGCTCGAAGCCGTGCAGCAGCTGCTCAAAGGCCTGAACACCGATAAGAAGTAATCCGCCACAACTGCTCAGACAGACAACACGCCGGAGGCACAAGCAGAACAAAACGAATGAATCCTTTTGACAAAAAGCCGCTCTACGTCATGGTCAAGCCGGCCGGCTCGACATGCAACCTGGCGTGTTCCTACTGTTACTATCTCGACAAGCGCCGCTTCTACGCCCCCGGGGACTCGAAAGCATATATGAGCGACGAAATGCTTGAACTCTACATCAAGCGCTACTTCGAAGCCCAGACCGCCGACGACGTCAACTTTACCTGGCATGGCGGAGAAGCGATGCTGCGTCCGCTCTCGTTCTACAAAAAGGCCATGGAACTGCAGGCACGCTACAGCGGCGGGCGCCGCGTGCTCAACTGCCTGCAGACCAACGGCACCATGCTGACCGAAGAGTGGTGTCGCTTTCTGCGCGACAACGGCTGGCTCGTCGGTATCAGCATTGACGGACCGCAGGAGTTTCACGACGAATATCGCCGCTCGCGCGACGGCAAGCCGTCGTTTCTGCGGGTAATGAGCGGCATTCGCATGCTCAACTCCCACGGAGTTGAGTGGAACGCGATGGCAGTTATCAACGACTACAACGCCGACCACCCCGAGGAGTTCTATTACTTCTTCAAATCAATCGGCTGCCGCTACATACAGTTCACCCCGATTGTAGAGCGCCTGACCGGCAACGACGATATCGCCTCGCCCATTGAACGCGGAAGCCTCGCCGATTTCTCAGTCAGCCCCGAGCAGTGGGGCGAGTTTCTGTGCAGACTCTTCGACCTGTGGGTCAAGGAAGACGTAGGCAGGGTATTCGTGCAGATATTTGACTCCACGCTGGCCAACTGGTGTGGCGTTCCGCCAGGAGTGTGCTCGCTCGACAAGGAGTGTGGCCACGCCGCGGTAATGGAATATAACGGCAACGTTTACTGCTGCGACCACTTCGTTTTTCCCGAATACTATCTCGGCAACCTGCGCGACTTGACCTTCATTGAAATGATGACGTCGGCCAAACAGCTCGCCTTCGGAGCCGCCAAGCGCAACACGCTCTCGGCCCGGTGCCGCCAATGCAAATGGCTCTTTGCCTGCAACGGCGAGTGTCCAAAAAACCGCATAGCGCGCACCGCCGCCAACGAACCGATCAACTATCTGTGTGAAGGCTATCGCCGCTTCTTTGCCCACGTGGCGCCCTACATGGACTTCATGCGCGACAAAATCAAGGCAGGCCGAGCTCCGGCCGACGTCATGACCGAATTCCGCAAGTAGCCCTCACCTCCACCGCCCAAAAAACTATCAGCCCGACGAGTCAATCAAGAACTCGCCGGGCTGATACTTTATGTGTATGAGACAGAAGTCTGAGTGAATCAGTCGGCCGAAAGGTCGACGGCATAGTAGGTTTTGCGGCCGGTGGGATATATGCCGCTTATAAAGAGTACTTTGTCGTCAGAGGCAGACTTGACCACGGCGTCATAGACCTTCTCCATCTCCTCGACGGTGCGCACGCGGTGACCGTTGACTTCAAGAATAACGAATCCCTTGCGAATGCCGACGTCGCGGAACTTGCCGTCAGTAAGGCCGCTCACCTGCAGGCCCGACTGGAGGCCGAGTCGGCGCAGCTCGCTCTCGCCCAGGGGCTGAAGGGCACATCCGAGCTCGGTAAAATCACCCGGCTGTGAAATCGAGGTCGTGCCGTTGTTGTTGCGCAGAGTGGTCTTTGCGGAGTGGCGCTTGCCATCGCGCAGATATGTCATCTCAATTGTCTGGCCGGGACGCGCGCGGGCCATCAGCTCCTGGAAAACGGCCGCCGAATGGGTTGCGGTGCCATCGACCTCGATAATAACGTCGCCGGGCTTAAGTCCGGCATCGAAAGCTGCCGAGCGCTCCATCACCTCGCCGACATAGATGCCGTCGTTGGTTTCGGTGATGCCCTTCTCCTTGGCCAGTTCGGGGCTGAGCTCCATAAAACTGATGCCGAGAACGGCGCGCTGCACCGTGCCATACTGCTTGAGGTCGTCAACAATCTTCGTCACGATGCTGGCCGGAATTGCAAACGAATAGCCCGAATAGTTGCCGGTCTGGGAGTAAATGGCAGCATTGATGCCTATGAGTTCGCCGCGGATGTTGACGAGCGCACCGCCCGAGTTACCGGAATTGACGGCAGCGTCGGTCTGGATGTAGCTGTCGATGGTCATGGCGCCGCGCGAACCCGCCGAACCGATGCGGCGCGCCTTGGCCGAAACGATACCGGCGGTTACGGTCGAGGTCAGACCGAAAGGATTACCTACGGCAAGCACCCACTCGCCAACCTTGAGGTCGTCGCTGTTGCCCATCGGAATGACGGGCAGACCGGTGGCGTCGATTTTCAGCAGTGCAAGGTCGGTAGTCTCGTCAGAGCCTACTACCGTGGCGTCATAGGTGCTGTTGTCGTTAAGCGTTACCTGAAGGCGCTCGGCACCCTGAATGACATGGTGGTTCGTGGCAATATAGCCGTCGGAACTCAAAATCACGCCCGAACCGAGTCCGAGCTGCTGCTCCTTGGGCGCCTGGCGCTGCTGAGGCTGCTGGCGGCGCTGCGGCGAGCCGAAAAAGAAGTCGAAGAGCGGGTCATAGCCGCCCTGTTGCTGATAACTTTGCGACTGGCGTGGAGTTGCATAGCTTTTAATTGACACGACGCCGTTGATTGTGCTCTCGGCGGCCTGCGTAAAGTCAGGATACACGCCTGATGCCTGAACGGGCTGCGTGGCCGGCTGGGCCGTGCATCCTGCAGTCACGGTAAGCAGAGCCGTCGCCATAATGATCGTCTTGAGGTCTGTCATGTTGATTTTTCGTTTTGATATTTTATGGTGAATTATTATATTTGCGTGTGAATCAAACTTAGCTCAGTGGCGCAAAAATAGTCCGTAAACCACTTATAGCCAAACGATTTAACGCGATTTAATGAATTTAATCTCCGTTAAGTTAAAATAAATGAACGTCTTGACCCGTTTTGTTGTTATATCTGAAAACTATTAAAAATAGTATATCCGATATGAAAAACATCTACCTGACCGTCATGGTTCTCGCAGCAACCCTTATTTTAAGCGGTTGCTCTCCGTTCACTCTCGTCAGTTCGGAGACCTACAATAACGCTGACCTTGCAGACTACAAGACATTCCGCATAGTCACCCCCGACCAGGGCGAACTGCCCGAAGGCATGGAAATGGTGACCTATTATAACATCGCGGCAGCCATTCGCGAACAAATGGTGGCCCGCGGATTTACTGAAGACCCCTCCTCGCCACTGCTCATCAACTTTGCCGTGACAGTGCGCCGCGAAATCAGCACGGCTCCGGCCTACACAGCCTACCCGCCCTTTGCCCTCGGCCCAGGTCCGCTGGGAGGCTACTACCGCAGCTTCATCTACCCCCGCTATTATTACTGGAACCTCAATGCCCAGGTTATTACGGGCATATATAAGGAGGGAGTACTGACGGTCGACATGATTGACATTGACCGGAAACTCCCGCTCTTCTCAGCCTCAGTGGCTACGATTATCAACGGCGGTCGTGGCCGGTATCGCAACCTGTCGCAGATAGCCGAAGCGGTCAATAAGCTCTATTCGCGCTTCCCCGTGCCGCTGCTGCCTCAATATAAAAATAAGAAAACAGCCTATGACAATACTCCTGAAGCGTATCTGTGACTTCTACTCTCACGCCTGGCGCAGCTCTGTTGCCTCGGCCACAGGACGACACCTGTGGATTTTGCTGCTGCTTAAAATCGGCATCCTGCTCGTGCTGTTCAAGGTGCTCTTTTTCCCCGACCGCCTCAACACCGACTACTCGACCGACACCAAGCGCGCAGCCGCCGTCAGAGAAGCCCTGGCAAAATAGAATCAACTACAATTACATCATAACCAAAATCTTATTACCTTTTTTTAGCTATGCCTGACTTGATTTCAGTCGTCGAGTGGTCGAGATGGCAATTTGCCCTCACCGCTATGTATCACTGGCTTTTTGTGCCTCTGACGCTTGGCCTATCCATTATAGTGGCTATTATGGAAACGCTGGCGTTGCGGTCCGGCTCCGAAAAGATGCTGTCAACCGCCATGTTCTGGACCAAGATTTTTGCCATCAACTTTGTGTGTGGCGTTGCCACCGGCATCATTCTCGAGTTTGAATTCGGCACCAACTGGAGCAACTACTCATGGTTTGTGGGCGACATTTTCGGCGCCCCGCTTGCCATCGAGGGCCTGTTTGCCTTCTTCATGGAGTCGACATTCGTCGTAGTGATGGTGCTCGGATGGGGCCGCGTAAGCCGCAGATTCCACCTCGCCGCAACGTGGCTCACAGCTCTGGGCGCCATGATTTCCGCCCTATGGATTCTGGTAGCCAACGCATGGATGCAGTATCCGGTCGGAATGACCTTCAACCCCGACACGATGCGCAACGAAATGACCGACTTCTGGGCCGTGGCGCTATCGCCCGTGGCGCTCAACAAGCTGCTCCATGCCGTAACCTCTGGCTGGGCAATAAGCGGCGTCTTCGTAGTCGGCGTGAGCTGCTACATGATGCGTCGCCGCCGCGACAGCGAATATGGCCTGCCGGCCGTGAAAGTCGGCGGTTGGGTCGGCCTGGCCGGCATTCTGATTACCTGCATGTCGGGCCACTCGTCGGCCGTCGACGTCAGCAACACCCAGCCCATGAAGCTCGCGGCGATGGAGGGCCTCTGGAACGGTGGCAACCACACCGAACTGGTTGCATTCGGCATTCTAAACCCTGAAAAGACGCTCGACAACGATGCCGACCCCTTTCTGTTCAAAATCGGATTGCCGGGCGCTCTGTCGTGGATTGCCAAAGGTGACGCCGACGCCTACGTTCCCGGCATCTGCGACATAGTCAACGGCTCGCCGGCCACTCCCGTCAGCTATCCCGAGCGCATGCGCCGCGGCGCCCTGGCCCGCGAGGCTTTGGCTGAATATGGAGCCACCGGTTCGGACGAAGCCCTCGCAACGCTGCGCGAAAACTATGAATTTTTCGGCTACGGCTACTTTGACAATCCGGCCGAACTGATTCCGCCGGTTGCAATGTCGTTCTACGCATTCCACACCATGGTAGCGCTCGGCGGATATATGATTGCATTTTTCATCGTGGCCCTGCTGCTGGCTTATAAGCGCCACCGTCTGCTCTCAACTCTGGCAGCTTCATGGATCGGCATGCTCTCGATTGCCGCCGCCTGGATTTGCTCGCAGTCGGGCTGGATATGCGCCGAAGTAGGCCGTCAGCCATGGGTAATCCAGGATATAATGCCTACCCGCGCCGCCATCTCCGCCCTGTCGGCATCGAGCGTCGAACTGACATTCTGGCTTTTTGCCGCAGTGTTCACCATGCTGCTCGTTGCCGAAATCAGCATAATGTTAAACAAGATTCACAAAGCCTGATTCATTGCCATGTCAATTACCTGTCTGCAAAACTACTGGTGGTTCCTGATTTCATTGCTGGCCGCCATACTCGTTTTTATGCTCTTTGTCCAGGGCGGCCAATCAATGATTCTCGGCGCGCGCCGAGAATCTGACCGCCGGCTCATGGTCAACAGCCTCGGCCGGAAATGGGAGCTCACGTTCACCACGCTGGTCGTTTTCGGGGGAGCGTTTTTCGCCTCATTCCCTCTGTTTTATTCAACCAGTTTCGGCGGCGCCTACTGGCTGTGGATGCTGATTCTGTTCTCATTCATAGTCCAGGCGTTCAGCTATGAGTTCCGCCGCCAAAAGGGCAATCTTTACGGCACCCGCACATACGACGTGCTGCTGTTCATCAACGGCTGCTTCGGCTGCTTGCTGCTCGGAGTGGCAGTGGGCACCCTCTTTTTCGGAGCCGAATTCACCGTTAACCGCCAGAACATTCTCGACCCCCGTAATCCGGTCATCTCGACCTGGAACAACCCGCTCCACGGCCTTGAGGCACTGGCCGACTTCAAATGTGTGTGCCTGGGCCTGGTGATTCTGCTGCTCGCACGCATCGAGGGCGCCATATATCTGCTCGAAACCATTACCACCGACGCCACTCTGCGCCGCCGGCTCACGCGCCAGGTGCTGGTCAACGCAGCCCTGTTCGTGCCTCTCTTTCTGGTTTTTCTCGCCATGCTGCTCATGGCGCCCGCCTACGTGGCCGGCCCTGACGGCACGGTCAGCGTAGTGCCCAACGGCTATCTGCACAACTTCACCGAAATGTGGTGGGCCGCCCTGACCCTGATTGTCGGCGTCGTTCTGGTGCTCTGGGCAATCATGGGCGTGCTTATCCGCACCACATTCGCCCACGCCATGTGGTATATCGGAGCCGGCACGGTGCTGGTCGTGCTGAGCCTCTTCTGGGTGCTCGGCTATAACTCCACCAGCTTCTACCCGTCGCGGACCGACCTTCAGTCATCGCTCACGCTCGCCAACAGCTCCTCGTCGGAGTTCACTCTGACCGTAATGAGCTGGGTCAGCCTGGTCATTCCCTTCGTGGTCGCCTACATTGCCTACGTGTGGTATCGCATGACCTCCTGCCCCGTATCGGTCGACGAACTATCGCGCGGACCCGAATATTAACAAGCCCCTGCGGCTTATAGTCCCCCACTTGCGCAAGTGGGGGATTTTGCGTAATTTTGCACTCTGAAACGCTTTACAAACAGAATGAAAAATATCCGCAATTTTTGCATAATAGCCCACATTGACCACGGCAAGAGCACACTGGCCGACCGTCTGCTCGAATATACCCACACAGTCAGCCAGAAAGACATGGAGGCCCAAGTACTCGACGACATGGACCTCGAGCGCGAACGCGGCATCACCATCAAGAGCCACGCCATTCAGATGGACTACGAGCTCAACGGCGAGCGCTACGTGCTGAACCTCATTGACACCCCCGGACACGTCGACTTTTCCTACGAGGTGTCGCGCTCGATTGCAGCATGCGAGGGCGCTCTGCTCATTGTCGATGCCTCGCAGGGCATCCAGGCCCAGACCATATCGAATCTCTACATGGCCATCGACAATGACCTGGAAATCATACCCGTGCTCAACAAATGCGACCTCGATTCGGCCAAACCCGAAGAGGTCGAGGACCAGATTGTTGACCTGCTCGGCTGCAAACCCGAAGAGATTATCCGCGCCTCTGGCAAGACCGGCATGGGCGTGCCCGACATTCTGCAGGCCATCATAGAGCGCATCCCGGCGCCCGAAGGCGACCCGGAAGCTCCGCTCCAGGCCCTGATTTTCGACTCGGTATTCAACCCATTCCGCGGCATCATTGCCTACTTCAAGATTGTCAACGGCACGCTCAACACCGGCGACTTCGTAAAGTTCGTCAGCACCGGCAAGGAGTATCACGCCGATGAAATCGGCATTTTGCGCCTTGACATGAACCCGCGCAAGGTAATCTCGGCCGGTAATGTCGGATATATCATTTCAGGCATCAAGACGAGCAAGGAAGTCAAGGTAGGCGACACCATCACTCACGTGGAGCGCCCCTGCGAATCGGCTATCGACGGCTTCGAAGAGGTCAAGCCCATGGTCTTTGCCGGCGTCTATCCCATCGAAACCGAAGACTTCGAGAATCTGCGCTCCTCGCTCGAGAAACTTCAGCTCAACGACGCCTCGCTGACATTCCAGCCCGAAAGCTCCGTAGCCCTCGGTTTCGGCTTCCGCTGCGGCTTTCTCGGCCTGCTCCACATGGAGATTATCCAGGAGCGCCTTGACCGCGAATTTGACATGAACGTCATCACGACGGTTCCCAACGTAAGCTATCGCGTCTACGACAAAAAGGGCAACATGACCGAAGTGCACAACCCGGCCGGCCTGCCCGACCCCACCCTCATTGACCACATCGAAGAGCCGTATATCCGCGCCTCGGTCATCACCGCCGCCGACTATATAGGCCCGATTATGACACTTTGCCTTGGGAAACGCGGCGAACTCGTCAAGCAGGAATACATTTCCGGCAACCGCATGGAAATGATTTTCGACATGCCCCTGGGCGAAATCGTAATCGACTTCTACGACAAACTGAAATCGATTTCTAAAGGTTACGCATCGTTTGACTATCACCTCCACGACTTCCGCGAGAGCAAACTCGTCAAACTCGACATTCTGCTCAACGGCGAGAGCGTCGACGCCCTGTCGACCCTGACCCACGTAGACAATTCGGTCACCTTCGGACGCCGCATGTGCGAAAAACTTAAGGAGTTAATTCCGCGCCAGCAATTCGACATAGCCATCCAGGCCGCAATCGGAGCAAAAATTATTGCCCGCGAAACAATCAAAGCCGTGCGCAAAGACGTTACTGCCAAGTGTTACGGCGGCGACATATCGCGAAAGCGCAAACTGCTCGAAAAACAAAAAAAGGGCAAAAAGCGCATGAAGCAGATCGGCTCGGTCGAGGTGCCGCAAAAGGCATTCCTCGCCGTGTTGAAACTCGACTGAACAAACCCCAAACAACAACCTTCCTTTTTTACCCTCATTAACCAAAATGGCAACCGACTGCAACGAACGGCCCGACAGGCCCTCTGGACCGGAAATCAACAATATGCCCCACCGCGTATTCTATGCGGCACAGAAGGCTATAGCAGGCCATGCTACCGGCGGCAACTTTTTGATTCTCGCCACCATCCTCGCACTGATTATCGCCAACATCCCGGGCATCAACCAGACATATCAAGACTTCTGGACACAGGAAGTGCGCCTTCAGATAGGCAATTTCAACCTCTTCAGCCACGGCGGCCACTCGATGGACCTGCTCGCCTTTATCAACGACGCGCTGATGGCCGTGTTCTTTTTCAGCATCGGCCTTGAAATCAAACGCGAGGTCCTTGTAGGCGAGCTCGCGTCGTTCCGCCAGGCGCTGCTGCCCATTGTCGGCGCATGCGGCGGCATGATAGTGCCCGTGCTCATATTCTTCTCCCTTGCCAAAGGCACCGACTACAGCGGCGGCTCGGCCATTCCGATGGCCACCGACATAGCCTTCTCGCTTGGCGTCCTGGCAATGCTCGGCTCGCGTGTGCCAATTGCACTGAAGGTATTTCTGACCACTCTCGCCGTTGTCGACGACATTGGCGGCATCGTGGTCATTGCGGCGTGCTACTCCGGCGACCTCCACCTTCAGCTGCTGTTCTATGCAGCGATTCTACTGGCCGTTCTCTATCTGGGCGGATTCTTCCAGATTCAAAGCAAGGCGTTCTATATCCTTATCGGCGTTGCCGTGTGGTTCCTGTTCCTTAACTCGGGCATACACCCGACAATCGCCGGCGTGCTGGTTGCATTCTGCGTTCCCGCCAAGCCGGTCTACGCCCCCGTAAAATACATTCAGAAAATACGCACCGCCATTGGCCACTTCCACAGCGAAGACGATGAAGAACTGAACCGCAAATCAATTCTGTCGAACGAGCAGATGAACTGGCTCAAGGAAGTCGAATCATCGTCCGACAAAGTGATTTCACCCCTGCAGGAACTCGAAGACGCGCTCCACCCGATGGTCAACTATTTCATCGTGCCCCTGTTCGCATTTGCCAACGCGGGCATATTCCTGCTCGACATGGACCCCGCATCGGTATTCGAAGGCGTTTCGCTCGCCATTATCTGCGGCCTCTTTTTCGGCAAGTTTATCGGCATTCTCAGCTTCGGCTGGCTCTGCATCAAGCTCAAACTCGCCCCTATGCCGGCCAAGAGCACCTGGAACAGTTTTGCAGCCGTGAGCATGCTCGGCGGTATCGGTTTCACCGTTTCGCTCTTCATCGCTACACTCAGCTTTCCCTCGGCCGCTCAGATTGACCTGCTCAACCACGCCAAACTCGGCATCGTTGTCGGCTCCATCATTTCAGGCATCACGGGCTACGTGTGGCTGCACTTCGCCCTGCCCAAAAACGCCGAAAACGCCGAATATGCCGACGACTGAACCTGATTCACATAATATTGCGGTGAAAAAGAAAAAAGTATGTTTAGTAACATATTAAAAAGTTTGCGGCTCTGAAATAAAAGTCGCAACTTTGCATCGGAAAATCATTCAATCTTTTTTACCTTAAATATTGTACCTATTTGGAAACATTCGTGCGGGAGAGCTTGTGATAAGCTCTCCCGCAATCAATTTTTGCACGCACGCTACCCCTCTGGCCGCACCGCGGCAATTCATTGGTAAAATACGAACAAGGGCGCCCGGTTAGGGGCGCCCTTGTTGCGGGGAGTTGTGTGGGGGTCAGTCGACGCGGACTTTGTATGGGCGGGAGTCGATGGTGAGGAGGTAAACGCCGGGAAGAGCCCGCAGCCCGAGGCGGTCGCCGTGGGCGGTCGAGGCGGCGAGGCGGCGGCCGTCGACGGCGAATAGCTCTACGTCGAGGCCGGCGGCATTGGCAACGGTAATGACTCCTCGACCGCCGCTGACGGTGACTCCGGCGGCCGCGACGCCGTCGATGGACGAGAACTCTACGCTGACGCCCTCAGACTGCGCACTGACAACGCCGTCGGCGTAACGGGCACGCACAGTGTAGGTGGCCCTGCCTGGCAGGGGTGCTTCATCCGCAAAGGCGCGGTCAGCGGTCGTGGCGATTACCTCGCCGTTGCGCATCACTTCGTAGCCGCTCACTTCGAGGGCGGGCACGGTGAGGTCGTTGAACGCAATGTCGTCGACAAAGAGCGCGAACGCATCGGCGGAAACACAATTGATGGCGAAATGGGTCGCGCCGGCTGGCACCACGAAGCGATATTCGGTCCAGATGTCGGGCACCTCGATATAGTCGCCCGAATTGATGGCGGTAAACTCCGATGGGTCGGTGCCGCCCGTCGAGTAGAGCACGCGCATGCGCTCGGCAGGGGTGTCGTCGGCCGTGAACGCCTTGGCAAAGAAGCTTACGGTCTGCCCGGCGCCGTTGAGGCGGGGCGATATGAGCCAGTCATTGTTGGGCGTGCCAACGGAGGCCACGCTCATCAGCATCTTGTTGCCGGAGTGAGGTGTGCCCTCATCCCAGATGTCGATGCCGAGCGCCTTGGCGTTGCATATCTGGAATGCCTTGGGCGAGGTCATGTCGGGATATTCCTCAAGGTTCTTTTTGATATAATAGGTGGCAGCCAAGTCGAGATCAACGAGCGTGTAGCCACCGAAGCCGTTGATGGCCCAGTCGGCGTGGGCCTCCATGTCATCGGCCACGAGGCCGCGGGCATAGGGGTCGCTCCAGGTCAGCTCGATACGGTCGGCCGAAGCCGTGGCCACGAGGCCGGAGGGCGCGGCAATCACGGGTTCAACGGCGGCAACGGTCAGCGTGACGGCGTTGTTGGCGGCATTAACGTCATCACTGCAGGCGGCGGTCAGCGTCAGCTCGTGACGGCCCGAGGCGGCAAAGGTCACGGGGAACTCGACCGAAGCCGAGGCGCCTGAGGCAAGGAGGTCAACGGTGTGGGTGCCCACGACGTCGGCGCCGTCGGTCAGCGTCAGCACTACGGCCGAGGCCTGCAGCATGCCCACGTTGGTCACTGTTGCGGCGACGTTGAAGGGATAGCCGGCGGCAACGCGGTCGGCGCCGGTCAGGGCCATGGCGGCGATGTCAACGCCGCGGCTGCTGTCGAAGGCGATGTTGTCGAGCAGTATGTTACCCGTGCCGGCGGCAGTGGCGGTAAACATGACGCGCACCCACTCGGCTGAAGCGTAGGCGGAGAGGTCGACTACATGGCGCGTCCACCCTTCGGAGTCGCCGCGGCGGAAAGTTGCGCCGCCAACGGCCTGCCATTCGCCACCGGGGGTCATTACCTTAACCGAAAGCTCCTCGTCGGCCATGCCCTCGGGGGCCTCGCAGCCATACATCCAGAAGGTGAGCACGGGGCTGTCGAGACCGCGCAGGCTGACCTTGGGCGAGGAGAACTCGCCGGTCACACCCTTTGTCACAGAGTTGGAAATGAACATTGCCAGGCCGCGGTCGCCGTTCTGATCGGAGGCGGATGGGTTGGTTCCGGAGGTCTCGAGCGTCCAGAGATATTGCTGGCCGTTTGACTCCGACACCCACGGATAGGTGGTGAGGTCGGCCGAGGGGAAGGTCTCGCAGACCGGAGCCACGAGCGCGGGGCCGAACACTCCGTTAAGCGGCGTGTTGTTATAGCGGCCCTTGGCCGAGCCCACGTAGGGGGTGACAAGGTAATACATCAGCGTCTGCGAGGTGAGTTTGAGCGTGTTGTCGACAAAGTAGGTCGCGGTGTAGTTATCGGCCAGGGTCGCGGCATCATTGCTGCGCTGAATGCGGTAAGTAACGGCCGATGCGTCAAACCAGCCGCCATTGGCGCCGCTCACGGGGGCAGTCCAGCTAAGCGAGACCGAGCCGTCGGCAGCCTCCACGGAGCGCAGGTTGCCCACGGCACCGGGCACATCAACGCCCACAAAGGCCGAAGCCTCGGCCGAGGAGCCCTCTCCGGCCTCGCTGACGCCAACCACACGATAAGTGTAGACACCCGCCTCATCAAAGGAGGTGTCGGTCCAACTCAGCGGCGTGCCGGCGCTTACGTTGGTGAACGAATGGCAGGGAGTGGCCGAGAGATTGCGGTAAACGTTGATGGTCATCGGCCCGTCAATGGCGTTGCCCTTGCTGTCGGCGTCGGGCGCCGTGAAGTCGAGGCGCGCGGTCATTGCGCCCTGCTCGCCCGGGGTCACGGTCAGGCCGGTCACGGCCGCCGGCACACTGCCCGAAACCTCGCTCAGCCCGATGTTGTCGATTTCGAGCTGCCAGTTGTGGGCAATGCTGTAGCAGTGGAGGCCGAGGTGATAGTAGCCGTCGGCGTCTACGCTGAAAAGAGCGCGCTTGGTCTCGCCGGTAGGCACGTCGAAGTCGGGACAGTCAATGATGACCTTTACGGCCGAGGCCGGATCGGTCGACGTGCAGAGGGCAAACTTGAAGTTCTCGGCATAGTTCTTATAGTAGCTCCTGGCGTCGAAAGTCAGTGCGTAGACCTTGCCTGCGCTCAGACGGAAACGGGGCGAAATGATCCAGTCGTCGCCCTCGATTTCGACTTCGGTGCCATACTTGTAGAAGATATTCCTGTTCTTGGAGCTATACTCCCAGGTAGTGCCGCCGCTGAGATCGGTAACGGTCCAGAGACTGAAGTCGGCCTCGGTCGAGAAGGTTTCGGTGAAGGGCACGGTGAAACCCTCGCCAAACACCAGCGTGGGCGACGAGGCCGCGGGTCCTGCGCCGACGCCGGTCACGGCATTGACCTCATAGCGCAGAGCCGACATACCGCTGAACGTTTCATCACGCCAGGAGGTCGAAGTTATGCCGCTGAAAGTGGCACGGTCGGGATAGCGCACGACGGTATAGGTCAGCGCGTCGGCATTGAACGTGCCGCCGTTGAGGCCTGCTGCGGGGGCATCCCAGCTGAGCAGGGGCGTGCCGTTATCGTCAGAGAGCTGCACGTTGCCGGGCGCGCCCGGCAGGTCTTCGCCGGCCCAGGAGCTGATGGTCACGCTCTCGCCCATATAGTCGGCGGTCGCGGCGGTAATGTCGACGCTCACAGCGCCGGGAGCAAACGTCATTTCGGGCGACTCGACTGCCGCACCGGGCTGCACGCCCTCGATTTCGCAGGTTTCGCCGCCGCTTACGCTGACAACTACGGTCAGCGGGCCGACGAGCGAGCCGCCATTGGCCGATTTGACGGGCGCTGTGCAACGCACGCAGCCGGTCAGCGCGCCGAGGGAGGTATAGGCCACAGATGCGCCTGTCACTGCGGCGGGCGCCGCATCGGGCACCTTATAGGGCATGGCGAAGATTCCCGAGAAAGAGGCGTTGTTCTCGAAATGGCAAATCTCGGTGGCAGCACCCGTCGAAGTGTCGACCTCGAGCAGCGCCGAATAGCCCTCGGCGTCGTTGGCGGTCCAGTAGAGCTTACCGGTGGCATCGTCGAACGTCAGCGAGTTGATGAGCGCGGGCGCGAAGCCGGTCCTGCCGATCTGCTCGTAACGGCCGGTTTTCGGGTCTACCTTGATGAGCCAGCCGGTCCAGCCCCAGATGCCGTAGATTTCGCCTTTTTTATTGGCGGCGATTGCAAAGGCGTTGCGGTCAACCGTGGCAATCTGCTCGGCCTCGCCATAGTAGGTATCGAAGCGGCAGAAGCGGTCATAATCCTGCGTCTGGTCGTTATAGAAGAAGCCGTAGACGTTGCCGCTAACAGGGTCGTAGGTCATGTCGGAGGGCACGTTGACAATGTCGATTTCCTGCTCCGATCGCTGGCTCCACGAGCTTGCGTAATAGGTCGTCAGGTAAGCCTCCGAGTCGTAGTTCGACGTCGAGATGGTGTAGTAGATGGAGTTGACCTTAACGCCGGCGCGCATCTTCAGCATTTTCTCGGCGCTGTAAACCAGCTTGGGCGAGGCGTCAGGGCGCGCGCCGAAGGTGTAGATGCCCGCGGTTATCGGGTAGAGATAGTTGCCATTATCATCGACCAGGCCCCAGAGGTCGTTGTAGACCATCGCGCCACAGAGAACCGTGTTGCTGCCGGGGAGCTTGCGCACCGGGGCCGCGGAGTGGTCATTGGCCTTGGCGCGCGAGTCCTTGAAATTGAGTTTTCGCGCTGCGCTGCGCAGCGCCTGCCTGAGGTCGCCGTCGAGCGGGGCTGACTTGACCGCCAAAGGCCGCAAATCCCGCGCCTGAGGTGCGGGACTTGCCGATGAGGCAGTCAACAGCAGGGTAGCGGCCAGCGCCACCCTGCATGATGATTTCAGTGTCATAATATTCTTATCGGTTTAAAACTTTCACGGTTACGATTTCGTTGCCGAACGTCGCCCTGACGAGATATACGCCCTTGGCCAGGCCGGCAAGCGAGATGCTGTCGGCATCGGCTGCGGCCATCACGGTCTTGCCCGCGAGGTCAACGACAGCGACTTCATCGGCCGTCGAGCCGAAGCTGACGGTAGAGCCGCTGAGGGTCACTCCGCCGGCCTTGTCGGACTCAACACCCACGATTCCGAGCGCCACGCCGCCATTGATGGCAAAGCGCTTGACAACGATATCGAGAGGCTTGTTGGCATGGAGGCCTATGGTGCCGACGCCGGCGGGAACGACTACAGCGTTATCTTCTTCGCCGGCCTCTTCGGCCATCAGCGCTGCTGCAGCGGGATTGACCGCCTTGACTTTGAAAGTCTGCTCGGCAAGAGCCTCATTGTATTTGTGAGTATCCACATTGACCGTAGCAATAGGGACGGTCATAGCCTCGGGATCGAGCGCAGTGCCATAAACGAGGTCGAACTCGCCGGCCTCTGAAGAATAACCGGCCTTGACGGTAATGGTGTAGACATGGCCGTCATTGAAGTTCAGGCGAGGGGTTATTGCCCAGTCGTTGGTGTTGACGGCGGTCGACAGAATATAGATTGAGCTGCTGTTGGTTTCCCAGGTTTTGGGGCTACCATCGGTGTATTTGTCGTTGTTGATGTTGAACATTGTCCAGCCGGCTTGGCTAAAGCTTTCGTCGCAGTTCCAGGGGAGGTCCATACCTGAGCCTATCCAGGGACTCTTCACGGTGGTTGCCTTCGATGCGCCGTCGGCGGTGTAGACCGTCACTGAGTAGGTATATTCACCTGCGTTGGGCACTTCGTCGACATAGTCAGCTGTGGCGCCGGCGGCAAGGCCTTCGGTGATAGTGGCTACAACTTCACCGTTGCGCGAAACCTCGGCCTTGACAAGCTCGGGAACAACGCCCTCTACGGTCGACTGCGCCGGGTTCATCCACGAAACAGTCGCATAGAGGCCCATGTCGAGGTCGGGAGTAACAACCAGATCAGTAACAGCCTGGGGAAGCACCGGCTCAACAGCCAGCGAGAACTTGGTCACCTGAGTGTCGTTGTCAGATGAACTGGTAATCATATCATTCAACAGGGCAATGGCATAGCGACCCTCGGTCTCCATTTTGAACACTACGGTATAGTCCGAGGCATAGCTCTGGCCGGGGAGCTTTACCGTTCCCAGCTGCGTAAAGGTTGCGGCAACATCGTTCTTGTCGGAAACCGTGCCAATCTTCATCTCTACATTCTTGCCGGCACCCTTGATAGAGTAAACAACCTTGTAATATCCGGGCGTGAGATTGAAATAAGGCGAGAGCAGATAATCATTGTTTCTATAGCCATAACCGCCGTCTTTGTTAACGGCCAGTACGGCAGCGTTCTTGATTACCCATTCCGAGCCATCCTCATTAGCGTTGAGGCCGCTCCAGATGGGGACTGTGGGGTCGGTCGAGGCAAACGAAGTGGTGTAAGGGGGCTCCTGGGTTTCATCGCCGACCCAGCCGGTAGTGACCTTGACGGGCTCGCCGTCGGCAGGGCCGTCAGCGCTGTAGGCTACGACGTGATAGGTGTGAACACCGGCTGTGGCCGGAGTGTGGACGTAGGTCATGGCAGCGCCGGGAGCCGCTTCACCGAAGGTTTCGGCGAGTTCACCGTCGCAGTAGAGTTCAACCTTTGCGAGCGAAGTGAGGTCGGTGTCAACGTTCGACCTGGCGGGGTTGGTCCACGCGAGCGCAACCGTGGCGTCGTCGTTGACCGTCGCGGTGAGGTCAGCGACCTGCGCGGGAGTCATTACCCACTTCTCGACCACGAATTTTCTGATACAATAGGTGTTATATGAACCGGTTTCATCATAGGCGTGGAATGCGATGCCATATTCGCCGGGGGACTCGACCGGGAAGATGATTTCGTAATCAGTGTCGGTCGACGGAATTGAGGTGAAATTCTTGATAACGGTTTCATAGCCGCCGATAACCGAACCCCGGCCGAGCAGAATGTCGAAACTGGTTTTTGAAGACGTGTTGTACGACATCTTGACACTCAGGCGATAGATTCCGGCTTCGGTGAACTTCATCGACGGCGAGATTACCCAGTCGTCCTGGCGCTTGCCACTGCCGCCGCAATACTGGATGCTGTTGCCATAATAAGACGACACCTTGAATTCCCAGTTTGCCGTGCTTGCAGATTCGCGGCCTTTTACTGGCGTCCATAAAAGGTCGAAATCTTCCTGAGTCATAGCTTTGACATTCGCGTCAAAAGGAAGCTCCTGAGCCTGCACAGGGCCGATATATTTTGAGTCGACCTTAACGGGATCAGACTTGGCGCCGTTGACCACGACCGAGACCTCATAGGAGTGCTTGCCGGGGGTAAGACCTGTAGCTTCGGTGTCGGTCCAGGAGGTTGCGGTGCCGTCGAGAGAGGCGACTGTCTTGCCGTCGCGGACAATTGTGACTTCGTCGAACGACGCACCTTCGGGCAGAGCCGCTCCGTCGTTGTCGGTGGTCGGGAGCTCCCACGCCAGCGTTGCGGTCAGCGCACGCTCTTCGCCGGGAGTGCAGGTCAGCTTGCTCACCGAAGCTGGCGCAAACACATTTTCCACGACCTCAAAGCCGGTAATATATATCCAGCCTTGATTAGGTGTGGAATATGCGTGGATTCCTACAAAATAGTCACCCGTCTGTTCAGGTGTAAACAATCCCGACACACGTATATAGCTGCTGTGTCTAGCATCTTCATAGCCGGCTATCTTAACCCCGGAAGCAAGCTCTTCGACATCGTTAGACGTAGCTACTTTAACTTCCAGTCGCTCGGCATAGATGTTCTTATTAAAAAACTTTACCTTATACTCTTTACCCGCTTCGAGAGTAATTGCAGGCGAAATAAACCAGTCATCGGCTGAGTTGCTACTGTGATAGGTAAATTTCTTACCTGTCGTATAACCCGAACCCGAAAAACTGTAGGATGAACTTTCGTCGGTCCAGGTTTTGCTGTCTTTGTTGACATCAACTACCGTCCAATCGGAGTCCTGATAGAGTCCCGAGGCGTAGGGAACGGTCTTTGCCTGCCCTGACGCGAGCACAGGCAACATTCCCGACAATAAGAATAATGTAATCTTTTTCATTTTAAATGTAAAATATGTGATGTGATTATGGAATTTATACCTACCGAGTGACAGAGCGCAAAATTATACAATAATTATAAACATCTTTTAAATATCGCGTTAAATATTGTTAATCCAAACTGAAATAACACACGGGTACGAGGATTTTGGGAAAGGCGCGGATTTTTCGTAACTTTGCGGTCTCATTACACCACGTTATAATCAGATTACATCAAGTTTTAAGAAAAAGATAGAATGATAGCGGTTTCAAATCTCGGCATGCAGTTCGGCAAGCGCGTGCTTTTTCAAGACGTTAACATGAAATTCACTCCGGGCAACTGCTACGGAATCATCGGCGCCAACGGCGCGGGCAAGTCAACCCTGATGCGCATTCTGAGCAATCAGCTCTCGCCCACTCACGGCACCATCACCCAGGGCCCCGGCGAGCGTATGAGCGTGCTCGAACAGGACCACTTCAAGTTTGACGACTGCACGGTCATCGAAACCGTCATGCGGGGCCACACCGTCCTGTGGGATATAATGCAGGAAAAGGATGCCCTGTATGCCAAACCCGACTTCAGCGACGAAGACGGCGTCCGCGCCGCCGAGCTGGAAGAAAAGTTCGCCGAACTGGAGGGCTGGAACGCCGAGAGCGACGCCGCCGCCCTGCTGAGCGGCCTCGGCATCAAGGAGGAGAAGCACCAAATGCTGATGCGCGACATGAGCGGTAATGAAAAAGTGCGCGTGCTGCTCGCCAAGGCTCTGTTCGGCAACCCCGACAACCTGCTGCTCGACGAACCGACCAACGACCTCGACCTTGAAACGGTAAGCTGGCTCGAAGACTATCTGTCAAAATTCGAAAACACCGTGCTGGTGGTGAGCCACGACCGTCACTTTCTCGACTCGGTGTGCACCCACACGCTCGACATTGACTATAACAAGATGACGCTCTTTGCCGGCAACTATTCGTTCTGGTACGAGTCGTCGCAGCTTGCCCTCCGCCAGCAGCAGCAACAGAATAAAAAAGCCGAAGAGAAGCGTAAGGAACTGCTTGAGTTCATTCAGCGTTTTTCGGCCAACGTTGCCAAATCGAAGCAGACAACCTCGCGCAAAAAGATGCTCGAGAAACTCAACGTCGAGGAAATCCAGCCCTCGTCGCGCCGCTATCCGGGCATCATCTTCACCCCTCAGCGCGAACCCGGCAACAAGATTCTCGAGGTCAAGGGCCTGACCGCATCGATCGACGGCGAGCTGCTGTTCAAGGATGTGAACTTCCAGATTGAAAAGGGCGACAAGGTCTGCTTCCTGAGCCACGATCCGCGCGCCATGACCGCCCTGTTTGAAATAATCAACGGACGCCGCAAGGCCGACGCCGGCCAATATGAATGGGGGCAAACAATCACTACCGCCTACCTGCCGCTCGACAACTCAGAGTTCTTCAACACCGACATGAACCTGGTAGACTGGCTCTGTCAGTTCAGCAACGATTCGAGCGAAATCTATCTGAAAGGTTTCCTCGGCAAAATGCTCTTCTCGGGCGAGGAGGTGCTGAAAAAGGCTTCGGTGCTTTCGGGTGGCGAGAAAATGCGCTGCATGATTGCCCGCATGATGCTCCGCGACGCCAACACCATGATTCTCGACTCGCCGACCAACCACCTCGATCTGGAGTCAATTCAGGCATTCAACAACACGCTCCAGGCCTTCAAGGGCAACATTCTGATGTCGAGCCATGACCACGAATTCATCCAGACCGTCTGCAACCGCATTATCGAACTGACGCCCAACGGCATCATCGACAAGATGACGGAATATGACGACTACATTACCGACGAGCGCGTAATCGCCACGCGCGAGCGCCTTTATGGAGCTGCCGAGTGAGATAACCGACTTGCTCCCCGAGGCTGACGTCCTGACCGGCGCCGACCTCATCGGAGGCTCGGGAAGCAACCGACGCTACTGGCGCCTGACCTTCGGGTCAGGCCCGTCGCTTATAGCCACACTCGGCACCAACCGTGACGAAAACGAGGCGTTTTTCTATCTTGCCGGAAAATTAGCCGATGCAGGTGTGAACGTGCCGCGCGTAATTGGCGTAAGCCCATGCCGCATGGCCTACCTGCAGACCGACGTCGGCAATAGCGCGCTGTTTGACTGCCTCGAGCGCACCGATCTGATTGAAAAGGCAATCGATATGCTCGCACGCGCGCAACAGACTCCCTCCATAGACTATGGCCGCTGCTACCCCGTGGCCGAGATGGACCGCAGGGCTGTAATGTGGGATCTGAACTATTTCAAATATTGCTTTCTGAAAACCTGCCCGGGCATAGAAATTGACGAGCCGGCGCTCGAAGACGATTTTGAATCTCTGGCCGAAATCATTCTGACCGCCGAGCCTCGCGGCTTTATGATTCGTGATTTTCAGAGCCGCAACGTCATGATTGGCGACGATGGCGAACCATGGCTCATTGACTTCCAGGGCGGACGCCGCGGACCGGCCCACTACGATGTCGCGTCGTTCCTATGGCAGGCCCGCGCGGGATTTTCCGACGCGCTCCGGTCGGAAATGGTTGGCCGTTACTGTGAGGCTCGCCGCATTGATGAGCGCGAGTTTCGCGCAAAGTTGCCTTACTTCGTCGTTCTGCGACTGCTTCAGGCTCTCGGCGCCTACGGATTTCGCGGCCGCTTTGAGGGGAAAGAGCATTTTATCAGGTCCATTCCTCCGGCATTGGCCTCGCTCGCGGCCACTCTCAACGGCCTGGACTCGCTGCCCGAACTGACGGCACTATCGAATCAGCTCCAACAGAATTGAATTTGACGTAAGCCAGTCGGCTTCAGCTATGCGCAGACGCCCTTCAGGAGCCGGCTCAAGCAGCGTGCGGGCCAGGCGCAGTTCGTCGGGCGTAAAGACCGATGCGTCGATTCCGCGGGCGGTGCGCAGAGCCGTTATCAGCAGGTCGTTAAAGCGGTTGTCGGCAGTTTCGTGTTCAACTTCGGCAGCAGTTTCGGGGTGCGTCAGATACTCCTTGAGATTAGCCGGATTGGCACGCCTGACGCTACCGTCGAAACTGTGTGCCCCCGGCCCCAGTCCGAGATATGGTGTCATGTCCCAATAGGCCGAGTTATGGACGGCCTCGCGCCCGGGCAGGGCAAAATTAGAGATTTCATAGTGAACGAAACCGGCGGCCGACGCGGCGGCACACAGGTCGCAATACATCTGTTCAACCAACTCGTCTGACGCCTCCTCAAGCTTGCCGGAACGGACGCGCGCGGTCAGCAGTGTGCCCTCTTCATATGTGAGCGAATAGGCCGACAGATGCTCGGGTGCGAGTTCGAGAACACCGTCGAGCGAGCGCCGCCATGATTCACGACTCTGGCCCGGAAGTCCGTAAATGAGGTCAAGACTGATATTGTCGAATCCGGCAGCGCGGAGAGTTGCGAACGCGCGCCTCGCAGCGTCGGCCGAATGTCGCCGCCCTACGGCCTGCAACTCACTGTCGACCAAACTCTGCACGCCCATGCTGACACGGTTTGCTCCGGCGGCCAGCAGCGCCTCGGCGTAGGCCGGAGTCACATCCTCGGGATTAACCTCGACAGTACGCTCGCCGGGGGCCAGAGCTAAATACGGAGCCAAAAACGATGGCTCCACACTGCTGGGAGTGCCTCCGCCAACATAGACGGTGGCAAACTGCCCAACTTCGCCGCGACGGGCGGCAAGTTCGCGGGCAATGGCGTCGAAGTATCCGCGGGCCTCGAACGCGCGTAGCGGCCCGGAATAGAAATCGCAATAGGCGCACTTGGCGCGACAAAACGGAATGTGGACGTAAAGACCGGCCATAGCTTTCTTAATCGGGAATCAGAACGTCTGACACAACAGCTTGAAGTTACAATATTTGCAACAGTCGGGGTCAGACGCACGCTCAACCGGCTTTGTGAGGTCGAAAATATCATTAAGCAGCTCTGACAGACACTTTTCAAACTCAATGTCGACCATTGAGTAGGACGACAGATTGCGGCTGCCCGCATCCTTCTTGCCTCCGGGCGAGGCTTCCGCGCCGGCAATTTCCTCTGACCCAGAGGGAGTATAGGTAATCGGCGGGAATCCGGTTTCATTCACGTTGCGCGTCTTGAAAATCAGCGGACGCAGCTTTGACGCCTCGATTTCGGGGTGGATGCTGCGGTAGGCCGCGCAGTATATCAGAAGTTGAAAAACAGCTTTTCGATGGTCAGGATTGCCGATTTCGAACAACGAACCGACCGACGGCAGCGAGAGCTTGTCTGAACCGGTCTTGTAGTCGATAATGCGCACAATTTCCGAACCGTCCTCATCGACCTTGTCAATCCTGTCAATAATCATCTTGAAGTTGACTGACAAAGAGTCGCTCACCCTCCAGCTGAACACAGAGGGCACTTCTGTGCCGATAACCGTGAACGGAGTCTGCTCCTTCTCAAACATGGTTACGAGCGCAATGCGCATGGCGTCGGCATAGAGCGAGTTTTTCTCATCGAGCGGAATCGACATCAGCTCCGCGTTTTCCTTGCCGTCAACAAAAGCCGGATAGTGGGCCAGGTGAATGTTGACCGCGCGTGTCAGCTCGCGCTCGAGCAGTGAGTCAAAGCCTCCGGCAAGCAGCGAGTCGATATCGGTCTTAGTGACCGCGCCTCCACGGCGGGCAAAAAAGTCATAGACTCGGGCGGCTACCTCATGGATTACATTGCCATGGTCGGCAGCCCCGCTCTCCTCGCTGACGGCATCGGGAGGATTGATGTCGTTGACCTTGGCAAGGAAGAACTGCAGAGGGCAGTTGACATAAGTCTTCAGGTCGCTGGCCGACAGTCTGTAGCCCTTCAGTTGAGCCGGGTCTCGAAACCGTTCAAGCACATCGGCAAAAATATCCTTGCTCATCTTGTAGTCGGCCGGAATCAGTGCCTGACGAACTGTTTTGGGCGCAATAAACGAGCCGAGCCGGCAGGTGATTTCCACACCGGGGAAACCGGCATAGCGCAGCTGAGTCACATAGCGCGAAACCTGCCCCGTGCGGAGTCCGCCGCAGCGGGCGTCGTAAAGAATGGTCATCGAGCGGGCATGAGATAGCAGCCGATAGAAATTATAAGCGGCGTCGGCCTCGAGATGGTCGCGGGTGGGCAAACCGTATGCGCGGCGCAACGACTCGGGAATGAACGAGCGCGAAACGGCCACTCCGGGAAAAACGTCGTCGTTCATCGAAAGCATGACCACGTCGGGAAATCCCATGCCTCGGGTCTCGAGAATGCCCATTACCTGCATCGCATCGAACGATTCGCCCTCAAGCGGCAGGGTACGTTCGGTCAGCGAGTGTTCAATCATTTCGAGAAGCGTGCGTCGGTCAGCCGTTATGTCAAACTCGCGGGTGTAGCCGACAATCATCTGCACGAGCGAACGCATGGCCGACGCACATTCGCGGTCAATGCCGTTTATCATGCCTCGCTCGAGCGCATAGTCGAGCAGTGAGGTCACATAAGCGGCCACATCATCGGCCGACGCGTCGTCTGCTACCGCGCCCAACAGTGGGAGCAGAGCGGCGTAAGCATCAGGCAGGCGGTCGAGCGGCAGGTTGAAAAGATAGTTCTCGCGCATGAAGTGCAACAGTCCCACACACTCGTCGGGAAACGCCAGCTGAACCGACGGATGCGAAACCAGCGCCACAATGTCGTCGTGAAAGAACGTGGGCACCCCCGGCGCGTCGAAGCGTGCGCGCAACTGCATCCTGACCAGCAGCGAAAACAGCTGGGCAAGCGCCGAAAAGCGCATCGGATAACCCATGGTGACATTGACATGCTCATACTCTTCGGGAATCGAGGCCACCGTCGGCACGAGCATCTCGCCATCGGCCAGCACCATGGCCGACTCCGGGCCGTGAAGATAGCGCGCGGCGACCTTGGGCTGAAGCGCGGCCGAGGGCACGGCTATGACTTCGACCTTATGCGAGGCCGGGCGTGGCGTAAACTCCACCAATGGCGAGCAGGCGCAGAATTCCTTGACATAGGTCGATATAAAGCGTCCGGCTGTGTTGACCCTGCGGTGAGTCATCAGCACCCGGTCATAGTCCCAGTAAAAATGAGCGAGACCCTGACGCGACAACGAGCGGAACAGAGCGTGCTCGGAATGAGACAGGCGGTTGAATCCCGCAAAAACAAACAGACGCGGATTAAACGGCAGGCGCTTGCCGGCAAGCACGGTTTCGGCCACGGCGCGGCAGGCCATGCCCGGATAACACTCGCCTGTGGCGGCAAGCAGGCGGCGAAACTCGCTATAAAGATCGCCGAGCACAGCCCATAGCTGAGTGTATTTTCGCTCGGGCTCGCCCTTCATGGTCACATGATTCCAGAATGGAATCCCGTCGTCGCCGGCAGCGGCGGCATCGCGGTTTTTCAGAGCGCTCTGCCAGTAAGCGTCCGAGCCCCAATAGGTGCGTATAATCTCCTCCTGGGCCGGCGTCAGGTAAAAGGCCTGTATCTTTTTATAGTCGCGAGCATTGCGAAAAAGGTCAGCGGCATCGGCAAGATAACGGTCAACGTCGTTGAAATCGTTGAGAATCATGCGCCCCCAGAATCTGAATCGGTCAAACGGCTCGACATGCTGCCGGCCCCTTACGTTGCAATAGGCGCGATAGAGCATGAACAGCAGCCTCTCGGTCGAGGCCATTTTCATTCCGCACCCCTTTTCAAACAGTTCCGTGAGAGTGAGCGACAGCGAACTGACGGCGCGAGGATCCTCGCCGAGCAGTCCGGCCATATATTCCGTGAAATAGCGCTTGGAGCGCACATTGGGAAATACGAACGTATAGGTGCGCACATCGGGGTCGGAGGCATAGCCGCGTGCAATACTGTTCAGGAAGTCATGCATGACTGCGTCAACCCTTAATGAGAATTATGACCTTGACGGCAAGGTCGAAAAGCACAATCTTTGCGCCTGCATTGCCGCGAATGTCGATTGCGGCCTCGTTGAACTCTGAAATCAGTCCTTCGACATTGCGCTCGTTGATAAACGGGCAGAAGCGGGCAGAAAACATACTTTCGTCGACTGTCAGATAATTCAGGTCGGCAACGCGCAGATTCAGTATGAAATTTTCGCGCACCATGCGCTGGCAGTAGTCAAGAAAGCGGCATATGGAGTCGCGGCCGAGGTCGGCGACCTCTTCGCTCCACTTTTTCAGCTCACCGACCTTGCGCTGATAGGCCAGGCGCATCAGCCGCACAAACAGGTCGAGATTGCGGCTGCTCTCGGCCGAACCGAGAGCGTCGCGCGCGGCAATGTAGTTACCTTCGGCCACATGCGCTGCGGCCATGGCGTCGGCAGGATTGATGCCGGGGCCGATGGCTTCGACCAGGTCGTCGTCGCTCAGGCGGCGCAGTTCAAGACGCTGGCAACGCGAATAAATCGTAGGGATAATATCGGCCGGCGAATTGCTGACCATTACGAACAGCGACCCCTCTTCAGGCTCCTCGATGAGTTTCAGCAGACTGTTGGCTGTGGCGGTGTTCATCTTTTCAGGAAGCCATACAAGGGCTACGTTGAGGTTCGAAGCCCTGGCCGACATGGAGAGTTTGCGCCTGAGGCTGTCGGCCTCGTCAACATAGATTACAGGCTGGCCGTTGGGCTTTCCGAGCATAGCGGGCCATTTTCTGAAATCCATCCATGGGTCGTCGGTCAGAAACTCCCGCCACTGCGCCATCCAGTCGTCGCAGAGGGTAACGCCCTGGCCGCGCTTGAGAATCGGATATACAAAGTGGAGGTCGACGTGGCTTAGCGACTGATGGAGGCGACATGACGGGCACTCGCCGCATGAGTCTTCGGCGCCGGGCCGGCGGCCGGTGCAGTGAAGATATTGAACGAACGCGCGCGCAAGCATCATTTCGCCCGAACCCGTCTGGGCGGAAATCAATATTGCATGAGGCAAACGGCCGCTGTCGGCCATGGCGACAAGCCTTTTCTTGGCGGAGGCGTGCCCGATAATATCGCTGAATTTCATAGGAGGTAAATGATTAGCTGAATCGTTAGGGTCAGGAACATGCTGACCGAAGTGAGCGCCAGCAGCCGTGTGCACTGCCGTCCGTTAAGGCCTCCGCGCACAAGAATGGCGCCCACGTAAAAGCCGAGCATCATCGGAATGACCGACAGCATGGCGGCCGGGGTAAATGCGGCGCCGGTCGAGAGCCACATGGCCAGGCCGGCAAACTGGCCGAACGCACAGTAAAGCAGTGCCGAGCCGGCCGGGCCGATTGCGGTAGCTACGGTATGCTTGCCGGCAGCACGGTCAGCGTCAATGTCGCGATAGTTATTTATCAGAATGACCATGGCGCCCCAGAGGCCTACCGCCAGGCCGAGCACCCATGCGCGGAGAGGAATAGTCAGCGTCAGCAGATAGACCGTCAGCACAACCGGCGCAAGACCGTAGAACACAACCACTGCGGCCTCGCCGAGGCAATGACGCGACAGCGGCCAGGGCCCGGCTGAATAGGCGAGCGCGCCGAGGGCTATGAGCGCGCCGCATGGCAGCATGACCCAGCCGCCGCGCATTACCGTTGTCAGCCCCAGGCAGCAGGCTGCGCCGAGGGTGACGAGTGCGGCCGCAAGCATGGCGCGCGGCGCTATGACGCCATTGGTCACTCCGCGCTCCGGTCCGCGACGGCCGGCGGCGGTGTCAATTCCGTCGCGCCAGTCAAAATATTCGTTGGCGAAGTTAGATGCTATCTGCGCGAGCAGGGCAAAGACAAAGCAGACGGCGCCCCACCCCCATGCGGCCGGGAGGCCCGATGAAACCACGAGAGCGACGGCGGCAACAACGCCGGCCATCGACACCGGGAGCGTTCGCAGGCGCATGCCCTCAATCCAGGCGGCCTTACGGGTCATTTCAGATTGCCGCGCACGCGGTCGAGATAGCGTTTCATGCCGTCGGAATCCTTGGCAGCAATCAGCTCGCGGAGTTGCGACAACTGTTCCTGAATCTTGTCGAGCTGTTCGGGCGAATTCGGATTGAAGAGAATTTCAGTCAGCAGATAATCGTCTTCACTCATCAGTCCGCGCGCTATGGCGAGATGACGCTTGAAGGTGGTGCCCGGCGCGGCCTGATGCTTCATCACTCCGGCAAAGACCAGAGTCGATGCAAACGGGATTGACAGAGAATAGGCCACGGTTTCATCGTGCTGCTCAAAAGTGTATTCCTCGACGTGGAGATGCAGATCGGCATAGAGCTGCTTGAAGAAGGCCCGGCCAAGCGCGTCGCCCTCCTTGATGATTATGGCATTCTCGTCGGCCAGGTTGCTGAGCGAGGCGAATGTCGGACCGAACATCGGGTGAGTGCTGACAAACGGATGGCCGCAGCCCGCATAGAATTCCGGCAGCCCCGTTTTGACCGACGCGATATCCGAGAGCATGCACCGGGGCGACAGGTGGGGCATCACGGCGCGGAAGGCCTCGATAGTATATTTAACCGTAGCGCAGTTGATCACCAGTTCCGGGTCAAATTCATCGACTTCGTCAACAGAGGCAAAGCGGCGGCAGTTAAAGGTAAAGCGCAACCGCTCCGGGTCGGAGTCATAGATGGCTACGTCGTGGGCAAACGAAAGGAGGTCGCAGAAAAACGAGCCCATTTTTCCTGCGCCGAGTATCAGAATCTTCATCGGCGGTTGAGAATTTCAATTTGCTGGCGCACCGACTCCTCATGGATGGCCTGAAGCACCACCTTCATGAAGTCGGGGTCCATATCCATTTCTTTGGCGGCGTTGCAGCGGGTCTGCATGATTTCGTCGTGGCGGCCCATCTGAAGCACCGGCATACGGTGTTCCTTTTTGAACTGGCCTATTTCGCGCGAAATGCGCATACGCTTGGCCAGCAGTTCAACCAGGTCGGTGTCGATTTCGTCAATCTGATGGCGAAGCGAAGCGAGTCCCTCGGTGGTGCCCTGCGGGTCGCGGACAACGAGTTGCGAAAGGATGTAGTTGAGCACGTCGGGAGTGACCTGCTGAGCCTTGTCGGAAAGGGCACAGTCGGGGTCGCAGTGGCTTTCGATGATAAGGCCGTCGAAGCCCATGTCGAGCGCCTGCTGGCTCAACGGCGAAACGAGTTCGCGCTTGCCGCCGATATGCGACGGGTCACATATTATCGGAAGATTGGGAAAGCGGCGACGCAGTTCAATAGGTATGTGCCACTGCGGCAGGTTGCGATACAGGTGCTTACCATAGGCCGAGAAGCCGCGGTGAATGGCGCCGAGCCGCCTGATGCCGGCATTATGGAATCGTTCGAGCGCACCTATCCAGAGCTCCAGGTCAGGGTTGACCGGATTCTTGACGAGCACGGGCATATCGGTCGCGCCGAGTTCAGCTATAGTGTCGGCAATTTCCTGCACGGCAAACGGGTTGGCCGATGTGCGCGCGCCAATCCAGAGCAGATCTATGCCGCTCTCGATAGCGTCGATGGTGTGCTGGCGCGTGGCCACTTCGGTAGCGGTCTGCATGCCGTAGAGCTGCTTGGCCTGGGCGAGCCAGGCGAGTCCGGGCTTGCCGACGCCCTCAAAGCCGCCCGGTTTGGTGCGCGGCTTCCAGATTCCGGCACGCAGAATGCGGATGCCGTTGGCTGCGAGTTCGGCTGCGGTTTCAAGCACCTGCTGCTCGCTTTCGGCCGAACATGGGCCGGCTATGACGACTGGCGACTGCATTTCGTCGCAGATTGGTTTAAGGTCGGTCAGTGACATTCAAGTACGGGGAATTTACAATTGTGGTTTATTATTTTTTCGTTACTCCGCGGCCGACGATTCGTCGTCGAGCCCTTCGTAGGTCTGATAGAGAAAGTCGTTGTAGGGGAAGCGCTCGAGGTGTATGGCCTTGGCGTCGTCATAAACAATCTGTTTGAGTTTGTCTATGCCGGTTTCCTTTTTGGCGGAAATGAACACACACTTGCCGTTGAGCTTGGCCATCCACGTCTGCTCCAGTTCCTCAAGGGGAATGTTCTCGCGGGTACGCGGCGTCAGGTCATCGGCGTCTTTAGGCTTGAAGGTAAAGGCGTCGATTTTGTTGAACACCATAATCATCGGCTTCTCGGCCGCGCCACACACCTCCTGGAGCGTGCGGTTCACCACCTCGATCTGTTCCTCGAACTGGGGGTGGCTTATGTCGACCACGTGGAGCAGGATGTCGGCCTCGCGCACTTCGTCGAGCGTGCTCTTGAAGGAGTCGACCAGATGGGTCGGGAGTTTGCGTATAAAGCCGACGGTGTCGGTCAGCAGAAACGGCAGATTGTCGATAATGACCTTACGCACCGTCGTGTCAAGCGTTGCAAACAGTTTGTTTTCGGCAAAAACCTCGCTCTTGCTCAAAACGTTCATCAGCGTGGATTTACCGGCATTGGTGTAGCCGACCAGGGCCACTCGGGTCAGTTTACCGCGGTTTTTGCGCTGAATGTTCTTTTGGCGGTCAATGCTTTCGAGTTCCTTTTTGAGACGCGAAATGCGGTCAAGGATGATGCGGCGGTCGGTTTCAATCTGAGTTTCACCGGGGCCGCGCATGCCGATGCCGCCTCGCTGACGCTCAAGGTGGGTCCACATTCGCGTCAGGCGCGGAAGCAGATACTGATACTGGGCGAGTTCTACCTGGGTTTTGGCCGTGGCGGTCTGCGCACGCTTGGCAAAGATGTCGAGAATCAGCGACGTGCGGTCAAGAATCTTGACCTGCAGTTCGCGCTCAATGTTTGAAACCTGCTTGGTTGAAAGGTCATCGTCGAAAATCACCATGCCGATTTCATTTTCCTCGACATATTGCTTGATTTCCTGCAACTTGCCTTTACCGACAAAAGTGCGCGTATCGGCATGGTCAAGTCGTTGCGTGAATACTTTCACGGTTTCGGCTCCGGCCGTGTCAGCCAGAAAGGCAAGTTCGTCAAGATATTCCAGCGCCTTCTGCTCGGGCTGGCGCGGAGTGATGAGACCCACGAGCACTGCGCGCTCATTGACCTCCTTATTAAGTATCATGTCTTTCATAAGACTGCAAATTTACTAAAAAACTTTAAACTATAGCAATCAAAAATCTGACGGTCGGTCAGATTTTTCCTGTAGCCCTTAGGAGAGTTATCTTTTCACCGATGTCGGCGACATTAACTTTATAACAATTCATATCGTCATAATTGCTATGGTTGATATGAAACTGCCCCTCGACAACCGCGCCGTTGGCGGCGGTTTGCGACCCGCGGTGCTGATTGCTGAAGCTCCGATGTTTCTTTATATCCTGTGCAGGTATGACCCAATAGTCGATACAGTCGCTCCACACGGCCATCCACACGAACACGTCGCAGCAATCGGGCTTGAGCTGCTGAAAGTTCATGTCGAAAGGCTCGCGATTCTGAAGCCAAAGGCTCTTGACGAGGGCCTTCGAGGCCAGAGTGCCGCCCGACTGCTTCTTGGCCACGCGCGAAGCCTTGACTTCAACTTTGATTCCATTGAACCAGAGGTCATATTCACCCCTGAAGTTCGCATCAAGCGCCGTGCAGGCCTGCAGCATTCCGGGCACCTCGGCCAGCAAATGGGGCTGACCCCACGTTTCGCCGAACGATCGCGGGGCATATGAGAACAGGTCTATGTATCTGTTGCGGGCGCAATATTCCGTCCTCATGGTCTGATAATCAGCGGGCGAGAGCACCCCCGCTTCCATCAGACCGTTTATAAGATATTCCGTACTGTTAAACGGATACATGTCTTTATACATGCCAGCTGCGGCCCTGAGCCTGGCGGCGTCAGGTGCGGGCAGCTGCTGCAAGAGTTCGTTGATGTTATCGTTGAGTATATTCATTTGGTTTCTTCTTGAAAACAGTTCATTACATAATCTTTCTCGGCGGGCGACAGACCGAACAGGTCAAACACGGCGCCGTCGAGTTCTTCGCGCCCGCATGCGCCGGCCATGTAGGCATCGAGCAAACCCGATATCCGCGAGTCAGTCTCGGCCGACAGGCGTGGAAAAGGCAGGCTTGCCAGATTGCTTTTAAGCACCTTGACATCCTTGAACCGACTTTGGTAATAAAACCTGTAGAGCATGGAGTTCAACAACACGCATGCACTCTTTACGGAAATGGTCTCAAGGTCAGGCACAACGATGTTGGCGCTGTTCAGACACAATCGGCGCCCGTCATCGTAGGCAACAACCGGATACCCGGCTATAAACCTGTAAATCAGCTTCTCTTCGGCGCGATAAATCGCCTCGGGAGCGCACTGCTGGAATGTGTCGGGGGCAAAGACAATATATTTTGCCGGCTCGGTCAGCCCCATCGGGCAGACATCGCGCCCGGTAACTATCGGCTCGGCGCCCTGACGCGGCGAATCAAACAATTTTTTTTTGTTGTCGCCCGTAACAATGCCGAGCGCCCATCGGCTTCCGCCGAGGTCGGTAAAACGCGCGGCCTCCATGCGGTCAATGACAGCCCGGCCCGTCGGCGAGGGAGCAGCCATCGGTATGTCGCCGCAGCGGTAATCGGCCTGCGCTATGCTCACCCCGGCAGCGTCACCGCGGCCATCAATCACCTGATAATTCTGGCTATCGACCCTGCACGCCGACACGTCGATAGCAAAAAAACGCGTAAAAACGCCGTCAAACCGACCGTCAAGATTGTGAATCCGGTCAATGCGGGTGTAGCTGAGCAGAATCCGGCGTATGTCGCCGTGAGCGCGTGTGGTCAGCAGCGACAGCGGAAGCAGAAAGCAGGCCCGGCCGCCACTGCGCAGCCGGCGCAGCGATTCGGCAATGACCATGGAAGCACGCTCTCCCGACTTGATTTCCGGGAAAAAGCTCCTGTAGGCAGCAATGCGGTCGGCACCCCACGGCGGGTTGGTGAAAATAAAGTCGAACTGCCAGGGAATCTCCGGCGCCGCATCGGCGTGAGCCCCTTTGTCGAGAAAATCGTAACGGTAGATGCGCGGCACAAAGACACGGTCGGGATATTTCAACAACAGATTGACCGATGCTATCATCACCGCAACAGGGTCGACATCGAAGCCATAGAGGTTTTCAGGCGCCACACCATTGACCGACAGCAGGAATGCGCCGCTGCCGCAACAGGGGTCGAGTACTGTCGTTTCCGGCCCGAGCGCATGATTCCCGACCAGATAGCCTGCAACACTGCGGGGGGTATAGTAGATTCCGCTGACATTGCGCACCCCCTCGGCCACGAGCGACTGGTACACGAATCCGAGCACATCGATACCGCGTGTGAACGTATCGGCCTCGACCTCTATGTCGACCGGCCTGAACTCCCCGCCGCGAGCCTCGATAAATGAGCGCACGTGCGGCCTGTCGGCAATGCCGGCCTGCTCCAGCGCAATCAGGCAAAGCGAATACATGATGTCGGCCACCTCCGCGTCGAGTCGCCCGAGCCGCTCGAGCAGGCGGTCGGCTACGGCGTCTTTCAGATAGCCTACGGCCACGACCAACCGCTGCGACGCCGTCTTGTTGGCGCGCGCGGTCAGCCGGTTTTCAGGCGTGGCATTCAATCTTTTCCAGTTATATTTCGTTGCTTTGCTAATTCTGGGCATAGAAAATCATGTTTCTGCAAAGATAGCAAAAAATCGCTAAAAAGTTGCGTGGAGAACGGAAAAACATTAAATTTGCGCTATGATTTCGCGAGTCATTGATGAAAAGGCCATAGACCGCATCCGCGAACTGCTGACGCGCAGCGAGCGGGTGGTCATAACATGCCATCTGACCCCCGACGGCGACGCCATTGGCTCGTCGCTGGGATTGCTTCACACTCTCAGCGCCATAGGCAAGAATGTCAGCATTGTTACGCCCGACATGGTTCCCAAGAGCCTCTTATTCCTGCCCGGAGCCAAAGAAGCCGTGGCTTACACTCGCCACGAAGAGTTTGCCACCCGGCTGCTCAACGAAGCCGACCTGATTTTCTGCCTTGACTTCAACGAGCCCCGGCGGGTTGACCGCCTGGAGCCGGCTCTGCTTGGCACCAAGGCTCCGAAAGTGTTGATTGACCATCACCTTCATCCGGGCGACTTTGCCGACGTCATCATAAGCCATCCCGAGGCCAGTTCGACGTCGATGCTCGTGTTCAGGATGCTCTGCCGCCTGGAGCTGTTTGACCGCATTGACCGCCAGGCCGCCGAGTGCATCTTCACCGGCATGATGACCGACACCGGCAACTTCAGCTATAACTCCAACGAGCCCGACCTCTACATTGTCATAGCCGAACTGCTCAAAAAAGGCATCGACAAAGACCGACTCTATCAGCGCGCGTGCAACACATTCAGCGAAAGTTCGCTCAGACTCAACGGCTACGCTCTGTCGGAAAAGATGGAACTCCTGACCGACCACCGCTGCTCGCTCATTACCCTCGACGCCGACGAGCTGCAACGCTTCAGCTACGAAAAGGGCGACACCGAAGGCCTGGTCAACAAACCGCTTGCAATGCCCGAAATCATCTGGAGCGTATATCTGCGCGAAGACCCCGGCCAAATCAAGGTGAGCATGCGCAGCAAGGGGTCGTTTCCTGTCAACGAAGTGTGCAAACAGGTGTTTGGCGGCGGAGGCCACCTCAACGCTGCCGGCGCCGAATTCAAAGGGTCGCTGACCGACTGCATCGCAACGCTCCGCGAAGCCATGCCCCGGTTTGACCAATACCTGCCTAAACCCAGATTATCCCGTCAATCATGAAAAAGAGCATAATATACCTGATGTGGGCGTGCCTGACTGTCGCGCTCGCATCGTCGTGTAAAGACAAGGAAAGCTATGCCGACCTTCTCCGCGACGAAAACCACGCCGTCAACGCCTACCTTGCCAACTATCCCGTAATCACCTCCGTGCCCGCCGACCGCGCGTTCATCTCCACCCAAGACGTGCTTGCCGACGAGGGATTCCGCCGCGAATTCGCCGAAGTGACCGACCGGTCGGAACTGCAGGCCATTGCCGAGAGCCGCACCCCCTACTACCGCATGGACGATGAAGGCTACGTTTACATGCAGGTGATTGACCCCGGCACAGGCGACTACGCCATAGAGGACCAGCAGGTTTACTTCCGCTTTACGCGCTATAACCTTGCTTTCGGCTATAAATACGGCACATGGGAAGCCTCGGGCAACGAAGCCGACATCTCATCGCTCCCCACAAGCTTCCGCTTCAAGAACACCACCCTCGAGTCGACCCTGCAGTGGGGCGACGGCATTCAGGTGCCGCTTGAATATCTGCGCCTGAACTGCCACGTCCACCTCATTATCAAGTCATATCTCGGTCCGGTGCAGGAAGTATCGTCGGTTTATCCCTACGTTTACAACCTCCGCTACTACCCGTCGAAGATTTAATCAATCTCATATCAATCATATCAATCATGTCACTCATCAAATCCATTTCGGGCATCCGCGGAACCATCGGCGGAGCTCCCGGAGAAGGCCTCAGCCCGCTGGACGTAGTGAAATTCACCGCGGCCTACGCAAAATTCATCCGTAAAACCACCCCGGTCAAGAGCAACACCATCGTTGTTGGCCGCGACGCCCGCCTCAGCGGCGTTATGGTCGACAAACTCGTTGCCGGCACTCTGATGGGCATGGGCTTTGACGTTGTCAACATCGGCCTGGCATCTACCCCCACCACCGAAATCGCCGTTACCGCCGAAGGCGCCTGCGGCGGCATCATCCTGACCGCGTCGCACAACCCCAAGCAGTGGAACGCGCTCAAACTCCTCAACCACCACGGCGAATTCCTCAACGCAGCCGAAGGAGCCGAAGTGCTCGCTATCGCCGCTGCCGACGACTATACCTTTGCCGAAGTCGACGACCTCGGCCACGAATTCATCAACAACACCTACGACAGCAAGCACATCGACTCAGTGCTCGCCCTGCCGCTGGTCGACGTCGAAGCTATCCGCAAGGCTAACTTCACCGTGGCCATCGACGCCGTAAACTCAGTTGGCGGCATCGTGATTCCGAAGCTGCTCCGCGCTCTCGGCGTTGCCAACGTTGTTGAACTCAACTGCGAAGCTACCGGCAAGTTCGCCCACACCCCCGAACCCATTCCCGAAAACCTCACCCAGATCGCCGACCTGATGAAGCAGGGCAAGGCCGACGTGGGCTTTGTCGTTGACCCCGACGTTGACCGCCTGGCCATCGTCATGGAAAACGGCGAGATGTTTGTCGAGGAATACACCCTGGTTGCCGTAGCCGACTACGTGCTGAGCCACACCCCCGGCGCTACCGTCAGCAACCTCAGCTCCTCGCGCGCACTCCGCGACGTTACCCGCGCCCACGGCTGCACCTACAGTGCATCGGCTGTCGGTGAGGTCAACGTCACCACCGAAATGAAGCGCACCGGCGCCGTTATCGGCGGCGAAGGCAACGGCGGCGTAATCTACCCCGAACTCCACTACGGCCGCGACGCCCTGGTTGGCGTAGCCCTGTTCCTGACCCTCATGGCCAAGAGCGGCAAAAAGGTGACCGAGCTCAAAGCCGGCTATCCTCCCTACGCAATTGCAAAGAACAAAATCGAACTCACACCTGAAATCGACGTCGACGCCATTCTCGCTGCCGTGAAGGAGAAATTCGCCAGCGAAGAAATCACCGACATAGACGGTGTGAAAATCGACTTTGCCGACAAGTGGGTACACCTGCGCAAGAGCAACACCGAGCCGATTATCCGCATCTACTCCGAAGCCTCAACCATGGAACAGGCCGAGGAACTCGCATGTCAGATCAAGGATGTCATCAACTCGCTCGTTTAAACATCGACTGTTAACAATCGTGGCGGTGCTGCTTGGCGGCGCCGCCACTTTTGCTTACGGGCAGAAGACCGCCGACGACGGCAAGGCCATTGCCCGGCTCAGCGTGGTGAGCATGCGTGCGCGTCCGAGCCATGGAGCCGAACAGGTCAGCCAGGCGCTGATGGGCACCGAGGTCGACGTGCTGGAACGCAGAACGGAATGGAGCAGAGTGCGCACTCCCGACGGCTATGAAGGGTGGATAATAAACCACTCGCTCGTGTTTCCGTCGAACCGACGCATGGAGCAGTGGCGGCGCGCCGCAAAAGTAATGATTACCGCCCCCTATGAGCTCCACGACGCCGACTGCCGCACCGACCTGGTGGCCGGCGACGTGCTTGAACTCGATGGCGACTCGCTCCGCCTGCCCGACGGCCGCATGATTCTACACCCCCGGGGCGCCACCACCCCGCTCGACTCGCTGCGCGCACGCCCGTTCGACCCCGAGGCCCTGCCCCACTTTGCCGCCCGCTATATGGGAGTGCCCTACCTCTGGGGCGGACTGTCGAGCAAAGGCATGGACTGCTCGGGCCTCGTGCGCATGGCCTATGCCGCCCAAGGCCGTCTGCTTCCGCGCGATGCCTGGCAGCAGGCTCAGACAGGGCGCGAAGTCAGCGCCGACTCGCTTCAGGCCGGCGACCTCATATTTTTCGGCAACCGCAAAACAGGGCGCATAACCCACGTGGCCATCTACGACCGCGACGGCTATTACATACATGCGTCGCAACTTGTGCGCCGCAACAGCCTCGACCCTAAGTCGCCTGACTATCTGCCCCTTCACGTAATAGACCGCCGACGCACTACCGGATTTTAAAAACCCGGGGACGACTCGCTTAACGTTAATTTACGTTAAGCGGTGTTAAATATTGGGGGGGGTAATTTTTTGCAGTACCTTTGCGCAGAATAACAATTTTTACACAATGCTGCGCAAATCTTTCACCAGGCATAACCGCTTTGCAGGTGACTGTCCGTTACAGACAGCCGCCCGCACTCGTTTTGCCCATTGAAAAGTGGCAGCTCTGCGGCGCTCGTCGCCGCAACTTGCAGTCAATCACAATTAAATAACAACCATCATTAAACACTTTTCAATGAAAAAACTTTTACTTTTATGTGCATCGTTCCTGACCATAGGGTCGATGTCGGCTGAAACTTTCCAAAAAGTCACCTCGGCCGAAGAACTCTCAGCCGGTGACAAGGTCTTTTTCATCCACAGTGGTGCCTCGGCTTACTACTATTCCGCAGCAGTTTCATCGAAGTGCCTTAACAGCACCACTGTAGACGAGAAACTGTCTGACAAAGTAACAATCGACGACCTGACGAATGTCATGACCGTAGGAGTTAACGGCTCAAACTATACCTTCAGCTGGAGCAACGGCCAATCGCTCGGCTACGGAGGCAGTAGCACCGATTTAGCAGCCATTGCCTCTACCGCTACAACCCCCAAAAACGAGTTTACAGTAACCTTTGCTTCGACCGGCCTCGCCACGATTACCGAAACTTCATCAAAACGCTATATCGGCTGGCAATCAGACACCAATGCCCGCTGGAAAATTTATGCGACATCATCAACGAACGCCAAACCGTTCATCTACAAGTTAGTCGAATCAGGAGACCCTGTCGGTCCGGTTGACTACGCTCCGGATTTCCAGGATATAGCACTCTTTGTCAATGAGACTCTCCAGCTCAATCTCGGCACGAAGTATCCGTCAGAAATGATTTTTATTTCATCAGACGACGCCATCGCCACTGTGTCTGACAACGGCCTGATTACCGCAACCGGCATTGGCGATGCCACTATCTACGTAAGCTGGGAAGGCGACGAGAACTTCACTGAAAACCTCGACGGCATAGAATTCACCGTCACCGTAAGCGAAAAGCCTGTAGCAGGAGATATTCTGACCGATGAAATAACCGCCACCAGTTTCGTAGGCATCACCGGCAACGGTCAGTACAATGAACTGACCTATACGTCTCCGATAACAAACATAACATATTCGGCGAAAATTTCGACAAACTATAGTGCAATTCAGACAAACGGAACGTCGGGCAATGGCATTGCAACCACTGCCAACCCGAATAAATACGTACTGAAAAAAGTGATTGTGCAACTCAACGCCAATACTACCAACAAAAACCGCACTCTGACTGTTTATGGAGCCGAGCAGAACTTCACCAGCATCGCCGCTGCTTCAACAGGGTCATCAATTGGCTCAATCACCAAATCAGATAGTAACCTCAGCGCCACATTCGACGTAACCGATTCTTATACCGCAGTTGGCTTTATTGCCAATAACGCTCTATATATTGACAAAATTATTCTCGAATGGGCCCAGGAAAAGGTTGCGACTGCGCCGGAGAGCGCCAAGGTTTATTTCCACGGCACGACCGATGAGGTCGGCGAGTCGATTGACCTGAACGGCTCTGAGAAGAAAGTGCATTTCGCTGCCGCCGAGGGCGTGAACATCTTCGTGAAGTTCGAGCCCGCCAGCGCCACCGAAGCTCAGGCCGACAACGCCGCCGATTATGAAGGCTTCGAACCCTACAACAGCGAAGGCTTTACGCTGAACGTAGCCGGCACCCTGAAGCACTACACCGAAAAGGGCGGCCTCAAGAGCCCAGTCAGCGCCATCACCGTGACCGGCACCTCGACCGCCATCAATGAAGTTGACGCCGCAGCCAAGGTCAATGCCGAGTGGTTTGATCTGCAGGGCCGCCGTGTAGCCTCGCCTGTCAAGGGCCGCGTCTACATCGTCAAACAAGGCTCATCAACGAGCAAGCGCGCTCTCTGAGCAGAGTTATCCATGAAATAAAATTGTTATACTATATATTGTAAAGGCACGGGTCGCTGCGAAGCGCCCCGTGTCTGCTTATATGCCATGCCCGGGGCCGCTGTTTGTTTTAACGGATTTTTTTGTTAACTTTGCCCTTAGTTATGAAAATTGAAAGGATAGCGTTTTTTGCGGGATCGTTCGACCCCTTTACCGTAGGCCACGAATCGGTTGTCATGCGCGGTCTGACACTGTTTGATCGCATAGTGATAGGCATCGGCATCAATGCCGACAAACCGCAGACGAGCGACATTGATGACCGCGTTGCCGGCATACTCGAAGTGTTTGGCGACGACCCGCGCATCGAGGTCGAGCCCTATAGCGACCTGACCTGGGAGGCCGCCCGCCGGCTCGGCTGCACCCACCTGCTCCGCGGGGCGCGCACCGTGGCCGATTTTGAGTATGAGCGCACCATGGCCGACGCCAACCGCAACCTTTCAGGCCTGGAAACCGTTATATTATTCACACTGCCGGAACATTCGTTTGTGAGTTCATCGCTTATCCGCGACCTGCAGCGCCACGGGGCTGACGTAACGGAGTTTCTGCCTTGAGCCAACCGGCGCCGGACTCAGCCGGATGGTAAGACATCATCAGCCCCCGCGGGCTAAATTTAATTCAGACTAATGAAATTCAGACAAACAGCATCGATAGCGGCAATCGCAGCGACCGCTCTATGGGCGGGCGCACAGCGGCCGTTTGACGCAGCGACCAAACTGCACACCTCGCAGTATATTATCGACAGTTTCTATGTTGACTCCATCAACTCCGACCGCATTGTCGAGCAGGGCATCATAGCCATGCTCAAAGAACTTGACCCCCACTCGGTCTATACCACCGCCGCCGAAACCAAGGCCCTGACCGAACCGCTGGCGGGCAATTTCAGCGGCATCGGCGTGCAGTTCCAGATGGTGCAAGACACTGTCTATGTTATTCAGACCGTAGCCTCGGGCCCGTCGGAAAAGGTAGGCATCATTCCCGGCGACCGCATCATTGCGGCCAACGACACGGTCATTGCGGGCCGGAAAATGGCCAACAGCGCCATCATGAAGCACCTGCGCGGCCCCAAGGGCTCGATTGTGAACCTGAAGGTGGTCAGGCGTTCCGAGCCCGACACTCTGGTGTTTCGCGTAAAGCGCGACGACATTCCGCTCTACACGGTCGAGGCCTCGTTCATGGCCGACCCGCAAACGGGCTATATCCGCGTTTCATCGTTTGGCGAGCACACGGCCGACGAATTTGCCGACGCCTACGGCAAACTCAAGAAGAGCGGCATGCGCAATCTGATCATCGACCTGCAGGACAACGGAGGCGGCTATCTGAAAGCGGCCGTCGACATGGCAACGATGTTTCTGGCCAAGGGTGACACCATTGTCTACACCGAAGGCCTGCGCCAGAGCCCCGGCTACTTCACGGCCTCGAGTTCGAAACCCGACCTGAAAGGACGCATAGCCGTGCTGACAAACGAGTATTCGGCCTCGGCGGCTGAAATCATGGCCGGTGCGATGCAAGACAACGACCGCGGCATCATCGTCGGGCGGCGCACGTTCGGCAAGGGCCTGGTGCAGCGCCCGTTCCCGTTTCCCGACGGCTCCATGATACGCCTCACGACGGCCCGCTACTACACCCCGTCGGGCCGAAGCATCCAGAAGCCCTATGCCAAGGGCGAGACCGATGACTATCAGATGGACCTCAAGCGGAGATATGACCACGGTGAATTCTACTCGGCCGACTCGATTCACCTCGACAAGAGCCGTGAATTCCACACCCGCGGCGGACGCAAGGTCTATGGCGGAGGCGGAATCATGCCCGACAGTTTCGTCGCGGCCGACACAACGGGCATCAACCGCTACTTCCGCGAGCTGCGCGCCAAGAATGTCATTAACCAGTTCGTTGTTGACTACGTCGAAACCCACCGCAAGGAACTCAACCGCGAGTTTCCGACCGAGCAGCGCTTCATTGAGCGATTTGACGTGACGCCGGCAATGGTCGACGATTTCGTGGAATTGGGCCGGAGCCTCGGCGTCGAGCCCGACGCCGAGCAGCTGCAGGAATGTCGCCCCTTCGTCGAGGGCAACATCAAGGGACTGATCGGACGCGACCTCTTCACCCCATCGACCTACTATCGGGTCATGAATCCGCTGAGCCCGATATACCGTAAGGCACTCGAACTAATCAACAATACCGAACAATATAACGCTCTGTTACACCCGTGAAACGCCTGTTTACCATTCCGGCAGCCCTGATGATGCTCTGCTCCCTGACCGGCGCAGCCAAGGGCTCGCCCGAAATCAGTTTCGCATCAGCCGAGCACGACTTCGGCACAGTATACGAAGCCAAAGGGCCGGTGACCTGCACGTTTACCTACACCAACAGCGGCTCGGCCCCGCTGGCGCTGACAACGGTGTCGGCCCCCTGCGGCTGCACCAAGCCCGAGTTCTCGGCCAAACCGCTGGCTCCGGGCAAGAAGGAAAAAATCACCGTGACGTTCAACCCCGAAGGCATAGCCGGCGAGTTCATGCGAACCATCACCGTGCGCACCAACATCAAGAATCCCGACGGTAAAAAAAAGAAAGTAACCCTGAAAATTTCAGGAGTAGTGATTCCTAAAAAATGAAACTCAAAACTATTCTGTTCATCACATTGACGGCCATGGCCGCCGCCACAACCCGGGCGCAGGTGCGCTGGGTCAAGGCCGACCACGACTTCGGCGCTTTCAGCGAGGATATAGGTGCGGTCGATGCCGTTTTCGAAATGGTAAACGACTCGCCCAATGCCGTGCGCATTCTCGACGCGCGTGCCACCTGCGGCTGCACCCAACCCGAAATTCCGCGCGGCGACATCGCCCCGGGCGACACTGCGCGGCTCAAGGTGACCTATCTGGCAAGCGGGCGCCCCGGCCGATTCAACAAGAACATCTACGTGCGCACGTCTGACAACCCCTCGGAGCAGAAAACCCTGACGGTGAGAGGCACGGTGATAGGCGCGTCGGCAACGCTGGCCTCGCGCTTTCCGGTCACCGCCGGTCCGCTGAGACTCCGCACGACGACAGTAGCGTTCGGCGACGTGGTGCGCGGCAAGCAGAAAACCATTTTCGTAGAGGGCTATAACCAGAGCTCCGACACGCTTGAGCCCGCCGTCAGCGGCCTGCCCCCCTACATCGACCTGAGCATCACGCCGCAACGTGTGGCTCCGGGCGAGCAGGTGCAGTTCGGTTTCACCCTCCAGACCCTGCGCAACCCCCAGTGGGGCATCAGCTCCGAAAAGTTCAGCCTGAGCCCAGATCCGGCGCTGACCGACACGGCCGAGATGGATTTCTTTACCATAATCAACGAAGACTTTTCGCAACTCACGCCCGGCCAGCGGCTCAACGCCCCGGTAGCCGCTATCGATCCGGCCCGCGTCAACCTCGGTGAACTCGAGGCCGTAAGCGCCCCTGTAAAGGTAGAGTTTCAAGTCAAGAACACGGGGCGCTCTCCGCTGATGATCAGGCGGGTGCAGGTCATTGACCCGGCCGCCGACGACCTGAGCGTGTCGACCACCAAGGTCAAACCGGGCAAGAGCGCCAAAATCACCCTTACAATCAATCCGGCCAAGGCCCGGACCGACTTCATCAACGCGCGTGTCACCATCATAACCAACGACCCCGACAACTCTCTGCTCGCCGCCCGCATAACGGCCGAAGTTAAACGCTGAGCCCGCCATCATCCCCCCACCCACACACTGATTCACACAATGGACCATCCAGAAAACGCATCTGACTTCAAAGGCCTGACCGTAAACTCAGGAGTTGAACAGCCCCCGGTAGTCAACCCCTATCTGACCCGCCTGCGCCGCAAGCCCCTGCCCTCGCCGTCGGAACTGATCGAGGGCATACTCAAGGGCGACATAACCATGCTTTCGCGCGCCGTAACGCTGGTCGAGAGCATGAACCCGGCCCACTACGCCCTGGCCCAGGAGGTAATCGAAAAGTGCCTGCCCCACAGCGGGCGCTCGCGCCGCATCGGCATAACAGGAGTGCCGGGAGCAGGCAAGAGCACCAGCATCGACGCCTTTGGCCTTCACGTGCTCGGACGCGGCGGCAAACTCGCCGTGCTCGCCGTCGACCCCTCGAGCGAACGAACCAACGGCAGCATACTCGGCGACAAAACCCGCATGGAAAAACTGTCGACCCACCCCGGCGCATTCATCCGCCCGTCGCCGTCGGCAGGCTCGCTGGGCGGAGTGGCCCGCAAGACGCGTGAAACCGTAGTGCTCTGCGAAGCCGCAGGCTATGACAACATATTCATCGAGACCGTCGGAGTAGGCCAGAGCGAAACAGCCGTGCACTCGATGGTCGACTTTTTCCTGCTCATACAGCTCGCAGGCACGGGCGACGAACTCCAAGGCATTAAACGCGGCATCATGGAAATGGCCGACGGCATAGTAATCAACAAGGCCGACGGCGACAACATCAACCGCGCCCAGCTGGCCCAGGCCCAATTCCGCTCGGCACTCCACCTGTTTCCGCCTACGGCGAGCGGATGGGAGCCCGAAGTGCTGACCTATTCGGGCTACTACGAACTTGGAATCGCCGAAGTGTGGGACATGATTGACCGATATTTCGACTTCGTCGGCAGCAACGGATACTTCAACGAACGCCGACGGCTGCAGGCCCGCTACTGGATGCGCGAAACCATTGACGAACAGCTGCGCAACCACTTCTATCACGACCCTGAAATCGAACTCATGCTCGAAGACCTGGAACGCCGCGTGCTCAACAACCGCCTGAGCTCATTTACCGCCGCCGGCTCCATTCTCGACGCCTATTTTTCACGTTTCAACCGCCCGAAGCAATGACAACACTCATAGGATTCGACGGCAAAAGAGCCGTGATGAACTACACCGGCATAGGCAACTACTCGCGCCTGGCGCTCGAAAGCATCCTGCCGCTGATGCCCGACGCTCACTTTAACCTCTATACGCCCCGCCGACGCGAAAACCCGCGCATGGCCGCACTGGAACGCTCGCCCCGGGTCAGCATCGTCACTCCCGACACCCTGGCCGGACGGCTGATGCCCCACCTGTGGCGCTCACGCACCCTCTGCGGCAAGCTGCGCCGCGACAAGCCCGACCTTTACCACGGGCTGTCGAACGAGCTCCCATGGGGAATAGAGCGCACAGGAATCCCCTCGGTGGTCACCATTCACGACCTCATCTTCATGCGCCACCCCGAGTTCTACCACCGGGCCGACGTGGAAATATGCACCCGCAAGTTCCGCTACGCCGCCAAGGCCGCCGACCGCGTCATTGCCATTTCGCAGCGCACCGCCGACGACCTGCGCGAGCTCTTCGACATCCCCGAAGAAAAAATACGCATCGTCTACCAGGGATGCTCGCCCATATTCTCACGCCCGGCATCGACCGAAGCCATTGAAGAAAACCGCCGAATCTACGGCCGCTACATAATCGGTGTCGGCACCATCGAAAGCCGCAAAAACCAATTGCTCTCGCTCCGCGCGCTCGCCATGCTGCCCAACGACATCAACCTCGTGCTCATTGGCCGCCGCACAGCCTACGCCGACAAAATCCAGGCCGAAGCCCGACGCCTCGGCCTGAGCGAACGGCTCTACATGGTCAGCGGCGTAGACATGACCGAAATTCCCGCCCTCTATGCCGGAGCCGAACTCGCCGCCTACCCCTCATTCTACGAAGGTTTCGGCATACCGATGCTCGAAGCCCTCGCCTCCGGAGTGCCGCTGGTGGCCGCAACCGGCTCGTGTCTCGAAGAAGCGGGCGGCCCCGGCGCAATCTACGTCGACCCTAACAGCCCCGAACAATTCGCCGACGCTGCCTCACGCATCATCTCAAGCCCCATTCTCAAAGAGGAAATGACAGCCCGAGGCCGCCAATACATAACCCGGTTCGCGCCCGAAAAATTCGGCCGCGGACTGGTCGACGTCTATAACGAACTGCTCCCACAGAAATGAACCGCAAAAAAACCATGGCCGACCTCGGCCGAATGACCGCCGACGAGTTTCACCGCCACGAAAAATTTCCCGTCGCCATAGTGCTTGACAACGTGCGCTCGCTCAATAACATCGGCTCGATATTCCGCTCGGCCGACGCGTTCAGGGCCGACCACATATGCCTCTGCGGCATCACCGCCACCCCACCCTCGCCCGAAATTCACAAAACCGCCCTCGGGGCCGAAGAGTCGGTCAGCTGGCGTCACTATGACTCAACCGCCGACGCCCTCGACCAACTCCGCGCCGACGGCTGGACAATATGCGCCATCGAGCAAGCCGACGATTCCATATCGCTTGAACGCTTCGCCCCGGAACCGGGCAAAAAATATGCCATCATACTCGGCCACGAAGTCTACGGCGTTGACCAGACCATTGTCAACGCGGCCGACATGACCATCGAAATACCGCAATTCGGCACCAAACACTCCCTCAACGTTGCCGTCACCGCCGGCATACTCCTATGGCATCTAACCGCCAACTTTATCGCCCCCGCCAACGTTAAATGACAAACAACCAATAAACAACTCCAAAACCAAATGAAACAAACCCTCACAGCCGCAGCCATCATCGCAGCGGCAGCCCTCACGGCCTGCTCCGACAAGAACGCATTCGACGTCAACATCCCCGTGCCCGAAGACTACCGCGGCCAGACCGTAGTGCTCCTCAACACCGTCGACGGCGACACCCTCGGCCTCGCAACCGCGACCGACTCGATCGTAACCATCAGCGGCACCATCGAAACGCCCGTCCACGCTACCGCAGTCTGCAACTCCATGCCTCTGGCTGCTTTCGTCGTTGAACCCGGCTCAATCAGCATAACCGACGACGGCGTCGCATCCGGCACCCCCGCCAACGACCAGTATGCCAAACTCATCGAAGACACTCAGGCTGACGACGCCGACCACGAGACCCTTGCCCTCGAATTCATGAAGGCCAACCCAGGCAACCCTCACTCCGTATTCCTCTTCTTGAACTACATTCACCTGGCCGACGTAGAGCTCATCGACACCATAGCCGCCCACAATCCCGACCTTCGCAGCAACCCCAACTTCGAACGCATACGCAGCAACTCAATTGCACGCAGCAACACCTCGGCCGGCAACAAATACATCGACTTCACTCTCAACAACGCCGCAGGCAAAGAAACTCCCCTCAGCAGCTACGTCGACAACGCCAAACTCACCATCGTAGACTTCTGGGCATCGTGGTGCGGCCCCTGCCGTGCTGAAATCCCCAACCTCGTGGACCTCTACAAACAATACAAAAACAAAGGCCTCCAGGTAGTAGGTGTCGACGTATGGGAACAAGACGAAACCGCAGGTCCCGAAGCCGTTAAAAACCTCGGCATCCCCTACCCCGTGCTCTACGGCGGAACCAGCGCCACAACCGACCTCTACGGCATTCTCGGCATCCCCACCATCCTTGTCATCGACAATCAGGGCCAGATCATAGCCCGCGACATCCGCGGCGAAGAACTCGCCAAGGCCGTCAGCGACTACCTCCAGAAATAACCCTCCCCGCCTCTCAACCGTAACTCAATTGAGCCGCCCGACAGCCGTAACATCCGGCTGCCGGGCGGCCTTATTCTCTTATTATGGCATGTCGCGGTGGGCATCGGCCGTCTGAAAGGTTGTTTAACATTTATGGGCATCCATATTGCCCGTAGCGCCGCTAACTTTGCTGCCGATAGCCATATCGGCGTTTTTTTATAACCGTTTAATTTATCTTGTAGTAATGTCGTTTATCATTGTCGTTTTATGTGCTTTAGCTTGGCTCGGCCAGGCTCTTAAGGATGGCGGAGACATATCGTAATCACCGTGTCGGTTATATTGTAAAGAATCCGTATATTTGCATCGTTAATTCCGTCAGGCGGCGGATAGTGTATAATTTCAGCGTCACGAAAAACGGGCTTTGAGCCCTTGGAGAAAATCATGAACATCAGCGAAGTCTGTCTGATAACGTTTTCACCTACCGGCACTTCACGCAAGATAGGCGAGGCTATAGTGGAAGGAACCGGCGTTTCGTCGGTAAACGTAGTGGATTTGACTACGGTTGCGGCAGCCGACCGCATGGAGGTGGCTCCGCAGACGTTGACCGTGATAACGGTTCCGGTCTATGCCGGTCATGTAGCGCCGTTGGCGATTGACCGTATGCAGAGGCTGCGTTCAGCCGGGTCGCCGGCCGTGTTGGTTGTGGTTTATGGTAACCGCGCATATGAAAAGGCGCTGGTTGAACTGGAGGCGGTGATGAAGGCCCACGGGTTCAGGATTATTGCCGGCGCGACGTTTGTCGGCGAGCATTCTTACAGCAACGCTGATTTTCCTATCGCCGCAGGCCGTCCGGATGAGGCCGACCTGGCATTTGCCCGCGATTTCGGCTCGAAAATACGGACCAAGATTTCCGAAACCAAGGGCCAGTGGCCGACAGTTGTGGATTTTGCCCGCATTGCGCGTCCGCACCAGCCGTTGATGCCACTGTTACGTTTTGTATACAAGGTTATCATGTTGCGCTATAGCGGCTCGCCATTGCCCCTCACTCCTGAGGTTGACGTGGAGCGTTGTTCTCATTGCGGCCACTGCGCGGCCCTCTGCCCAGCCGGGGCCATTGAGAGGGGTAACGAGAGCCGAACCGACCGCGACAAGTGCATTAAATGTTGCGCCTGCGTGAAGGGATGCCCCTCGAGGGCACGCGTATACGACACTCCGTTTGGCGCCCTGCTATCAAAGTATTTCTCCAAAAGGAAAGAGCCGCGCGTCATTCTTTAACGGCCATCAATCGAGCAGGCGGCCGCAGTCGTGCCAGTCGCCAATCATTTCGCCGCGCTCGCTGGCATCAATCAGTTTTTGCAGGCGCCGGTCAAACAGATTCTTATTGCCAATGTTGCGCTGTATGTTGTCAATGCGCACACGCCTATAGAGCCCGGGGAAACGATTGAAGTTACGCCATGCTTCCGGATTAGCCCTGAAGGCTTCGACAATTTCAGGTATGATGACAAACTCCGCATCGAGGTCATGACACGCCGCGCGCCCTCGGTCGGTCATAAGCCCGAGCCTCTCAAGGCGTCGACAGCGCTCTTTGTTCAGTTCGGTCCACCTTCCGGACTTGCTCCTCGGGCCAAATCGCTGCAGAGCGATGCCGTCAACCCGCTTGAGTGTGGAGTCAATCCACCCGAAACATAGAGCCTCCTCGACTGCATCGAGATACCACAAGGCATCTGACGGCGGCGTCTTGCCGCGTTTAACGGCAATCCAGCATTCCGTTTCAACAGCGCTGTTCCTCACGAGCCATTGGCGGAAATCGTTGCGGGTACGGATATCAAGAATGTTTCTCGGAGTCATTGGTCGCCTCGCTTTCCGTCAACTTTTTTATTCGTTTGTCTCGGCTTTGGAAAGGGAAGATGTTCCCAAAGGGTTTCAATCGCTTTCAATGTTTGGCGTCGGTCGGTGAGATCAAGAATATAAGCCTCTTTCGCTCCGGGATACGGCGAGCCGCACGCGGCATCGGCCATCAAGGCTTTGATGCAAGGCAGCTTCTTGACATACGCATTATTGTCGCAGGCGGTAATGACGCATTTGTTATTAACGTAAATGACATATTCGCCCATCATCTTGCGGCTGCGAACCTCTCCGAGCGGAGCAAGGAGCCCGCAGAGTGACTCAATGAAATCCAATGTACAGGCCATGGTTTTATTCTTTGTTACGATGTAAAATAATGATCGGTTAAACAGATTGATTCAGCGCGTATCATCGCCCGATTACTCTGCACAAAATTAACAAAAACATTTGCATTCCAAAACATCAATCACACCATCTTGAAATATTTTCGCTTTAAGTTTGCATTTTGCATAAATATGTTTAACTTTGCCGACAATTGATTTCGGGCATAAACGGCTCATGTTCCGACTTAGAATATTATCCGTCAAGAGCCGGGCGGATACTTTAAAAGTTTGCACAAATGAAAAGATTAAGCCTTGCGTTTATGGGTTTGGCGGCGAGTGTGGCTATTGTCTACGCCTATGATTTCAAATCAGGTGATTTATACTACAACTGGGTACGCACTGCCGCCGACGAACTCGCAGCCGAGGTGTCATATCCCTACTCGGGGGAAGGCTTCGGCTATGCTAACCTGCCGGAAAGCATGACAATCCCGTCAACGGTCACTGACTCCGACAACCGCGAGCTGAAAGTAATCGGAATAGGCCGGGACGCTTTTTATAACAGCAAGACAATCAAAGCCATCGTAATCCCCGAAAGCATTGAATACATCGACTGGAATGCCTTCGGAAACTGCTCCGCACTGCAACAGGTAACCATTGCCGACGGCCGGAGCCCATTGTGCGCCCGGACCGAAGGAATATTTTTGAGCGTGTTTGAAGGCTGCAATCTGCAGGAAGTATACGTCGGCAGGGATATTATTGGCGAAGATCTGTTTGTCGGTCAGCCAAAACTGTCGGCCGTCTCGTTTGGTGACGTCAGTCAGGTCGGCGGATTCAACAGCTGCAGCGCATTGAAAACTGTAGAACTGCCCGCTACCATAAAAACTATTCAGGCCAACGCATTCGGAAATACCGGATTGACGGAAATTCTGCTACCCGAAGGTCTGGAACGCATTGAAGGCGGCGCATTCATAAACACACCGCTGCAAAACATACAATTTCCGTCGTCGCTGACATTTATCGGCGAGCAAGCGTTTGCCTACACCCTCCTGACGGAAATAACAATTCCCGAAACGCTTAGCAACTTTGCCAACGCTTTTGCCTATTCAACATTAAGCCAGGTCGAAGTCGCTTCGGCAATCAAAGCCCTGCCGCTCAACTGTTTTGCCGATTGCGCCAGCCTTGAAAGAGTAATATTGCCGCAGGGACTGACATCTCTGGGCATATATGCTTTCAGGGGATGTAGCTCGCTGGCTGAATTCGAATGCCCTCCATCACTGACAACCATAGGCAATAGCGCCTTCTCCGACTGCACGGCGTTGACCACCATCATATTTAATGAATCATTGGAATCGGTCGGCACCGGTTGTTTTGACGGATGCCTGAACCTGTCAGACATAGTCAGCAAGGCCATGAACGCCCCGACCATTGACGCATATACATTCTCGAATGCTCATTACACCACCGCAACGCTATACACGCCTGAACCGGCGACATCATACTTCGCGGAAGACTCCGAATGGAATAATTTCATAAACCGAAGGCCGCTGGCTGATTACTCCGGCATATCCGACATCGCCGAAACCCGAAACCGGCAGGTACGACTCTATTACGACCTGAAAGGCCATGCCTCAACCTCGCCGTTCAAAGGAATCAACATTGTGAAATATACTGACGGCACTACGTCAAAACTCACCTGCCCGTAACCGCCCCGTAGGCCTGATGATTGCCTGTTAGCTCTCATTTTCTTTTTACAACTAATCTCTCTGTCGAGCCATAGGGATATAACTTCACCAAGTATGAAAAATCTTTTCATTAAAACCACATATTTGTAATTTAGCACCTGAAATATATCACCACAAACAGACCTCTTGTTATGAAAAAGAACATCATCTTTATTTTGGCATTCTTCATTGTCTGGGCCTTAATCGCCTTGCTATGCCACTTGCTCAACCTCATATTGGCCTTAAACTGGCTTCCTAATAATTGGCAAGAATATGTAATCATCGGCTTTGCGGGGGCTATGGCTGGAATCTTTGGGCCAATATTGGCAGCATGGATAAGCAAATATTTCAAAAAGAACTCTTAAAACCTCAGCGCCGCGCAACCGTCGCCGCGCATCCAACCCTTCGGTCGAAGCTACTTCGTGGTCAATACCCTCTCTACAGCAACCGCAAAAATCTACTTATCACGATAACTTCACCCCTCCCCGAGCCGGACATATCGTAGTTATATTAACGTAGGGGAGCAATTCTTGCTCTCCCACGTTTGTATCTTTGCCGCTTTGAATGCAAACTAACTTTCGCAATTCTGATTTTTCGCGTTGCAGCTCCTGTATTGTATATCATAATTTTTTTGCCAACTTTACAGTCAGCATCACTATATTGTAATTTCAAACATCACAATGAAATATCATAAAATCTATTCCATTATCACACTGAGCGCACTTATGCTCGGTTTTCAAGCTTGCTCATCTGACCCCGAAGACGAGCCTACGCCCAAGATTATGGAGGATAGCTACACGGTTGCCCGCCGTGAGTTATGCAAACGTTACAATCTTCCCGAAGATAAAATTATGAGCCTTAACAGCTTCTACTGTGTCGGAAAAGATAACATCGTTGTTTTTTTCACAGGTACTAACAACCTGAACGAAGCATCCATTATTATTTGCGACACTATCGTAAACAAAGCACTCTATTCCAACTTTAATCAAATCCAGTTTCATTCTAATGTAGATTTTTCTATGCCTTACGGCGAAAAGAGAACTCTACCTTTTAACGCTTTCCAAGTTTGTGGTTTCGCCATAAACGATAATAATGTTGCGGGTGCTTACTGCGGTCTTTATGGTGAACCCGGTGCGACCTCACAGTTCGCATTCTTGCATTTTCATCTTCTCTACAACAACGAAAAAATGACCATTGTAGAGCTACCGCAGTCAACCGAAACATTGTTCCAACGCGAGCGAGTTAAGCCCTGGCATAACGGTGGCTCGATTTTCTATTTCGGACGCGATCAAGAAAATCCCGACTTTAAGCAGGTTACTTGCTATGATAGCAACAGTAACCTTTGCTATGAAGCTCAATACCCATACTTCTACGAAGATTATACCTATTACGACCTCTTTAACGCTGCTCTCGTTCAGCCTATTTCTAACGATAGCGGCATCGGCGTAGAAATGGGAGATGGCACTTTGCGCCTCTTTGCCATCAACGTAATGGAGCATACCTTACTTTGGAAGAAGAAAGACGTTGTCATTGACTCTTACGAACACAATACAACCGACCGCGCAGAGCTTACAAATCAAGCATACAAGAACGATATTCTTACTTTTACCGTCGAAGTAACTACTTACGGCGGCTCCAAGATGTCGTATAATGTAGCCGTTACCGCCAATGGCGATGTTTCATTCCCGAAGAATTAACGCTATATTACTGGCATGCCTCGCTGGCAACGAGAACTTCTCTAACGCTGTTAGCCGGAGCGACGAACAAAATGCCGAGATAGAATCGAACAACACTTTGTTCCAACTCGTTGTTGACAAAGACCTCAAATCACAAAATACGTTCTCTCTTTAATCTTACGTCCTTTTTCCCCTCGCGTAATGTGCGCCGAAGAACCGGGCTTAACAACGGAATATATTCTCCGTTACTACAAGATTGCTTCACCCGAAAAAAAGCAGTCAATCGACTCCCTCTTTACTGATATGGAAGCCCCCAACAAGGCTACTCATATTCGGCATGGACTTCGGTATGTCGCGCGAAAGTGCTCTTTCCATACTAATGCGCGTGAAGATTCCAAATCGAAGTGCAAAACTTTGAGATAGGAATTTCTCATTCTCCACTCTCCTTCTGGCGAGGGGATGCCCAAACGGCGGGGGCGGCCTAAACCGCCCC
>DKUN01000013.1:30019-105761 GCA_002490725.1 Porphyromonadaceae bacterium UBA7203 | reverse complement strand
CTCGCTTCGTTTTCATGCCCATAACAGCATATGCATCGGTAAGTTTACGGACTTTACCATTGAGTTGTCAAATCAAAACGGATTGACTTTTTGCGGAGAAGTCTACACCGAATAAACTTCTAAAAAATTGTTGTTTTTATAAAATTTATGCTTACATTTGCGATGATTAAGATTTGTTCATCGCCTTAAATCAAAACCGAACCTCGTCCCCGGCAACATCTTACATATATAATAACATTATTTATCAATGCCGCATACCCCTAAAGTTTCGGTCTGCATGCCGATGTATAATGCCTCGAGCTACTTGCGCGAGTGCATTGACAGCGTCCTGGAGCAAACATTTACCGACTTTGAACTCCTTATTGCAGATGACGGGTCGACCGACGACAGCGTCGCCATCGTTAAATCATATGCCGACCCCCGTATCAGACTTATCTGTCGCCAACATGACTATATCGCAACTCTGAACTGTCTGATTGACGAGGCTCGCGGCAAATACATTGCACGCATGGATGCCGACGACGTCATGATGCCTTCACGCCTCCAACTCCAAGTCGATATACTACAGCAACATCCCGAGATTGATATTTTGGGGTCTGAGTTGAAATGTAATCATGAGAACAACTGCAATATGTTGCAAGAACAGGAATCGCCGAAACTAACTCATCTAACATTATTTGATTTTGCAAAGCATAATAGCCTCATAAACCCCACCGTTATAATGAGAACGGAGCGTATTCGGCAGTTCTCATTACGTTATGACGTCGACTATAGGTTTGCTGAAGATTATAAGTTTTGGGTAGACGCAATAAAACTGGGGCTCTCTGTTTGGAACAGTTCTATTGCGGTCCTCATATATAGGAATAGCCCATCACAGGTGAGTAATATGTATTCAACACAAATGAGTGCTCAGGCATTACTAATTGCGAATTCTTGCCAAGATTCATTATCAAAAGCAGCTAATACTCACTATGTTGAGCCATCTATACCGTATACAGGAACTGAAGTTACGGTAATAATACCTTTCCTTAATGAGGGTGACGAGCTAATTAACACAGTGGCAAATATTCGTCAGATATGCGGGGACAAAATTGATATATTGGTCGTGAACGATCATTCCTACGATAGTATTGACTATATCTCGGCTCTAAAGAAGTATAACGTTATATACTTATATAATGAAGTGCGCCGAGGAGTTGCTGGATGTCGCGACTTGGCAATTTCTTTAATACAGACTCCTTATTTCCTGCTACTGGATGGTCATATGAGGATTTATGATTATACCAGTATAGAAAATATTATCAGTTTACTTACGAAGAACGATCGTTGTATATTATGCGGTCAATCTGTTCCGCTTGATATGTATGAAGGCGAATTAGTTCTACGCGCAGATTATAAAAAAGGGTATGGTGCATTCAACCCTATGAGGAAAGGTAGACTTTTGCCAGATATAGAATGGTGTCAAACCGAACATGATGCTTCCGAAAGGATTGAGGAAATCCCCACTATTTTAGGAGCTGCTTATGCCGGATCTAAACGATATTGGACTTATCTAAAGGGACTGCAAGGATTAAAAAGTTATGGATTCGACGAAAGCTATATCAGCAATAAGGTTTGGTTGGAGGGCGGAAAGTGTTTATTGCTTAAAGACTTCATAACCGGACACCTGTACCGGAATGAATCGCCGTATTCTACATTGAATGCCGATAAGATATATAATTCTTTGCTGATATGCAGCTTATTCTATGGAGAAACTGAGATGAACCATACTCGGGCGTTTGCACTTGCATCTAACTACAGCGCCTATTTTACCGCAAATTTAGAATTTGAAGCTAATAAATTAAAAATCGATGACTTAGTTTCCTATTATAAAACAATATTTGTTTATGATAAAACATTCCTTAGGGGAAAGCACCAAAAGGAAGTAGACAATACAATCCAATTAATATACTCATCCGATAATAACAGCGTATTTACTGACAACTTATATATTAGACAGGAAATAGAACAAATAGAGAGTTTAAGTCTAATAGATGGATTAGGAGCAATTATATTACATTTGCGCTATGCATATTCGCTCTCCAAACGAGAAAAATTGCTTGACAAAGCTCTTGAAAAATATTGTAACCTGATAGAGACAGAATTAGAAAAAGTCAAGCCTAATATCGGTTTTCATCACGGATTGTCAGGATGCGGTTGGTTATTGCTACATCTTGACCAATACTTACATTCAGATATTCTCGAGCGGATAGAAGAAGTCGTAGAGAAAGCAGTGCTTTCGAGGACAAATTCTGCCGAAAAGAGTTTTGAAAAAGGAGTAGGCGGTATTATTTGTTTCGCATTATCACGTTTGGCATCAAATAGATTTACTGATAATTATGTTTTTTGGGTATTATTGCATGATATCTGCACTCAAATCCTTCATGAACCAGATTACGATGAAGAGACATACTTCTTTGCGTTACAATATATATCGATGATTTCGGGTTCCTTTGATGGGGGAGATTATATACCGTCAATAAGCGATTGGCTAACTCTACCCAGCAGAGGTTTTAAGTATAGCTCCCGTTCATTAAAGGATGGGGAACTTGGATATGAATTACTTAAATCAATACTAACTAACCGGCCCTCAAATGTATAAGATTAGCAAATACACCCGAGACTTTATAATAGATGATATCCATATCGTTTACAATATGGTTAGCGATTCTGTTATAACTATAGCAAAGGATATATTCAATATTGTTCTGCAACACAAGGACAATCTTGGTGAGATTAAAGTCATACACCCCGAACTTTTTGAGAGTCTTCTTCTCTCTAAAAGCATTATACCAGCAACTAATCTTGATGAGACAGCCGAACTGATTCAGAGTTGGGTTAAAGAAGATGAAAATCCAGAGCAAATCAAGATTACGATAATACCTACAGTTCAATGTAACTTAAGGTGTTGGTATTGTTATGAAAATCATAGCACTAAAGAGGTTATAACGGAAGAGACGATAGCCTCTATAAAACGTTTTATCGAGAATACCGCAAAGCGCACATCAATTAAGAAATTAGTAATAGATTTTTTTGGAGGCGAGCCACTTCTATGTTTTGAAAACTGCGTCAAACCGATTGTTCTATATGCACAAAAAATTTGCAAACAGTACTCTAAGTTGTTAGGTATTGCATTTACGACCAATGGTGTGTTATTGACACCTGACAAATGTAATTTCCTATCGAATATTAACGCCACCACCAGTTTTCAAATTACATTAGACGGTGATGAAAAAGTTCACAATGCCGTAAGGTTTCTAAAAGGGGGTAAAGGGACCTACGATATCATATTAAATAATATTGCATATGCGGTCTCGAAGAGATTGCATGTATCAATACGATTCAATTATACCAATAAGAATCATTCATCATACGAATCAACTGTCTCTAAATTATTAGCAGAATTTAGAGACAGTTGATAAACACCTGGTTGACTTCTCGTTTCACAAAGTATGGCAAGAGCAAGACACAGTAGATATTGAATCTTCAATGGCATTACATCGTGAATCCGTCGGCAAAGAAGGATATGCTTATAATATACCTATCAGGTGGGGAAGTTCATCGCGTTGTTATGCTGATAACCCTAATGACGTTGTGATAAACCACAACGGCGACATCTATAAATGCACCGCCCGTGATTTTACGAAAGAACGGGTAGAAGGCAAATTGCAAGGCAATGGCAATATCCAATGGAATAATCGCAACTTATCAAGATACGATCTAATGTATGGAACATCATTTTGCCAACGTTGCAAGATATTCCCTATCTGTCGCGGAGGATGCTCCCAAAATCGACTGGAATCTTCTGGAGAACCAACTTCGTGTTTCTATAATTACACAGAAGAACAAAAAGAAGACATAGTTAGAAGTCGGGTAATAGAACTTCTCAAACAACATATATCAAAAACTCAAATTATTCATTAACAAACTCATCTCAATGGACAAAATTTCTTTTCTTGCTGCAGTACGCAGCAACATTCCGGAAGTGAAATCATCGGAAGAAGGTCTGCTCCTTGGTGGCTTCGCTTTTATAGGTGGCGGTGCTTCCACATATGGAAACAATACTAAATGTAAAAACGATGTTGGATGTGACAGCAACAAAGACTCAAACGGCAATACTAATTGCGAAGGTAATTACTCTTGTAAGAATAATACCTCTTGTAAGAATAATACCACTTGTAACAACAATCCGAGTGACGCTTGCCAAAACAACAGTAAGTGCGAAAAACAACAAAAAACACCTACGGACTGTAACTGCGGCATGATTGATTTGGGCGGACTGCTCTAATCGTTAATAATGCGTATTTTATGATTTGAATCCTATATAGATTTCGCCATATTTCGTGGCGGAATCTATATATAGTTTAAGTATTGATTACCTTCTGGCTTAATTAAATCACTCCGATTGGGCTGATGATTGAATTTAAAGAGAGCTATTGTTATCATTAGCTCTGACTATATTAACTAATAATATGTTGCGCTTAGCTATTTCGCTTATTTTTGTTTGCCTCGTGTCGATTTCGCCGGTTTGCGCGCAGTCGAATTTTTGTTTTCGTTTTTGGCATATTTATGACGATTTGACTCATGTTGAGATGGACCGTGACTCGCTGCAGGTTACGGTTATGGAGTCCGACAGCAGCATCATAAAAAAAGACATCTCATTTAACGATTTCGAAGGGTTATGGTTCAAGAAGCGCCCGCTGCTGGTGAAAATCCATCAGTCAGGCTTTATCCCGCAGACAATTAATATCCCTAAGCCGGGCAACAGGGTAGACTATCTGAACATACTGGACCCGATAATCATGAAGCGTAAGCCCAGCAACCGGGTGCGCCGACTTGATGAAATAACCGTTACGGCTTCCAATATCAAAATGATAAACCGTGGAGACACGGTGATATATAACGCCGAGGCCTTCCAGCTGTCGCAAGGCTCCATGCTCGATGAACTAATTCGCAATCTGCCTAACGTGGAGCTTCGAAACGGCGGACAGATTTTTGTCAACGGGCAGTTTGTTGAGTCGCTGCTTCTCAACGGTAAGGACTTCTTCAAGGGAAACCCGATGGTCGCACTGTCTAACCTGCCGTCATATACGGTCAAGAACGTCAAGGTCTACGAGCAGGCAAAGGGAATGGCGCGCCTGGACCCCACAGTGAAAAAGCCATTGGTCATGGACGTTAACCTGAAAAAGGAATATATGCGCGGGTGGATTGCCAATGCCGAAGCCGGCTATGGCTCTTCCGACCGCTACCTTGGCCGACTGTTCGGTTTGATGTTCACTCCTCTACAGCGCCTGACAATATATGGCAATGCCAACAACACCAACGACAGTTCAACCCCCGACGAAGGCGAGCAATGGAACCCCGACTGGCTGCAAGAAGGTCAATCGAAAATCATTCTTGGCGGCATAGACCATCTCGTTTCAGACAAACAAGAGCGGTGGGAGGCCAATACAACGGTTGAGGTGACCCACGAGAACAATAGGCTTTCGGAGGATGGATTCAGTGAGATGTTTGCCGAAGCCGACAGCCTAAACACCTCCGACACATCACGCAAACACAACAAATCGCTTTCAGCCGGTCTCTCTCATAGCTTTAAGTACGACTACGGCCTGTGGTCGGTCTGGGTCGAGCCTAACCTGCGATACTCGCAGACTGACAATGAGACGTCCTCGTCGTCAGAGATGTTTAACTTCGCCAACAAATTGAACTCCAACAACCGGGAGAATTCCACCTCATCAAAAACCATCAACGGCGATATGACGGTAACATCAAATTACAGCATTCCAAACACTCCCGACATCGCCACGCTGCAAATCAAAGGTTCTTTTCTGCAGAAACGCTCTGACCAACACGGCCGGTTAACAATTAACTATGCAGAAAATCCGCTTTCGAACGTAAATCGTATCTACACCCAAAAAGACCCGTCCGATCAATGGAATCTTCAAGCTATGGCCGGTTATTACGCGCGCTTCTATATCAATAACAACCCCCGCTATACAACCAAACTTTCGGCAAAATACATCTTTTCACATAATTCCGACAATACCGACCGACGCTATTACCAATTTGATGTCTTCGACTCTCAAAACTCCTTTAATTCGCATGAAATAACCGACACCCATGAGCTTGACATCATGCTGAGCCAATACTTCGGCCACAACGCAAGCTTAACTATTAATCCTCACGTCAAATTCACCCGACGCCACCTCAACTATTGGCGATTCGACACACCGTATTATATCGAACGCCGTAACTTCTATGCCGACCCTACGGTTGAATTCTCGTGCAAACCCTTCAATATTGCCTACAACTTGAAGAATGATTTGCCCAGACTCTACAACATGCTCGACATAATTGACGGCGTCAACCCTCTATACATCAAAGCCGGCAACGCCTCGCTCCGTTCCGCCGTCAACCATCGCATAACCCTGCGCCCCAAATTTCTGGAAAAACTGCTCCACTCCTCTACCTATCCTACTGTAACTCTCTCCTATACCTACACCGACAATGCCTTTGCCTGGAACACCGACTACGACACTACAACCGGCATAACAACCATTCAGCCAACTAACATCAACGGCTGCTGGAACTTGACCGGCCGACTAAATATGGGCTACTATCTTGATAAGTCGCGCAGTTGGCTCCTATCCAACAACACCAACTACCGCTACAATAACACCTCCGAGATAGTCAACAAAAAGACCAACAAGGTCAAGCTATCCACCTTAACTGAAAAGCTCACCCTTTCATGGGACGCCAAATTCGGGGTGCAGTTCAAGGCATTTGGCTCACTTGAATGGCACAACGCCAATGCCCTCACCAACCCATTCAGCACCAACATCTTCGACATTGACTATGGACTAACTATAGCCGCACCCGACCTGCCATGGGATATATCGGTGAAATCAGACTTCGCCGTGCACTCCCGCCGTGGTTACGCTAACTACGACGACAACCGCCTGGTTTGGAACATGCGCCTCTCAAAAAGTTTACTTCACGGCAACCTCATAGTGATGCTCGACGGCTACGACATCCTGGGACAGCTCTCCAACATCGTAATCGACGTAACTCCACAGGGGCGAACCGAAGCGCGCTACAACACCCTGCCTCGCTACGCCATGCTCCACGTAATCTACCGCCTCAACATCCAGCCCAAAAAGAAATGAAGTTTACCCGGCAGTTTGACAAAATGGATTGCGGCCCGGCGTGCGTCAGGATGATTGCCTCACACTTCGGCCGCAACTACCCGCTGAGCTATCTGCGCCCGCTGGCGCTGCTGACCCGCGAAGGGGTCAGCGTGGTCGGCATACGTCATGCGCTGGAAGCCCTCGGACTGGAGAGTGCGTCGTTTCGCATGACCACTGAGCAGCTCACCGAGGAGTGCCCGCTGCCGGCAATACTCTATTGGGAACAGCGCCATTTCGTCGTGTTGGAGCGCGTTAGCCGCAGCGGCAAACTGATTGTCTGCGACCCGGCCTTCGGACGCCACAAAATGAACCGCGCCGATTTTGAAAAATGCTGGCTAAACGGCGAAACGGGAGTGGTCATTGCGGCCGAGCCGACCGATGAATTTTATCAGAAAGTAAGAATCAAGCAGCACCACAGTTTCGCCGACTTTGCCCGAAAATACATTCTGCCCTATAAATTGCAGCTGGCCCAGTCGTTCATGGCCATGTTCGTGGGGCTGCTCATGGGGCTGATAGTTCCGTTTCTGACCCAGGCGGTTGTCGACCAGGGCATAGCCACCCGCAACATAGGGCTGATCTATGACATACTGATTGCACAGCTCACCCTGTTTGCCGGTCAGTTCGTCATGTCGATGATAGGCTCGTGGGTAACGCTCTACATGAGCACCCACATCTCCATCAGCATCCTGCGCGACTATCTGGCCAAACTGCTGAAGCTGCCTGTCAGCTTTTTCGACACCAAAAGCGTTGGCGACTATCAGCAGCGACTCGGCGACCATTCGCGCCTGCAGTCATTCATGACCGGAAGCACCATCGAAACGCTGTTTTCGCTCTTCTCCGTGCCGTTCTATCTGGTTGTCATCGCCTTCTACTCGCCCGTAATCCTGGCTGTGTTTATCGGATTCACGGCATTGAGCACGGCCTGGATGTCATACTTCTTCCGCCGGCGCAAAGCCCTGGACTATGAGCAGTTTGCCGTCAGCGCCGAAAACCAGACCAAACTCTACGAAATGATGTCGGGCATCACCGATATCAAAATCAACGACTATGGCGACTATAAACTCCGCGAATGGGAGTCGCTGCAGCAGCGCCAGTATGAAATGAGCCGGAAGTCGCTGCGGCTTTCACAGCTTCAAACCACCGGCTTCACCATCATAGGCCAGCTGCGTAACATCATCATTACCTGCTGGATTGCCATGGAGGTAGTCAATGGCAACCTGACCTTGGGCATGATGATGAGCATCAGCGCCATCATAGGCATGGTCAGCGGTCCGTTAGGTCAGCTGACCGGATTCCTGCAGCAGTATCAGGACGCGCGCATTTCGCTTGAACGCTCGCAGGAGGTGCACCTGAGCGACACGGAAGACGACGCCGCGACGCAGCGCGCTGTCCCGCAGTCCGCGCCCCGCGACATCGAGCTGCGCAACGTTTCGTTTTCCTATTCCGGAAGCGACGGCAAAATGGCGCTGCAAGACGTTTCATTCGTTATCCCCGCAGGGCGCATGACCGCCATTGTCGGCGAGAGCGGCAGCGGAAAAACCACCCTGATGAAACTGCTGCTGAAGTTTTACTCCCCCACGTCAGGCCGGATTATGCTCGGCGGGGAGCCGCTCGGCAACTTTACGGCCGAGTCAATACGCCGCGCCTCGGGAATCGTGATGCAAGATAATTTTCTATTTTCCGACTCCATACGTCGCAACATTATCATGGGCGAGGCACCCGACGACCGCAGGCTGCAGGAGGCGCTGGCAACGGCCTGTCTCGACGACCTCATAGACCGCCATCCCCTCGGAGCTGAAATGAAGGTAGGCGCCGAAGGGCTGGGGGTCAGCGGCGGCGAGCGCCAGCGAATCATGATTGCCCGCGCAGCCTATAAGAATCCGCTCTACCTGATGATGGACGAGGCCACATCGTCGCTCGACGCCGAAAACGAAGCGAAAATCACCGAAAACCTGGCCCGACACTTCAGCGGACGCACCCGCATTGTGATTGCCCACCGCCTCAGCACGGTCAGAGACGCCGACAACATCGTCGTGCTGCGCCACGGACGCGTAGTAGAGCAAGGAACGCATGAAGAATTGGTGGCCCGCGGAGGATACTATTTCAATCTGATTCAAAACCAACTCGAGCTCGCCGAACAATGAATAAAGTTATCTCAAAATACGGCACATTCATCGTCATTCCGCCCGTGCTGGCCATCGTTGCCATCATTGCCCTGCGCTTCAACATAACGACCAAAGCCGACGTCACGCTGCTGCAAACCGGGGCAGACGAAATTGCAGTCTACCTGCCTGCCGATATAGCGGTCGGCGACACTCTCCGTATCGACACTCCCGAAGCCGGCACACTGACTCTGCCCGTCATATCCGTAAAGCAAGAGCCATCGGCGCAACGTGCCGTCTGCAGCGGTTCGCTGCCTACGTCCGATACCCTCATGCGCGCCACCATAACCACCGGCTGCAAACCGCTCTACTCCATACTGCTGCACCAAAACCGGCTTTAGCCCCTCGGCGCGCGCTCAGGCGAGAATAGAGGCCAGAATGCCGGTAGCGTGCTCGACGGTGGTGACGTCGGCAAGGGCGATGGAGCGCTTGCCGTTGTTTTCGCGTATGCGGCACTGACGGGGATTCGCGGCCACATAGTCGAGTATGCGGCCGAACATGGGGCTCTGATAGTAGGCCACGTTCTGCTCCGAGACGAAGTAGAGATACATCGAGCCCTGCTTGAGGGCCACTTTCTCGATGCCGAGGCGACGGGCCAGACGCCGCAGGCGCGGCACGCGCAGCAGTTCGGCAGCCACATCGGGAATGCGGCCGAAGCGGTCTTCGAGGCGCTCGGCAAAGGCACGCAGGTCAAGCTCGCGCTCAATGCCGTCGAGCTCCTGGTAAAGGGCTATGCGCTCGCGGTCCTGAGGTACATAGTCAGCCGGCAGCAGCAGTTCCATGTCGGACTCAATGGTGCAGTCGGCCACGAAATCGCGATCCTCTTCGTCGGCAAACTCCTCGGCAAACTCCTCGGTGCGCAATTCAGTGACAGCCTCCTGGAGAATGCGCTGATAGGTTTCGTAGCCGAGGTCGGCAATGAAGCCGCTCTGCTCGGCGCCGAGCAGATTGCCGGCGCCGCGGATGTCGAGGTCCTGCATGGCAATGTGGATGCCGCTGCCGAGGTCCGAGAAACTCTCGATGGCCTGCAGACGGCGACGCGCCACAGCCGAAACCGGCGCCCCGGCCGGCACGGCCAGATAGCAGAACGCCTTGCGCGAGCTGCGCCCCACCCTGCCGCGAAGCTGATGAAGTTCCGACAGACCGAAGTTCTGGGCATTATAGATAATCATCGTGTTGACATTGGGCATGTCGATGCCGCTCTCTACGATGGTCGTTGCAATGAGAATGTCGTAGTCGCGGGCCGTGAAGTCGATAATCGCCTTTTCAAGCCGTTCGGGCGGCATCTGGCCGTGGGCAACTATTGTACGTGCGTCGGGCACGAGGCGATGCACCGTATTCTCCAGATCATACAGGCCCTCGATACGGTTGTTGATTATGAACACCTGGCCTCCGCGGCTCAGTTCGAAGTTGATGGCGTCGGCAAGCAACTCGTCGGTCATGGAGAGCACCGACGTAGCAATGGGGTGGCGGTTGGGCGGCGGCGTGGTGATTGCGCTGAGGTCGCGGGCGCCCATGAGCGAGAACTGCAGGGTGCGCGGAATCGGAGTGGCACTCATTGTCAGCGAGTCAACGTTGACTTTCAGTTCCTTGAGCTTCTCCTTCACCGCCACGCCGAATTTCTGCTCTTCATCGACCACGAGCAGCCCGAGGTCATGGAATTTCACCGACTTGCCAATGAGTTTGTGCGTGCCTATGATTACGTCAATCTTGCCGTCTGAAAGGCTCTGCAAAATCTCCTTGACCTGCTTTGGCGTGCGTGCGCGCGAAAGGTAGTCGACCCTTACGGGAAACTCCTTGAAGCGCTCAGAAAAAGTGCGGAAGTGCTGATAGGCGAGCACGGTCGTGGGCACAAGCACAGCCGTCTGCTTGCCTGCCGTTGCCGCCTTGAAAGCCGCGCGCATGGCAATCTCCGTCTTGCCGAAGCCGACATCGCCGCAGATTAGTCGGTCCATCGGCCTCGACGACTCCATGTCGGCCTTCACGGCCTGAGTGGCCGTCAGCTGGTCGGGCGTATCCTCGTAGATGAAGCTCGCCTCGAGTTCATGCTGCATATAATCGTCGGGCGGGAACTGGAATCCCTGCTCCCGGCGGCGGCGCGAGTAGAGCGAAATCAGGTCGCGCGCAATATCCTTGAGTTTGGTTTTGGTGCGCTCCTTGAGCTTGTTCCATGCGCCTGACCCCAGCTTGTTTATGCGCGGTTCGGCGCCCTCCTTGCCGCGATATTTGCTTAGCTTATGGAGCGAGTGGAGCGACACGAAAATAGTGTCGCCATTCAGATATGTGAGCTTAATCATCTCCTGCATGCGGCCGTTGATGCCGGCCGATCTTACCAGGCCGGCAAAACGCCCTACGCCATGGTCGGAGTGAACGATATAGTCGCCCGGCTCAATCGCCGACAGTTCCTTTAGGCTCAGGGCCAGTTTGCCTGAGCGCGCCCGCTCGCTCTTGAGCGAGTATTTGTGGAAACGGTCAAAAATCTGATGGTCGGTAAAGACGCACGCCTTGGTCAGCCGGTCAACGTAGCCGGCATGAAGCGTGCCTATGACCGGAACAAACTCGATGCGGTCGCCCCGCTCGGCAAAAATCGAACGCAGACGCTCGTGTTGTTTTGGCGAGTCGGAGAGAATGTGAAGGGCATAGCCGTCGGCAATAAGCCGGCTGAATTCGGAGCCGATGAGGTCAAAATTCTTGTGATAGATGCCTTGCGGAACGCAGCCGTAGTCGAGCGAGGCCGAAGCCCGCGCTGCAGGATGGTCGGCATCGGAGTAGATGAGTGTGCGCATGCGCACGAGCCGGTCGCAGAACTCCTCGGCGTCGACAACCTGCTCCATGGCGCGCGCATCGCCCTCGTCGGCCGCGGCCGCCACAGGCGAGTATTGCTCGGCGGCAACGGCCCTGACGCGGTCCATGACAAAGGAAATGTCGTCGCGCACGGCAATGACCGTGGCCGGGTCGACGAAGTCGAGCAGCGACGACCCGGCACTCTGGCCGGCAACGTTGGCCGCCACTTCGATGGCGTCAAGCCTCTTTTCCGAGAGCTGAGTTTCGACATTAAACAGCCTTATCGACTCGATGTCATTGCCGAAAAGGTCAATGCGAAACGGCAATTCGCTCGAATAGCCGTAGATGTCGAGTATCGAGCCGCGCACGGCAAAATGTCCCGGCTCGTAGACGTAATCTTCCTGGGTGAACCCGTTTGAGCGGAGCCACTTTTCGGTTTCAGTGAGATTGAGTTTGCCTCCGGCCTTTATATGAAGAGTGTGCTCGCTGACGGCGTCGGGCGACGCCACACGTTCGGCCAGCGCCTCAGGATAGGTGACCAGAAACTTCAGTGTCGAGCCCGGAGCATAGAGGCGCGCCGTGGCTTCATTGCGCAGAATCTGCGACGGGGCGTCGGCCTGCCCATACTTGATGTGGCGCTTATAGCCCGACGGAAGCATTGCCACGTGCTCTTCGCCGCAAAGGCGGGTCAGGTCGTGATAGAGATAGCCGGCGTCGTCGAGCGAGTCGGCCACTACAATCATCGGGCGCTTGCGTCCGGTTTCCGACAGCATTACCGCTGCAGCAGAGCCGGCCAGTCCGTAAACCGACACCACACGTGCATCGCTCAGCGCCGCGCGCAGAGCCTTGCGCCGCGCGTTGTCGACAGGAAATTCAATCATTTCTTCTTGCTCAGAATCGCTTTATATTCCGCAGGGTCCGTCAGGATTTCAATGGCGCTCAGGAGCGGGTCGTTAAAGCGGAGACCCGCGGCAATTGCCGCGCGGCGGAAGCCATAGCGCGGCACGATGGCATCGGTCAGCAGCATGCTCAGCGCACGACGGTTCATGTCAAGGTCGTCAGAAAGGTCGCGCTTAAGTATCGCCTCAAGGCCGTCAACGTGAGACTTTACGGTGTCGGTCAGATAGCCCTCGCTTTCGAGGCTCTCCCTGAGAGTTTTCAAAAACGCCTCGTAGGCCTTGTCATACTTAAACTCTCCGGGGGTGAGAAATGATTTGAACTCATTGAACACCGAGTCGGTCACTTCGAATTCGGCCGGATTTCCGATAGAATCATGGAGCGACACAAAGCGGTTTGCAAAGTCAATATCCCAGCCCTCGGCCTGCACTGTGTAGAGCAGGCGGTTGCTCTTCATCGGATTGACTTTGCGGTCGGGAGTGATACCGCCTCCATCGCGAACCTCGCGGCCATGCAGGGTGTGGTAGACCGTGGTGAGGCTGTCGGGCGTGCGGGCAACCGAGCCGTCAGGGTTGCGGCGGCTGTAGTCAATAGCCTGAATGAGCCGGCCCGACGGAATATAGTATTTTGCTACGGTCAGCTTCACGGCCCCGTCGTAGGGGAGCGGACGGCTTGACTGCACGAGCCCCTTGCCGAACGAACGCTCGCCGACAATAACCGCACGGTCAAGGTCCTGAAGCGAACCGGCCACAATTTCGGCCGAGCTGGCCGAGCCGCCGTTAATGAGCACGGCCAGCGGCAGCGACGGCGCCATGGGTTTGCGGGTAGTTTTGTAAACGCGCTCGCTGCGGGGGTCGCGTCCGCGGGTGCGCACTACTTCGGTGCCCTTGTCGACAAAGAGGCCGACAATCTCCACTGCGCTTTCGAGCAAACCTCCCGGATTGCTCTGCAAATCGAGCACGAGCGAGGTTATGCCATGATTGTCAATCAGGTCGCGAAGCGCATCGCCCACCTCACGCGGAGCCTTTTCGGTAAAGGAGTTAAGCGCGATGTAGCCCACCTTGCCGTCGGCGCCGGTAACGCCATAGTAAGGCACCTCGGGGTTATGAATCTTTTCGCGCTCAATAGTCATGATCTTTATGGAGTCGGCGGCATAGGGGCGGCAAATCTTTACCTGCAGCGATGTGCCGGCCGTGCCGCGCAACATCTCGCTGACCTTCGACACGGTAAAATCACGCGTAATCTCGGTCGAGTCAATCTGCATGATGACGTCGCCGGCGCGCACGCCCGCCTTCCACGACGGAGTGTTCTCATAGGGCTCGGAAAAACGCACGCGGCCGTCGCGCCCCTTGTTGATTATGGAGCCGACGCCGCCATACTCGCCCGTTGAGAGCTGGGCCAGGTCATCGGTGTCGTCGCTCGAATAATACTCCGTATAGGGGTCTATTTCATCAAGCATGTAAACAATAGCCGTGTTGATGGCCTTCTTGGCGTCGAGCGTGTCGACATAGTTCATCTGCACCTCGCGGAAAAGCGACGTAAAGATGTCGAGACTGCGCGAGATGTCGGTTTTTGAGCTGCGGGTTTCCGCGGCCACCGTAGCGGCTCCGATAACGAGCGTGGCAGCCACAAGGGGCATGAGAATGCGTTTCATAGGTCAATTTTGATGGGTGATGAGGGAACAGACTCGCCGTTTGCACGGTCGAGCGCAGTTACAACATAGACTCCGGGGCTCGTCGGAACGTATGCCGCCGAATATGTAACGGCACAGATAGCCGCGGGGTTTTCAATGTCGACTTCTGCTTCGGAATCAAAGCGATAAACAACCCACTTCGAGGCCGACGGGTCAGCGGCCCAGCGGAGCCACCCGAGGTGATAGCGCAGATGGAGCGGACGCGAGGCGGGGTCGACTTTTTTCCATGGATAGGCTGGAACAAGTGCCTGACAGGCATAGGCCGACTTGCGGAGCCGGGGAGCGAGCCCTTTGAGCGAGGCCGCATACCACCAGCAGTTGCCGTCAACATTGCCGGCCATGCGGAGTTTGGCATCGAGTTCGTCGAACTTCATGATGTTTTCGGCGTCCTGGCCAATATAGACGTGGCGGCCGCGTGAATTGCGGGCCCACCATGGCGCGAGCTCCCGATAGGGGGCTACTTTGTGGTCCATCTGCCAGTAAAGCTGAGGAATCTGATAGTCAATCCACCCCTTTTCGGCCCACATGGGCACGTCGGCATAGAGGTCGTCAAAATTCGAGAGGCCGTTAGTCTTGCTGCCTCGCGGGTCCATGCGTGCGTTGCGCCATATGCCGAACGGGCTTATGCCGAAGCGAATCCACGGCTTGACGGTGTCGAGCATGACGCTTACCTGTTCAATCAGCAGGTCAACATTGCGCCGGCGCCAGTCGTCGAGACTCAGCGAGGTCTTGGCCGCAGCGTAGTCCTTGGCGTCGGGAAAGGCCAGCCCCTTTTCTGGATAGGGATAGAAATAGTCGTCGAAATGGATTCCGTCGACCTCATAGCGTTCAACGATATCCTTGACCACAAGGCATATGTAGTCGCGATTTTTCTGAAGCGACGGAACGAAGTAATACCCCTTTCCGTAGCGAAGAAAGCGCGATGGTTCCTTTTTGAGCAGATCGGTTGGCGGAAGGGTTTCCGACTCCTCGACCGTTGCCGCACGGTAGGGGTTGATCCACGCATGCAGCTCCATGCCGCGGGCATGGGCTTCGTCAACCATGAACTGAAGCGGATCCCACTCGGGCGATGGCGCCTTGCCGACCTCGCCGGTCAGGAATCGGCTCCACGGCTCGATTGAACTGCGATAAAGCGCGTCGGCACGCGGCCTGACCTGAAAAAATACGACATTGATGCCCGCCCCGTGCAACTCGTCGAGCAGCCCGGTCAGATAAGCCCGGTTCTCGTCGGTTGAGCGGCGGTCATAGCCTTGATAGATGGTCTGAATCCAGGCGCCGCGAAACTCACGCTTCGGCGCGGCCGATGCCTGCCCCAACGAGGCGAGCACCAGCAGCATCAGCAGCGAAATCAGTCTTGCTCTCAAAGCCATAGCCATCAGAGAGCAAATAGCGACTTATACTGCTCAAGCAGGGACTTGAAGGCCGGGTTATCGCGAAGCGGAGCCACGTTGATGCGCGCGTCGTTGCGCTCGGCCCAGTCATAGTAGTTGGCATAGCCGGCCTTCAGCGCTGCCTCGACGCACTCGAGCGCCTTTTCGTTGCGACCGGCCCACGCATAGAAGCATGCGCCGTAGTAATGGTTCTTGCCGTCATAGTCAGGCTCGGCGAGAATGGCATCCATCCACGCCACAGCCATCGGGGTCTTGCCTGAGAAGAGGCGGGCAAATCCGAGCATCGAGCCTACGCGCTCGCTATGGTCAAGCTCAAGGTCGATTACGCGCTCGTAGAGTGCGGCGGCCGCACCGGGCTGATTGAGATAGTCGTTGGCAATCCACGCGCGCAGCATGTAGGGCATAGGCTCATAGGGATTGCTCATCATTATCTCTCCGAGCAGGTCGGAGGCTTCTTTATATTTCTTGAGGTCAACGAGCACCAGAGCTTTTTCAGTTAGGGCGTCGACATCTTCGGCCGCAAAGTCGAGGGCGCGGTCAATGGTAGGCAGAGCCTTGTCGGCATTGCCCATGGCGCGCTGAATCATGGAGCGAACGGTAAAGTAGCGGCAAACGTCGTCATGCTCCGGGTCATAGGTGGCCAGGGCCTGCTCGGCGTTGTCGAGCGCGAGTTGATACTTGCCCAGCGCAAAGTAACATTCCGCCAGCGAGCAGTAGAGGCCGGAATAGTCATAGAGGCCGTTGTCAATGATATACTTGAAATCCTCGATGGCGGCACCGTAATGGAAGTGGGCGGCGGCAATCGACGCGCGCAGATAGTAGAACAGAGGCTGGCGCGGAGCCTGGCGGATTGCGCCGGTCAGACCGGCAATCACGGCCGAATAGTTGCTGTCGGCCAGTCGCACAAGGGCCGGAAGCGCATCGGGGTCGTTGCCGTCGGTGGCCATGGCGAGCAGCAGGTCGTCGACCGCACCGTTATAGTCGCCAATCAGTTTTTTCACCTCCGAGCGGCTAACGTAAACGGCGCTGCTGTTAGGCGTGAGCTTCACGGCCTGGTCCATATAATCCGTGGCCAGACCGATATTGTTCTGACGTGCCGCTACCATAGCAAGGCCGAAAAGGGCCTCGGTGCTGCGGGGCTGCAGGCGCTGCAGTTTTGAGTAGTCGGCGCGCGCGGCGTCATACTTGGCGAGCTCATAGTTGATTGAGCCGCGAAGATGGAGCATCGGGGCCGACATCGGGTCAAGCTTGAGCGCCTCGTCGGCTTCGGGGAGCGCGCGCGAATAGCGCTTAAGGCCGGCAAAGCATTCGGCGCGGAGCGCATAGATGGCAAAGAGCGTGTCGGTGTCGGTCGGCGGGCAATATTTCAGGGCCGAATCGAGGTCGTCGAGCGCCTTTAGATAGTCGCCGGCGTTATAGTATGCGTTGGCGCGGCGAAACAGGGTTTCATAATCCTTGTAGTTCTCGCGCAGCATCTCTTCGTAGGCCTGCATGACCGCACGGTTGAAGTCGGCCTGCGACGGGGCGGCGGCATATGATTGCGCAGCCACGGCGACAGCGAGCAATGATGTGATGAACAGACGTTTCATTTCCAATGAATTAAAGTTGGTTTATGGCGTTGACAGCACGGCGAAGTTCGCTCAGACGGCGCAGAAGGCCAGGCAGCAGGTCGAGCCGCAACATGTTGGCGCCGTCGCTCATGGCATTCTGCGGCATCGGGTGGGTTTCCAGAAATAGGCCGTCGGCGCCGGCAGCGATGCCGCAGCGTGCAATAGTCTCGATCAGATCCGGACGTCCGCCGGTAACTCCGGCGCTCTGGTTGGGCTGCTGCAGCGAGTGGGTGCAGTCAAGCACCACCGGGGCATAGGCTCCCATGGTCGGGATGCCGCGATAGTCTACCAGCAGGTCCTGATAGCCGAATGTCGTGCCGCGCTCGGTCAGCAACACCTGATTGTTGCCGGCGTCGAGCACCTTCTGCACCGCAAACTGCATTGCCTCGGGCGACAGGAACTGGCCCTTTTTAATATTGACGAGCTTGCCCGTTTTGGCGGCGGCTACAAGCAGGTCGGTCTGACGGCACAGAAAGGCCGGAATCTGAAGAATGTCGACAAACTCGGCAGCCATCTCGGCCTCGGCGGCGGTGTGGATGTCGGTCACCACCGGCACTCCGAACTCGCGGCCTACCTTACGCAGAATCTGCAGAGCCTCCAGATCGCCGATTCCGGTAAAGGAGTCGAGCCTCGAGCGGTTGGCCTTGCGGTAACTGCCCTTGAAGGCATAGGGAATTCCGAGTTCGGCGCATACGGGCGCTATCGCGGCCGCGATGTCGAGAGCCATCTGTTCGCCCTCGATGACACAAGGTCCGGCGAGCAGAAAAAAGTTGTTTATCGGAGAGGATTGCAGGTAATCGAGTGTGGTCATCGTCAATGCTGTGATAATTGGTTGATAACATGAATGGTCGAGGCGGCAAAAAGGGCGGCCGTCTCGGTGCGCAGGCGATTGTCGCCGAGGGTCACGGGCACGAATCCGCGCTCAAGGGCAAGGGCCACTTCGGCCGGCGAGAAGTCACCTTCGGGCCCTATCAGCACGGTAACATCGCAGCCCGGCTTGATTTCGCGGGCCAGCAGGCGACGCTCAACGGCATCGTCGCAGTAGCAGATGAAGCGGGCTTCCGTGTCACACTCCTCGATAATGCGGCGCACAGGCGTCATAGGGCATATTTCAGGCAGCACGGCCTTCAGCGACTGCTTCATGGCCGAGACTGCTATTTTTTCTATTCGCTCGGTTTTCAGTTCGCGTCGCTCCGACCGATCGCACAGGGCCGGAATGAAGCGGTTTACACCGACTTCGGTGAGCTTCTCGGTCAGCCACTCCATCCGGTCGAGATGTTTGGTCGGCGCAACAGCCACGGTGAGGCGGTAGGGCCACGGAAGCGGACGCTCGCGGCGACTGTCGACACGCACCAGAGCGTGCTTATGGTGAGCCTCGAGGAGCGTGCACGTGTAGGCGCCCCCTTTTCCGTCGATAACCTCGACCGTAGCGCCGGGCTGCATGCGCAGCACTTTGACGCAATGGAGCGACTCCCCTTCGGGAAGCACCGGGTTCGAGGCTATGTCAGGCGCGAAGAATTGAATCATTTGTCGGTAAGCAGACTCTCGTTTTCAGCCTTGGCGACTTCGGCGGAGTCGGGTTTCTGGTTTTTGGGTTCTTTGAATATGAACATGAACAGAACTGCCACCACAAGAGCATAGGCGGCAAATATAAGCCATGATTCGGTCCAGCCGGCGCTCTGCTCTTCAATTGACATGGTGCGTGTGTCGACAAGGCGGTTAACCACGCAGTTACCGGCAATGAAAGTGCCGAGCGAGGCGCCGATACCGTTGGTCATCAGCATGAACAGGCCCTGGGCCGACGAGCGCTGGGCAGGGTCGGTCTGGGAGTCGACATAGATGCCGCCGCTGACATTGAAAAAGTCGAACGCTACGCCATAGACGATGCAGCTGAGAATCAGGAATATCACGCCGGGATAGTTGGTGTTGCCGATTCCGAAGAAACCGAAGCGGAGCACCCAGGCAAACATTGCCATAAGCATTACACCTTTGATGCCGAAACGCTTGAGGCAGAAAGGAATGAGCAGAATGCACAATGCTTCGGCACACTGCGAAATTGAAATGAGGAATGTCGGGTTCTTGGCCCAGAAGCCGCCACTGTATTCAGCGAGTTCGTTGAAGTGGTTGATAAAACTTGAGCCGTAGGTATTGGTTATCTGCAGCGAAACGCCGAGCAGCATGCTGAAGATGAAGAATATGGCCATTTTTTTCTGCTTGAACAGATGGAATGCCTTGAGGCCGAGGGCTTCGGCAAGGCTCTTGGCAGCTCCCTTGTTGACCGGACACGAAGGCAGGGTGAAACAGTAAGCGGCCAGCAGCAGGCTCAACACACCCGAGGTGTAGAACTGTGTGTAGCTGTGCTGAATCGTCACGCCGTCGCCAAAGCTGACGAAGTTGACAAAGAGTTCGGCACAGATAAAACCTACCGTGCCGAAAACGCGGATGGGCGGAAAGTCGGTCACAGTGCTCAGACCGTACTTTTCAAGGCCTACAAAGGCCACTGAATTCGACAGACCGATGGTGGGCATAAAGAAAGCCACCGAAATGGTATAGAGCGTAAAAATAAGCCCGAACTCAAGTGTGCCCCCGGCCGCAAGCTGCGAGGACGCCACGAAGCCGGTGGCAATCATGAAAACGCCGGCAATAAAGTGGCAGAGGCTCAGCGTTATCTGGGCCGGAATCCACCGGTCGGCAACAATGCCGATCAATGCAGGCATGATTATCGAAACGATGCCCTGAACGGTATAGAACCAGAAAACTTGAGGGCCGAGGCCGTTGCCGCCGAGAAACATACCCATTGAAATCAGGTATGCGCCCCACACGGCGAACTCCATAAAATTCATTAATGAAAGCCGGGCTTTCAGACTGCGGTTATTCATATGCTTTTCTTTTGGTTTATGATTTCGGTCAGACGTCGGGCTTCCTCATAGTCTTCCGACTCCACGGCCTCGTCGCGCAGCCGCTCGAGCTCCTCGACGGTCTGTTCGGCAGGAGTCTTGGCGGCAGCGGCTTCAGCCGGAGCCTGTTCTTCCATGATGAAGCCACATTCATGAAGAATTTCTTCGGTGGTATAGATAGGCGAGCCGGTGCGCATGGCAATGGCAACGGCGTCAGACGTGCGCGAGTCGAACGTAACCCGGCGCTCGCCGTCGGTAAAGGTGATTTCGGAGTGAAACACCCCGTCTTCAAACTTATGGATAAACACTTCGACCATGGCGATGCCGAAGGCCTGGGCAAACGAGGCAAACAGGTCGTGGGTCATCGGACGCGGCAGTGTCAGATGCTCCATGCGCGCGGCAATCGAGCGCGCCTCTGCCTCGGCTATTACGATCGGAATCTTGACCGGGCCGTCGACCTGCGCGAGAATCAAGGCATAGGCACCGCGCGAAATCTCGCCGGTGCTCATTCCCATAACCGTGAGTCTGATGCGTTTCTGTTCCATAAATCCGAATTCACAATTATAAGGTTATAACAGCTGAACCATGGCAAATGGTGTGGTCGCGGTCATAAATAACCGCAAATTGGCCCGGAGCGATGCCTTGAACCTTCAATTCGCTCTCAATCCGATAGCGACCGTCATCGAGCAGTTCGAGCCGTCCGGGAATGAATTCGGGCATGTGGCGGTTCTTGAACGATATTTCCGTCAGGCCCGGATTGCGCGTAATCCAGTGCATCTCATCGAGTATGATTTCGCGTCCATACTGCTTTTCGGTGTCATAGCCGCGACTGACATAGAGCACATTGTCGTCGATGTTTTTGCGCACAACGAACCATGGACCGCCGCTCAGGCCGAGACCCTTGCGCTGACCGATGGTGTGAAACCATATGCCGCGATGCTCGCCGAGTTTGCGTCCGGTTTCGAGTTCGACAATGGCGCCGGGACGCTCGCCGAGGTGACGGCGAATAAAGTCGTTGTAGTTGATATTACCCAGAAAGCATATTCCCTGACTGTCACGACGATAGGCGTTGGGCAGATTGGCTGCTATGGCCAGGCGGCGCACCTCGCTCTTCGGAATATCGCCTATAGGGAACATGGCGTGGGCGAGCTGAGCGTAGGTTATGCGCGCCAGAAAGTCGGTCTGGTCCTTTACCGGATCGGGAGCCGTTGCGAGATAAACCAGCCCGTCGTCGCCGGTCAGTGTGCGCGCATAATGGCCGGTAGCTGTTTTGTCAAATTCACGGCCCCAGCGCTCTTCAAAGTAGCCGAACTTGATGAGGCGGTTACACATTATATCCGGATTCGGGGTCAATCCGCGACTCACCGTGTCAAGCGCATAGGCCATAACCGAGTCCCAGTACTCCTGATGGAGCGACACCACATCAAACGGCAGGCCGTAGTGCGCGGCAATGTACTGACACATTTCTATATCCTCCTCGGCTGAGCAGTCGCCCTCGCCGTTATCGAGGCCTATGCGTATGTAAAAGAGGTGGATATCATGACCCTGCTCAACAAGCCTGTGAACTGCGACGGCACTGTCAACGCCGCCTGAAATCAGCGCTGCGACTCTCATTCGACAATACTTCTGTTAATCGAGTTAACCAGATTCTCGCAGTTCGCAATCAAGACGTCGACAGGCATCATCTTGGCCGTAACCGTCATTTTGCCGTCAAGCAGATAGACGCCGGGCGACTGGCGAAGGTCAAACCACTCGGCGGCATCGGGCAACTCTCCGACGCTCCAGCTTCCGGAAAGGCCGGCCGTGGTGAGCCACCATTGCTCGGGAGCCTCGCCGGCATAGATGAGCATCAGCTTTATCAGCCCAGCCTCGGCCAGGGAATTGACTGCATGATTGGCCGCAAAACGCACGCGGTCAAAACGCGATGAACCGGGCTGCTCAATGATGATTACATAGGTCATCGCACCCGACACCGTGTCGTTAAGTGCGAACTCCGAGCCGTCGCTGCGTCGCGCCGTGATTTCGGGAAGCGTCATGCCCTCCGACGAAGCCTTGATTACATGTGCCTGGCGAGCATAACGCTCGCGACGCTCGGCAGGTAACTTCTTGAACTTCGATGCAGCCTCGACAAAGGGCAGGTAAACCTCGTCGGAATAAAGGTAGGCCGTGTCGGAATAAAACGTCGCCTCAGCCATAGTCATCAGAGCGTCGAAACACTCGGCTTTCTTGCGTGCGCCGGCAATCAGCTTGTTGACTGAGCGATGTACCGTGTCGGCCGACGCAATAGGAAGGAAGTCGGCAAAGCCGCGCAGCGTGTTCTCCATCTTCATCGGCATGGTATGGGCGGTTTTCCAGGGCATGGCGTCCCAGAAATGCTCTACGACATAATTGGCGCGGGGACGTCCGAACGGAAGCGACTCCGGCGCCACGGGATATGCAAACAGCGTAGCGCCCTGGGCGCATGCGCCGAGAGCAATCAACAAGCCGGCAATCAACAAGCTAAATCGTTTCATAAGAGTATTCGTAATTCAACCTACAAATTTAGACAATTTTTTCCAACCCCAAAACAAAAAATTCATAAAAACACCTAAAACCTCACCGCCCGCCGCCCGCCGGAATAAACACAGGCGGGCTGCCGTAATGGCGCCCGCCTGCAATGATATTGCTCAATAGCGGCTTGAATCAGAAGCGATAGCCGATGGTGAGAGCTATACGGTTGTGAGTATCGGTAAGAACGGCACTCGGGGCGCTTGCCGACGCATCGCTCATCAGAGAATATGTCGAGTTGTTCTGGCGAGGGAATGGCGAGAAAGCGTACCACTGCGACTGCTGAGAGGTGTGAACATAGGCCACGTCAGCATAGAACTGACCGAAGCGATAGCCCAGGCCGAAGGTAACGTTATGGCGGTCGCCGTCAAAAGCATACATCGAATTCACGCCCGAAGTGTAGATATACTCGCCCGCATTTGACGCCGCAGATTTGGCGGCAGTCGACTTATAGCCGTAACCGGCGCGCAGCGAAAACCGGGGAGTGATGCGCAGCTCTGCACCAAGCCGCAACTCATGCGAGCCCTGATAGTACTGCTTGACATCTTCGGCCACCTCAACGCTCGCGTCATTTCCGGTCTCGGCCATGTTGTTATATGCTTCATACACATAGTCGGCCGAGATAATGAAGCGACCGCCGACTACGCCTGCCGCCGAGGCCATGACGCGCCAGGGAGTCTTAATCGAGCGGCTCCAGAAGCCATCGCCGGTCGACGCATACGGATTATCGTCGCCTCCGGGATAATTATCGAAGGTATAGTAGCCCGTTTTGTCATCGAAAAAGCCGAGACCATAGAGCACTTCGGCTCTCTGATGGAAGTCAAGTTTGTACCAGGTAGGCGTATGCACGGCCAGGCCGAGACGAAACTCGTTGACTGGTTTAAAAATCAGTCCGAGTTTCAGATTAAAGCCCGAGCCGGAAACGTGCTGATAGGTGTCGATGCCCCACTCGGCCGCACCGGTGCCGTATTGCATTCCATTCTCTTCATCATTGCTCACGGGCACCCACGCATTGCTGATTTGCTCGTTATAATTGGCCGTGCGCGTAAAGCTGAGGTCACGAATTCCGAAACCGATGCCCCAGTAAATCATATCGGAGAAATTACCGCCGAAGTTGATTGAATACTCGTCGACATAACCGCGCTCGACCACGTCGACCTCGGCATTGCCCGATGAGTTACCTTGAAACAAGCCGACATACTGACCGTCGGTCGCGCCGGGAAGCGGACTCGGGTTTATCAGCATCGTGTTATAGGCAAGAACCGACAGCCAGTCGGCCGATGAGTCAAAAAAGGGATCATACTTTTCCGTGCCGAACAGCATACCCTCGGGGTAACCGGCCGAGGTGTAGGCTACGGCATTGGACCAGGAAGTGTTGATTGTCGGAAAATATCCGCGATACTGCCTGTTAAACGAGTTAATGCGATTATAGCTCGCGCCCCACTGAAAATATGGCATAATCGAATTTCCGAGATTCACGGCTCCGACATAGCCAAAGTTATTACAGGCCGCGAAAGTGCTCTTGTCGGTATAGGCCTGCGAGCCGGTATTGCCCAGCGTTACGCGCTGAGGGTCAATATCAAGCGTCGCCGTAATATCGCTGCTGCGATAAACGCCGATACCGGCCGGGTTCTGCGTGAGAGTCGAAATGTCGCCTCCAAGAGCGCCGAACGCACCCGCCATCGACACATAGCGCGCGGTGCCGCGCAACTGGCTCCCCGAAAGGGTGAACAGATCGGTAGCACCCTGAGCCATCAGCGAGGCTACCCCGACCGCCATACTTGAAATCAGAATTATGCTTCTTTTCATTAGAGTGGACTTTTTAGCGATTTGTTAGCTGAAATGAGAGGAGAAAGGAGAGCGAGCCGGTCAGCGTCAGCGACGTCCGCCGCCTGAGCGACCCGAACCGCCTGAGCGGCCCGACGAAGAGCTTCCGCCGCCATAGCTGCTGCGACCGCTGTTGTAGCTGCTGCGGCCCGAATTGTAGGAAGAGGAGGATGAGGTCGATGACGTGCCGGTGCGGCCGCTGTTGTAGCTGTTGTGACCAGGATTGTAAGAGGATGAGGAAGATGACGTTGACGCGCCGGTGCGGCCGCTGGTAGCCGAACCCGATGTGCGTCCGATGGTTGTCGAGGTCGAGCTGCCGCGACGCACGCCGCCACGGTTATAGCCTGCGCGGCCCGAATTAGTTGCAGACGTGTTGCCCGGGCGTGTCGCATCCGACGGATTATAGCCCGAAGCAGGGCGCGAACTGCCGGGACGGCGGCCGCTTACGGCCTGACCCGAATTGCGGCCGGAGTTGCGGCCGGTGCCGGTCGTGACGGTGGGGCGCGTACCGGACGGACGGCGTCCTACACCGCTTCCGGCCACCGGGCGACCGTGAGTACCCGAAACGCCGGAGCCACCCCAACCGGGACGGTTGACGGGTTTCTGCGGGGTGTGGGAGGGATACCATCCGCCCCAACCGGGAGTCCAGCCCCAGCCCCACGAAGGTCCGTGATGATGAATCCAGCCCCAGCCCCATGAAGTGCTCCAAACGGGGCCGCAACCCCACGAGGGTCCCCACCAGTCATAACCCCACCAGGGGTTATAGTAGCAATACGAAGGCCTTACCGCCCACGACCATGCCGACGGGTAATAATAGGACCGCCACATGTATTCCCAGGGGTCGGGATTATTAACATAGATATTGATGACCGAGGGCGAAGCGGAACCTGTCGAGCCGGCGAGTTCGTCGTCGGCGTAGCTATAGTAATACTTCAGCTCATCGTCGTTCGAAGCGGCCACGATATCAGGGTTTGAAAACTGCTCGATGCGGCGGGTGTAAGTAAAATTGTCGCCGAGATCGGTTGCCGTTTCCTTGACGGGCTTATAGCTTCCGCGGCGGTTATATTCGTCGACATTGCGCGTCGAGCCGGACTGAGCATCGGCTACCGACGCAGCCGACGAGCCTGTGCGGACGGCGACACCGGATTCGGCCGCCTTGACAGCCTTCTCTTTCTTGGCTTTCGAGGCGTCGAAATAGATGTCGTCGTCATAATAGCCCTGGGCTGCGGCACCGGCCGACAGCAGAGCAAAAACTCCGGCAATCAGGAGCATTCTGCGTGAAGTCGTCGCTTTCATTGTTTTGCCTTTCTATTTTAAGTGTTTCTTTATTCCGTCAATCGGTTTATAACCTTTAGACAATCAGAAAAGTCAGAGGTTTAATGGATTCGTTGACAAAGATACGACTTTTTTTTGAAACATGCTGCATATTGCCGCCGAATTAACACTACGACACAACTTTTCCGCAACGCGCCGCACGGGGCCTTTTATCCGGAAATCGGCCCGCTCAAGGCCCCGGATTTCAAAGGCGGATATCCGGGGCCGGGCAATAATAGGCCGACACAGGCCGAACCCGACATGCCGTTATTTGACGCGCGAGGGCTTCATGTCATAGGCACTCATTGCAAGGGTGAAGCCCCAGTAGATGAATGCAAGCGAGGTCAGGAAGCTCACGTTTACCATATTTTCAAGATAGCCGGCTTCGAGGAAGAAAAATCCGATCAGCAGAAGCAGAATGCCGTTAATCAGCTGAAGCCACCAATACTTGCGGGCTCGGGAGTTAACCGCACCGACAAGCGCGCCGACGCCCCAGAAAATAAACACAAAGGCAATAAAGTAGGGGAACACCGCCTCGGCCAGCGTCACATTGCGCACCAGCATAAAGCCGATAAACATGTCGATTACGCCGCCGGCAAGCCACCAGCCCCAGCCGCGCGGACGGGTTTCGCCGGCGCTGACACAGAGCTGTACAATGCCGATCGCAATCAGCATCCAGCCGAACAGCACCGACGCTACCGCATAACCTATAGCGGGGAAGAACCAGTAGGCAAAACCTGCCACCACCATGAGGATACTTACAATCAATACGAGCCACCAAAGCTTGGTCTGGCCCCAGAATACGGAAGTTTGTCTGTTCATAACAAATGTATTTTTGTAATAGTTAAACGTTTGATTATATAACACCGGGGGCTCCGATTTTGTTTTTCGCGAAAATTTGTGTAAATTTGCAGTCTATATTTATTGATATCAAGCAGCCTAATCATTCGCCCATGAGCCAACCTAAAATGCTTTTTATATCGCAGGAGGCCACGCCCTACCTGCCCGAGTCGCCCCTGGCCGACCTCTCCACACTGCTGCCGCGCAAAGCCCAGGAAGCCGGCTACGAAGTGCGCCTCTTCCTGCCTAAATACGGCAATATCAACGAACGCCGCAACCAGCTCCACGAGGTCATACGCTTGTCCGGCATGAACATTGTCATCGACGACACGGACCACCCGCTGGTTATCAAAGTGGCCACCATGCAATCTACGCGAATGCAGGTATACTTCATTGACAACGACGACTACTTCGAACGCCACCCCTCGCCCGAACTGGAAACCGTGAGCCACGCCGACGAAAACGGCGAACGCACCGTATTCTTCGTGCGCGGCGTTGCCGAAACCGTGAAGAAACTGCGCTGGGACCCCGTGGTTATCAACTGCACAGGCTGGCTTACAGCCATGACCCCCGCGTACCTGAAGCGTGTCTATAACGACGACCCCGTTTTCCGCAAAACCAAAATCGTCTACACGCTGACCAACCAATCCAACGTGCCCGCCGAACCGCTCGACCCGCAGACCTACAAGCAGCTCAAAACCGACGGCATCACCGACCGTTATCTGGCATCAGTCAAAAACAAGCCTATTGACTTCGACAGCCTGAACCGCCTGGCCATCGACCACGCCGACGCCATCATTGTCGGCCATGCCGACGTAAGCCCCGAGCTCATTGAATACGCAATGGCTTCGGGCAAGCCCGTACTCCCGTTTGAATGCGACTTCGAGCAGAACGGCAAGGCTCTCGCCGACTTCTACGATCAAATACTCAATCCCGCAAAATGAAACAGCTTCCTCTGTGCTTGGCAACTGCCATAGCGCTGACAGTCGGATTCACCGCCTGCGATGACTCAGCGAGCATGTCAATGCCCGGCAGCTCTCTGGTTGAAGACCAGTTCTCAATCGTCATTACCGACACCTTTAAAATATACTCTAAATCGGTGCTGAACCCCAAAGTTCAGTCGCGCACCACAACCCAGCTGCTCGGAGCAATCGACGCCCCGACCTACGGCACCCTGCGCGCCGATTACATAGCTCAACTTTTCCCGACAACATCGATCGATACTACCGGCGTAGAGCTTGACTCGGTCAAGCTGCAGCTCGTGTTCGAAAAAAACGGCTTTATCGGCGACTCTCTCGCACCGATAGGCTTCGACGTCTACCCGCTTTCGGTTGAACTGCCCTACCCCATCTACAGCAACTTCCCCGCCGACACCGAATTTGCTTCAACCGGGTTCTACAACCCGACGCCCGGCGCCGACGACTGCCACGGCCACGGCATATTCACCGCCGGAGGCCTGTCGATATCGGAAGAAACAGCCGGCAGCTCCTATCGCTTCGCCTATGCCAACCTGCCCCTCGGGTTCGGCCAAAAAATATTCGACGCATTCCGCAACCCAACGACCCGACAGATGTTCAATAACCCCGATGAATTTGTCAGCAACATCTTCCCGGGCATCTACGTCAAGGCCACCTACGGCAGCGGACGCGTTACCCGCATCACCGACACACGCCTGCTGGTCTACTACACCAAGACCGAGCGCCTGCCCAACAGCGACGGCGTAATGATTGACTCGGTGCGCCACCTCTTCACCTATTATATGTCAACTGCTCCCGAGGTCGTGTCTAACACCAACATCAGCCTCGAAATGTCTGACAACATCACCCGCATGGCCGACGAAGGCCGCTCGGTGATTCTCAGCCCTGCCGGACGCGACGTCGATTTGTACTTCCCGATTCAGAACATCATCAAGGCCTATGACAAATCGACCGGCTCGTCGCTGTCGATGATTAACACCATGAGCTTCGAAATCGCGTGCGACTCGATTGCCAACGGCCGCGGCATCACACCTCCGACCTACCTGCTTATGGTGCTGAAGAAGGATAAGGACAAATTCTTTGCCGCCAACAAGCTGCCCGACGACGTAACCTCATTTGTCGCCACATTCAACAAGTCGACAATGACTTACAGCTTCGGCAACATGCGCAGCTATCTGACAGAAATGATTGCCAAAGGCGACGCCATCACAGCCGAGGACTTTACGTTTACCATCACCCCCGTGTCGATGGTCTCGGAAAACAGTTCCTCATACTACGCCACTTCAGGCTCGACTCTCAGCGGACTGTCGCCCATGGTTGCCATGCCGTCGATGGTCGAGCTCCTTCCCGAAGACGCCAAAGTCACGCTGACATTCTCGAAACAACAGTTGAAATAACAGCCACGCCCACTCTCTGCGACGTCAGGAAGCCCAAGCGTATTTTATGAAACAGAACCAGACCTGCGAATTCGACCGGATAATTGACCGCCGCGGCAGCGATGCCATTGCCCTCGAACGACTTGAGGAAAACTTCGGCACCACCGACCTGATGCCATTCTGGATTGCTGACACCGGATTCGCCACTCCGGAGTTCATAACCGACGCCATGCGCCGGCGACTCGAACACCCCATATTCGGCTACACGGCCGAAAGTCCGGCCTACAGGCCCTGTCTGACCGACTGGGTTGCCAAACGCCACGGCTGGCACATAGAGCCCGAATGGATAACCTATATTCCGGGCATCGTCAAAGGAATAGGCATGGCTATCAACGTATTTGTCAAGCCGGGAGAAAAAGTCATCATCCAGCCGCCGGTCTACCACCCGTTCCGCCTGGTGCCCGAAGCCAATGGCCGCGAGGTTGTGGCCAACCCGCTGCGCGAACTGCCCGACGGGTCATACGAGATTGACTTCGATAATCTTACCCAAGTGGCCGACAGCGACTGTCGAATGCTGATTCTGTGCAACCCCCACAACCCCGCCGGCATACTCTGGCCGCGCGAAACCCTCGAACGCCTGGCCGACTTCTGTGCCGAACGCGACATAATAGTGATTTCCGACGAGATTCACTGCGACATGGCACTCTGGGGCAAGAAGCACATTCCTTTCGCTTCGGTTTCCGAGCGTGCCGCCAATTGCTCCATAACCTTCCAGGCCCCGTCGAAAACGTTTAACATCGCCGGCATTGTAAGCTCATTTTCCATCGTGCCCAATCCGGAGCTGCGCAAGCGCTTCTACAGCTGGCTCGAGGCCAACGAACTCAACGAACCTCACCTGCTCGCGCCGATAGCCACCATGGCCGCTTATACCGACGAAGGCAACGAATGGCGCAAACGGATGCTCTCGTATATTGAGGATAACATCCGTTTTGTCGAAGAATTCTGCCGCGACAATCTGCCCGGCATCCGCCCCGTGCGCCCCGATGCCTCGTTTTTGATATGGCTTGACTGCCGCGCACTCGGACTGAATCAGACTGAACTCGTTGACCTCTTTGTCAACAAGGCCAAACTCGCGCTCAACGACGGCTCGATGTTCGGCAAGCAAGGCGAAGGCCACATGCGCTTCAACATAGGCTTTCCGCGCGCAATGCTGCTCGAAGCCCTAACCCGATTAAGCCAAGTTTTATGAACAGCATCAACTCTACCCTTCAGCCGTTTGTCATAACCATCGGACGACAAATGGGCAGCGGAGGCCGCGAGCTCGGCCAGCGCCTGGCCACTCTGCTTGGCATTGAATTTTACGACAAGAAACTGCTGCTCGACGCCGCCCGCAAGTCGGGTCTGGTGCCGGAAATCATGGAGCGCGGCGATGAGCGCACACCGTCAGTGCTCAACGGCGTGTTCGGAGCCGGGTTCGGCTCGGTGTTCACATCAGGCATGTCGGCAGGCTATATCGGCGACGACGCCGTTTATCGCGCCCAAAGCGACATGATTCGCGAACTCGGCGCATCAAAAAGTTGCGTAATAGTAGGCCGCACGGCCGACTACGTGCTCCGCAACCATCCACGCTGCATCAACATCTTTATCCACGCGCCTGAAGACGTATGCGTCAAGCGCCTGCTGAGCCGCGGCGACAAAGCCTCTGAGGCCGAAGCACGCTCAATGGTGCGCAAGGTCAACAAACTGCGCTCGAGCTACTACAATTTCTATACCGACAAGTCGTGGGGCGCCGCCACCTCCTATGACCTCACGATCGACTCGTCGCTGCTTCCGATGGACGAAACGGCTCGCCTGATTGCCGACTATGTGCACACACGCCTCTCGGCGTCTGCAACCGACTCACGGCAAATCAACGGGTAATCAGCGCATAGCGCCCGTCGACGCCAAACACCACTCTGTAAACCGTCAGCCCGTAGCCATCTTCGCGCGCCGGACCCGCCACAGGATAACCCGGCGGTTCCTGCATCTGAAACACGTCGTAGACCGAGCCGCACTTGGGACACACGGCCATGTTCATATCCGTATCGATGGCTACCCGCACATTCTGCGAATGCTCCACAGGGCAGGCCATGTCGAACGCGCAATAGTTACTCATTGCCGTGCAGGTCATCAACACACCTCCAAATCCCGTAAAGCAATATTCCTGATAAGGATAATCGGCCGGAATGTCGAGCCATTTCACAAACGCGCGCGACTGCATGGCTCCGCTCACGCCATATAATTCCCAATCGCCCACACCTGTAAAGGGAATATAGACCGGACCTGAAACCACACTGTTCTTAACGTCAACAGAATGACACCCCGGCATGCCGGCTACGGCTGCCAGGGTGCAAAATACAGCAAGTCCGGAACGGAATCTCATTTCATGCGTTGAGCTGCCCGAACATCTCGCCGAACTTGTCGGCAGCCTCCTGAAGCTTGCCGCCGATGAGCGGACGGAGCATAGCGGGAATCTCAGCTTCAATCGAAGCCGTCAGCAGGGTTACATCCTCGCCTTCGGCCGTCAAATCGAGCGAAACGTAAATGGGCACCACGCCCGTATCGGCCAGAAACTTGACCGAGTCGGACGCATTGCGCTCGGCGATGCGGAATTTCATTTCGCCGACACCGGGAGCCGTAAAGGCCAGAGTCTCGTCGTCGGGAAAAGTGACCGTGCCCATCTTGGCCTTGAGGTCTTCGGGAATCGAGTTGAGACGGCTACGTATGTCGCCCAGATTACTCAGACGGCCATAGAGCGCCTCCTTGCCCATATTCACACGATAGGGTTTACCGGAATATTTAGCCATTTCGTTCTATTACAGAATGGAATTTTACTTATTGGCCGCCCACACGGAGGGATCCTTGCGCCACTCCTTGAGGGTTTCAACATCTTCGGCGCGGATATAATTAGTAGCAAGCGCAGCGTCGAGCATGGCGTTATAGTTGCTGAGGGTAACCAGCTCCACATTGGCCTCCTTGAAAGCCTTCTGGGCTACGGGGAATCCATACGAGAACATGGCAACCATGCCGACTACCTCACAGCCGGCGTTGCGAATTGCCTGCACGGCCTTGAGCGAACTGCCGCCGGTAGAGATGAGGTCTTCGACAACAACCACCTTCTGACCGGGCTTCAGGTTGCCTTCGATGAGGTTTTCCAGACCGTGGTCTTTAGGCGACGAGCGCACGTAAACATAAGGCATGGCCAGAGTGTCGGCGACAAGCGCACCCTGAGCGATTGCTCCGGTAGCCACACCGGCAACGGCTTCGGCTTCGGGGAAGTGCTCTTCAATCATGCGGCAGAGCTCTACCTTTATGAATGAACGGACTTCGGGATACGACAGTGTGATGCGGTTATCAGTGTAAATCGGTGAATTCCAACCGCTCGCCCATACGAAGGGATTATCCGGCTGAAGTTTGATCGCACTCACTTTAAGCAACTTCTCGGCAAGAAGGGTCTCTACCTGTTTCATATTCTTTATTGGCTAAGAGATTTATTTAAGCCACAAAGTTACACATTTCCCCCGAAAATCCGCATTTCTTTGCATAAATTTTTATGGCCCGACCGGCATTTTTTATTTATTGCAGCTAAGAACTATCAGCGCAAACGTCTAATCGCGACCTTAAATTTGGCTATCAATCCAAAAATGGCTACCTTTGCAATTATGGCTAAACCACTCAGCAATCTGTTAGTCGCAGCTACGCTGGCCGTGATTGCCGTCGGGTCGGGCCTGCTCGACTTTTTCCTGCCGGCAATGGGCGATGACCTCGAGTTCTGGAACCACCTGGGGCTCGACGGCTACGTCAGACCCGACCGCTCGACAGTGTCGTTTATCCTTGCCCATCTGACCGGATGCAACGGACGCCTGTTTGACTTCATGGGGCCCATCGTGGTCAACCTGCTCCCCGACGCAGCTGCGGCCACTCTGATGGGCGCTATGGCCGCCCTGTTTTTCTACAGCGTGCTCTTGGCCGGCCGCCTTCCTCTCTCAGGCAACCACACGGCCCTTTCCATGACGGTTATTACGGCTACACTCGCAGCTATGCCATGGTGGGACAGCATGTTTCTGCGCGTCTGCCAGTTCAATTATTTATGGGCAACGACGTTTTGCATGCTCTTCTTCGGCCTGTTTTTCGCCACGCCGAAAAAAGGCACCGACTCCACCGGCCGCAAGTTGATGCTCGCGGCAGTAGGATTCTTCGCTTCGGCCTCGCACGAGCAGACAGCCGTGGCGATGTGTGCCACATTCATGCTTTGGCTGCTCCACAACCGCAATTACAAATCGCTCGACAGCCGTCAGAAACTGATGCTTGGCGCTCTTGCCGCCGGCGCGCTGCTGCCCCTTTGCGCTCCGGCCATATGGCTCCGCGCATCCGGCTCACACGTCAGTCAGCCGATAGGACTGCTGCTGACCACCACCTATCCGTTGCTTGGCGTTCTGCTGGTTCTGATGGCGACTCTGGCCCTGATTCCGCGCACTCGCAACTACCTGTTCCGACAGATGGCAAACGGCGGATGGACACCCGTTGCCGCCGCACTGATTGCCGCCGGCATAGGCGTTTTAAGCGGCATTCCGGGGCGTACCGGCATGCTTTCGGAGGCCCTGGCCATAATCGTGTTGGCACGCATGGCCGTCGACTCCGGCATCCGCATCAGGCGCAGCACCGCAGCAGCCATATCCGCCGCCACATTCATGGCTGTCGCGGCCCACTTTTCAGCAGCGGTAGCCGACCAGCGTAGACACGGGCGTGAATATGACGACGTGGTTGAGCTCTATCGGTCGTCGGCCGACGGCATCGTGTTCTATGACTTTGCCGGCCGATATGATGTGTCACCCCTCACGCTCAACAGGGTCAAGGGGGTAGCCGATGCCGACGACTACTGGAACTTGCAGGCCATAGCCAAGGCCTACGGCGCCCCCGGACGCCTGCCCGTGGTGCTCCCCGCGGCGTTCAGCGACAAACTGCACGCTCTCACCGACTCCGTTACCGACGGCCACACCACCGTCTACACCTTCAAGCCCGACAACGTCGTGGTCACGCTCGACGACGTCGTTCTGCAAAACTATCCCGGCCCGGCTCCGAGAGCTGTCAGTCACACCCGCATGGCCGACGGACGCGAAATCTGGGTGGCTACACCGCGGGTACGCGACCCCGGAGACTATTCCCTTCCCGTAAAATCCCGATTATGAAGAAGCTGACACTGCTCATTCCGATATATAACGAGAGCCGCAACATGCGCGCGCTCGCCGAAGCCGTAACACCACTGATAAACAACCGGCTGACGTCTGAAAAGTATGACTGGGAGGTGCTGCTGGTCAACGACGGCAGCACCGACACGTCGCTTGCCGCCATGGCTGCGCTCCACGCGGCCGACAGCCGGTTTCAGTATCTGGACCTGTCGAGAAACTTCGGAAAGGAAAATGCCATGCTCGCCGGCCTCGACTTTGCATCAGGCGATGCCGTCATTATCATGGACGCCGACCTGCAGGACCCCGTCGAAGTGATTCCGGAAATGATCAGACAATGGGAAGACGGCTACGATGACGTGTACGGCCGCCGGCGGTCGCGCGGCAAGGAGTCGGCCCTGCGACGCAAACTTTCGCTCACATTCTACGGACTCCTGCAAAAGTTTACCCGCATTGACATATTGCCCAACGTAGGCGACTTCAGGCTGCTTGACCGCATATGCGTCAACGCGCTCCGGCAGATGCGCGAAAACCAGCGCTACACCAAGGGGCTGTTCTGCTGGATCGGATTCAACAAAAAAGAAGTCCTCTTTGACCGCAACGACCGCCCCGGCGGCAAATCGTCGTTCAGCTACCGCTCGCTGTTCAACCTCGCAATCGACGGCATTACGAGCTTCACCACCGTGCCGCTCCGCCTGGCCTCGGTGATGGGCCTGTTTACCGCAATGTGCTCTATAATGTATCTTTGCTATGTGCTTGTGCGCACGCTGCTCTACGGTGACCCAGTCGCGGGCTTCCCTACAATCATGTGCGTGATGTTGTTTTTGGGCGGATGTCAGCTCATAGCCCTCGGCATCATCGGCGAATACATTGCACGCATCTTCACGGAAACGAAGCAGCGACCGCCCTATCTTGTCAAATCGCTCAACGGCAAGCGCCTCGACCGCTGACGGTGACTCCGCCATCCCGCCCATAAACGAGAAAAAGCGATGCGCCGGTTAACGACACATCGCTTTGCTATTTTGTCTGGTTGTTGACGGTAATTATCCGAGGGCGGCAATCGACGCTTCGATAGCAGCGATGCGGCTGAGAGCATCGGCCTGTTTGCGGCGCTCGGCATCGACCACTGCCGCAGGCGCGCCGCTGACAAAGCGCTCGTTGGCCAGTTTCTTTTCGACCGACGCAAGGAAGCCGCGCTCATAGTCGAGTTCCTTGGTCAGTTTGGCGCGTTCGGCTTCGATATCCACACCGGCCGCATCCATCGGCACGCCGAATTCCTGACTGCCGACCATGAAGACGGCTGAACCGGCCGCTTTCGTTTCGACCGATTCAACGGCCTCGAGATTGGCGAGCTTGCTCACTGCAGCCGCCTGGCGCGCATCCATTACGCCGACAACCTGAAGGGTCAGGGCTACCTTGGGGGCAATCTGCTTGTGGGCACGCACGCCGCGCACGCCGTTGACAACCTCCTTGGCGTGGTCCATCAGCGAGAGAATCTCAGCATCGGCACCGCCGGCTTCAGGCAGGGGGGCATACATGATGCTCTGCCCCTCGGCACGCTCTGCAATATGCTGCCAGAGTTCTTCGGTAATGAAGGGCATGAAGGGATGGAGCAGACGGAGCAGACGGTCGAAGTAATCGAGAGTGGCGCGATAGGTAGCGCCATCGACGGGCGAGCCGTAGGCGGGCTTGACCAGTTCGAGATACCATGACGAGAACTCATCCCAGAAGAGTTTATAGGCTGCCATCAGCGCCTCGGAGATGCGGAACTTCGAGAGCAAATCAGCCATTTCGGCGGCACACTCGCGCACCTTTGCGTCAAACCACTTGACGGCAACCTTGGCGGCTTCGGGCTGCGCGGCCTGCTCGTCGACCTCCCATCCCTTGACCAGGCGGAAGGCATTCCAGATTTTATTGCAGAAGTTGCGGCCCTGCTCGCAGAGTTTTTCATCAAACATGATGTCATTGCCGGCGGGAGCAGCGAGCATCATGCCCATGCGCACACCGTCGGCGCCATAGTTGGCTATGAGTTCGAGCGGATCGGGCGAGTTGCCGAGCGACTTCGACATTTTGCGGCCGATTTTGTCGCGCACAATGCCGGTGAAGTAAACGTTGCGGAAGGGCATCTCGCCAACGTATTCGTAGCCGGCCATAATCATGCGGGCAACCCAGAAGAAGATGATGTCGGGGCCGGTTACGAGCGTGGAGGTCGGATAGTAATATTTCAGTTCCTCATTGCCCGGGTCGAGAATGCCGTTGAAGAGCGTGATGGGCCAGAGCCAGGAGGAGAACCAGGTGTCGAGGGCATCCTCGTCCTGCGCCAGATCTGCGGCTGAAATGTCAAGACCCGACTCCTTGCGCGCCTTTTCGAGGGCTGCTGCGGCGGTTTCGGCCACTACGATTTTAGTTTCGCCCTGAGCGTCGGCGTAGTAATAGGCGGGAATGCGGTGGCCCCACCAGAGCTGACGCGAAATGCACCAGTCCTGGATGTTTTCGAGCCAGAGGCGATAGGTGGTCTTGTATTTTTCGGGCACGAACTTGATGAGGTCGTCCATCACCGGAGCGAGCGAAATGTCGGCAAAGTGCTTCATGTTGATGAACCACTGCTGCGACAGGCGCGGCTCGATGACAACCTTGGTGCGCTCGCTGTAGCCTACCTTGTTGTTATAGTCCTCGACCTTCTCCATCAGGCCGGCAGCCTCGAGGTCGGCCGCAATCTGCTTGCGACATTCGAAGCGGTCCATTCCGGCATACTTGCCGCCGTTTTCGTTGAGGGTAGCGTCCTCGTTGAAAATATCGATGGTTTCAAGGTTATGAGCCTTGCCGAGCATGTAGTCGTTCTTGTCGTGGGCGGGAGTCACCTTGAGACAGCCGGTGCCGAACTCGATTTCGACATAGCGGTCTTCAATCACGGGAATTTCGCGGCCAACAAGCGGCACGATGACCTTCTTGCCCTTGAGCCATTCGTTCTTGGGGTCTTTGGGATTGATGCACATTGCCGTGTCGCCCATGATGGTTTCGGGGCGGGTGGTGGCCACTACTGCATAGCGCTTCTCCGGGTCGCCGGCAACGTAATAGCGCAAATAGTAGAGCTTGGAGTGCTCGTCGACGTAGTTCACCTCGTCGTCGGAAATGGCGGTGCGGTTCTTGGGGTCCCAGTTAACCATACGCAGGCCACGATAGATGAGGCCCTTGTTATAGAGGTCGCAGAACACTTTCGTCACTGACTCCGAGCGCTGCTCGTCCATAGTGAACGCCGTGCGGCTCCAGTCGCAGCTGGCGCCGAGCTTGCGGAGCTGCTGCAGGATTATGCCGCCGTGGGTGCGCGTCCAGTCCCAGGCGTGTTCCAGAAACTGCTCGCGGGTCAGATCGGTCTTCTTGATTCCCTGCGCGGCGAGTTTGGCAATGACCTTGGTCTCGGTGGCAATCGAGGCATGGTCGGTGCCGGGTACCCAAAGGGCGTTTTTGCCTTCCATGCGGGCGCGGCGCACGAGGATATCCTGAATAGTATTGTTCAGCATATGACCCATATGGAGCACGCCGGTAACATTAGGCGGCGGAATCACAATTGTATAGGGTTCGCGGGCGTCGGGCACCGAGCGAAACAGGTCATGCTCCATCCAGAAGCTATAAAGGCGGTCTTCGACCTCGGCAGGCGAATACTTGGTAGGCAGTTCGTTCATAATAAATCAGTAACTGTGTTAAGCTTAATCAGACCGCAAAGTTACGCAAAATTTCAACAATAGCAAAGTGTGGCAACGGCTTGCCGGGGGCGCAAAACTTTGCGTTTGCCGGCGTTGTTGTATTGGAAAGTGATTTTTTTTGCGTATTTTTGCACCGCCTATTTATTTATAAGACTACAATTTTGAAGAAACAGACTCAACAGACATCGATAGCCGACCTCATCATTGCCGGCATCCAAGAGCGCAAAGGGCGCAAGATTACCCATATCAACCTGGCCGAAATCGAATCGAGCCCCGCAATGGACTTTTTTGTCTGCGAGGGCACCTCGGCTACCCACGTGAGCGCAATCGCCGACTCGGTGCGCGACTACCTCTTTGAGCAAAGCCGAATCAAGCCTTACAACTACGACGGCTACGGCAACTCTCAGTGGATTGTTCTTGACTACGGTTCGGCTCTCGTACACATTTTCCTTCCCGACGAGCGCAGGCGCTACAACCTCGAAGAACTGTGGAGCGACGGCGTCATCACCGAAATCCCCGACCTTGACTAACTTTTATGGCAAACAACAACCAACCATCCTCACCCCGCAATTTCAAACCACGGATGCCTAAATTCAGCATCTGGTGGATGTATCTGATAATTTTCGCTTCGCTTGGAGCGATGCTCTACTTTGACCACCGCGAACTCTCCCACAATCTCGATACGATGGATGAGTTCACCAAAATCGTCGAATCGGGCGGAGTAGAGAAAATCGTCATTTTCCGCAACAAGAAAGAGGCTGAAGGTGTGCTCTCGAAAGCCGCGACCGAAGCCGAATTCAAGGCCGACGAACGTGCCGCCGCCCCGGGAGCGCAAGGCAAGGTGACGGTCAAGTTCGGCGACACCCAGTCATTTGAAAAAAAGATTGAGAAGTGGCAGCACGAAGGCTACTTCAAAGGATCCATAAGCTACGAGGATGCCAGCGACTACTCCCACATTCTCTGGGGTTTCGGCCCGATACTGCTGTTGATTGTGGCGTGGATTTACATTATGCGGCGCATGGGCCGCGGCAGCTCTGACGGAGTCTTTTCCGTCGGCAAGAGCAAGGCCAAGGTGTTCGACAAGAATAACGACCAGAAAGTCACCTTCAAGGATGTAGCCGGCCTCAACGAGGCTAAAACCGAAATCGAGGAGATTGTAGAATTTCTCAAAAACCCGAAGCGCTACACCGACCTGGGCGGCAAAATTCCTAAAGGAGCCCTGCTCGTAGGCCCTCCCGGAACGGGCAAGACGATGCTTGCCAAGGCCGTGGCCGGCGAGGCAAACGTGCCCTTCTTCTCAATGAGCGGTTCGGACTTTGTCGAGATGTTTGTCGGCGTCGGTGCAAGCCGCGTGCGCGACCTTTTCCGCCAGGCCAAGGAGAAGAGCCCCTGCATCGTGTTTATCGACGAAATCGACGCCGTCGGCCGTGCCCGCGGCAAGAACGCCAACATGGGCAGCAACGACGAGCGCGAAAACACGCTCAACCAGCTGCTCACCGAAATGGACGGCTTCGGCTCAAACTCCGGCGTCATTATCCTGGCTGCCACCAACCGCGCCGACATTCTTGACAAGGCGCTGCTCCGCGCAGGCCGTTTCGACCGACAAATCTACGTTGATCTGCCCGACCTTAACGACCGCGTGGCGATTTTCAACGTCCATCTGCGCAACAAGAAAATCGAGCCGGAACTCGACGTTGACCTGCTTGCGCGCCAGACGCCCGGATTCTCGGGTGCCGATATCGCCAACGTGTGCAACGAGGCAGCCCTGATTGCCGCTCGCCGCAACAAGAAAATGATTGAGCGCCAAGACTTCATCGACGCCGTTGACCGCATTATCGGCGGCCTCGAAAAGCGCTCTAAAATACTGACCGACGACGAAAAGCGCGCCATTGCCATCCATGAGGCCGGCCACGCAACAGTGAGCTGGCACCTGCAGTATGCCAACCCGCTGATAAAGGTGACAATAGTGCCGCGCGGCAAAGCGCTGGGCGCCGCCTGGTATCTGCCCGAAGAGCGCCAGATTGTGCCTCAGCAGGCCCTGCTCGACGAAATCTGCGCCACTCTCGGCGGTCGCGCCGCCGAGGAACTGTTTCTCGGCCACATCTCCACAGGCGCCGCCAACGACCTTGAACGCGTTACCAAGCAGGCCTATGCCATGGTCGTTTACTACGGCATGAGCTCTGACCTGCCCAACATCTCCTACTACGACTCGACAGGCCAGAGCTACGGCTTCACGAAGCCCTACTCCGAAAACCGCGCCGAGCAGATTGACCGTGAAGTGTCGCGCATCATCGCCGAACAATACGAGCGCGCCAAACAGCTGCTTCAGGAACAGGCCGCCGGCCATGAGGAGCTGGCCGGCATTCTCGTTAGCCGCGAGGTGATATTCACCGAAGATGTCGAAAAGATTTTCGGCAAGCGCCGCTGGGCGTCGCGCACCGACGAGATTCTCCATTCGGCCGAAAACGCAACTCCACCGCCTTTCGAGCCCGAAGCTCCGGCTACCCCTGCCTGACAACTGTTATCCAGCCGCATAAACCAATGGGCCGTGTCATCTCGCGAATGACACGGCCCATCGGTTATACAACTGTCGAGAAGAGAGTGCGCGTATATAATATGTGTGTGCTTATATGCCTGAAATCATGGCAGAAACAATCGACGGGCCATCGGTCTGAACGTCAAACGACGCACGCGACTTCGTATAAACGGTCCAGAGCTTCATGCTGACGCCTTCCTGCACAATGTCGAAATATAGCGTCATCTCCGAGCCCGAGATGCTGACGGTGCTCCACCAGCCCAGTTCTTCATACCAGGGAAGGAGAATGCGGTTGCCGTCTCGGGTGTAGGTAGAGCCGTTGACCTTATTGCCGCTGAATGTCAGCACATCGTCGTAGAACTGGGTATATCCGCTGTTCTGTTTCAGTTCCTCGAGCGTCATTTCCATGGTCTGCCCGAAAACTTCCATTTTCATTTTCTTTACAGTCCAGGTACCGTCGAGCTGCTCGGCGCTGACCGACGAACCGCCCGACGACGAGGAGGGCTCGTCTTTGTCGTCGCTGCATGAGGTGAAGAACCCGGCCGCACAGATACAAAGGGCCATCATTGACATAAATTTCATCAATTTTTCATAGGAGTGTGATGTGTTAATTAAAAAAAATATGAGTGTGTTTAGAATAAATGAAATGCGTAGAAAGGTATGTAACCCTTGTTACGTACAATAGGTTTAGTTGTAAGCATCTCGTCAGTACCCTCACGCTTAAGCAGGCAGTATTGTGCCACGGCGGGGTCGCCAAAGAGCGATGCCAAGGAAGCATTCGCGCCGCCGTCCGAAAGCACCTCAGTACTGCTCAGGCTGTAATAGTCATCGTGTTTTGAGCCTCCGTGGGCCTTTGAAACATGGTTGATGACTTTGTGCCAGCAGACATTCTTGCCATTAAAATTGGCATGCTCGCCCGAGTAAACGACCTTACGGCTACGCAAGGCGTCGAGATATTTCAGTTCGTCAATCGAGGGCAGATACCAGCCGTCGCCCAGGCCGTCGATTACGGCCTGAATGGGAAACATATCGGGAGTGAACTGTGGATTAGCCTGCATGAATCGGCGCAGAACCATGAGATTGGCGTGGCCGTTGCTCGTGTCGGTCATGCCGATGGCCACGTTGACCGGACCGGTAAAAAAAGCCGGCGGCCTGCGCCCGGAAGCGGCATTGAACTTGCGTGGATGCAGCAGGCGGCCGTGACGCCCGTCGGGTGTGGTCCAGATTACTATGCCCTCTACCCCGTTTTCGCTATACCAGTCGCCGATATTGTAGACGCGCGAGGCGGACGTCATTGACTGCCAGTCAGGCTCGGTCGACACATTTGAACCCTCGGCCGGAGCCTGAGCCACAGCCGTCTGAGCATCCGAACCTTGAACGGAATTGACAAAAAGATCTTCCATCCCGTTGTCATACTTTATCTTGAAGATTTCGGCACGCCTGATTTCACGGTCGAAATCTTCGCCAGCCTTGCGATATTTGACAATGTCGTCGCTGATTTCGGTAACGCGACACTCTATAGTGTCGGCTTTGCGCGTCACGATAGTGTCGGCCAACGCCTCCGCCGCCATGAGCGGCAACAAGACATAGAGTAATAGCCTTTTCATAGTCAGAAGCAATATGATGCCGTGAAGTACACCCCGAAAGTCGGCGACCAGTCGAGACCTTCGCCCTTGAAGGCGCTGGTCAGATTAAGCATTATCTGGGCACCCATGCTCAAGTGGCCAATCGTAGCCAGGCCTTCCATAAATAGCGCGGTGCGAAACACATTGAAGGCATCTTCGACTTTTTGGCCTCCTGACTTCTGCGAAACCAAAAACTCGAAGCGGTTGCCGAGTCCGAACGTGAACCAGTCGCCACACTTGTAGTAATACCCTATCGGCAAGGTAAAATACATGGCTTCAAGGTCGCCTACCTTTTCATTATAATTTTTGTCGCCGATGGAATAGAGCATTCTGAGGTCGCCGCTCAGCCCCGCCAGGCCCGCACCCACGGTGACAGCCGAAGTGTTTCCGGTCGGGAACAGCACATTCAGGTCACACGCCCATGCAAATCCGCCCCAGTCAAGGTCAAAACTATCCTTGTAGCCGCTCGGGGTAGCATGGAAACCGACATTGACACGCGGAAAGAACGTAATTTTTGGAAAATAGTTTTTCGGCTCGACAGACGGTATGGTCAACGAATTCGTCAGAGTCGACACCAGCGAGTTCGTCATAGCCTGACCCTGAGAGCCGCCTTCCTGAGCCGGCGCATCCATCGGAGTAATAACCTCCTTGGTTCCATCGTCGTAGGTAATGAAAAAGATTTTGCTTCGCGCCGTTGTGTAGGTCGGGCCGTCGGGATTCGACAGCAACTTATAGGAAACTCCGTCGGTGCCGACTGTCACAATTTTCACATCCAGCTCGCTGCCGTCGAGCAACGTTATGGTCTGTTTAGCCGACAAGGAAACCGTCGCCGCCATCAGCGACAACACTACACACGCGCGTTTGAACATTGAAAGCATAATGTAACTACGTAGCCTTCGGGGCCGTCTCGTCGGCCGCTGAAATCAATAAAAAAAAGCGCGAGGACCTGTATCTGTTGCCCGCTCCACGGTTAGAGGCCTTCGCATTGCCCTTCTCAGTGGATTGGACAACGCAGAAGCCTCACGCAGATTACATGTACAGACGCCGGCAGCCGGCTGGATGCGACTGACGCAGACGCGGATTACTCCACACACAATATATAATCTACCAGGCATCTATCGTTGTCTGCATCCGTGACTGAGAATTAAGAAAGTTGCGAAGTTTCTAACCGTCAGGAATGAGCGCCGATAAACGCTTTCATGAATATGTCATGCCTACCCCACCCGTTGAGCCCGCGACCGGGCTTCTGCGAATCGGTCAGCTGCGCAAAATTAGCGCTTTTTTTCCTAATAAACAATTTTATACGAAAATTTGTGAGGGTAAAAAAGTTTTCGTAAATTTGCGGTCGCTTTAAGTATTATATTCGCACGGGCTCGAGAAAGCGCGACGCATCAAGCGAAGCCGCCCGTCGGACCTAACCATCTAACTATCAAACGTAAATGTACGTAATTGTAGAAATCCAGGGCCAGCAGTTTAAGGCCGAAAAGGACAAGTTCCTTTATGTTCACTACCTCGGCGACGAAGCCAAGGAAGGAAGCGCCGTTGAGTTTGACCGCGTACTGCTGGTTGACGCCGATGGTGCAGTAACCGTAGGCGCGCCCACCGTAGCCGGCGCCAAGGTTGTCTGCGAAGTCAAGCAGCAGCTCGTCAAGGGCGACAAGGTCATCGTGTTCAAGAAAAAGCGCCGCAAGGACTATCGCCGCAAAAACGGCCATCGTCAGTGCTTCACCCAGGTGGTGATTAAAGAAATTGTCGCTTAATTGTTTAACCCCATAAAACCAATCTGACAGTAAAATGGCACATAAGAAAGGTGTCGGCAGTTCTAAGAACGGCCGTGAATCAGAAAGCAAACGTCTGGGTGTTAAGATTTTTGGCGGCCAGTTCGCCAAGGCAGGCAACATCATCAAGCGCCAGCGTGGCACAGTTCACCACCCCGGCCTCAATGTAGGCATGGGCAAGGACCACACCATCTACGCTCTGATCGATGGCACCGTGCTCTTCACCGAAGGTCGCAACGGACGCCGTTTCATCAACGTAACCCCCATCGCCGAAGCTTAATTTCGGGCTTCAGCTGACAAACGACTTCGGAGGATATGCCCGCAACGGCATATCCTCCTGATTTTTAACCCTACTGACCTTATGACAGACCCTGAATTTGAACGTGAGTGGCAGAAAATGCTCTCGGGCGAAATCTACGACGCCATGCACCCCGAATTTCACCTCCGGCTCGCACGTACCCGCAACCTCATTCGCGAATTCAACGACCTGATGCCGATGGATTCCGAATCGCAGCGCTCGCTGCTGCGCCGCATACTCGGGCGAACGGGCAAACGCTTTCATTTCAACCAGCCCTTCCGGTGCGACTATGGATGCAACATTCTGATTGGCGAAGACTTCTTTGCCAACTTCAACCTGACCATTCTCGACGAGGCCCTCGTCACCATAGGCGACCACTGCTTCATCGGGCCGAACGTAAGCATCTACACGGCTTGCCATCCGCTCACTCCCGCCCATCGCAACACGGGTGCAGAATGGGCCGAGCCGGTCACCATAGGCAACAGCGTCTGGATTGGAGGCGGAGCTACAATTCTGCCAGGCGTGACCATAGGCAACAACTGCGTTATCGGCGCAGGCTCGGTCGTGACACACGACGTGCCCGACAATTCAGTGGTCGGCGGCAATCCCGCCCGCATCATCAAGACCGTTCAGGAGTAGGCGCCGTCGCCGCTGCGCTTTTGCGGCGTCGGCGCAGACGTCCGGCAAACGGCAGCAGCCCTATAATGAAGATAACAACGTTGGCCGCCACGTAGGCAAGCGTCAGCCGGCCGAACAGGCGCGGACCGTCGATGGCATAAATCTCGGCGATATCAGAGTCAGCCGTTAGCCGGTCGAGATTAATAGACGACAGCGTCCGCTTCCAGGCAACTATGCCGTCGCGCAGGTAAACGACGGCCATCTCGCCGCGCGCCACCGCCATGATCGCCTTCGAGTCGGCATAATAGACGGGATATGTAGCCATCATTAGGTCAAGAGCATCGGCAACGGCTACTGAATCAGCCGCCGTAACGGCAATGAACGAACCCTCGCCGAAGCGGCTCTCCATTGCACTCTGAAGCTCGTTGGCGGTATAGCTACCGGCAGCACCGGCAGCCGACGGATGAGGAATCAGCAGAATCATCTGACCCGGCATGTCTGACGAAATTACCTCGTCGGTCACCTCGCCGCCATCCTCGCGGTCAAACAGGGCGAGCATTTTGCCCGAATCAGCCACGACAACCCGGGCATCGACAAACTCCCAGCCCTCACTTTCATCGGGCAGTTCATCGTCGGCAAACTCGCGCTTGAGGCCATCTTTTTCATAAACATAGACCACTTCACCGTCATCGCCGTCAACGAGCGGTTCACCGACCGGATAGGCCCTGAAGTCAAGCAACGGCTGCTCATGATAGCCAATGACGGAAAGAATGAGCATGAACACAACCGCCGCCGCAATCTGCACCCACTGAATCCACGGAGCGAAAAGCCAGCGCGCGCGACGGTTATAGATTGCCAGAAAAACGGCCGGCACCATGAGCACGAAGTTTTTAAGCATCGTGGCCACATTGGATATGACAAGGAAGTCGCCGAAACAGCCGCAGTCTTCAACCGGATCAGCCACGGCTATATAGACCGTAAGCGGCAACATGAACGCCATGATGGCCAATGCGAGCCACGCGGCCGAGCGGCGCAATGAACCGGTGGCCAGCATCACTCCGACCACAAACTCCACCATGGCCAGCGCGCAACCGCCAACGAGGGCCAGTCCGGGCGCAACCACGCCATCGAGCCCCCAGGCTCCGAGATATGCTTCTATTTTAGTCAGAGTGCCGTAAGGGTCGACCATCTTTGTGACCCCGCTGAGAATGAATGTGCCGCCGAGTATCAGGCGGGCTATCCACACGGCAATACTCATTCCGTCAACTTGATTATGGCGAATACAGAATAGTTCACCATATCCATATAGTTCGCGTCGATTCCTTCGCTGACAAGAGTTGCCCCACCCAGATTTTCAATCTGCTTGGTGCGCAGAATCTTCATCAGAATCAGGTCGACATAGCTGCTCACGCGCATGTCGCGCCACGCCTCGCCATAGTCATGATTCTTGGCAATGAGCAGCGAGCGGATGCGCGCCACGTGGCGGTCATACATCTCAATGGCCTGTTGCACCGTAATGTCAGCAGAACAGGTCGGGCAGAGTTCAAGCTGAATCAGCCCTATGATGCCATAGTTGATTATGCCGATAAATTCAGGCAGGATGCCCTCTCCCACGGCCGAAGCCTTGTCGCCGCCCAGCATCTGCAACTCTCGGATGCGTTTGGCCTTGATATATATCTGATCGGTGAGCGACGAAGGGCGAAGTACCCTCCACGCGGGCTGGTAATCATGAAGTTTCTTGACAAACAGGGAGCGGCAGCGCTCCATAGCGGCGTCAAACTGTTGTTCAGTAGTCATATTCGAGCACTAAATCATCGATTGTTAAAACAGAGCCGGCTCCGCCGACAAAATAGTCACCATACTTGCTGGCCGTGCAGACAATGAGTATGTAGCGGGGCACACGCGACGTGCTTCTATACTCGAGGTTGACCGACAGCGGCGTCCAGTCGGCCACGGTCTCTCCACAACTAAAGCTGCCGTAGGCAATGACATGAGGGTCGGCCGGATTAAACAGCTGCTGGTTGCGCGGATTCGTGCGGATTTCGTAGGGTGCAGACCAGTCAGTCAAGGCAATGTAGACCTGAGCCGTATCGGGGCGGCCTTTCCAGTCGGCAAAGCGCGCGTCGGAGCCTACATGACTGACAGGAGCTGAATTATACTTAAACATGGCGCGCAGGCGTGTTGGCCGTGCCGAGAATTCGCGACCGAAGTTCAGAATGCCGTTCGTGCCGTCGGTGCGCACATACACGCCTGTGAATATATTGCCGGCGGCAAGTTTTCCGAGCGAGCCGATGCCCTTGAACTCGCTGCTTAGACGGGCGGCATAGCCGGTGCCGGACTGGGTGTCGGAGGTAGGCTGCGAATTGCTGTCGCCCAGCGTCGCGGCGCCCTTGTTACCCGTATCCCAATAGGGCGAACCGCCCTCGGCCCACGGGTTCCACACCTTGTCGCTGAGCCACCACTCGTCGAACGTCGCGTTCGGCAGCTGAATTTCCCCGCCGGTTGTGAACGACTCGGCTGCGGAAGCATCATTGCCACAGTAAGCGCGCACCTCATAGGCGGTCATCGGCGACAGATGGCTGAGGCGGGCGGTTATCACACCGGCAACGGCCGTAACCTCGTTCTGAGGCACCCTGATCCAGTCGTCGGCGCCCTGGAGGCGATATTCAAATCCGCCGGTGCTCTCATCGGCCACACTGGCCTTGAGCCAGGCCACACGCGTCCATGCGTCCACGCCGGTGAGCGTCACCGACGCATCGATTACTTCGACATAGATGGTCCAGAGGCTTTCGCGGCCATAGTCGCTGACCACCACCTCGACCGGACGCGTAAAGTCGGTTTCCACGCCGACGATGTCGGGAGTCATTACAGCAGCCGAGCTTCCGAGCTTCATTGTCAGCACCTTGAGGCGCGACAGGTCGGTTCCGCGGGGCACGTAGACAATGACGCGACGGCCGGGAACATCAATGACCGGAGCACCCATCTGCGATGACATGGTAATATAGCGCTCCACGTTCTGCGTGGCTTTGATAGTCCAGACATAGTCCTGATACAGACTGACGGTCACGTAAAGCGGACGCACGAGGTTAAGTTCTTGGTCAAGGCCTACGGCCGTGCAGCCTTCGGGTTCAAGTTTATAGCTGAGCAGGGCAACGTGCTGAAGGTCGGCCTCCTCGTCCATGGCTATGGTTATAGTGCGGGTCTGAGGGTCAATGACAGGCGCGTTGGCCTGGCCCTCGACCATGATATCGGTGATGTTGGCGGCAATGCGCGGGTAAGGCAGGTCGTTATGAATGCAACCGCCCGTCAGCAGAGCGACCAGCGCCACTGCAACCACTGTCAGTATGCGATTAAATGTGTACACCTAAGCCAAAGTTGATATTGAAGATATTAAATCGGAAATTGGCGCCGGAACTTACGCGCGTACCTTCGTCGATTCCGTTGGTTGCCTGATGTTCCGTGCGGTATTTCAGACCAAACACGCCGAACGAAAGGTTGAAGCTCACGTTTTCCATAATGAAGACGCAGATGCCGGGGCTGAAATTCAGGGCGACTTCATTGATGCGTGTGTGAGTATGTTTGGGCTCATTGTTGTAAAGGCGCGTAAAGTCGCTGCTACCCGACGTAAACGAAAGGTCGACCTCGTTGAACACGGCGAAACGTTTGTTGCGGCCGAGTCCGACATAGTTGCGATAGGTCACGGCTCCCGAATAAGTTGTCGACACGTAGTCAACATTGGAAAGATGGAAGCTCATGTCATCGTCGATGTCAAGGCCGAGCGAGCCGATACCCGCCTGGGCGTGGGTGTAGACAATCTTGAGACCGACGCTCTGGTTATGGCGAAAAAAGTAGTGGACCGACGGTTTGATGGCATACGTCTTGCCCTTGACGCTGATATCGGTGAGAATCGACAGCAGCTGTATGTCTTCAGTGTTTACTTCGCCATAGCTGGCGGTAAGCCCGAAGTTCCACTGCCCGCGGGGAATGAACAGGTAGTTGAACAGTCCGCGATCATAACGACTGAAATTGCGCTGGGGCAGAATCATCGACACGGTGTCGGTGCCGTTGACAATGACCAGGTCCTGGTCAAGGACGTCTGACGCAGTGCGAAATGTTTTTTCAGCATATTTTCCGGTCTGTCTGATAGTTGCGCGCTCGGCAAAGTCGACCGCGGGCTGATGAACCGGCTCCACGGCTCCTGCGCCCGCAGATACCGTCCAACATGCGGCTACAAGGGCTATACGTCTGACAAATGCGGGTATCATATATAGAACACTGTGCCGAATGTTATTGAAAATAAATTGATTTTGAAGTTAGCCGAGCGGCGCTTCATGTTGGCAATGTAGATCTGGTCGGTAACCATCTTGCGGTCCTGGAAGTTAAAGCCGAGCACACCGATATTGACCTCGATTGCCGAGTAGTTGTTGAGAAACATTATCATGCCCGGCGTAACGCCAACATTGCAGTTGAACACCCTCGAGTAAGTGCCGCTCAGCGTTTCGCCAACTCCGGTGGCAAGTTTGCTCTGGCCTCCCGAAAGCTGCAGCTGGATTTCGTTAAATATGCCGAAACGGGTCGAGTTACCCAGGGCTATGTAGTTTCTGAAAAGGAGCGTTCCTCCATAACTGTGACTCAACGAATAGAGGTGGTCGAGATCATAGTTCATGTCGGAAGCAAGCTTGATTGAAGCTCCGTCGAGCTTAATCAGCGAGCGTGAGTATGAAAACCGGCCGCCGGCAGCAAGGTCATTGGCAAAGGCATACATACACATGGGGCTGACTTTGAACGAGTAGCCCCGGCCCTGAAGGTCCTCAATAATAAGAAACTTATAGTTGTCGAGTTTTTCGGCGGTGTAGCTGACGCTTACGCCGGCAATCCACTGACCTTTCGGCACGAAAACCGTCTTTTCCTTCATGCCGCGATCAAAGGGCACCTGAGCTAAACCCGGCGCCGCACACGAAGCAATAAACACAAGGGCCGACAGGCCCTGACGGATAAATTTGCGTAGCATTTGGGCACAAAGATACGCAATTTTCGCCAATCGAGCAAAAAACGAGGTGAATAAGGAAACCAACGAAGCCGGAGCGGCAGGTCAAACCGGTGGTGACGCTGCCGCTCCGCTCCAATCAGATTATACCGATAATTTCGCGGATATCGGATATTTTATGACGTTCGCAATAGTCGGAAATCTCGCTGACTATGCGCGAGCTGACTGCCGGATCAAGGAAATTGGCGGTGCCGACCTCGACGGCTGTGGCTCCCGCCATCAGGAACTCAAGCGCATCGCGGCCGCAGGTAATACCGCCCAAACCGATAACCGGAATCTTGACCGCCTTGGCTACCTGCCAGACCATACGCACCGCCACGGGGCGCACAGCCGGACCGCTGAGGCCGCCGGTCACCGTGCTGAGATATGGACGCCGGCGCTCGACGTCGACCGCCATGCCCATCAGTGTGTTGATGAGGCTCACCGAATCGGCGCCCTCGTCTTCGACCGCACGCGCAATTTCCGTAATATCAGTCACATTGGGACTGAGCTTCACAATCATAGTGCGGTTCCAGGCCTTGCGCAGCGCCGATGTGACGGCTGCCGCACCCTTGGCCGTGGTGCCGAAAGCCATGCCGCCCTGCTTCACGTTGGGGCAGGATATGTTGACCTCGATTGCGTGAATGCCTGAAAGTTCCGACAGACGCTCGGCCACTCCGACATAGTCCTCGACCGTTGCGCCGCTGACGTTGACAATAACCTCCGTGCCGCAGTCTTTTATGCGCGGATAAATGTGTTCGGCAAAGTAGTTCACACCCTTGTTCTGCAGGCCTACGGCGTTGAGCATGCCCGACGGGGTCTCTACCATGCGCGGATAGTCGTTGCCCTCGCGGGCGTGAAGCGTAGTTCCTTTCACAATAATGCCGCCAATAGAGCTGAGCTCCATGAAGTCGGCAAATTCCTCGCCGTAGCCAAACGTGCCGCTGGCTGTCATTACGGGATTTTTCAGCTGCAGCGAGCCGATTGAAACATTCAGTCTTGCCATGTCAGTTGATTTATGTTGAATACTGGACCTTCGGTGCAGACACACACATTGCCTTTCACTGTCTTTTCCACACAACAGAGGCAGGCGCCGAGACCGCACGCCATCATGTTTTCGAGACTAACCTCGCAGGTCGCGCCCAAACGCGACGCGGCTTTTGCCACGGCGACCATCATCGGTTTCGGACCACAGCAGTAAACCCGGTCGACGGAACGATTGAGGCAGGGATGAGCCGTTACGACTCCCTTGACGCCGGCCGAACCGTCGTCGGTGGTGATATGCACCGTGCCGATTTCGCGGAAGCGGTCAAGCAGCAGCAGGTCGCTCTCGGTGCGGGCACCAAGCAGAAACTCCGGACGCAGGCCCATAGAGCTCAGCCGCAGGCCCAGAGCAAGCATCGGAGCGACTCCGACACCTCCGCCCACGAGCAGCAGGCTCTCACTCTTATCGCCGGCAGGAACGGAGAAACCGCGGCCAAGCGGCAACATCAGATTGATTTTATCGCCCGGAGCGGCCTCGAGCAGCGCTGCCGTGCCGGCACCGGCACGGCGCACAAGCAGTTCAATGCGGCCTTCGGCGGCATTGGCCGTGCAGATTGAAATCGGGCGTCGCAGGAATGTGGTTTTCGACCTGTCAATGCGCACCTGGGCAAACTGCCCTGCAATGACTTCAGGAAGAGGGCCGTCGGCTTTGAGAGCCAGCAGGCCGTAACTGTTGCCGAGCGGAGTCATCGACTCAAGAGTCATGTCGACTACCACACGCCCGGGCAATTCAGAGTGTGACTGTTGCATATGCTGGATTTATGATGGTTTTTCTCCCGGAACAAACGACTCGATGTGACGGCGTTTTTTCTCCTCGGCAATTTCATTGACACTGATAAGTATGGCACTCTCCTCGACATTGCCGAACTCGGGATTGATGGCGGTGCCGAAATAGAGCATTGCGGGCGATAGAGTCATATAGGCGTTGACCAGCGGCGGAATGTTTATGCCATACTCGCGCACGTGGTGGTTGAGCAGCTTGTAGTCCTCGCGAAACTCGCCGCCGTCGGGAAACATAGCCTCCAGACTTTCGACGTCAAACTTGGCATCGAGCGGAATTATGGGGCGCACAAGCATGTCAGGGTCATTGAAATGCTTTTTGAAGAAGTAAAGAATCATGTTGCGGCATTCGCTGTTATAGCTGGGATACATCGTCACCTTGCCGAACAGATATCTGATTTCAGGATTCTGCACTACCAGAGCGCCAAGACCGTCCCAAAGGTTATCTAATGCAAAAATAGCACCGCTGCTTCGGGTTGCCTGAGCTTCGACGCGCACAAACGAGCGGCCGAGCTCGATTGTGTAAGGCATGTAATCGCGCATGAAGCGGGGCGAGAAGCGAAACATATGGCCGGTAGCAATACGCGGCGAGCCGTCAAGTTCAGTTCGCACGTCGCGACCAAGAATAAAACGATAGCCACCGACAATCTGCATTGCCGACGGATCCCACACAACAAGCTGCTTCAGCGGAGGATCCATCAGGTCAAACTCGTCAATATCGACCTCCTTGCCCGTTCCACCGCCGCCCAGACGGAAAGCAATTTCGCGCAGGCGTCCGATTTCGAGCATCACGTTAGGTGCGCAATGGGCGTCGACAACGTATAATTCATTGCCGCCGCGATTACTATGGCGCAAGAAACGTTCGGGCGTAAGTTCCGATTTGAGCAGTTCTACCGGGATGGCATCTATTACAGGTGCATTCATAATATATTATAATGTGTAGATATAATCTCTGATTTCCATAGCCTGGGCCTGGGCTCCAAGGCCGCGTTTGAGAAGCGAGGGGTCGATGGGGCAGCCCACCTTGACGGCAAAGCGCCGGCCGGCTCCGCTGAAAATTTCGCGTGGCAGCCTTATCATTTCAACATTGAACTTCAGGCCTAAACGCTCGCGGCGACGGGCCAGCCGATAAAAAGCGGCGGAGTTTGCCCCCTCAAACCGCAGGGGCACCACAGTGCGTCCGGCCTCGGCGCTCTTCTGAACAAACATCTTGTTCCACTTCAAATCGAGAATTTCAGCGCCCGGCGTGCGCTGGCGCGAGCAGAGGCCGGCAGGAAACATGATGACCGGACGCCCCGTGTCGCAAAACGCGGCGTCGACTTCACTAACCGCGCCGCGGCTCTGGCGGCCGTGCTTATTGATTGGAATGAAGATATTTTCAAGCGGCTTTACAACCGACAGCAAATCATTGACCACAAAGGCAGGCTCACAGCCATGACGCCGGGCAACCCAGTCAATCAGACAGACGCCGTCGAGCGCCCCGAGCGGATGATTGCTGACATAAGTAACGGGCACGCCGGGCTCCGGAAGGTTACCCTCGGAATCGACAACGGCATAGTCCACGTCGAGATACTCGAGCATGGCCCGCGCAAACGCAGAACCGGTTAAACCCGATGTGGCACGCAAAATATCGTTAAGCTGATCCTGACACACATATCGCTCCAGAGCGCGCACAACAACGCCCGGAATCCATTTATAATAACGCGGTGCGCGATTCCGCAGCAGCTCGTCAACATCGACTTTGAGTTCCATTCGGCTGCAAAGGTACGCATTATCCGCGACATACACACCACAAACCGCTCCAAATCCGCCAATTCTTCACTACCTCACATAATTCCTCACATAATTCCATTTAAACCTTCCGCGCGGCGAGTCGGGAGAAAATCGGGATAAGGTTTTGAGTTTTAACATTTTTTTCGTACCTTTGCGCCGATTTTTGCAACTATCACTCAAAAATGATTAACATTACATTTCCCGACGGGAGCGTCAAGCAGTTTGAAGCGGGCGTTACCCCTTTGCAAATAGCTGAATCAATCAGCCCCAGGCTGGCACAGGACGTGCTCGCCGCCTTTGTCAACGGCCAGGAATGGGACCTCAGCCGCCCCGTGGCCGCCGACGCCACCCTCCAATTGTTCAAATGGGACGACCCCGAAGGCAAGCACGCCTTCTGGCACAGCTCCGCCCACCTGCTGGCCGAAGCCCTGCAGGAACTCTTTCCCGGCGTGAAATTCGGCATCGGCCCTGCAATTGAAAACGGATTCTACTACGACATCGACACCAACGGCCACGACATCACCGCAGCCGACTTCCCCGCCATCGAAAAGAAAATGATCGAACTGGCGCGCAAAAAGGAAGCCATTGTCCGCGCCGACATCACCAAAGCCGATGCGCTGAAAGCATTCGGCGACCGCGGCGAGGTCTACAAGTGCGAGCTCATCTCCGAACTCGAGGACGGCCACATCACAACCTACACTCAGGGCGCATTCACCGACCTGTGTCGCGGACCCCACCTGCCCAACACCGGCGCCATCAAGGCCGTTAAAATCATGAGCCTCGCCGGCGCATACTGGCGCGGCGACGAAAAGCGCCAGCAGCTGGTGCGCGTCTACGGCATCACCTTCCCCAAGCAGAAAATGCTCGATGAGCATCTGGCCCTGCTCGAGGAAGCCAAGAAACGCGACCACCGCAAGCTCGGCAAGGAAATGGAACTCTTCGCTTTCTCGGCCAACGTAGGCCAGGGCCTGCCCCTGTGGCTTCCCAAAGGCGCCGCCCTGCGCGACCGCCTCGAGCAGTTCCTGCGCAAAATCCAGAAGCGCTACGGCTACCAGCAGGTAATCACCCCCCACATCGGCAACAAGCAGCTCTACGTCACCTCGGGCCACTACGCAAAATACGGCAAAGACTCGTTCCAGCCAATCCACACCCCCGAAGAAGGTGAGGAATACCTGCTCAAGCCGATGAACTGCCCCCACCACTGCGAAATCTTCCGCGCCCTGCCTCGCAGCTACCGCGAACTGCCCCTGCGCCTTGCCGAATTCGGCACGGTTTACCGCTACGAGCAGAGCGGAGAGCTCCACGGTCTGACCCGTGTGCGCGGCTTCACTCAAGACGACGCCCACATCTACTGCGCACCTGACCAGATCAAGGACGAGTTCCTTAAGGTCATGGATATCATCCTCTACATCTTCAAGGCTCTGAAGTTCGAAAACTACGAAGCCCAGATTTCGCTGCGCGACCCGTCGAACCCCACCAAATACATCGGCTCCGACGAAAACTGGCACAAAGCCGAACAGGCAATCATCGAAGCCTGTGCCGAAAAGGGCATCAACGCCCGCCAGGAAACCGGCGAAGCAGCCTTCTACGGCCCGAAACTCGACTTCATGGTCAAGGATGCGCTCGGCCGCCGCTGGCAGCTCGGCACAATCCAGGTCGACTATAACCTCCCCGAGCGCTTCCAGCTCGAATATACCGGCGCCGACAACGCCAAACACCGCCCCGTGATGATTCACCGCGCGCCCTTCGGCTCGATGGAACGCTTTGTCGCCGTGCTGCTCGAGCACACCGCAGGCCGCTTCCCGCTCTGGCTCGCTCCCGAACAGGTAATCATCCTTCCCATCTCCGAAAAGTTCAACGACTACGCCTACGAAGTAAAACGCAGGCTCGAAGAAGCCGACATCCGCGTGAGCGTTGACGCCCGCAACGAGAAAATCGGCCGCAAAATTCGCGACAATGAGCTCAAACGCATACCCTACATGCTTATTGTTGGCGAAAAAGAACAAGAAAATGGCGAAGTTTCCGTAAGAAAACAGGGCGAAGGTGATAAAGGTTCCGTAAAAATTGCTAACTTTGCAGCCGAGTTGACCGACGAAGTCAACAAAATGACTAACTTCTAACCCTTTCTGAATGGCAAAAAAACCGGTCTACAGACCCCGCCCCGCTGCCCCTCGTCCGGCAGCCAACTCTCCAAGGTCCCACCAGGGTCCGCAGTCTAAGGAGCTTCATGCAATCAACGACCGCATCCGCGCAAGCGAGGTGCGACTCGTCGGCGACAACGTGGAGCAAGGAATCTACCCCATTCAGCAAGCTCTCAGAATGGCCGACGAGCAGGAACTCGACCTGGTTGAAATCTCACCCAACGCCGAGCCCCCGGTTTGCAAGATTCTCGACTATCAGAAGTTTCTCTATCAGCAGAAAAAGCACCAGAAGGAGCAAAAGGCCAAGGCCGTCAAGGTCGTTGTCAAGGAAATCAGATTCGGACCGCAGACCGACGACCACGACTATAACTTCAAGCTCAAACACGCAATCGGCTTCCTGCAGGAAGGCGCCAAAGTAAAGGCCTACGTTTTCTTCAAAGGCCGCTCGATTCTGTTCAAGGAACAGGGCGAGGTGCTGCTGCTCCGATTCGCCAACGACCTTGAAGACTACGGCAAGGTAGAGCAGATGCCTCTGCTCGAAGACAAGCGCATGATCATCATGATTACGCCCAAAAAGAAATAAACTGAAACACTATATTTTTTACTAATCATTCACTAAACAAATGCCTAAGATTAAGACTAACGCCGGTACCAAAAAGAGGTTCGCCCTTACCGGCTCAGGAAAAATCAAGAGAAAGCACGCTTTCAAGAGCCACATTCTCACCAAAAAGACCACCAAGCAGAAGCGTAACCTGACCCACTCCGGTCTCGTTGCAAGCGTCGACGAAAAGAACGTTAAGAAGCTCCTCGGTCTGAAGTAATAGCCTGATAGCACTTAGAGTTAATCAACACATTTTTCTAACCGGATGCACAGCCGGTAAGTGCCTTGTTGCAAGGCCGCTGACATCCAACTAACACAAAAAGCATCTACCATGCCCAGATCAGTGAACCACGTCGCTTCGCGCGAACGTCGCAAGAAAATTCTGAAACTCACCCGTGGCTACTACGGCGCACGCAAAAACGTGTGGACCGTTGCCAAAAACACTTGGGAAAAAGGTCTCACCTACGCTTACCGCGACCGCAAGGACAAAAAGCACAACTTCCGCTCGCTGTGGATTCAGCGTATCAACGCTGCTGCTCGCGCAGAAGACCTCAGCTACTCCAAGCTCATGGGCCTGATTCACAAGGCCGGCATCGAAATCAACCGCAAGGTGCTCGCCGACCTCGCCCTCAACAACCCCGCAGCTTTCAAGGCCGTTTGCGACAAAGTCAAGAACGCCTAAGCGATAAGATTCTGCAACCAACCGAAAGCCTTCCGCATCCATAATGCGGAAGGCTTTTTTCACACCCAAAAGTTGGAAAAACGGCAAAAACAGCCAAAAACCGGTTGGAAAAACGGCAAAAACGACCCAAAACCGGTTGGAAAAACGGCAAAAATATCGTAATTTTGCGCCATAACTTTCTCAACCATGCCACTATTTCGTTATTTATCAGGCTATTTAAGCGACTTCTACAAGACACAGCGCAGTGCCCTGCTGCTTACCGGCGCTCGCCAGACCGGCAAAACGTATGCCATACGCCAATTCGGCAAGACTTTTAAATCATTTATTGAAATCAATTTCATTGAACATCCCGAAGCCATCAGCCTGTTTAACGGAGTCACCTCGGCCAACGAAATCCTGCTGCGCCTTTCCGCGTTCACGTCAACTCCGCTCATCAAGGGCGACACACTCATTTTTTTTGACGAGGTGCAATGCTGCGAAAACATAATCACCGCCATTAAGTTCCTGGTCGACGAAGGCAGCTACCGCTACGCCCTTAGCGGCTCACTGCTGGGTGTCGAGCTGAAGGATATTAAGTCCGTCCCGGTCGGATATATGGGAGTCAAAGAGGTATATCCCCTCGACTTTGAGGAATTCATCATAAATGCCGGAGTTGCCGACCGCATACTCTCTCATCTTGAAGCATGTTGGAAACACAGGCAGCCGGTCGACGATATAATCAATACACGCCTGCTCGAACTATTCAGACTCTACACAATTATAGGCGGTATGCCCGCCGCAGTGGAGCGCTATCTCGCAACGCACGACCTGCGCATAGTCGAGCGCACTCAACTCGACATCATCGACCTCTACCGACAAGACATCGCGCGATATTCAGCCGACAACAAACTGCAGATAAAAGAGATTTTCGACCTCATTCCATCGGAACTGAACTCCAAAAACAAGCGCTTCATACTTAAGAAACTCAACGAGCACGCGAAATTCGACAGATACAGCAACGACTTTCTATGGCTAAAAAACGCCGGAGTGGCCATTCCCGTCTATAACGTCGAAGAGCCGCGCCAGCCACTAAAACTCGCCGCACAGCGCAACCTCTTCAAACTCTTTGCTAACGACACCGGATTGCTCACCGCTCAATACGCCGACAGCATTCAGGCCAGAATCCTATCGAACGAAGTAGCCATCAACTATGGCGCCACTTACGAGAACGCAGTGGCCCAGGAATTGCTTTGCCACGGCTTCACTCCGTTTTACTTCAACAGCAAGCGCCAGGGCGAGGTCGACTTCATCATAGCCGACTCAAATGGAGTTATACCCATCGAGGTGAAATCCGGAAAAGATTACAAACGGCATAACGCCCTGTCAAACGTGATAAGCTACGACGACTACGACATTCACAACGCCTACGTACTCTGCTCGTCCAACATTCAGACAGTCGGCCCAGTCACCTACCTGCCGATATATATGACAATGTTCATTCGCCGAGCGTCAATTGACACAGCCATCTATAAACCCGACCTCAGCGGCCTTTGCTAATCCGACAACGAGTAGCTCGGCGAGCACGCGCGACCCTGATTTTCGACTCCCGCCGGACTGGCCGGCGGGAGTCGTTCGCACTCTCACGGGCGAAGATATTGCAGAGAAGCGATTTTTTGCGTAACTTTGAGGCGTAAAAACAAATACCTCAGTTACCTTTCATTATCATGAAAAAATCTCAGACAATATATCTGCAGGCTATCGCCGCACTTGGCGCCGTGTTCGCCGGCGGCAGCGCCAACGCTTATGCCACAGACTATCTTGACCGCTCGGGATGGACCTGGTATGCTTCTTCGACCTGCGCAGCCGAAAGCCCTGACATAGCCGGACTCGAGGGCATTCACGACAACAACATCAACACCTGCTGGCACTCGAACTACCATGCCGAATCAGGCACGGCAGAGCGAACCAACCCTCACTGGATAATGATTGACCGCGGCTCTGACACAAGCGAGTTTGACGGCCTGGCTTTCACTCCCCGCCAGAACACCACCAACACAGCCTGCACATCATACTACGTCTATGCGCGCAGCTACGACATGAGATCCACGCCGGCCTCTTCGGTGACGGCCATAGTGCAGGCTCTCGGCGCTCCCGATGAGTCAGGCTCATGGGCCGAATCGACCGACGAAAAATTCATCCAGTTCGAAAAAGCCTCGACCGCACGCTACATCCTGTTTGTCAACATCACGTCGGCCAACTCCAACTCCGCCGCATGCGCCGAAATGAACCTATTCAAGGGCAAGCCCGGCTCGTCGGGCGGCTCGTCGGGCAGCTTCAACGCCATCAAAATCACTCCAATGGGCTCCGCCACGCCTCACCGCATCGCCATCAACGGCAACGAACTGACCATGTCGGCCGGCTACGGTTACATACGCATGTCGAACAGCGACATAACCATCGAATACTCTCCCGCCGAAGTGGCCCGCATGAACTTCGAGAACTATGACTTCGGCAATGAAAGCTATATCGGCCCGAAAAAAGACGTGCTCACCGCCACGTTCGGCCTGACCGCCTCTCCCGCTCCCGGCAAGACCGACCATCTGGGCAGCGTTACTCTGTCGGGCGCAGACGGCACGGCCATGCGCCTCAACCCCGAAATCAACGAACCCATCCGCTTCATGCACGGGTCAACCCTGATGCGCGCCATCGAGCCCTCTGAGCTGCCCCTGCTCGCTTCGGGCAACAGCTTTATCATATCCGACCTGCCCGCAACCGCCGACGGCAACTACTCGATGAGAGTTCCCGCGTCGCTCTTCATAGAACCCGACGGAGCAAGGTCTGAAGCAACCGACTTCAACTGGACACTCGGCGAATCGGGTGCGATTGAAAGCGTCGCAGCCGACTGCCACACCCTGACCCTGAGCCACAGCGAAGGCCGCCTCACAGTCGGCGGCATCACCGACGCCAACACCGTCAGCCTCATCAACACCACCGGCATCACCGTCGTGACCGCCGCTGTCAGCCCATCGGGCACCGCCGTAATCAACACCGGCGCCCTCGGCCGCGGAGTCTACCTGCTCAACGTCAACACCACAACCCTGAAAATAATTCTTTAAGCCATGAACATCATTCGCAAAGCCTTAGCCTCGCTCCTCGTAGTTTCAGGGCTCGTGGCCCACGCCCAGGACCCCTGGCTCCATATATACTATCCCGATGGCAACAGCTACCAGACATTCGACATGTCGGAAGTGCTCGACATCACCTTCGACGAAACCACCGGCTCGATGATTGTCAACACTCCCGAAGGCAACACCGTGGCCTACGGTTCGAGCATGGACTTCTTCAGAATCGGCCCCAACGTCGCCGCGCTCCATATCAACACCGACGACAGCAGCGTCACCGAAATCACATCGAAGACCACTTATCTCGACGCGACCATCAACTTCTTCGGCCGCGGATGGCAAGACGACTTCACCCAGCGGGTGCGCATCCGCGGACGAGGCAACTCTACCTGGGGATATGACAAAAAGCCTTATCGTCTGAAATTCGACGTCAAACAGCGCATGCTGCTTCCCAAAAAGGCCAAGAACTTCGTTCTGCTCGCCAACTACATCGACGAATCGATGATGCGCAACTTCGTGGCCTTCAACTTCGGCCAAATCATCGAGATGCCGTGGATCAACTACGCCGAACCGGTCGACGTATACCTCAACAACATCTATAAGGGCTCCTACATGCTGACCGAGAAAGTCGGCTTCAACAACGGTTCGGTAGACCTGCCGGCCGTTGACGAGGCGCGCTCCATCATGCTCGAACTCGACAACAACGCCGTCAAAAGCGACGAGATATATTGGGAATCGGGCTATTTCGACAGCGCCAACGGATATTTCCTTCCCGTAAAAGTCAAAGATCCCGATGCACCAACCGACCCCACCGAGGCCAAAAACTGGCAACAGAAGTGGCGCGACGATTTCGACAGCTTCCTCTCTACGGTCGACGGCGGCAACGAAAGCGCCATTTTCCAGGCATGCGACATCGAGTCGCTCGTACGCTACATCATGGTGTTCAACATATGCTGCAACCAGGAAATCGACCATCCCAAAAGCGTGTATATATATAAAACCGAAGGTGGCAAATGGTATTTCGGTCCGTGCTGGGACTTTGACTGGGCCTTCGGCTACAGCCCCACCTACAGCAAGGGCCAGACCCCGGGTTCATGGAATTGGGAGTGGTATCCCACCTACGAAAACCCCCTTCTCGGGTTCCAGACCGCAAGCAACGGCGCAAACGACGGACGCGCGGGCGTGTTCTTCTACAAACTCTGCAAGACACAGGCTTTCCAGAAGCGCTTCAAAGAAGTGTGGGACGACTTCTACAACAACCGTCGCGAGGCCTTCTGGCAGGCGTTCGACGCATACGCCGAATCGCTGCGTCCCTCGGCCAACGCCCAAGGCCTGACCCGCGGCCAGTATAAGAATTTCGACACCAACGTGCTGACTCTGCGCAACTGGGTAGAAAACCGCATCGAATATATCAACTCCGACCCCAACAAAGGTCTTTGGGAAGACGGCGTCTTCGACAAATTCTGATTGTATTCTCGGTAATTTTTCGTAACTTTGTGGCCTTAAAACGGACATAAATTCACGTTATATGCAGAAAATCAGAAACATTGCCATCATTGCCCACGTCGACCACGGCAAGACTACCGTAGTAGACAAGATGCTGATGGCCGGGCACCTCTTTCGCGACAATCAGACCACAGGCGAACTAATTCTTGACAATAACGACCTGGAGCGCGAGCGAGGCATAACAATCCTGTCAAAGAATGTTTCGATCGACTATAAAGGCTACAAAATCAACATTATCGACACCCCCGGACACGCTGACTTCGGCGGCGAGGTCGAGCGTGTGCTCAACATGGCCGACGGATGCCTGCTGCTGGTCGACGCCTTCGAGGGCCCGATGCCACAGACGCGCTTCGTGCTCGAAAAGGCAATCCGCATGGGCCTGAAACCCGTTGTTGTAATCAACAAGGTCGACAAACCCAACTGCCGCCCCGACGAGGTGCAGGAAATGGTGTTCGACCTGATGTTCTCGCTCAACGCTACGGAAGACCAGCTCGACTTCCCGACAATCTACGGCTCGGCCAAACAGGGCTGGATGAGCACCGACTGGAGCAAGCCTACCGACAATATTCTGCCCCTTCTCGACGCTATCATCGAGTACATTCCCGAACCTGTAACCCACGAGGGCGCATCGCAGATGCTTATCACCTCGCTCGACTTCTCGAGCTATGTGGGCCGTATCGCCGTGGGCCGCGTTCACCGCGGCAGCTTCCGCGAGGGCCAGGACATAGTGCTCATAAAAAAAGACGGCTCGACCGTCAAGCAGCGCATCAAAGAACTCCACACCTTCGAAGGCATGGGGCGCAAAAAGGTCAGCGAGGTCAACTCGGGCGATATCTGCGCGCTGGTCGGCATTGAAAACTTCGAAATCGGCGACACCGTGGCCGACCCCTCTGCAGCCGAGGCCCTGCCCCGAATCGCAATCGACGAGCCGACCATGTCAATGACCTTCACCATCAATGACTCGCCATTCTTCGGCAAGGACGGCAAATATGTGACCTCGCGCCACATCGGCGACCGCCTGACGCGCGAACTTGACCGTAACCTGGCGCTACGCGTCGAAAAAGCCAACAACGAGGATGTATGGACCGTGTTTGGCCGCGGTGTGCTCCACCTTTCGGTACTCATTGAAACGATGCGCCGCGAAGGCTATGAACTCCAGGTAGGCCAGCCGCAGGTTATCATCAAGGAAATCGACGGAATGAAATGCGAACCCGTCGAACTGCTCACAGTCAACGTGACCGAAGAGTACTCGAGCAAAATCATCGACATGGTTACCCGACGCAAGGGCGAAATGGTATCGATGAACGCCCAGGGCACCGACCGTGTGCACATGGAATTCCACATTCCCTCGCGTGGCATCATCGGCCTGCGCAACAACGTGCTCACCGCATCGGCAGGCGAAGCCATCATGGCCCACCGCTTCCTCGAATACCAGCCCTGGAAGGGCGACATCGAACGCCGCACCAACGGCTCGCTCATCGCCATGGAGAGCGGCACAGCCTTCGCCTACGCAATCGACAAGCTCCAGGACCGCGGACGCTTCTTCATCTTCCCCCAGGAGGAAGTATATGCCGGCCAGGTCGTTGGCGAGAACGCCAAAGACAACGACATCGTTGTCAACGTTACCAAATCGAAAAAACTCACCAACATGCGTGCGAGCGGCGCCGACGACAAGGCGCGCATCGTTCCGCCGGTCGTATTCTCGCTCGAAGAAGCGCTCGAATACATCAAGGAAGACGAATATGTCGAGGTTACCCCTCACCACATCCGTCTGCGCAAAATCATTCTCGACGAGCTTGAGCGCAAACGCGCCGCGCGCTGATAAAGCGCGGCGCGCGTCTACGCCAGATAAGCGACGCCGCGGCCTCCCATGGCCACGTAGCGTTCAATCAACTTCATTCTAAAACCGCGGGCCAGTCCATGGCCCAGTTCGGCGTGCCCTTCGCGACGGTACATCCCCGCAAGAATGGCACGCCGATAATCTATCATGCGGCGATAAGGCGTGTGGCGCAAAGTCGCCTCGCAGGCATCGAGCGCGCGTTCCCACTCGCCCGCCTTTGAGCTGAAATCCACTCCGGTGATGCTCTCGACTTGGGCAAAGGCCATGACAGGCTCGGCCAGAGGCAGATATGAAAGCGTCGGCTTGGCCGCAAGCAGGCGCACGCCGAACTCAAGGTCGTCCCACCCCCCGAGATTGTTGTTCCAGCCCCCCACACGGCGCGCCAGCTCCGTGTTGACAACGCATCGCAGAGTCGACAGCGTTGAGTGAAAAATGTGCATCTTCATGGCGTCGCCACGGCGAAACGGCTTCATCGACTTCACGCCGTCGAATCCGATAAGTTCCATGTCGAACGCGCCGACATCAGGCAGGCCCGCACTCTTAAGGCCGGCCGTAACCTGCTCTATGTGACGTCGGGGCATGACGTCGTCGCTGTCGAAAAACATGACATAGGGCGACTTTACCCGTTCCAGTCCGGCATTACGCGCACGCGCCGCTCCTGGGCGCAACTCCTCGATAACCTCGACCGACGGACGCGACTCGGCCCAGCCGTGCAGAACGGCGAGGCTATTGTCGGTCGAAGCATTATCGACCAGCACCACGGCGTCGGGCGCCAGGGTCTGAGCCGCAATCGAGTCGAGCGTGCGCACCACGATTTCGGCACGATTCCTGACTGGAATGACCACAGTTATCATTACTCACCCTCCTGTCTTTTGGCCTCGCCGGCAAGCATGCCGCACGCGGCCTGAATATCCTCGCCGCGGCTGGCGCGGATTGTGGCGGTTACTCCGTGAGAGTTCAGGCGGTCGCGAAACGCTGTCATGGTCTGTTCCGAAGCCGTCTGCAAGTCGCCGTCGGGCAGCGAATGGTAACGTATCAGGTTCACGCGGCAGTCAACGCCGCGCACCAGTCGCGCCAGCGCGTCGGCATGGCGCAGATCATCGTTCAGCCCGCGCCACACTATATACTCCAGTGTGAGCCGTCGCTGATGTGCAAAATCATAGCCGCGCAGCAGCTCTATGACCTCGGCCACGGGCCAGACCTTCTCGACCGGCATCAGTTCGGCGCGCTCGTCGGAGAAGGGGGCGTGGACGCTGATGGCCACATGCACCTTCGTTTCATCGAGCAGACGCTTGAGTTCGGCGAGCTTGCCGATGCTCGAAACCGTTATGCGCTTCGGACTCCAGCCCAATCCCCATGGGGCGGTCAGAACTTCAATCGACGTCAGCACGGCGTCGAGATTATCGAGCGGCTCGCCCATTCCCATGAACACTATGTTGGTCAGCGACTCAGACTGCGGAATGCTGAAAATCTGATTGATAATGTCGCTCGGCTCCAGATTGCCGTGAAATCCCTGGCGGCCGGTCATGCAGAATCGACACCCCATCTTGCACCCCGCCTGCGACGAAACGCAAAGCGTGGCGCGCTCCCTGTCGGGAATATAAACGGCCTCGACGTCGCGGCCTCCCTTGCCCTCAAACAGACACTTCACCGTGCCGTCTGCGCTGCGGGCCTCGGCCTTGGGAGCCGATAGCCCCACGCAATAGCTTGCGGCCAGCATCTCGCGGCCACGCTTAGACAGTTCGGTCATCTCATCGATCGAACGAGCACGGTTGACATACAGGCGACGCGCTATCTGCTTGGCCGCAAACGGCGGCAAGCCACATTCCGCAGCTACCTCGCGCAGCTGACCGGGCGTCATTCCAAGTAGTTTCTTCTTTTCCATATACCGCAAAATTACGATTTTTTTCCGTAACTTTGCAGATATGAATGGAGAAAAAATGCAGAAGCCGCAGACACGGGTCCTGTTCGTGTGTCTGGGCAACATCTGCCGCAGCCCGGCCGCTGAGGCAATTTTCAGACAGACAGTTGAGCACCACGGCGCCTCCGGCCGTTTCGTCATCGACTCGGCCGGCACGGCCGGCTATCATGTAGGCGAGCAGCCTGACCGCCGCATGCGCGTCCACGCCCGCGAGCGCGGAATCAATCTGGTGCACTCGTGCAGGCGCGTCAAGGTCGACGACTTCGACAACTTCGACCTGATTATCGGCATGGACGCTTCAAACCTGCGCAATCTGCGCGCGCTGGCTCCATCGGTCGAGGCCGCACGCAAGGTGCGCGGCATGGCCGAATTCTTCTCGCCCGGCGCCCGCTACGACCATGTGCCCGACCCCTATTATGAAGGCGCCGAAGGGTTCGAGCTGGTGCTTGACCTGCTCGACGATGCCTGCGAAAACCTCTACTCAGCCATCGGTGAAGGGATTTGAACTGACTCTGGCCCGGCGGCTCGCCTGGAAGCCCGAAGGGCGCAGGCGAGTGTCGCCCGCTGTAGGCGTGGCGGTTGCCGGCGTGGCGCTGTCAATCATGGTCATGCTGCTCTCAGCGGCCGTCATGTATGGCTTCAAGCAGGAAGTGACCCGTCGCATCATGAGCATTGACGACTGCATAACCATTACGGGCTATGCAACCGACAACCGGCCGTCGGCCTTCAACCCGGCCGAAGTAATCAGCGCCATAAACATTCCGGCCGACGCCGAAATCGTGCGCCACACGTCGCTTCCATCAATTCTGAAGACCCCCGACGACTTCATGGGCGTGGAGTTCCGCAGCCTCGCCGATAATCCGCCGGCCGACACGGCGGTTATTCTATCGGACAACATCGCCGCAAAACTCTCTCTCAAGCCCGGCGACCGCATTCCGTCATATTTCTTTGTCGACGACCGCATCCGCGTGAGAGTCCTGACGGTCGACAGCCTCTATCACACCGGATTTGGCGAACATGACGCCTCGGTAGTTTTCTGCTCGCCTGCGCTTATTGAGGGGCTCGCGTCCATACCGGCGGGCCATGTGCAGTCATTAGGCCTGCGCAACATTCCTGCCGATCGCATCGAGTCATTGGCCTCCGAAATATACTCGTCGCTGCTGACCGCCCACTATAGCGGACGCCTATCCTCGGCCTATGGAATCACCACCATACTACAGAGCGACGCAAGTTTCTTTTCATGGCTTGAGCTGCTTGACACCAACGAGGCCGTCATCATGATTCTGATGGGGCTCGTAGCCGCTTTCACCCTTGTGAGCTCGCTGTTCATTATAATTCTCGAAAGGGTGCGCACCATAGGGCTGCTAAAAGCGATGGGAGCCACTAACGGCCAGATTCGCAAAGTGTTCATGCTCATGGCCGAGCGCCTCGTTGTGCGCGGCCTGGCCATCGGCAATGCAGCGGGCCTTGTGCTGATAGCCGTCCAGGCTCTCACCCATGCCGTTCCGCTCGACCCTTCATCATATTACGTCGACTTCGTGCCGGTGAAAATCACGGCCGTCGCCGTCGTGACGCTCAATGCGTGCGCGCTGCTTCTGAGCTGGCTCGTGCTGATGATTCCCGCCATGATTATTGCCCGCATATCGCCGGCATCGACCATGCGCTACGAGTAAGTGACAAAGCGATAGCGCGGCTCCTCGCCCTGCCAGTCAGACGCCTCGCACGGCGTCAGTCCGTGAGGCGGGAAGAACGTGTCGGCATCGTCGGGCGCGGCATCGATTTCTGTCAACATCAGTCGCGTGGCCTGTGGCATGAAACGGCTGTAAATCTCACCGCCGCCAATCACAAACACTTCGCCGGCATCGCCGCATGCCTCAAGCGCCTCCTCGGGCGAGGCATAGACTTCGGCTCCTGCAGGAGCATAGTCGGGATTACGCGAAATTACAATATTGCGCCGGCCCGGCAGGGGGCCTTTCGGGAACGACTCGAACGTTTTGCGCCCCATTATGATGGGGTGACCCATGGTCAGCTGCTTGAAGCGGCGCAGGTCGGCCGAGATGTGGTAGAGCAGGTCGCCGCGGCGGCCGATGGCTCCGTTGGCACACACGGCGGCAATGATGGTAATTACAGGCTTCATAGTCCGGCAAAGGTGAGAATTATTTTTCATATTGACAATTATTCGGCAAAAAATATATACCTTTGCCGCGTGAAAAGAGTTCTCCTGTTGATAATTGTGGCCGCTACTTGCATCACGCAGGCGCTCGCATCCGACTCGACACACACCGAGAGGATTGACACCCTACGCTTTACACCTCGGCAGCTCATAGTTCCCGGCACGCTCATAACCGTCGGTGCCGTTGCCGTGGGCATAAAGCCCCTGGCGCAGGCCCGCCGATGGATTAACAGCGAAATCGGCATACACAAATGTGCCCCCTACGACGACTACATCCAATATCTGCCCGCCGCAGGCTATCTGTTTCTTGATTTTGCAGGCCTGAAGTCAAGACGTCCATTCGTCGACCGCGTCATTGTCGGCGCCACAGGCGCGATTATCACCGCCGCCCTGGTGCGAGGTACCAAACTGTGTGTCAGCGAACTGCGCCCCACCGGAACGAGCACTAACGCCTTCCCGTCGGGCCACTCAGCTACCGCATTTCTCGGCGCGGAACTGCTTCGCCAGGACTATGGCCCGTGGGTAGGCGCCTGCGGCTACCTCGTGGCATCGGGAGTCGGAGTCATGCGCATACTCAACGGGCGCCACTGGCTCAACGACGTCCTGGCAGGCGCCGGCATCGGCATTCTGAGCGCACGCGCCGCCGAGTGGCTGCTGCCGTTCAACCGGCGCTGGCTCGGACTTGACCGCCGGCGGGGCGAGGCGGCAGTGCTGGTGCCTGCCTACTCGCCCGTCAATCGCTCATTTGCCCTCACCGCCGCCATTATTTTCTGACGGCGCGGAGGCTGCTACAGCATTATTATTCAGCCGGCGTGGTCAGGTCGCGGCGAATGAAGTTGGTCATATGCCATGGTTCCTGCTCCGGACGCGGATTTGCGGCAATCGAACGCATGAGCCAGGTCATGTTGTCGGCCAGGGTGCGCAACGTCTGCATGCCCTCGGCGTCAAAAGCGACCTCGCCCGGTTTGCGACCATAAACGAGATTCCAGTATTGCGAATTAGGCATCGGCATGCACATCATCTGAAAATACTTGTTCAGACGATCGTAGGTGGTCGAAGCTCCGCCGCGACGACAGATTGCCACTGCAGCGGCCGGCTTGCCGCGCAAATGTGCGCCCGACGAATAAAACAGGCGGTCGAGCAGTGCGCAGAGCGAACCGTTAGGACCGGCATAATAGGTAGGCGAACCCACTACCAGCGCATCGGCCGACTCGACGGCGGCACGCACATCGTTATAGAGCTGATCCTGAAAAGCGCACCGACCCAGTTCCATACATTTATAACAGCCGATGCAGCCCTGCACGGCCTTGACGCCGATCCACAGGGTTTCGGTTTCAAGACCGTTCGCTTCAAGGCGCTCGGCCATAGCCGCCAGGGCGGTCGCAGTGTTACCCTCGGGGTGGGGACTTCCATTTATAAGCAATACTTTCATATGTGAACTTTTTTAGAGATTATTACTGATATGCTGGAGCAAAGATAACGAATTTTTATCTAATTGTTGGGATAATTCATGAATGTTTCTTAAATTTGTCGGCATAAAGAGTAACTCACGATAACAAAACATGAGCTATAGCATTCTCGACCTACTGTGTCTGCTCGGCGCAGTGTGCCTGTTTCTCTACGGCATGAAAGTTATGAGCGAAGGCCTGCAGAAAGTTGCAGGCGACCGCTTGCGCCACATTCTCTCAGTAATGACCCGCAACCGCTTGAGCGGCACTCTGACGGGTATAATAATCACTGCTCTCATTCAGTCGTCGTCGGCGTCGACGGTTATGGTAGTCAGCTTTGTAAACGCCGGCCTGATGACCCTGTCGCAGGCAATGTCAGTCATGATGGGCGCCAACGTCGGTACGACGTTCACCGCCTGGATAATCGCACTCTTCGGCTTCAAGGTCAACATGTCGGCCTTCATGCTGCCGCTGATCGGCCTGGCCGTGCCGCTGATGTTCACCTCATCGAGCCGCAACAAGAGCCTCGGCGAATTCCTGATCGGCTTCGCATTCCTGTTCATGGGCCTCGACCTTATCAGCAAATATGTTCCCGACCTGCAGAACAACCCCGAAATGTTTGCCTTCCTGCAGCAATACACCCACAGCGGCTTCGGCTCAGTGTTGATTTTCGGTGCTGTCGGATGTCTGCTGACAATGGTTATCCAGTCATCGGCGGCCACATTCGCCATCACGCTGATTATGTGTACTAAAGGCTGGATTACGTTTGACCTGGCATGCGCGCTGGTGCTCGGCGCCAACCTCGGCACGACAATTACCCCCCTGCTCGCATCGATGAGCGGCAACGTAGGCGCGCGCCGAACGGCTATGGGCCACCTGCTGTTCAACTTTCTCGGCCTCATTTGGATGCTCCCGGTGTTCTTCCCGTTCGTTGAGATGATTGACTGGATGACCAACGCCATCGGCCAGGGCGACCCCAGCGCTCTCTACGGCTATGTGGCCCACATCGAACAGACCGACCCGACCGTCTACAACCACCTCTTCGACGGCTCCCTGCCCGCCGGCCACAACGTTCTCAAGCAGATTGCCGCCATGCAGATTTCGGTCAGCTTCGGTATGTCGCTCTACCACACTTTCTACAACATCATCAACCTGGCCGTCATGATTTGGCTGACCGACCTCTACGTCAAGGCCGTCGAATACATCGTGCCCTCAAAGAAACAAGACGAGGAATTCTCTCTCAAATATATCGGCGGCTCGCGAATCAGCGCATCGGAACTCAACATCGTTCAGGTCGAAAAGGAAATGGGCGTGTTTGCCCAGCGCATTGACCGCATGATAGGCATGGCCAAAGAGCTGCTCCACATGAACGCCAAGGCCAAGGAATTCAATCAGCTCTATTCGCGACTTGAAAAATATGAAGACATATCGGACCGCATGGAGCGCGAAATAGCCGACTTCCTCAACCGCACCAGCCAGGGCCGCCTGAGCAACGACGGCAAACGCCGCGTGGCCGCCCTGTTCAACATCAATTCCGAAATCGAGTCGATAGGCGACAGCTGCAACAACTTCGGCCGAGTGCTCTCACGCAAGCAGGAGGTCAACGTGCACTTCAACGACGTCATAAAAGACAACATCGACTCTATGTTCGCGCTCGTTTCCGAAGCCATGAACGGCATGATCAACATGCTCGACAACATCGAGAACGTCAGCGACGAGCAGCTGCTTGCAGCCTACAACAAGGAGCGCGAAATCAACAACCTGCGCAATCAGCTCAGAGCCAAGAACGTTGAAAATATCAACGGCGGACTCTATGACTATCAGGCCGGCATCTTCTACATGGACGCCATTGCCGACCTCGAAAAAGTGGGCGACTACATTATCAATGTGGTCGACACCATACGCGACTCAATGACCAAGAAACCCTCCTACACCTAATCAGAAAAAACAAACAAACCGTAATATCAGCGGCGGCAGTCACCACTGCCGCCATTTCACCAAATACACAAAATGAAAAAAATCTTTGCTTACATTGCGGCATCGATAATAGCCGCATCTGCTTCGGCCGAGGTGCTGACCCCGGCCATGGCCCTGGAAAGAATCAGCGCTATGCAAACTCCCGCCGCGCGCAAAATTAAGTCGCGCACAAGCCTCGCCGCCGACATGGAACCTGCAATGACCGTCAGCCACGCAGGCAAAAACCAACTCTATATGTTCACCCCCGACAACGGAGGCCTGATTCTGGTTTCGGCCGAAAGCGAGACGCCCGCGCTCATCGGATACTCCGACAATTATGTAGCCGGCACGGAACTGCCCCCGGCACTGCTCGCCATGATTGACTTCTATGCGTCGGAAATCGAAGACCTTCGCAAAGGCAACGTAATCCGCACCGCTCCCGAAGCCCGCGCCACCGAAAGCCGCCCCGCGATTCCGGTAATCTGCGCTACCCGATGGAACCAGGATGCTCCATACAACCAGCTTTGCCCCTTGCTGCAAGGCAAGCGCAGCATGACCGGATGCGTTGCCACAGCAATGGCCCAGGTGCTCAAAGTCTACGCCTATCCCGCCACATGCAACGGCGGCAACTACTCCTATTACTGGGATAATGGCGGCCAGAATCTCTCGCTCTTCTTCAACACGGTCAGCTTAAACTGGGATAAGATGCTCGACACCTACTCATCAAGCAGCCCCGAAGATGCTAAAACCGCCGTGGCCACCATCATGCGCGCAATCGGTTACGCATCCGACATGAACTACAGCCCTGACGCAAGCGGCGCCCTGGGCTACAACACGGCTCAAGGGCTGGTGCGCAACTTCGACTATGACTCTACCCTCGGCTACCTCAACCGCGACTGGTTCAGCACTACCGACTGGGAAAACATGATTTACGACGTACTCTCCGAAGGTTACCCCATTTACTACGACGGCTGCACCGCTAACAACGAAGGCCACGCTTTTGTAATCGACGGCTATAACGGCGACGCCCTCTTCCACGTCAACTGGGGATGGGGCGGTGTCAGCGACGGCTACTTCGCCCTGACGGCTCTCGATCCCGGAATCCAGGGCATCGGCGGCGGCTCGGCAGGTTTCAACTTCTACCAAGGCATCATCTACGGCCTGAAAAAGGGCAAGACCACTTCCGAGAGCATGGCCCCGGTGCGCATGTTCATGTATGGCGGCATCAAGGCTACCACTACAAGCGCCAATCTCGGCCGCAACATCACCCTGACCTATACCGGTCCTTATGCCGGCATCTATAATTGCAGCCCCTATACCGTGAGTGACTATACTGTGGCAGTTCAGCTGACCAAATCAGACGGCACCGTCCAGTACATCAACACTTCCAGCCGCGTTACGAACATCAAGCCCCTGTATGGCATCAACAACAATTTAACAGTCACCTTCCCGACATCTCTTGCCGACGGAGATTACCGGATGACGCTGGCCAGTTACAACCCCGCCACCAACTCCTACACCCCGATTTACTATCCCGTCGGAACAGCCGGTCCCGTCAGCGTAAACGTCAGCAACGGCTTTATCCACTTCAGCGACTACACTCCCGGCACCGTCAGCGCATCGAATCTTTCGGCCCCCGCTGTCATCTACACCGCCCAACCGTTTACTCTCACCGGCAAGATAACCAATGAGTCAGACGAGATGTACCAGGGCGACATCACCGCCGCTCTCTACGCCAAAGGCCAGACCATCAAGCGGGCCGAGCTCGGCAAATTACCTCTCCTCAGCATCGAAGCAGGTTCATCAATCGACTTTGAAATGTCACTGCAGCTCAGCGACATCACTGTCAACTCGGGCGAGTACGACCTGGCTCTGACCGACGCCAATAACAATCGCATATCCGACCCCCTCACCGTGACGGTCGAGGCTTCGGGCAACACCCAGATCAAGGCATCGGACCTGACCGTCGACAACACGGCAAAAAACAACCTGACATTCACCGTAACCATCTCGGCTGTCGACGCCGACTTCAACAGTCCGATCTACATGCAGATTAACAACCGCGGCAACTACAACTCTTACGTTGCGCGCTTCGAATCCGAACCGATCAACGTCAAAAAAGGCGAATCGAAGACGGTAACCGTCAGCGGCGACCTGGTTGACGGCGTTGTCAACAACAACTACACAGCCTACGTCTACTACGAATATAACGACGCCATGACCGAGGCTTCAGGCCGTCAGCGCGCCAACTTCACGCTGACCGAGCCGGACGACAGCGCAATCGAAAGCATCGGAGCCGACCACACCTCTGACACCTCGGCCGAATACTTTGACCTTTCGGGACGCCGCATAGCCAAGCCCGCACAGAAAGGCATCTACATTATACGTCGCGGCAATCAGGCGCAGAAAGTCAGCCTATGAAACGACTGCTGATTGTCGGCGCCGGCGGCTTTATCGGCGGCTTCATCGCCGGGCGCGCCCTCGGGTCGGGCTATGACACGACCGTGGGCGTGCGCCCGTCGACATCGCGCAGCCGCCTGACCGACGAGCGGCTCAAAGTGCTCGAGTTTGACTATGACGACCCCGCAGCCGTCAAATCCGTCCTTGAGAGCGTGCCCGAAAAGTGGGACTACGTCATCTATAACCTCGGAGCCACCAAATGCGCCAGTTTTCCGGACTTCAACCGCATCAACTTCCAGTATCTGCGCACCTTTGCCACCGCCCTGAAAGAGAGCGGCAAAATGCCCGAAAAATTCCTCTACGTCAGCTCGCTCTCGGCCATTGGCCCGGGCGACGAAAAGGGCTATGCTCCGATTTCAGAACAGATGATTCCGCGGCCTAACACGCGCTACGGCCTTTCGAAAGTAAAGTCGGAGCAGTGGCTCGAAACCCTAAGCGGCCTGCCCTGGATTATTTTCCGCCCGACAGGCGTTTATGGTCCCCACGAACAAGACTATCTGATGATGATAAAGTCGATTGACCGCCACTTTGACTTCGGCGTCGGCTATCGCAAGCAGTTGCTCACGTTCATCTATGTCGAAGACCTCGTCGAAGCCATGTTCATGGCCATGGAAAAGGCCCCGGTGTGCCGCCGCTACAACATCTCCGAGCCGCGCAGCTACTCGCAGGCCGAATTTCGCCGCATAGTCGCCGAAGAGCTTGGCCGCAAAGTAGTGGTGCCCCTGCGCCTGCCCCTGTGGGCGGTCAAGGGCGTAAGCTATATTGCCCAGAAGGCAGGCCTCTTCACGGGCAAGCCCTCGACCCTGAACCTCGACAAATACAAGATTATGAAGCAGCGCAACTGGCAGTGCACAACCGATGCCGCCACGCGCGACTTCGGCTTCACCGCCCCCACCTCGCTGCGCGAAGGCATTCGCCGCACTGTAGCCGCCTATCGCTCCGCCCGCTAATCGAAGATGATTTCGAGCGGATAATCCGGCCACGGCGAATCCTCCGCCTCAGGAGTATAGAACTCCTTGAATTCATCAATTGTAAACACCGGCTCGCCATCATAATAGCAGGCCACCATTTCCACATAGCTATGATACCGCTCATTGCAATAGTGTGACGGGAAAGTAAGCTTCGTAATCCAATTGTTTCTATAAGCCCCTACCCCCTCGACCAGCACATTGTCATAAGTAACAACCTCACAGAAATACGGGTTGTAGCGAGTGGTGTAACTGCCGTGACTCAGTGCAAGCGCTCTGAAGCGGCGGCCTCTGACCTCAATCGTATCTTCGCGGGCAACGTTAAAACTAAAAGCTCCCTCATCGGGCCCACTATCTAAGTCAGGTGTGGTCATTGACCATAAATCCGCACTGATTGTCTCACCATAGTGATAGTTAAAATCAAGCATCAACCGCTTTACATAACTGTCTTTATGCTTCTCCGAAGGTCGGCAGCCTGAAAAATTCCAATAGTCATAATCATATATGGCATAGACCCTTCCTGCCCTTTCGTAAAGCGCTACGTTATCCAGCTTTTCGCGCAAGGAATATGACCCGTCGCTGCCGGGCTCAACCGAGTGGTGCGACAGCAGCTTGCACCGATACCCCATACACATCGTATCGCCGATAACCTCATAGCGGTCATAGGAGTCATGCACATAAAGAATTCTTTCGTCTTCGAGGAGTTTCGAAGTCCTTTTGTGAGTAATCCATGAACGCCCGTTAACCAAAAGCGGCACTACGTCTGAACGCCCGTCACCATCTTCGCCACCGGGCCGGGGCTCAACCACAGGCTTCGGCTCATCAACCACCTGCGGCGAACACCCTGAGGCCAGACATAACAGACAAATACAACCCATACCAATAGCGCACATCCACTCAGAGCAAAAGCGATCAACGCATGTTTGACAGGATTTTCTGAGCCGAATATAAATATACAATCGCGAAAACGAAGCGTGCAACTTTCCAAAACGAAACG
>DKUN01000013.1:0-29758 GCA_002490725.1 Porphyromonadaceae bacterium UBA7203 | reverse complement strand
ATAAATAGAGGATAATAGCATAATAAATAAATGGTTAATTTTCGCAAAAATACGCCAAATAAACTTTACAAACAAGACAAATTACCTTAATTAACCTTTTTTGATTATTTATTTTAATATATAAACCATATATTACAATGAGTACATTTCGTCAAAAAACGTACGAAATGGCTTAAGATGGATAATATCGCTGCTATTGCGAGTACTATCCCAACTGCGTTTCCGGGTGGAAAGTGAGTTTTCGGGGAAGGAGTGAGAGAAATCAACATTTTTTTTGTAACTTTGCAGACACGAAAGCGTTGTTGGCCCTGTAGTTCAACGGATAGAATAGAGGTTTCCTAAACCTTAGATTGGGGTTCGATTCCCCACGGGGCTACAAAAAAATCCATCTGCCTTGAGGCCGATGGATTTTTTTTTGTTATCAGTCGTTTTTGTCGGATGTTCGGGTCTGGGCTTTGCGTTTGTTTTTTGTCGCTGCAGACGATACGTCTTTTTCCTCGCGCAGGTCAATCTCCTGTTTGTCAGGGCCGATAACCTTGTATTGCAGATAACCTATAGACTGGTCGGCAACAATCTTGAACTTATTGCCGAACTCCTTGCGCCACTGGCGGTAGAGCGAGTTAAAAAGTCCCTTCTTGATGTAAGCGTCGACAAACGGGTGGACGTACATCGTAAAATCTGACTTCTTGAGGTCGTTGATGCAGAAGTCGAGTTTGGAATGGAGAGTGTCAGTAAAGAGCAATGACGATTCGACGGTTCCCTTGCCGCCGCATGACGGGCATTTTTCGGCGGTTTCAATCTCGAGATCGGGTCGCACACGCTGGCGGGTAATCTGCATCAGGCCGAATTTGCTAAGCGGCAGAATGTTGTGGCGCGCACGATCGGAAGCCATGAGCTCACGCATGTGGTCATAGAGCTTCTGGCGGTTTTCCTGCAGAGTCATGTCTATGAAGTCAACCACAATGATGCCGCCCATGTCGCGCAGGCGGAGCTGGCGGGCAATTTCGTCGGCTGCCCTCAGATTCACCTCGATAGCATTGCTCTCCTGGTCGGCCGATGCACGCGAGCGGTTGCCCGAGTTTACATCGATGACATGAAGGGCCTCGGTATGCTCGATAATGATATAGGCGCCGGAGCGGAAGCTGACAGTCTTGCCAAACGAAGTTTTGATTTGGCGCGTTATGCCGAAAGCATCGAAAATCGGTTTGTCTTTGGCATAGAGTTTGACTATGTCGGCCTTTTCGGGAGCAATGAGATTGACGTAGCTGAGAAGCTGGCGATAGGTGTCGGCGTCATTTACGTGAATGGCCTCGAAGGTTTCGGGATTGAACACGTCGCGGAGCACACCGACCGAGCGCCCTGCTTCTTCATAGACGGCGGTTGGGGCGGCGTCGAGATTTTTGCGGGCATTTCTTAGCGTTTCCTCCCATCGGCCGGCGAGTTCGCGGAGCTCATGGTTGAGTTCTGCTACTTTCTTGCCTTCTGCCGACGTGCGGATAATCACGCCGAAATTATCGGGTTTGATTGCCTCGACCACCTTGCGCAGACGCTGCTTTTCGGCGGCTGAGCTGATTTTTGTGCTGACTGAAATCTTGTTTGAGAACGGAACCAGCACCATGTTGCGGCCGGTAAAGGTGATTTCAGTGGTGAGCCGCGGGCCCTTGGACGAGATGGGCTCCTTTACAATCTGCACCAGCAGCCGCTGGCCCGGGGTCAGCATGTCGGAGACAGAGCCGTGTTTGTCAATATCGGGCAGCTGCTTGGTTGTTGCGGTGTCGGGCAGTTTTTTCTTCGGATCGAGGGCTTGGTTGACCACATCGATATACGAAGCGAAGCTCGGACCCAAATCCAGATAATGCAGAAAGGCATCTTTCTCATATCCGACGTTAACGAAAGCGGCGTTCAACCCCGGCATCAGTTTTTTGACTTTGGCCAGGTAGATATCGCCGACGGCATAGCTGACGCTTCGCGACTCCCGCTGGAGGGAGACGAGTCTCGAGTCTTCAAGCAGAGCTATTGAGACATCGTTGGGCGTTACGTCAACGATCAGTTCGCTTTTCATCGGCTGGTTTCGGGTTAAATAAGTAGTTACTACAAAATAGGTAAACTTTTGGGCCGCGGGGCAACTACATTTGCGATTCCCCAACCCAAAAGTTTCTCTATATCGTTCAAATTACGTCAGGAAGAAAAAAGCGGAATTACTTTTTCTTGTGACGATTCTTGCGCAGACGCTTTTTGCGCTTATGCGTGGCCATCTTGTGACCTTTGCGTTTTTTTCCGCTGGGCATAATGGTAGGCTTTTTGGAGGTTAATAATTAGATTTCCTGATAAATTAGATTTATTATTTCTTCACCTCTTCAACGAACGACTTGGCGGGTTTGAAAGCCGGAATCTTGTGTTCGGGAATAATGATAGTGGTGTTCTTGGAGATATTGCGGGCGGTTTTCTCCGAGCGGGTCTTGATGATGAAGCTGCCAAAACCACGGAGGTAAACGTTTTCGCCGCTAATCAGTGAGTCCTTAACAACTTCCATGAACTTCTCAACGGTGGTGAGTACGTTTGCGCGGTCAATACCGGTAGTCTTAGCAATCTCGCTAACGATGTCTGCTTTAGTCATTGTATTTATGCGTTAATATTTTGATTTATTGTATATAAATTTCGATTGTGCAGCTGGCGCAGAGAGAAATCCTACGCTAACGCGACTGCAAATATCCGATTTTTTTTCCACATAATCACTAAGTTGAGCCAAAAAAATTACTTTTCAGCCTAATTTTATCGTTTCCGACGCCGCTGACGGCCGCCTGCAAAGCCCGACGCGCCAGCCACATTGCCCTTTTTCGAGCCGGTGGGCCCGCATTTTGCCGGCGTTGACTTGGTGTTCTCGGCCAAACGTCCTAACTTTGCATCCCGTAAACACATTCCACTACTCTTTTCTATGATTGACGAAATTTTGAAGTTCAACCGCGAGTTCGTTGCTAACCGCGGCTATGAAAAGTTCCAGACGTCGAAGTTTCCCGACAAGCGCATTGCGATTGTGACCTGTATGGACACCCGTCTGGTAGAGCTGCTTCCGGCCGCTCTCGGAATCAAAAACGGCGACGTCAAGATGATAAAGAACGCCGGCGCGACTATAACGAACCCATTCGACTCAACGATGCGCTCGCTGCTGGTGGCCGTTTATGAGCTCGGGGTCAACGAAATCATGGTCATAGGCCACACCGGCTGCGGCGTGCAGGGCATGGACGCCGACGAGATGCTCGAGCTGATGCGCCGGCGCGGAATCGACGATGAGCACATTTCGCTGATGCGCCACTGCGGCATTGACCTGAACGGCTGGCTGCATGGTTTCACCTACACGGCCGACGCTGTCAACGAGACCGTCGACCTGATTCGCAACCATCCGCTCATGGCCAAGGATATCAGAGTGGCCGGCTACATCATGGACTCCGACACGGGGCTGCTTCAGAGCCTCTGATCAGCCGCTGAAAACCTCGCAGAGAAATATCCGAGTTTTCCGGGTGCAAATTTCACGATTTTTGCGTAAATTTGCACCTTGATTATTTTTATACAATTTTATCAGATGGCATTTTCACAGTTTCTTCGCAATATGTTCGGCTCATCTGGCTCTGACGCCGAGTTCGACGACCTGGACCACTCCGATGTTGATGCGGCCCCGGCCTCAACTCCGGTTCCATCCACCGACGGCAATGGCGCCGCTCAGGCCAACAGCGATACCGAACTCCCTACCGAACTCATTGACGCAATTTTAGCGGTTATCAATTCCCAGCTGCCGCCGGTTGCCGCCCAATGCATTGACCGTGAGGCCCAGCGCCGCTATATGGCGTCAGTGCTCGGCAGCCCCCTGGCCGACCTGGCCGAGTCAATGCGGCGCAAGGCCGTGAGCGAGCTGACGGGCGACCGCGCAAAAATGCAGGCCGAGCTCGAAGAGCTGCGCGCCGAGCGCAAAGAGGTGTCGGGCAAACGCGAGGAGCAGAAGGCCGCCCTGCTGAGCGAACAGCGCCAGCGGCGCGCCTTGAACGACCGCAACCGCGACCTTGAGGCCAAAATCGACGAATTGGACAGCCAGATCGAGCAGCACAAGCTGACAATAGCCTCGCTGATGAACAAACTCAGAGTGGCCGAAGTGACCGAAGGCGACTCGCAGGCCCTGCGCGACGACATTGCCCGACTGCAGCGCACCGTCAGCGAACGCGACGAGACCATCGAGGCCAAAGAGCGAGAAATAACCGAACTGAGCGAAAAAATCGCCGCCTATGAATCTGCGTCGGCTCTGGAGGCCGCGCTTGAGCAACGCCGCGAGGCCTCGGGTGAAAACGCGGCCGACCGGACCGCCGAAGCTCCCGCCGCGCCTAAAAAACGTCGCGGACGCCCGCGCCGACAGAACACCAGGGCCTACGACCCGGAAAATGACGCGTCGGCCGACCTCGACAGCGTGGACTGGCTCCTGCCTGGCGGAGTACCCGCAGGCCATACGCCCCCCTCTTCCGACCCCGACTTCGGTTATCAGCCGCCAAAACACACCCCGGCGCCCGACTCCGACGCCCAGCTGACGCTGTTCTAATCATTACGCAATAAATTTCATCTACGCAATCATTTATATATGAATCGATTCATCACTTCAATAGTAGTCGTAGCCGCAATGTGTGCCGGCGAAGCCTATGCCGCCACGGTCGACGTCAATACGCTGGCAGAATATGTCTACCCCAAAAACGCTACGGCCTCGGCCTCGCTCAACTTCATGCCCGACGGCCTGACCTACCTTCAGATGAGCGACGACGGTAAGACAATTGACAGATATGACGTCGCCACAGGCAAAAAAACCGAAACCGTGCTCGACGTGGCCCGCACACGCGGCGACGTGAAGCTCGACCGCATTGCCGCCTATACCGTCAGCCCCGACGGCTCGCTGCTGCTGGTTTATCAGGAAAAGGAGCAGATTTATCGCCGTACGTTCCGCGCCGCCTACCACATCTTCGACATCAAGCGCAACACGCTCGTGCCGCTGTCGGCCAACCACCCCATGCAGCAGTCGCCCGTAGTCAGCCCCGACGGACGAATGGTAGCGTTCATGGCAGCCGACAACAATATCTACATCCACAAGGTCGACTACGGCTCGGAGGTAGCGGTAACAACCGACGGCAAGGTCAACTCGATTATCAACGGCGTGCCCGACTGGACATATGAAGAAGAGTTCACCACCTCGCGCTCAATGGAATGGGCCCCCGACAACTCACTGCTCTGCTATCTGAAATACGACGAAACCGACGTGCCGGCGTTCAGCTTTGCCATGTATGAAGGCGCTTGCGACCCCAAGACGCAATATGCTCTCTATCCCGGCAACTTCACCTACAAATATCCCGTGGCCGGCGAACCTAACTCAAAAGTGACGCTCCACAGCTATGACGTCGAAACGCGCAAGACCAAAGACCTGGCCCTGCCCGCAGCCGACATCGAATACATTCCGCGCATCCACTTCGGCCCCACCTCATCGCAGCTGATTGCCCTGACGCTCAACCGTGAGCAGAACAGGCTTGACCTCTACTCCGTAAACCCGCGCAGCACCGTTGCCACCCAGATTCATCAGGAAAAGAGCTCGGCATGGGTGCGTCCCGAATGCTACGAGAGCGTCAGCTACGAAGCCGACGGCATGGTTATTTTCAGCGACCGCACCGGCTGGAGCCACCTATATCGCATTGACTATAACGGCAATGACCTCGGCGCCCTCACCTCGGGTAACTACGACGTCACCGCCTATTACGGCAAGACGGCCGACGGCTCATATTACTATCAGAGCGCCGAAAACGGCCCCGTAAACCGCACCATTTTCAAGGTCAACGCCCGCAAAAAGACGAAGCAGGCCGTAACCCCCGCCGAAGGCTGGGCAACCGCTGTGTTCTCGCCCGCTTGCAACTACTACGTCACCAACTTCTCGACCGTCAGCGAGCCTCCGGTGTTCACCCTCGTCGCATCGGCCAAGGAAAAGACACTGCGCGTACTTGAAGACAACGCCGCCGTCAAGGCCCGGTTCGCCTCGGCGCCAAAAAAGGAATTCTTCACCATCAACGCCGACGGCACGGAGCTGAACGGCTGGATGGTCAAACCGGCCGACTTCAACCTGTCGAAGAAATATCCGGTAATCATCAGCCAATACAGCGGTCCGGGCTCGCAGGAGGTCACCAACCGCTGGGGCATTGACTGGCCGCAATATTTCGCCTCTCAGGGCTACATCATCGCCTGCGTTGACGGAAAGGGCACCGGCGCGCGCGGCCGCGAATTCGAACAGTGTGTCTACAAAAACCTCGGCTACTACGAAACGCAGAGCCAAAACGCCCTGCTCACATGGCTCCGCGCCCAAAGCTACGTCGACGCGCCCCACGTAGGCATCTACGGCTGGAGCTTCGGCGGCTATGAGTCGCTGATGGCATCGTCGAGCGGAGCCCCATATGGAGCCGCCGTAGCGGTTGCGCCCGTAACATCGTGGCGCTACTACGACACAATCTATGCCGAACGCTACATGTCGACGCCGCAGGCCAATGCCGAAGGCTATGACCGCAGCGCCCCGGTCAACCGCGTAGACAAGCTCGTTTGCCCGCTGCTGATAATGAGCGGCACAGCCGACGACAACGTACACCTGAGCAACTCCGTCGAGTTAATTTCGCGCATGATTGCCCTGAACCGCTGGCCTCAGATGCTGTTCTTCCCCAACATGAACCACTCGATCAACGGCTGCAACACCCGTGCGGTGGTTTACTCACGCATGCTCGAATTTTTCAACACGCAGTTTGGAAAATAAGCCTCTGATTGTCATCACCGGGCCGACGGCCAGCGGCAAGACACGCCGCGCCGTCGAACTGGCCCGCGCCCTGGGCGACGCCGAAATAGTCAGCGCCGACTCGCGCCAGGTCTATCGGTCGATGGACCTCGGTACGGGTAAGGACATCGAAGAGTATGGCGAGGTGCCCTACCACCTCATCGACATCTGCCCGGCAGGCAGCAAATACACGCTGTTCGGCTACCTGCGCGACGCCGACGCCGCCCTTGACGACATTGCCGGCCGAGGACGCCGACCGATTCTCTGCGGCGGCACAGGGCTCTACGTCGAATCGGTCATCAACGGCGTGAAGCTCGCACCGGTGCCCGAAAACCCCGCACTGCGCATGCGACTGCGCGGCAAGAGCCTCGACGAGCTCACCGCAATGCTCGCCTCGATGAAAAAGCTCCACAACACCACCGACGTCGACACCCCGGCCCGCGCAATCCGCGCCATAGAAATCCAGACCTACTATGCCGCCCATCCCGAGGCCGAGGAGCAGTCGCGCCCCCATCCGCGCCGGGCGGTGATTATCGGCGTCAACATTGACCGCGACAAACGCCGCCGCCGAATCAGCGAGCGCCTGCGCCAGCGACTTGACAGCGGCATGATTGACGAGGTGCGCGCCCTGCTCGACTCAGGCATCGCGCCCGACGACCTCATTTACTACGGCCTGGAATATAAATTTCTGACTCTCTACGCCGTCGGGCGCATCAGCCTCGAGGAAATGACCTCCGGGCTCGAAACCGCCATACATCAGTTTGCCAAGCGACAGATGACCTGGTTCAGAGGCATGGAACGCCGGGGCCACACCATTCACTGGATAGATTTCGACGATCCTGAATTCACAGCCAAAGCACTTTCATTGATTGAGAAATGAAACTCCGTTTCGCACTCATTATAATAATATATCTGACCTCGACAGCCATAGCTACGCTCAAAGCCGACACGAAGTCTCAGGCCGACACGGTCGCCCTGACCGGCAACTGGGTGAACCAGCTCTGGCAAACAGGATTTCACATCAACGACCCGCGCATCAGCTATCCGCGCTTCCCGAAGTTTTGCCTCAAGGTCTATAACTGGGGCGACCGAGTGTTCAACCACTACGACCCCGCCTATGTACGCTCAACCGGAAAAAACTGGAAACTTACCCTCGACGCCACCGGCAGCATGCAGAGCTACGGCTATCTATTTGACCTTCCCGGCCAGAAAACCGGCGAGGGAAAGATCAGAGTGCGCAGCAACATCGGATATGACGCCGGCGTACACCTCAGCTTCATGGCGGTCAGCATCGGCTACACATGGAACATGAACAAGCTGACAGGCCATAACGACTCGCCGCGCTCAACGTTTAACTTCTCGTTTACCTGCGCGCGCTTCTCGGCCGAACTTCTGAGCCAGAAAACCCAGGGCAACACTGTCATCGAAAAGTTCGGCCACTATAATGAAGGCAAGCGCGTCAACATTCCGCTCGACAACACTCGGCGCAACACATTTTTAATCAACGCATTCTACTTCTTAAACCATAGCCGCTACTCGCAGGCGGCCGCCTACTGCTTTTCGAAATACCAACTGCGCAGCGCCGGCTCATGGCTCGTAGGCTTCATGTATGCCCGGCAGCGGGTTGATATGGACTTCAGCGTTCTGCCCGACGAGATTCTCCAATTCAAGCCCGCCATGCTCCCGGCCGCAAACCGCTTCAACTTCCATAACTTCACGGCTCAGGCCGGCTATGCCTATAACGCCGTGATGCCCCACAACTGGCTGTTCAACATAACGCTGCTTCCCGGCGCAGGCTATCGGCGCTCGCTCATCAAGGCCGACAAACGCCCGCTGCAGGAAATGCTCTCGGCCGGTCTTGACGGCCGCATGAGCGTTGTCTACAACCACCGGGCGCTGTTTCTCAACCTCACGGTCAAGGCCAACGCCAGTTTCCTGTTCAACTCTGACTATTCATTCTTCATGTCGTCAGAACAGGCCACATTCATTTTCGGCGTGCGCTTCTGACCCTCCTCGCTAAAGTTCCAATCTTAGACAAAAAAATAGAATAGAGAAGAGTTATGTGGACGGGTAATGTCAGGGCGAAGTGGCATGACTATAGCGGGCGCGCAATTTACCATCTGACGCTGATGAAAAGCGCCGATGCGGGCGATTTCGGCACCCTGGCCGGCTCACTCGAGCGCCCTTTCATTGCAGCATCGGCCATCGGCACGGCCATCAAGCAAGTCCTGCGCGAATTGCCGGAGATTCACCCGTCACTGCATCTTTACCAATACGCACTAATGCCCGACCACCTGCATCTGCTGATGGCAGTCGACGGCCCTCTCGACGATATCCTCGGCCGAAAGCTCGCGGCGTTCAAGGTCAGAGTCAATAAGCTGTCGGGCATCGAGCAGGTGTTTGCCAACGGGTTCAACGACCAGATTCTCAAGCCTGGACGCAGCCTTGACGCAATCTATAGCTATCTGCGCGAGAACCCTTACAAGCTGGCTGTACGTCGCGCCCACCCCGAATTTCGCCTTTCATCAGTAGCCGCGAAAAAGAGATTCGCCGAAAAGCGGAAGAGGTCGGAGGCAGAATCATCCTCATTCAGAACCTCGGCTTTGGCGAGCGCGGAAAGCCGGGCGCCCACGACTTTGACCAGTGCGCCAAAGGCGAGCTGCTAATTCTGACGCCAACAAGCGCCAACCTCCCGGAAGAGCTGAACTGCGCCTGCTGCCTGGCCATGAACGCCTGCGCGGAAACTCTGGCAGCCACATCACCCTGCCGCTGATTTTTGCCCCCGAAGCTTCGCTTTAGTGGAGCGGATTTGGAATTACGGAAATTTTTCCATAAATTTGCAGCCCGAAAACAAACAACATCATCATATATCATCATGACAGCATTCGTATTCCCCGGCCAGGGCTCACAGTTCGTGGGCATGGGCAAAGATCTCTACGACAACAACGAAGAAGCAAAAGCCCTCTTTGAAAAAGCCAACGAAATTCTCGGCTTCCGCATCACCGACCTGATGTTTGAAGGCACCGACGAAGACCTGCGCCAGACCGCAGTGACCCAACCGGCCGTATTCATCCATAGCGTAATCACCGCCCGCATTCTCGGCGCTGACACCAAGCCCGACATGGTTGCCGGCCACTCGCTCGGCGAGTTCTCGGCCCTGGTAAGCTGCGGCGCCCTGAGTTTCGAAGACGCCCTCAAGCTGGTCAGCGCCCGCGCCAAAGCCATGCAGAAAGCCTGCGAGTTGAAGCCCAGCACCATGGCCGCAATCATTGCTCTGCCCGACGAAAAGGTTGAAGAAATCTGCAACGGCATTGAAGGCGTAGTTGTGTGCGCAAACTTCAACTGCCCCGGCCAGATTGTGATTTCGGGCGACATCGAAGCAGTCAACGCCGCCTGCGAGGCCGCCAAGGCTGCCGGCGCAAAGCGTGCGCTGCCCCTGAAGGTCGGCGGCGCATTCCACAGCCCGCTCATGGAGCCCGCGCGTGCAGAACTCGCCTCGGCCATCGAAGCCACCGAGTTCCACACCCCCATCTGCCCCATCTATCAGAATGTGGACGCAAAGCCCCACACCGACCCCGCTGAAATCAAGGCCAACCTCGTTGCCCAGCTCACCGCACCCGTGCGCTGGACCGCAAGCGCGCAGAACATGATTGCCGACGGCGCCACCGAGTTCATTGAATTCGGCCCCGGCAAGGTTCTTCAGGGCCTCGTTTCGAAAATCAATAAAGAGGTCACCGTCGGCGGCCACCAGTAAACCAATGTCAAAATTACTGAAATGCCTGAGGCAGACCACCATGTGGTCTGCCTTGGTCAATCTGTTCTGGGTCTACCTCTTCATGGAGGTGACCCGCTTGGCATTTCTGGCAGTCAACCACGGGCTGTTTCACCTCACGTGGCAGTCATTCTGGCTCATCAGCCGTGGCGGCCTGCTGTTTGACACTTCGGCCATTCTCTACACCAACTGCCTGTGGCTGGCGCTTGCCTTCTTTCCGCTTCACTACAAGGAACGCCACGGATTCAGAACCTTCGAGCGCACGGTCTACGTGGCCACCAACTCCGTAGCTCTGGCCGCAAACCTCTGCGACACCGTGTTTTTCAGCTATCGCCAACACCGCTCAACCATGGCCCTGTTCGACGAGTTCGGCAACGAAAGCGCCGCCAACATGCTGAAAATCATATCAACCGAGGCCTTCAGCCACTGGCCGCTCCTTCTGCTCTTCGCCACAATGGTGTGGGCCCTATGGAAGCTCTACGTGCCCACCCGCGGTCCCGTAAGCGGACGTCCGCTGTGGCACTACTATCTCGGCCATACTATCGGACTGGCATTCTGGGTGGTAGTGTTTATCTGGGGCGTGCGCGGATGCACACTTTCAAAAGTTACACGCCCGATTTCCATAGGCTACGCCCAGCGCTTCGCAACCGAACCCATCGACGTCGACCTGGTGCTGAACACTCCGTTTGCAATGCTGCGCACCATCGGAGGCACACCCTCGCCCTCGCCTAAATTTTTCGACTCCGACGACGCCCTGCTCGCCGAGTACTCGCCGCTCCACTTTCCCGCCGACAGTATCGGCGGCCAGCTGCGTGGCCACAACGTGGTGATATTCGTGCTCGAAAGTTTCGGCCGCGAATTTGTAGGCTCGCTTAACCCCGACCTTGAAGACGGCAACTATAAAGGTTACACCCCCTTTCTCGACTCGCTGCTGACCCGATGCGTCAGGTTTGAAAACACGCTCTCCAACAGCGGATTCTCAATCGACGCCCTGCCGTCGCTGCTCGCATCGACGCCGCGCATGCGCAGGCCGTTCGTCGTGTCTCCCTACTCGCTCAACCACGTTACCGGCCTGGGCGAACTGCTTGACCGCGAAGGCTATCACACGGCCTTTTTTCATGGTGCCGACAATGAATCGCTCGGCCTGCAGGCCTTTGTCCGCCAGGCCGGTTTCAAGAACTACTATGGCATCGACGAGTATGTCGCCGACCCGAACACGGCCGGAATGGACGACTTCGACGGCACATGGGGCATATGGGACGGGCCGTTCATGCAATACTTCAAGCGCCACCTCGACGAAATGCCGCGCCCGTTCGTGGCAGGCCTCTTCTCGCTGTCGAGCCACCACCCCTTCGACGTGCCCGCCGGGATGGAAGACCGGTTCCCTCCCGAAGGCAAACTCGAAATCTACCGCACGCTGCGCTATAGCGACGACGCCCTGCGCCGCTTCTTTGCCGAAGCCGAAAAGCAACCCTGGTTCAGCAACACCTTATTTATAATATCGGCCGACCACGCATTTCTTCACGAGCCGGAACACGACGTCTACAACACCGAGCTCGGGCGAATGAAAATTCCCATCGCCATCTACGACCCGAGCGGCACTCTCACCCCCGGAGTGCGCCCGGGCAACATGCAGCAGATTGACGTACTGCCTACGGTGCTCGGCCTGCTCGGCTACGACAAGCCCTACTTCGCCTTCGGCAACGACGTGCTCAACATGCCCGCCGACTCGACGTGGGGATTCCGCTGGAACCACTTTCCGCAGCTTGTCATGGGCGATTACGTAATGCAGATGGAACCGACCGAATGGACTCCGTTCGGCCTCTATAACTTCAAGGACGACCCGTGGCTGCGCAATAACCTCGTTGGCCACGGCCTGGAAGCAGAACAGAGCATGGCCACGAAGATTAAAGCTATCGTGCAGACCTACGCGGAGAAACAGGCCTCAAACAACGTTCATCTCTAATAAAGGCACAAACTCCTGCCGGGGCAATTTTAATGCCTGACGCAGTTAATAGTTGTTAAGAAGCGTCTGTTTAGTTGGCAGAATAAAAAATTACCCCTACCTTTGCAGTGTGTGTTTTTCATAGTATTAGATTAAGATAAAGGTTATGAAGCGAGTCGTCGGGATGACGATTCGCTTTATGTTTTTATACACACAGACCCTCGGACGGGGCTGCGCGGGGCTGCCGCAGGCAACGCGCAGGCAGGAAATTTGAAAAAGATTTGGGGAATTGGATAGAATTACGTAACTTTGCGCAGTTTTTCAACCGACAGACCAACAGTCACAAATGGGAAAGTTCACTGAATACAAGCTGATGCTCAAGAGCTTGCCGGAAGGGAAGCACACCTTTGAGTATCATCTCGACAAGCAGTTCTTCATCAACATGGAGAACTCTGACGTGCGCGATGCCGACATCAACGTCACTCTTGATGTAGACCATCGCGGCGACGCATATCAGTTGTCATTTCACCTTGCGGGCACCCTGACCGTGCTCTGTGACCGTTGCCTCGACGAACTGCCGCTCGACATCGACGCCGCTTATAACCTCACGGTGAAATACGGCGAGGAATACAACGACGACAGCGACACCCTGCTCATAATTCCCGAAAGCGACAACTACCTCAACGTCGCCTACATGATTTATGACACGGCGGTGCTGGCCATTCCGCCACGCCACGTGCACCCTCAGGGAAAATGCAACCGCGCCATGAGCGCACTCAACAAAAAATACGGAGTCAGCAACGCAGCCGACGATGACACCGACTTCGACCGGGAGCTGATCGACGACGACATCGACGACTCCGGTTCAAGCAACGAAGATTAGCTCAAATCCCGACAATAAAAAACAATAACGACAAAACTTATAAAGAAAAATGGCACATCCTAAACGCAGACAATCAAAGACCCGTACCGCCAAACGTCGCACCCACGACAAAGCACAAATGCCCACCCTCGCAGTTTGCCCCAACTGCGGCGCATGGCACATCTACCACACCGTCTGTGGCGAATGCGGTTTCTATCGCGGCCATGTAGTGATTGAAAAGGCCGAGGCCATCTGATTTAAACAACGCCCCTGACGTAACAACATGCTCTACGCTCGCATAGCCGGAGTGGCTTCATACCTGCCCGACGACATTCTCGACAACGAAATGCTGTCGAAGATGGTCGACACCAACGACGAGTGGATTACCACACGCGTCGGCATCAAAGAACGCCGTATACTCAAAGACCCCGAAAAGGGCTCGTCATATATGGGTTCGCAAGCCGTTGCAAAACTGCTCGAACAGACAGGTACAAAGGCCGAAGATGTCGACCTGCTCATTTGTTGCACCTGCAATCCTGACTACCGCTTCCCGTCGACCGGCTCAATCATATGCCACGACCTCGGCATGAGCAAGGCCTACAGCTACGACCTCGAGGCTGCCTGCGCAGGCTTCCTCATCGGTCTGCAAGACGGCGCAGCCTACATCCGTTCAGGCCTCCGCAAGAAAGTCGTGGTTGTCGCCGCCGAAAAAATGTCGTCGATGACCGACTACACTGACCGTGCGACCTGCCCACTCTTCGGCGACGGTGCAGCCGCTATGCTCCTCGAGCCCACCGAAGAGCCCGTAGGCATCATGGACGCCCAGTTCTACGTTGACGGCAACGGTTGCCACAACCTCATCATGAAGGCCGGAGGCAGCGCCAAGCCCACCACTCACGAAACCGTCGACGCCCACGAGCACTACGTCTACCAGGAAGGCCGGGCCGTTTACAAGCACGCTGTAACCAACATGTTCAACTCCTCGCTCGAGGTAGCAGAACGCAACGGTCTGACAATGGAAAGCGTCAATTGGTTCATACCCCACCAGGCAAACCTCCGCATCATCGAGGCCGTAGCCGACCGCGCAGGAATCGACCGCGACAAAGTGCTTGTCAACATCGAACACACCGGCAACACCTCGGCAGCGTCAATTCCCATCTGCATAGCCGAATATAAGGACCGCATCAAAAAAGGCGACAAGCTCCTGCTCACCGCCTTCGGCGCAGGTTTCACCTGGGGCGCAATGTACGTTATCTGGGACATCTGATTCCAAAAAACTTCAAACGCCCTCACTACTACCGGCCACTGCCAAACAACCTACTTTGCGCGCGGATGCTTCTCCCCGGACTTGCGGGGCAAGCAGCCGCGCGCTTTTAACTCAAAAACCAACTGACGGCTACAGGCGTTAAGGTCATATAGTAACTTCATAACCGAAACAAACTGACATCAATGGAAGAATCCCTCAAACAGGAACAACAGCATAAGGCCGGCTTCGTCAACATAGTCGGCAACCCCAACGTAGGCAAGTCGACCCTGATGAACCGCCTGGTTGGCGAACGAATGAGCATCATTACACCCAAAGCCCAGACCACGCGCCACCGCATCACGGGCATCGTCAACGACCCCGCATACCAGATCGTGTTCAGCGACACCCCCGGTGTGCTCAAGCCTCGCTACAAAATGCAGGAAGCGATGCTCACCTTCAGCGAAGGCGCACTGACCGACGCCGACATTCTGCTCTACGTTACCGACGTAATCGAAGACCCCGAAAAGAACGCCGACTTCCTGGCCAAAGTAGCCAAAGAGAAAGTGCCCGTGCTGCTGGTAATCAACAAAATCGACCTGCTCAGCGGAGACGGCAACCTCATGAAAATTGTGAGCGACTGGCAAAACCGCCTGCCCGCAGCCGAGATATTCCCGATTTCGGCCGCCGAGAACTTCAACGTCGACAACCTGATGAAACGCATTGTCGAACTGCTGCCCCCATCGCCCCCCTATTTCGGCAAGGACGCACTGACCGACAAGCCCGCCCGCTTCTTCGTAACCGAAATTATCCGCGAAAAGATTCTTGAAAACTACGAAAAAGAGGTGCCCTACTCGACCGAAGTCATTGTTGAGAAGTTCGAGGAAAAAGACAGCTCAATCCACATCATGGCGGTAATCTACGTTGAGCGCGACTCGCAAAAGGGAATCCTCATCGGACGCCAGGGCTCGATGCTCAAAAAAGTAGGTTCGGCCGCACGCAAAGACATCGAAAAGTTTTTCGACAAGCGCGTCTTTCTGGAACTCTTCGTCAAAGTCGAACCCAACTGGCGCAACCGCGAAAACAAACTCAAATCGTTCGGCTACATTCAGTAAGCCGCAGCCGGGCTCTCGCACTCTCTCCTCGCCAACAACTTTAACTTATCACTTTTAATTCAACAAAATGGGACAATTAGTAGCAATCGTCGGCCGCCCCAACGTCGGCAAGTCAACGCTCTTTAACCGCCTGACTCAAAGCCGACGCGCAATAGTCGACGGAACGGCCGGCACCACGCGCGACCGCCAGTATGGCAAGGTTGACTGGAACGGTCGCGACTTTTCAATCATCGACACCGGCGGCTGGGTGGTGAACTCCGAAGATATTTTCGAAGGAGAAATCAACAAGCAGGTACATCTGGCCATCGAGCAGGCCGATGAAATACTCTTTGTGGTCGACGCCATGAACGGCGTGACTGACCTCGACGACCGCGTAGCCGAAATTCTGCGCCGCAGCAAAAAGCCGGTTATCCTCGTGGCCAACAAGGTTGACTCGAACGACTGGCTCTATAACGTGGCCGAATTCTACTCGCTCGGCCTCGGCGAACCCTATCCCGTCAGCGCCGTCAGCGGCTTCGGCACAGGCGACCTGCTCGACGAAATCGTCAAGAAACTTCCCGAAACCGACGACGACGCGGCCGCCCTGCTCGAGGCTCTGCCCAAGTTTGCCATCGTCGGCCGCCCCAACGCCGGCAAATCGTCGCTCATCAATGCCTTTATTGGCGAAGACCGCCACATAGTAACCGACATTGCCGGCACCACGCGCGACAGCATCTACACCCGCTACAACAAATTCGGCTTTGACTTCTATCTGGTCGACACCGCCGGCATACGCAAGAAAAACAAGGTTACCGAAGACATTGAATACTACTCGGTAATCCGCTCGATCCGTGCTATCGAAGCGAGCGATGTCTGCATTCTGATGATCGACGCCACCCGTGGCATCGAGGCCCAGGACGCCAACATCTACTCGCTCATTCAGAAGAACAAAAAGGGCCTGGTTGTGTGCATCAACAAGTGGGACCTGGTAACCGACAAATCGCAAGACGCAATCAGCCATTTCGAGAATGCTGTGCGCCAGCGCTTTGCGCCCTTTACCGACTTTCCCATCATTTTCTGCTCCGCACTGACCAAACAGCGCATCCACAAGGTTCTCGAAACCGCCCGCGAGGTCTATGACAACCGCAACCGCCAGGTGCCTACGTCGCGACTCAACGAAGTGATGCTCAACGCCATTGCGGCCTACCCGCCGCCTGCAACCAAAGGCAAGTTCGTGAAGATAAAATATGTTACGCAGCTCAAGGAGCAGCGCATTCCGACATTCGTGTTCTTCTGCAACCTGCCCCAGTGGGTCAAAGAACCCTACCGCCGCTATCTCGAAAACAAAATCCGCGCCAACTGGGACTTTACCGGCACGCCGATTTCAATCTTCATGCGCGAAAAGTAAGCACACTCTCTAACCCTCATAACGCTCTCCTCTTACCACACCACCACGACCCAATCACCCGCCCATGAAAATCCCTACGTCACACACGCGGCCTTATCGCCTCGGAGTATGCCTCAGCGGAGGCGGGGCGCGCGGGTTTGCCCACATCGGAGCCATGCGCGCGCTGCGCGAACTCGGCCTGATTCCCGACATCATTGCGGGAGTCAGCGCCGGCAGCGTGGTGGCCGCCTTTTTCGCAGCAGGCCTGCTTAACGACTATGACAACGACCCGCTGCTGAAACTGTTTTCCGACTCCAAATTCCGCGATTTCGCCGAGATGCACGTGCCGCGCGAGTCATTTTTCTCGCTCGATCGGTTCAAGAAACACCTTGAACGCATCTTGCCCTACAAGAACATCGAAGACCTGCCGATTGCAACAGTTATCGGAGCCACTGACATTGACCACGGCACGAAAATGGCCTTCACCGAGGGGCCGCTGGCCGAACGCATCGTGGCCTCATGCTCGATTCCGATCGTATTCGAGCCGGTAAATATCGACGGCCACCGCTACGTCGACGGCGGGGTGCTCCACAACATGCCCTCATGGGCCATACGCCACCTCTGCACCCACCTCATAGGCATAAACTGCTCGCCGATGTATCAGGCCCCGCCGGCAAAGAACATCATCGAGATTGCCCAGCGCTCATATGCCCTGATGTCGAAACACAACGTTATTCCTGACCTTGAAATCTGCGACATCGTGGTCAACCTGACCGAAGTGGCCGACCACCAGGCCTTTGACCTCAATTCGCTGTCGCTGCTGGTCGATAACGGCTATCTGGCCACGATACGCGCCCTGCGCAAACACTTCTGACGGCCACGTCGCCAGAACTCAAAAAAATCCGGCCAAGGGGAAACTTCCCCCGGCCGGATTTTCCATATCATAACAAAAAAACCGGTGAGATTACGGGCGGGCAATGCCATCGGCCTCGGCGCGACGGCTCATGCGCTCAATGCGCTCCTTGGTTTCAGGATGCGACGAAAACATTTTTGTGACATAGCTCGAGCTCTGGCCACCCTCCATTTCCAGGAACTTTTCGAACGCCTTGACCATTCCCCACGGGTTACGGCCGTTGGCCTTGAGGAAATCATAGCCGCAGTCGTCGGCTTCCTTCTCCTGCTTCTGCGAGAACTTTGCGTTGATGAGCGACGAGCTCAGGTCGCCCAGCTGCGACTCGGTCAGCGCGGCAGCCTTACCGCCGGTCGAGGCAATGGCGTCTTTGGTAGCGTCTGAAAGCAGTTGGGTGCGGAACGCCTTTTTCGAATGACGCTTCATGACATGGCCGATTTCATGGCCGATGATGCCCATCAGTTCGTCGTCGTCCATAATATCCATCAGCGACGAAAACACGCGCACACTGCCGTCGGGACACGCAAAAGCGTTTACGTCAATAACCTCATAGACCTTGAAGTTAAGAGGAATTCCGTCAGCATCCTTCAACCCTGCGGTCAGAGCTTCAAGACGCTTGGTATAGGGGCTATCAGGGGCTGAAACTCTATTGTTCTTATCCATCCAGTCAACCGACTCCTTGACGTAGGCGGCCATCTGTTCGTCGGTAAGAGTCACCGCCTGGGCGGTCTTGACGGCAGCACCGGCCATTTTCTTTAAATTAAACTGGGCATGCGCCTGAACTGAAACGCAAATCATGGCTAAAATAGCCATAGACTTAATAGATATTCTCATAGCGTATTTGAGTTGATTAAAACGTTAATTGTTATTGCAAATTTAATCATTATGCGGTTTTTATACAAATTTTTTCTTACCTTTGCCGCTCAATATTCACATTTATACACTAATAGGACACTTATTTTTTTATGAAAAAGACATTGCTGTCTCTGTTGGCAATCGCATTCGGCTGTAATATCTATGCTCAGAATCTCGACTTGCAGAGTCTGGCGAAGCTGCGCCGCTCGGAGTTCACACCGGCATCGACAAGCCGAAAACTTTCGCCTGCAAAGATGCGCGCCGAAAAAGTCGCGCCCGTGCAGGGAGCTTTCATTGTTCTTAACGACGGCTGCAGCGCCGACGAGTTGCGCAAAGCCGGAGTCGATGTAAAATCGCAGCGCGGCAACGTGGTGGTCGGCGTGGTAGAGCTGGCCCGCGCCAAGGAAATCGCCTCGCTGCCCTGCGTAAAAGCCCTCAACCTCCAGCGCGACACGCGAACCAACATGGACGTGGCCCGCGCCGAGCAGAACATCGACGAAATCCATTTCGGCAAACCCGAATCGGAACTCACCCGCACCTACACCGGCCGCGGTGTAGTGGCCGGCATTGTCGACCAGGGTATTGACGCCCACCACATCAACTTTCGCTACGCCACCGGCGAATCGCGCATCAGCTACCTCTACTGGGGGCGTCTGAACGCTGCCGGCACCGCCGTGGTCGAGGACCACTACAACTACGAAACCATCGGTCAGTTCACCACCGACACCCCCAACGCATATCACGCCACCCACACCCTCGGCATTCTCGGCGGCAGCTACACCGGACCGGTTTCGGTAGGCACCCCCTGGGCCGACCCCTTGATGCCCGAAAACACGGTGCCGACCGAACTTGAAAGCTGCCCTTTCTATGGCGTAGCTCCCCAGGCCGACCTCTGCGTCAGCTGCGGCGACCTGCAGGACGCGTTCGTGGCCTATGGCTTGGAGTCGCTGCTCAACTACCGCTACTATATGCAGTGGCCAATGGTCATCAACATGTCGCTCGGCTCAACCCAGGGCCCTCACGACCCGCGCTCGGCCATGGGCCAGTATCTCGACGAGGCCGGCAAGGAAGCCATCATATGCCTCTCGGCCGGTAACGAAGGTGACCTTAAAATCGCCCTCACCAAACAGCTGACCGAGGAAGACCGCGTGGTCAAGACATTTATCTACCCCTACTACTACCAGTACGACCCCGAGGTCGAAAACAGCGCCACATTCCGCAACGGCAGCGTTGAAGTGTGGAGCAACGACGGCACCCCGTTTGAAATCAAGGCCGTGCTCTATAACCGCGACCGCAACTATCGCGCCGCGCTCAACATGCCCATCGTAGGCGAAAACATCGGCACCTACTACACCACCTCCAACATGGGCAGCATCACCGAGTCAGACATCGTCGACGACCCCACATTCTGCCGCGCCGTCGAGCAGGGCTATGTAGGCGTGGGCGCCAAGCTCGACGAGCTCACCGGACGCTACTACGGCATGATTGACTACTATATGCTCAACAACTCAAAGACGAACCTCAACGACTCCTACGTGCTCGGATTCGAAATCACGGGACATCCGGGCCAGACAATCTCATGCTATTGCGACGGCCTGAACACCTGGATGGACAACTATGGCGTCGAGGGCTTTGACGACGGCTCGACCGACGGCACCATTTCCGACATGGCCGTGGCCCACAACATTGTAGTGGTCGGCTCATATAACACCCGCAACAAATGGACATGCCTTGACGGAGGCACTTCGCGCTACGAGGGCGAAGGCTTCCTGCCCGGAAAGATCAGCGGCTTCTCATCATACGGCACCCTGGCCGACGGACGCGACCTCCCCACCGTCTGCGCCCCCGGCGCGGCTATCATCAGCTCTATCTCATGGCCCTACGCCAAGCAGATGTCTGAGAGCTCGATCAACTACTCATGCTCGGCGCGCCTCGACGAAGAAAACCGCACCAACCTCTGGAAGCAGGAAGTGGGCACATCGATGTCTACTCCGTTCGTTGCCGGCTCAATAGCCCTCTGGCTTGAAGCCAACCCCGAGCTGACCGTCAACGACGTCAAGGAAATCATTGCCGAAACCGCCATTGTTGACGACGACGTAATCAACACCGCCGAACGCAAGCGTTGGGGCGCCGGCAAGTTCAATGCGCTCGGAGGCCTCAAGGAAGCCATCAGGCGCTATGAAAACGGCATCCGCGACATAACCGTCGACAACGACCGACTGCTGCTCTCGCCTGCCGGCAACAACGCCTACTGCATCTTCATCGGCACCGCCGACTCAATCAATGCAAGCGTCTTTGCTGCCGACGGCCGCCGCGTAATGCAGGCCTCGGCTGCCGGCGACGAACTCACCCTCGACCTCTCGTCCCTGCCCGCCGGCATCTATATAATCAACGCCAACGGCAAGTCGGCCAAAGTTTCCGTAAAATAAGCAATTAGTCATACTCTAACTAACCTGACAGAATGAAAAATCTCCTGAAAGCAGCCCTTCTCTGCCTGCTCGCGTTCCCGGCCGCCGCACAAGACGCCGACGACGAACAGCCGATAATAACTCTCCACTCCGACGCATACGCCGAAATCGGCGAAACCAACCGTTTCTCGTTTCTGATAGGCTCGACAGAGCCCACCTACATCGACATAGACCTCGGCGCAGGCAAAAACGAAGTGGCAATCGACGTCGTTTCGATCGATCCCGAAACCGGCGACTACCTCGGCACGTGGATTCCCGCACGCGTCAATGCCGACGGCACCATCAAAATCTATGGCGACGCTTCGAAAATCGACGTCATCGTCATGGACGGCGCCTACATCACCGACATTGACATGACCGCATGCTCCAACCTCGAAATTCTGAGCCTGGAGCATAACGCCCTGCGCAGCCTCGATTTGACGCCGTTCACCAAACTGATGGCCATATACCTGACCGATAATCCGTTCACGGCCGAAACCCCGCTCAAAATCGGAGTGCCCAAGCCTGACCTGCAGATTCTGGAAATCGACATCATCGACCACCTCGACCAGTCGTTCAACCTCAGCGACTATCCGGCCATGGTGTCGTTCGACGCTTACCATAACCTCGACCTCCACAAGCTTGATCCCTCAGGCTGCCCCAACCTGCGCGCCCTGAGCCTCGAAATGACCGACATAGAGAGCGTTGACGTCAGCAATAACTTGAACCTGACCAACCTCAACATCGCGGAAACCAGAATAACCGACATCGACCTCAGCAAGAACACCCAGCTGCGCTACTTCATTGCCAGCCATTCAAGCGGCACTATCAACACCGGGGTCAAACTCAACTCGATTGACCTGAGCCATAACCCCTACCTCATGTTCCTGAGCCTCACCGGCAACGACCTGACCTCTATCGACTTGAGCAAAAACACCTATCTGCAGACTCTGCTCTTAAACCGCAACAAGCTGACGTCAATCGACCTTAGCAACAACCCCAACCTCTACAGCGTCAATCTGATGCTCAACGACATGGACTTTGCCACCCTGCCCCTGCAGGAGTCAACATGGAGCGAATACTACTACCTGCAGAACGCCATGCCCGTTAGCCGCGAGCTCGCCGTCGGCGCTCCTCTCGACATGAGCGCACGCGTTTTACGCAACGGCACCGAAACCACCGCTCGCGTAATGCGCAAGCCCTTTACCGGCGACGCCGTCGAACTCGACGCATCGCTCTACACCTATGCCGACGGCGTCGTAACCTTCAACTCGGCTGTCAGCGACTCGGTCTATGTCGAGTACAGCAACAGCGCCCTGAACGAATATCGCATGACCACGTCGCTCTTCCGCGTCAAGAACGCCGACGAAATCGGCCTTCCCTCAAAGGTCATTGCCCTTAACCTCGACTACTCCGTCCGCGACTTCAACCTCTGCATCGGCGTTAACGGCGCCTCGGAGCAGAATCCCCGCAAGGTGCTCGTTGACTTCGGCTCCGACACCAAGACCGAACTGACCACCACAACCTCCGCATTCGATCCCTCAAAAGCCATCAGCTTCACCGCGCCCGCCGACTTCAACGGCCGCATCAACATCTGGATGCCTGAAGGCGAAGACATCAGCGCGTTCGGCATCGACGGCGTGACTATCTACAACATCGACATCAAAAACGCCACCTCACTGCGCGAACTGAGCGTGACCGGCGCTTCGCTCTACTCGATCGACATGCGCTATAACCGCAACCTGACATATCTCGACCTGAGCGACAACCAGCTCTCTTCGCTGTCGCTGCTCGGAATCTACGGCGACTATGAAAAGAACGTCATCGCCACAGTCAAAGCCGCCAACAACCGCATCTCAACCATTGAGCTGCGCGACGGCAGCTCGATTCGCAGTCTCGACCTCTCGGACAACCTCCTGACCGAACTCCCCATCACCGAATTCGACTACGCCACCTCAATCAACCTCAGCAACAACCGCCTGAGCGGTGAATTCTCGCTTGCCTACCAGGCCGGCGCCACCGACATCAATCTCAGCGGCAACCCGATTTCGGCGCTCAAGCTTGACAAGTTCACCAACCTGCAGCACTTCGACGTCAGCAACACTCTGCTCAACCTCGCCACCCTGCCCCTGCCTGAAGAACTCGGCGCCAAGGAGTATATCTACGCTCCCCTGCTCGACCTCAGCATTCAGGACAAGGCTCCGGCCGTAAACCTCACCGCCCAAAACCGCATGGTCAACGGCCGCGGCACCGACTTCGTATGGAAAAAGGCCGACGGCACTGTGCTGGTTCAGGGAGTCGACATTGACTGCGTTGACGGCGGCACCCGCTTCCTCAACGAGGAGCTCGGACAGGTCTATTGCGAAATGACCAACCCGGCCTTCCCCGGTCTGACTCTCTCAACCACCCGCGTCGAAGTTGTCGGCGCTCCCACAATCGTGGTCGGCACCTTCACCACCCCTTCGGCCGCCAACGGCGAGCTGATTATTGTCGGCAACAAAAACTCGGCCCTCTACGTTGACTGGCGCGGCGACGGCACGGAGTTTACCGAATATCCCTTCACCGGCACCTCGATTTCCAGCTATGCCATCACGACTGTTGCCGGCGCCGAAGCTAAAATCTACACCTACGGCAGCCCCGAGGACGTGACCGTATTTTCGGTCTACAGCGTGCCTATGAGCTCGCTCGATCTCACGCCCATGACCGCACTGACCGCACTGTCGATCGGCGGCGCAGGACTCACACCCGACCGCATGAATATGCCCGACGCACGCCTGACCGAACTCAACCTCATCGGCAACAGCTTCAGCACATATCCCTACTTCGAAAAATATCCCCTGCTGACGTCGCTCAACCTCTCGCAGAACCTCTTCACCGAGTTCGACGCATCGCCCCTGGCCCGTCTCAGCAGCCTCTATCTGAGCAACAACAAACTAACCGACATCAAATTCAACAATCCCGCACTCTGGAACATCCAGCTCAACGGCAACAGATTCGAAAGCATCGACCTCAGCGGCCTGACTGCTGCCGAACAGATTATTCTCAACAACAACCTGCTCGAAAGCATTGACCTCAGCCCCGTCAAGTCGACCCTGCTCGCCCTGACAATCGTTGGCAACCGCTTCACCTTCGCCACTCTGCCCCGCCCCGAGGACGCTCCGAAAATGGCGACCATGTACTATGGCCTCCAGGCCCCTGTCGAGGTCGAATGTGTCAATGGCAAGGTTGACCTCTCGTCGCAGGCCATGGTCGGCGATGTGGCAACGACCTACACCTGGTACTACGGTGACGCCACCCTCGACGCCTCTACCGGCGAATATATCGGTGAAACCCTGATTGAAGACGACGAATACAGTATAGTTGACGGCGTTACTACCTTCCACACCACTTTCAACGAAAAAGTGATGTGCGTAATGAGCAACGAGGCCTATCCCAACCTACTGCTGGTTAGCAGCCGCCTGAACGTTGACGAATCGGCCATCAACGAAGTCGAAGCGCCCGCAGCAACCACCCCCGCCGGATGCTACGACCTGCTGGGCCGACGCGTCAGCTCTCCGGCCAAGAACGGCATCTACATCATTGACGGCCGCAAGGTAATGATTCGCTAATACAGCCTATTATTCATATATTCATTCATCAACAAGTTCATTAACACGATGAAAAAGATCACATCTTTACTCGCCGGCCTGTTCTTAATGTCGAGCATGACGGCATGGGCCGACCCAATCAACATCAAGGTGTCGGTCGACGACCCCGAACACGTAACCGTGACATCGGCCGGCGCCACAATCTCTTTCGACGCAAGTACCAATGTCTACGACATCAACGTCGAGCAGTACTCAACAGTCCGCATAGCCGGCGTTGAGCCCTGGGCTATCAAGCAGCTGACCAACGAGACCCAGAACTACACCATGGCCTCGAATGTCAAGTCATACGACATCTATGCCAGCGTTGACGGCAACGAATTCTCGGTAACCACCTACAACCCCGACGAAACCCGCACCGCCACCGCTACCATTACGGTTGACAACGCCGCAAAGGTCAGGGCCATGCGCGGCGGCACATACGAATACCTCACCTTCGCCGACGGCGTCAACACCTACAAGTTTGACCCGGCCACCGAAAGCACCCTCATGCTCGGCTCGGCCGACTACTCCAAGACCCTCTATGAGGTCAAACTCAACGGCGAAGTCCAAACGAGCAACTACGGCCAGTATGAGCTCCATCTCACCGACGGCTGCTCGGTTGACATCACCGCCGAGGTTCCCGACATTGACGTAACCATAACGTTCGTTTATGGCGAAAACGCCGCCGGAGCCATCAGTTCGGTAACCATCGACGGCACCACCGTCGAGGACTTCACCGCCGAAACCACCTCGCTGGCCATGAAAGCCGGACAAACCCTCGTGATCAACGGCAGCAACGACTTCAAGATCGACGAATTCAGCGTCAACGGCACCGTCACCTACTTCTATGGCTCATATCAGCAGACCATCATGGAAGACACCGAATTCGCCGTTCAGGCCCACCCCTACGGCAAAATCAAAGCCACAGTGATTGTCGAAGACCCCTCGACCATCAGACTCGGCAAGGGCTACAACATCGACTACGGCACCGAACCCATCACCCTCAACCCCGGCGAAACCGAAATCGAACTCAGCGAAAACAACTCGATGATATGCTGGGGCGCCGCATCGGGCTGCTTCATCGAATCGGTTGAAATCGACGGCATCCTTCAGGGCACTTACACCACCAACGCCTCCCTCCGCGAAGGCAGCGTTGTAAAGTTCACTTCCGGCAAGATTGTCATGGACCAGACCATGATTTTCTGGATCGACAACAAAGACGCGGCCGACACCTACTTCAGCCTCCAGAGCAATGACCGCCAGCAAATCGAAATCCAAAACGGCTACAACGAAATTCCTTTCTACAGCGGCATGCTCCCCATCGGCCTGTCGTGGTACAGCAACCAGCCCGTTGTCGGCCAAGTATTCGTCAACGGCGTCATGGCCTCACCCATGTATGAAGGCAGCAACTCCTACTCGTTCGATGCCCGTGACAAAGACGTAGTCAAAGTGTTCTTCGCCGCCGAGCCCGTTGAATGCGCCGTTGCATTCGACATCGCCGAAGGCATCACCCTCGCGGCCAAGGCCGACCGCATCACCGAAGTCAGCGACCTTACCGCCCCGCTCACCGTGTTTGCCGGAACCGAGATTACCATGCTCGTTGAAGCCGACAAGGAATTCACCCTGACCGCCGGCGAAACCGAGCTTACCCCCGATGAAGACGGCGTCTACACCCTCACCGTAACCGAGCCCCTCACCATCGCGGCCACCATCAAGCCTCAGGACGGCATCAGCGAAATCAACGCCGCCACCAACGGCAATGAAGCCATTTACGACCTCCACGGCCGCCGCGTGGCCAAAGTGACCAAAGGCGGAATCTACATCGTCAACGGCGTCAAGACCATTGTGAAATAACTGTGAAATAACCAAAGGGCGGCAAACCGCCCTCCACTCCCCCCTTTCCGGCGGGCCGTTCCGACATCTCGGTCGGAGCGGCCCGCCCTATTTCAGGCCACCGTGAATTTCAGCCGTTTAGCTAATTTAGTTCCACAAAAGTTGACAAATAGAGAAAAAGTCACTATATTTGCAGAATAATTCAATCAAACTACAGTCATATAAATAACGTAATAACCATTCAAGACCTATGAAGAGAGTCTATACATTCGGCAACGGTAAAGCCGAAGGCAAAGCCAGCGACCGCAATCTGCTCGGTGGCAAAGGCGCCAACCTTGCCGAGATGAACCTCCTGGGTATGCCCGTGCCTCCCGGCTTCACCATCACGACCGAAGTCTGCACCGAATACACCCAGTATGGCCGCAACGAAGTAGTTAAACGCATTCAGAAAGAAGTCGAAGAGGCCATCGCACACGTTGAAAACCTCACCGGCCGCAAATTCAATGATCCCGCCAACCCCCTGCTCGTCAGCGTACGTTCAGGCGCCCGCGCCTCCATGCCCGGCATGATGGACACCGTCCTCAACCTCGGCATGAACGATGCCACCGTTGCCTCGCTCGCCGAAAAGAGCGGCAATCCCCGCTTCGCATGGGACAGCTACCGTCGCTTCGTGCAGATGTATGGCGACGTTGTGCTCGGCATGAAGCCCAAGAGCAAAGCCGACATCGACCCCTTCGAGGAAATCATGGACAAGATGAAAGAGGCCAAAGGCGTCAAGCTCGACACCGAGCTCGATGTTGAAGACCTCCAGCAGCTCGTCAAGGAATTCAAAGCCGCCGTCAAGGACTTCACCGGCAAGGACTTCCCCGACAGCGCATGGGAACAGCTCTGGGGCGGCATCTGCGCCGTGTTCGACAGCTGGATGAACGAGCGCGCAATCCTCTACCGCCGCATGAACCAGATTCCCGAAGAATGGGGCACCGCCGTCAACGTTCAGGCAATGGTTTACGGCAACATGGGCAACAACTCTGCCACCGGCGTGGCATTCAGCCGCGACGCCGCCACCGGCGAAAACATCTTCAACGGTGAATATCTCATCAACGCTCAGGGCGAAGACGTCGTTGCCGGCATCCGCACCCCCCAGCAGATCACCACTGAAGGCTCGCGCCGCTGGGCAGCCCTCCAGGGCATCAGCGAAGAAGAACGCGCCGCCAAATATCCCTCGCTTCAGGAATCGATGCCCGCATGCGCCGAAGAGCTCATCGCCATCGCTCATCGCCTCGAAGACCACTACAAAGACATGCAGGACATGGAATTCACCATCCAGGACGGCAAACTCTGGATGCTCCAGACCCGTAACGGCAAGCGCACCGGCGCTGCCATGGTCAAGATTGCCATGGACCTTCTCCGCGCAGGCGAAATCGACGAAAAGACCTGCCTGATGCGCATGGAACCCCAGAAGCTCGACGAGCTGCTCCACCCCGTATTCGACAAGGCAGCCCTCAAGCGCGCCAAAGTGGCCGCCAAGGGTCTCCCCGCAAGCCCCGGTGCCGCTACCGGCATGATCGTCTTCTCAGCTGAAGAAGCCGAAGCATGGGCTGAAAAGAAAAAGAAAGTTATCCTCGTGCGCATCGAGACTTCGCCCGAAGACCTCCGCGGCATGGCCGTGGCCCAGGGCATCCTCACCATGCGTGGCGGCATGACCAGCCACGCTGCCGTTGTGGCTCGCGGCATGGGCAAATGCTGCGTTTCAGGTGCCGGCGAAATCGTCATCGACTACAAAGCCAAAACCGTCACCATGGGTAGCAAAACCTACAAGGAAGGCGACTGGATTTCGCTCAACGGCTCGACCGGCGACGTATACGACGGCCAGGTGCCAACCACCGAACCCGAACTCGACGGCGACTTCGGCGCAATCATGAACCTCGCAAGCAAGTTCACCAAGACCCTCGTGCGCACCAACGCCGACTCGCCCCGCGACGCCAAACAGGCTCGCCACTTCGGCGCTCAGGGCATCGGCCTCTGCCGCACCGAGCACATGTTCTTCGAAGGCGACCGCATTGACGCCGTGCGCGAAATGATTCTCGCAAGCGACGTTGAAGGCCGCCGCCACGCCCTTGCCAAGCTCCTGCCCATGCAGCGCGGCGACTTCGAAGGCATCTTCGAAGCCATGGACGGCTACGGCGTAACCATCCGCCTGCTCGATCCCCCGTTGCACGAGTTCGTACCTCACCAGACCGCCACTCAGAAAGAGCTCGCCGAAAAGCTCGGCCTCACTCTCGAAGAAGTAAAGGCCAAGGTTGACTCGCTCGAAGAATTCAACCCCATGCTCGGTCACCGCGGCTGCCGCCTCGGCATCACCTATCCCGAAATCACCGAGATGCAGACCCGCGCAATCATCGAAGCCGCACTCGCCGTCAAGGCCCGTGGCATCGACGTTCACCCCGAAATCATGATTCCGCTCGTTGGCTCGCTCAAGGAAATCCAGAACCAGGCCGCCGTTATCCACGAAACCGCCGATAAGGTATTCGCCGAAAAGGGCCAGAGCCTCCCCTACCTCGTAGGCACCATGATCGAAGTGCCCCGTGCCGCACTCACCGCCAACGAAATCGCTACCGTTGCCGACTTCTTCAGCTTCGGCACCAATGACCTCACCCAGATGACCTTCGGCTTCAGCCGCGACGATGCTCCCAAGTTCCTCAAATTCTACAAGGAGAACGGCATCATCAAGACCGATCCCTTCGAAGTTCTCGACCAGGAAGGCGTAGGCCAGCTCGTTCGCATGGGCACTGAAAAGGGCCGTGCTGTCAAGCCCGAACTCAAGGTCGGCATCTGCGGCGAACACGGCGGCGAACCCTCGTCGGTTAAGTTCTGCGCAAAACTCGGCATGAACTACGTCAGCTGCTCGCCCTTCCGCGTGCCCATCGCCCGCGTAGCTGCGGCGCAGGCTGC
>DKUN01000024.1:2697-61816 GCA_002490725.1 Porphyromonadaceae bacterium UBA7203 | reverse complement strand
CAGGTTTATTACTATGCGCCGAGGTTAACGGGGCTTAAATAACACAATCCGGGCTAAAACCGAATAGATAAACATATCCGGCAGATGTGAAAAATTAATTTTTCATTGTTAATTTAATTTCGTAACTTTGAGGCATAATTATCAATCTCTTAAATCTAAACGATATTTAATGAAGCATCAGTTCTCTGTTTTGGCTGCTCTGGCAGTGGCTGCGGTTGCCGCTGCTCCGCTAAGTGCTGAAACGACAGTAAAGACTCTGAATCCCACCTCTGTAGAGGTCGCTTTCGACGGCGAAAACCATTCGCTGCTCGTTGATTTTTACGGGCCGAACATTTTCCGTGTGTTCCAGGACCCCAACGGAGGTATTCTCCGCAATCCCCAGGCCACTCCGCCGGCTCAGATTCTTGTTGACAATCCCCGTCAGTGCCCCGGCAAGGTCGAAGTAAAGAAGGAAGATGGTGCAACGACTGTCAGCACGTCGCGTGTCAAAATTACATTTCCGGCTAATTCCAAGACGTTTAGCGTAACGGATCTGGCTACCGGCAAAACCGTCATCGAGACTCTTGAGCCGATTGCTTATACCGCCAAGAACACTACTCTGAAACTGCGCGAACGTCAGGGCGAGTATTTTTATGGAGGCGGCGTGCAGAACGGACGTTTTTCCCATAAGGGCAAGGTCATCGACATTGTCAACACCAACTCCTGGACCGACGGCGGCGTCGCATCACCCACTCCATATTACTGGAGCACCGACGGTTATGGTATGATGTGGCACACGTTTGCACCAGGCGCATATGATTTCGGCGCCGACGGTTCAAACAGCGTCAGCCTGACTCACGACACCCCGTATCTTGATTTGTTCTTTATGGTCAATGATTCGCCCGTGTCGCTTCTCGGCGATTTCTATCAGCTGACAGGCAACCCGGTACTGCTTCCGAAATTCGGTTTTTATGAGGGTCACCTTAACGCTTACAACCGTGACTATTGGAAGGAAGACGCCAACGGCATTCTGTTTGAAGATGGCAAGCGCTACAAGGAGAGCCAGAAAGATAACGGCGGCATCAAAGAGAGCCTCAACGGCGAGCTCCCGGGCAATTATCAGTTCAGTGCCCGCGCCGTGATTGACCGCTATAACGCTCACGACATGCCGCTTGGCTGGGTGCTTCCCAACGATGGTTATGGTGCAGGCTACGGCCAGACAGAGTCGCTCGACGGCAATATCGCCAACCTGCGTGAGTTTGGCGAGTATGCCCGCAAGCATGGCGTTGAAATCGGACTTTGGACTCAGAGCGATCTCCACCCGAAGGAAGGAATCTCGCCCCTGCTTCAGCGCGACATCGTCAAGGAAGTGCGCGACGCCGGTGTGCGCGTGTTGAAGACCGACGTGGCATGGGTCGGCGCAGGCTATTCGTTCGGACTTAACGGCGTGGCCGACGTAGGCGAAATCATGCCCTACTACGGCAACGATGCCCGCCCCTTCATCATTTCGCTCGACGGATGGGCCGGCACGCAGCGCTATGCAGGCATCTGGACCGGCGACCAGACCGGCGGCCAATGGGAGTACATCCGCTTCCACATTCCGACCTATATCGGCTCCGGCCTGTCAGGCCAGCCCAACATCTGCTCCGACATGGACGGTATTTTCGGCGGCAAGCAGCCGGTAATGAACACCCGCGACTTCCAGTGGAAAACCTGGACCCCGATGCAGCTCAACATGGACGGCTGGGGCTCGAACCCGAAGTATCCCCACGAGTTCGGCGGCGAGTATGAACAGATTGTGCGTGCATATCTGAAACTCAAGAGCGCCCTGCTTCCCTATGCTTACACATATGCCCGCGAGGCAGTTGACGGTAAGCCGCTTATCCGAGCCATGTTCCTCGACTATCCGTCGGACTATACTCACGGCGTAGCCACGAAGTATCAGTTCCTTTACGGCCCGGACTTCCTGGTAGCCCCGATTTACCAGGAAACGCGTCTGCAAGCCGACGGCGGCGACGTCCGCAACGGCATCTATCTGCCCGAGGGCACCTGGTATGACTACTTCAGCGGCCGCCCCTATGAGAGCGACGGCACCATTGTGCTCAACAACTTCCAGACCCCTCTGTGGAAACTGCCCGTACTGGTCAAGGCCGGTGCAATCATTCCGATGGTTAATGAAAACAACAATCCGTCGGAAATTGACAAGTCAGTACGCATCTATGAAGTGTGGCCGACCCAGGGCAAGTCGGAAATGACTGAATATGACGACGACGGTACTACCGAAGCATGGCGTCACGGCCAATTTTCGGAAACCCGCATCGCCTCGAATCTCACCGCCAAGGGCGTGCTGACGGTCAACATCGAGCCTACTACAGGCAGCTTTGACGGCATGGAAGCCAAGCAGGCCACAATGCTCCGCATTCCCGCCACGGCCGACCCCAAACAGATAACAGTTTCAATCAACGGCAAGAAAGTGAAAGTCGCTGAAGTCAAGAACTTCGACGACATGACCGTCGACACTCCGTCGTGGTTCTTCAACCACAGCGTAAACCGCCTGGCTCCATGGGGCACGGAAGGCGTGGACGCCGAAACCCTCGAAGAACTGTGGATTATGGTTCCGACGGTTGACCGCACCACCAGCGCCGTTGCCGTTGAAATCAAGGGCTATGAATTCAAACCCGAGGCAGCTATCCCCGCAATGCTCGCGCTCGACGCTCCTTCTGCTCCCGTCGTAACTCTGCAGGAGAGCGACGTCAAGCCCTATGACATTACCCTGCGCTGGGCTCCGATGACCAACGCGTCGGAAATCCAGGTGCTCCACAACGGAATGCTCTACACCAACCTCGGCGTAATCGAGGGCGAGAACACCGCATTCTTCGAGGACCTGGCTCCCGAAACGGCCTATGAGTTCAAACTCCGCGCCGTCAACCCCGCCGGCGCATCGGAATGGGTTGACCTGACTCTGACCACTGCCGCCAACCCGCTCGAATTCGCAATTCCCGGCATCACCGCAACATCAACCATAGCCGACCAGCCCGGCTTCGGCATCAACCGCGCATTTGACTTCGACGAACGCGGCGACGTATGGCACACCATTTACTCAGGCGCCGACATGCCAGCCGACATCGTTATCGACCTCGGCTCGTTCAACACTCTTGACCGCCTCGATTATCTGCCTCGCGTAGACGCCGGCAACGGCACCATACTGGGCGGCACATGGCAGATTAGCGAAAACGGCAAGGACTGGAGCGAACCCGTAGAATTCAGCTGGCCCCGCAATGCCGACACCAAGACCATCAAGTTCAACGAGCAGACCCCGATGCGCTACATCCGCCTGCACGTCGACAAGACCACCGGCCGCTTCATCTCTGCCCGCGAAATCTTCGTATTCAAGGTGCCCGGCACTCCGTCGTTCATTCCCGGAGACATCAATAAAGACGGCATCATTGATTCAAACGACCTGACTTCGTATACCAACTACACCGGCCTGCGCCGCGGCGACGGCGACTTCGAATATGTCAGCATGGGCGACGTTAACCGCAACGGTCTGCTCGACGCATTCGACATTTCGGTAGTGGCAGTGAAGCTTGATGGCGGCATTGAATATCCTGCGTCGGAAATCGACGGCACTCTGACCCTCACCCCCGACAAAAAGAGCTATGCTCCCGGCGATGAAATAGTGCTCACGCTCTCCGGCTCTGACCTGAAGAATGTCAACGCACTGTCATTTGCCCTGCCATATGAGCAGACCGACTATGAGTTTATCGGAATCGAGCCCGTAGCCACCGCCGGCATGATGAATATGACCTACGACCGTCTGCACACATCGGGCGACAAGGTTCTCTATCCCACCTTCGTCAACATCGGCAACAAGCCGACGCTCAACGGTGACCAGACCCTTGCCCGCATTCGCTTCAAGGCCCGCAAACGCGGCGCGTTCGCTCCAGCAATGAACACCCTGATTCTGGTGAGCCCCGCTCTGACCGTCAAGGAATAAAAACTATGAAGCGAACTCTCGCCATTTCAACCCTTGCCCTTACTGCCATATTCGCGACTTCAGCTCGCGAATATGGCGGCAAGCTATCTAAAAACGTCAGTTGGTCGATTGCCGACAGCGTGCTGACCCTGTCAGGCAGCGGTGCGACTCCGGGCTACAACCCTTCGAACCTGTCGCGCAACCCCTTCATGGACGAGAATCTCGCCATGAAGTTCCACACCATCGTTTTTGACGAAGGCATTACCGAAATCGGCAGCTTTCTATTCGGCCAGCGCGGCGACGTGCATAATCCGGCGCGACTGCGCCATGGCGCTTACGGAGAATTTTCCGGCACAGACTCTGAAATCAGCGGACGCCAGACGGCGCTATACTATAACCTGCGCAGCGTGGTTCTCCCCTCGACATTGCGCAAGATCGGCCATCACGCCTTTTCGCGCCTGCCTGTCAGCAACATCGAATTTCCCGAGGGCCTCGAAGAAATCGGAGCAGCAGCATTCGCCAACTCGTTTCTGCGGGCTGTCAGACTTCCGTCAACGCTGCAAACTCTCGGGTCAGAGGCCTTTTCAACCTGCCTGTGTCTGGCCGCGGTAGACTTCAACTACCTGCCGCTGAACATTCCCACCGGAGCCTTTTTCAACTGCGAAAAGCTGCGAATTGTGCTCCACTCATGGGCAATCCGCGAAATTGCGCCGTCGGCGTTTGACGCATCGCCCATGGGTCGATACGACAGCGACACTCTCCTGAATATGTTTCACGAGGACGGCTACGAACACTATCAGAAAAAACATCTGCCGGCTCGAGCAGAGTTCAAAGGCTCGGACCTGGAGTATCAGCAGGCGTGCAATCTCAACCTGCAGAGCTTCTACAAGGCCGAGGCAGCCGTAGCGACCTCGTTTTTTGAGCTCGACGAGCTAACGCTGCTTCCGTATAACAGCGAGACCTCTACAATCCGCATTGCCACAGTAAACCACGGCACACTGCTGCTTGCGCTTAATCAGCAGCAAGCCGGACAGCTTGCTCTCAACTGGAATGAAGTCAAAAAAACCGTCCGGCCGACATTCCGCCCACATAACAGCCGGGTGTTGCTTCAATCCGTAGAGTTCACCCTGCCCGATTCGACCAAACTGATTGCGGCGCCGACAGCGCTATGAACACCTGACCTAATCGTAAAGACGCATAAAGCGGAGCCTGCCATCATTCAGACTCCGCTTTTTTACGGCCGCAAAACGGCTCGGATATCAGTCCTTGCAGAACAGGTCGCGAGTGTAGACCTTATGGGCCACGTCGGCAATCTCGGCGCTGGTGCGGTTAGCAAGTATCGCACGGCTCAGCAGCTTGAATTCGTCGATATTATTGACCACCCGCGAGCCGAAAAATGTGGAGCCGTCGGGCAGCGTCGGTTCGTAGACAATAACCGTAGCACCCTTGGCCTTGATGCGTTTCATGACACCCTGGATGCTCGAATGGCGGAAGTTGTCGGAATTGGACTTCATTGTGAGGCGATAAACTCCGATAACGCACTGCTGCTCTCTGGCCAGGTCAAACCGTGAGTTTTCGTTGTAGTAGCCGGCCATTTTCAGCACCTGGTCGGCAATGAAATCCTTACGCGTGCGGTTGCTCTCAACGATGGCCGACATCATGTTCTGGGGCACGTCGGCATAATTCGCCAGCAGCTGCTTGGTGTCCTTGGGCAGGCAGTAGCCGCCGTAGCCGAACGAGGGGTTATTATAATGAGAACCGATACGCGGATCGAGGCCGATGCCCTCGATGATTGCACGCGAGTCGAGGCCCTTGACCTCGGCATAGGTGTCGAGCTCGTTGAAATAGCTTACACGCAGCGCCAGGTAGGTGTTGGCAAAGAGCTTCACCGCCTCGGCCTCTTTCATGCCCATAAACAATGTGGGAATCTCCTGCTCGATGGCGCCCTGCTGAAGCAAACCGGCAAAAGTGCGCGCGGCCTGCTCAAGGGCCGGAATGTCGGCAATGCTGGCTATGGCTTCATTTTCGGCGCGGCTCTCGATATTATCAATCAGTTTGGGGACGCCCACAATTATGCGCGATGGATAGAGATTGTCGTAAAGCGCCTTGCTCTCACGCAGAAACTCGGGAGAGAATAGCAGGTTGAGCCGCTTGATGCCCCTGGCGGCATAGCGCAGGTAAAGCGAACGGCAGTAGCCCACCGGAATAGTCGACTTGATAACCATAACGGCTGCCGGATTGACGCTCAGCACCAGGTCTATCACCTCCTCGACATGCGACGTATCGAAATAGTTCTTGACGGGATCATAGTTCGTCGGAGCGGCAATGACCACGAAATCGGCGGCTGCATAGGCGGCCTTACCGTCGAGCGTCGCCGTCAGGTCAAGGTCCTTTTCGGCAAGATAGCGCTCTATATACTCGTCTTGTATCGGCGAACGGAGGCTGTTGATCAACTCAACCTTTTCGGGAATCACATCGACGGCAATGACACGGTTGTGCTGGGCAAGCAAAGTTGCGATGCTCATGCCCACATAGCCTGTGCCGGCTACTGCTATATTGTATTTCTTCATTATTATGAGGTAATTTTCGGCAAATTTACAATTTTTTTTCGAAAATATTTTGAGAATACAGAAATAGCTGTTACCTTTGTGGTGTAGCTAAATACACCACTACACCAATTATAAACATAAAACCTAACTTCACTACAATGAAAAAACTGCTTTTAGGGCTGCTGATATCAGCCGCCGGCTCCTTTGGAGCCAACGCCCAGATTTTTTGGAAAATCTGCAATCAGGACTCAAAGACAGAGTCATACCTCTTAGGCACCCACCACCTTGCGCCGTTGTCGATGCTCGACTCCATAAGCGGCTTTGCCGACGCCATGGCAAAAGTCGAAGCCGTGGCAGGCGAAATCGACATGGCCGACATGCTCCGCCAGGCCCCGGCGCTCGCCGGCCATATGCTCGCACCGGCCGACAGTGCGCTGACAAGCGTACTCAGTGCGGCCGGTCTCGATTCTCTCGGCATGGCCATGAGTAAATACATGGGGCCACAATTCAACGCAGCGCAGCTCGCTCCGCTGAAACCCGCAGCTGTAACCACCCAGATAGCTCTGCTTGAATCGCTGTCAGCCATGGGACCCGAACAGGCACAGGCAATTGCCCAGGGCAAGCAACTCGACTCGGAGGTTCAGGACCGCGCCATCGCAGCGGGCAAAACCGTCATCGCATTTGAAACAGCCGACGAGCAGATGTCGCTGCTTATGGGCGCACCTATCAGCGAACAGGCCCAACAGCTAATGAAGGCAATTGAACAGAGCCTTGACGGAACATCGTCGAAAAACGCCATCCGGCTAACCGAAGCCTACCTGTCGCAGAATCTTGACGCCATAGCCGAACTCATGCTCAACTCTGAATCATCTCCCAAAGAACTCGACAGGCTGATCTACAACCGCAATAAAAATTGGGCCACAAAACTGACGTCGGAGATTCTGCCGTCAAAATCAGTGCTCATTGCCGTAGGTGCCGGCCATCTTCCCGGCGAACAAGGCCTCATCGAGCTGCTGCGCAACGCAGGCTACACTGTCTCTCCTGTTAAATAACAACTTTATAACCAAATGGAAATCTCACTCAAACAACTCACATTTCGCTACGGCAGCAAGAGCTCCGCTCCGGCCCTCGACGGCATCAATGCCGAAGTAGGCCCCGGCATACACCTGTTGCTCGGCGAGAACGGAGCCGGCAAAACCACTCTGCTCCATCTCATCGACGGCCTGCTCTCACCATCGGAGGGCAAATGTCTGATCAACGGCGGCCCGACCGGCAATCGTCTCCCCTCGGTGCTTTCTAAAGTGTTTTACCTCGGCGCCGGCATGCCGCTGCCCGCAGTAAGTATCGCCGAGATGGTCAGGATTCACGCAGCCTTCTACCCTACCTTTTCGGCCGACACACTGCGCCGTAACCTCGCCGACTTCGGCATTGACGAAAACGAGCGGCTCAGCAAAATGTCAATGGGCACACGCCAGAAGGCCGCCGTTGCCTACGCTCTGGCGCTCCACACTCCGATTCTGCTGCTCGACGAGCCCGCAACCGGACTCGACATCCAGTCAAAACAGAAACTGCAGACCATGCTGGCACGCTGCACCGAGTCCGACCAGACAGTAATCATCTCGACCCACAACATCGCCGACCTGCAGAACCTCTACGATTCGCTGATGGTATTGCGCCACGGCAGAATGCTTATGGCCGAGTCCATTGACCACATCCTTGAGCACATGGCCTTTGTCAACGCAGTGAACGCCGACGGCCTCGACGCTCTCTACTCCTCACAACGCCTCGGCTCCACCCGCTGCATAGTGGCCAACGACGGCTCGCTCGAAACCGACATAGATTTTCACCTCCTTTACCTGGCACTCTACGACCCCAACGCAAGCGCCGCAATTATTGACTTAGTAAAATGAAATCCGCATCCATACTCGCCAACACCGACCGCACAAGCTGGTCGCGCATCGCAATGGTTGGCCGCTACTTCTGGCCCTCGCTGCGCCGCAAAATCCTGGTTTTCCCCATATGCGCCCTGCTCGTTACACTAATGGCCCATCTGTTTGGAATCTCTGAAGGCAATACAATTGCCATATCTATATTCGAGCTGCTTTCGTGGCTGCTGGTACTCTCGCCAATCGTGTTTGCCAAGCAGGCAGCTGACGAAGTGTTCTGCTCCCTGCCCGCCCTCGGCTGCGAAAAGGTGACATTAGTATTCCTCTGGTCATTCATCGCCGTGCCACTCCTGCTGTTTGCCCCGACGGCAATCTATGCCCTTATTGCCTTTCCCGTAACCAACAACGTTGCAGCGCTCCTCGACTCTTCATTCTTAGGCACGCTTTTCACCTCTGACGCTGCCGTAAACATCATGACAGTTTCCTTCCTGGCAACTCTCACAGCCATTGCGGTCGGTCTTTGGGCTGTGTTCGGCTCACGCAGATACCGCACCCGCAACGCTGTGCTCGCTATCGCCGGCACCGTGATGCTCAACCGCTTCTATGGCTTCGTGCTCGGCTTCATCTCCGCCTGGCAACACGCCGAACCCGGAGTGTTAAAAAATGATTTGTCGACCACTCTGAACATATTTGCCCCGGTCATGTCACTTTCGTGGGTGCTGTTCCTTAGCTTTGCTCTATGGAAGGCCTCTCACGCAATTGCCCGTAAACAGCTATGATAGAATTCGTTGCCGACAAGCCGATTTTTCGCCAGGTTGCCGACTACTGTGCCCGCCGGATTCTCGACGGCACATGGATACCCGACGAGCGCATACCTTCCACCAAGGAACTCGCCGTTAACCTCGCCGTCAATAACCGAACGGTCATGAAAGCCTATGACGACCTGAGCGAAGCCGGCGTAATTTACCAACGCCGCGGCATGGGCTACTACGTTGCTCCAGACGCCGCCGAAAACCTGCGCACCTTTCTGCGACGCGACTTCATCGCCAACACCATACCCGACCTCACAGCCCGCATGCACCTGGCCGGCATCACTCCCGCCGACCTCCTCACTCTCCTCGGGGGTTAGCGGGTGTGCTGGAGTTTGTCCGGTTCGCCCGGATACCACCAACCGTAGCCACGGTCGGTGTAGGTGCCGGTCGAGGGGCGGTAGTCGTAGCGCTGGTCGTGTTCGAATTCAAGCAGCAAGTCGAAGTGAAGCGGAATTTCACCGCCGATTCGGTTGCCCTGACACCATAGGCGCATCAGCCGGAGCGAGGTCAGGTCGGCCTGCTTCAAGCGGTTGAACGAGCAGTCAAGCCGCTCGAAGATGTCGAGGTCGAGGCCGGTGAAGTCGAGACTTTCGAGGCGGTTATAGCTGCAGTATAGCCAGTGGAGCCGACGGCAGCCGGTAATGTTGAGCGAGGTCAGGCTGTTGTCGCTGCAGTGGAGTTCCGACAGTTTCCGATAGTCCGCCAGGTCGAGGCTTTCGAGACGGTTAGTGTAGCAGTAGAACTGCGATAGCACCTCTTTTTGGTCGCTCAGATCAATACGCGCCAGACGGTTATTGTAGCAATAGAGGCGGGATAGTTTAGGCACGCCCTTGACGTTGAGCTCCTCAAGCTCGTTGTCGCCACAGTTAATGATACTGAGCTGCGGGGAATTGCTCACATCGAGGTGGCTGAGTTCGTTTTCGTAGCAGAACAGGTCATTCAGGTTATAGCGGTGGGGCACTTCGAGCCGGGTAAGCCGGTTGGTGGCGCAATTGAGAGACTTCATCGAAACACACTCCGCCAGGTCGAGGCTTTCGATTCGACAATTGCTGACGTTGAGTTCTTCGAGCGCTTTGCACCAACCGACGTCGACAGAGCTGAGGCTATTGTAGGAGACCAGGAGCCGCCGCAGCGATATGCACCCCGAGATGTCGAGCTCCTCAAGGCCGGTGTTGATACACTCCACCTCGGTCAGCAGCGGGCAGTCGGCGAGGTTGAGGCGACCGATCTGATTCTTGGAGCAACGGATGCTCACCAGCGCCTTGCAGCCGCTCAGGTCGATGTCGCCCTTGAGGTCTCGCTCGCCGAGAATCAGTGAAAGGCGGCCGTTTTCATACTTGACCTCCGAGCCCCATTGGTTGATCGGCAGGTCGGAACACCACTTGCCCCTGAAGCGCCAGTTGGGACCGTCGGTGTCGTTATAGAGTCTGACGAGATATTGGCGCACCTCATCTTCGGTGGGGAGATCAACTTCGACGGCCCTCTGCTCCACAGTTATCTCGGCCGAAGCGCGGCCCGAGGTGATGCGCAAGGTCGTCGAACGCTCCTTGCCGGTCGTGTTGGGGCGCGCGGTAAAGGGCACTGCAATCTCGCTGGCTGCGCCGCGGCGCACCTCGAGCACGCCATTGTAATGTTCCTGCACGCGTGGAATCTCGATGGCCCAGTCTTTCGTGGTCGAGAATCGCAGCATGACAGTGCCGCCCTCTTGCGGCGCCTCGATCGTGGAGCCGCCGGTCAGCACAACCTCGTCGGGCTTCGGAGCCTCGGGCTCCCCGGCGCTCTCAGGGCTGCATGCGCAAATCAGCAGCGTAATTACCGAGAGCGCCGGAGCGAGGACTTTTTTAAGTGCTTTCATAGCTTATTTCTGTTCTGTAAGAAACTTTTCGTAGGCTTCAAGGAAATGCTCGGGATGCTCGTTGAGCTCCTTTTTCAGTTTTTTGTTCTCCTTGAAATATCGCTTCATATAGTCGATCAGACCGGGATGGCGGTCGTTGAGCATCTTTTTCATCACGTTGAGATTAAAGCCGCCATTGCGGTCATACTCAAACGGATAAATCTCCTTTTCATCGCCGAAGCGCACACAGCGTGTAGCGCAGTCCTCCCAGCGCTGAAAAGTGCCGTAGGTCACCAACGCGCGAGTCTTATAGCTCAGAATCTCTGCATGTTCCGACTTGGGGCCGCACTCCACAATCCAGTGCTCAACGTTGTTTTTGTTGCGCAGGCTCGGCACGGGAATGTCGGCGGCCGTGAAGCGCGTGCCAGTATCGGGAAATATAATCGAGTCGACCTGCTCGGAGGTTATCTCAATCTCCTCGCCGCCGGTTGGGCGCATCTTGAAGTTCTCGTTGATGGTCTTCGAAGGAAAGCGATACCAGCCGGCGGTCAGTTCGCCGGCGAGAGTGGTGCCATCGGTGAGCTTAACAACGATAGGATTGCGCGGAGTTTTCTCTTCTTTGTCACTCTCCTTTTTGGCCGACAGGGCAACAGGCAGCGCGAGCACCAGGATCAAAGTCAATAAAGGTCTGAGGTTCATAGCGGGAAACTGGATTTAAGGTTGATAGTACAAAATGTTTCTCCGCAAAAGTAATAAAAAAAATCGACTTTGATGACGACAAATGTCCCATTGCCGCAAAAAATCAGCGGCGCCATGAAAAATTATTTGTAAGCCTTGCGGATGCGCTGCAGATGGCGACGCGAAATGCCTAAAAACGATGCGGTTTCAGCAAGCGTCAGTATGTCGACAACGCCGTCGCAGCGCTTAATCAGCTCTGCGTAGCGCTCGGCCGGCGACTTGATGTACATATTTAGATAGCGCTGGTAAGCCTCGGCCAGCAACACCGACGACGCATTCCCGATGAAGCCCGGGCAGCGGCTCAGCACATACTCTCTGGCCTCAGCCAGCGAAACCTGCTTGAGCTCGCAGTCGCAGCCCGCCTTGATGGTAGAGAGCGACGGCTTCAGCTGCATAAACGTGCGCACATAGTCACACACGACATCCCCCTCGAACGAAAACCCCGTAACGACCTCATCGCCGCCTGAGGTCAGCGACGTGAACTTGAAATAGCCCGATTTCACCACGCCCATAAGTCGGCACAGCTGCCCCTCGGCAACAATAGCCTGCCCCTTGGTATAGCTCACCACCCTGCCGTGCGCCTCAATATAATCCTGCAGAGCCGTCATGTCAAGCCGCTTCATGAAGTCATTCAGGTGTGCCATATATCTCCTCCTCTATAATAATTCGAATCCTTCGATTAAAACGTTGACGGTAAACGGAGTTTTGCGGGCATAATAAGACTATACTCACAAGAATCAGCGGCGCAAGGCGGCGCCGAAAGGTGTGCGGTTCAGAAGCGAGCGTCCGAGGGTGATTTCGTCGGTATATTCGATTTCGTTGCCAACGCTGACGCCACGCGCAAGCTGGGTGACCTCGACCGGAAGCGTACCGAGCTTGCGATAGATGTAGAAGTCGGTAGTTTCGCCCTCCATTGTGGCCGACAGGGCCAGAATCACCTCTTTGACTCCGCCTGCAGCGACACGCTCAATCAGCGAGTCAATTTCGAGCTGGTCCGGACCGATGCCGTCAATTGGCGATATGACTCCGCCCAACACATGGTAGAGTCCACGGTACTGGCCGGTGTTTTCGATGCTCATTACATCCTTGACCGTCTCAACGACGCATATGGTCGACGCATCACGCGCGGGATTGGAGCACAGCGGACACACCTCCTCTTCCGATATGTTATGGCAAACGGTACAATACTTGACCCCGCGGCGCATTTCGGCGATAGCGCGGCTGAGCGCCTCGGCCTGCTCAGGCTCGCGCCGCAGCAGGTAGAGAGCCAGGCGCAAGGCGGTTTTGCGTCCGAGCCCGGGCAGCCGCGACAACTCGGTCACGGCTGCTTCAAGAAGGGGCGATGTGAGTTCGCGGTCGCTCACTCAGGGAGACGGTTAGTGAGAGTATCGGGAAAGACGAGGCGCGGTTTCATCATGGCGCCCTCCTCGGGGGTTACCATGGCGTAGGCCATGATAATGACCACGTCACCGCGGTGAACTCTGCGAGCGGCGGCTCCATTGAGGCAGATTACGCCTGAGCCTGCAGGCCCGGGAATGGCATAGGTGTCGAAGCGTTCGCCGTTGTTGTTGTCGACAATGAATACGCGCTCGCCGGCTATGATGCCTGCGGCCTCCATCAGAGCGGAGTCAATTGTGATGCTGCCGATATAGTCAAGATTGGCTTCGGTAACGGTTACGCGGTGGATTTTTGATTTCAGTACCTGAATCAGCATTGCGGTTCAAATTTAATGTTGTCAATAAGGCGCACGTCGCCGGCATAAACAGTGATGCAACCAACGGGTGCGGCTGACTCGCCCCACTGCTCAATGGGGAGACATGTCAGACCGTCGACAATCTGAAAATATTCGGTTTCGAGGCCTTCGACGCCGTTGACCAGGCCGACAACATAGTCAGTGGTTTCGGCAACGCCGTGGGTGCGGGCATATTCAACACCCTTGACCAGGGCCTTGTGGATTTCGGGAGCAGCCGCGCGCATGGCGGGAGTCAGGCGCACATTGCGTGAGCTCATAGCCAGGCCGTCATCTTCGCGCTTAATCGGCACGTCGATAATTTCCAGGCCGTTGAAGCCGCCCTCAAGTTCGACCATCTTGCGAATAACGGCAATCTGCTGAAAGTCTTTCTCACCGAAATATGCACGGGTCGGTGCACTCATGTCAAACAGACGGCTCACCACCTGGGCAACACCGTTGAAGTGACCCGGACGCATCTTGCCCTCCATTACGGAGGCTACGGGGCCGAGGTCAAAAACGCGAGTGTCGGGTTCGGGATACATTTCCTCGACGGCAGGCACGAAAGCCACGTCGACGCCGGCGGCCTCGAGTTTCTGAAGGTCGGCCTCCTCGGTGCGGGGATATGTGCGCAGGTCGTCGGGATTATTAAATTGAGTCGGGTTCACAAAAACGCTGACGGCAACGAAATCATTTTCGCCGCGTGCACGGTCCACCAAAGAGATGTGGCCGGCATGGAGGGCACCCATAGTGGGCACGAAACCGAGCGAACGGCCTTCGGCACGCACTGCGGCGCTCCACTGTCTCAGCTCATCAGCCTTGCGTATTACTTTCATAACTAATTTTCTGTTTTAGCGCCGCAAAGTTACGCAATTTAATTCAAATAATAAAACCAAAAAACCGGCGCCTGTCAGCGGAAGCATGACAAGCGCCGGTTAGAATATGGGTTAATGACGCCCCGGGGGTTATTTGGCGGCGTCGATGTCGGACAGGAGCGTGCGCACGGCGGTTTCGAGCTGGTCGTCGATGCCGGCGGCGATACGTTCGGGAGTGTTGGCAACCTTTACGTCGGGTTCGAGCTGGGTGTTTTCGAGATAGCTTCCGTCGGGGAGCTCATAGCCGATAACGGGGATTCCGAAGTACATGGAATCGTCCTGAAGGTCAACCCAGTTTACCGAGGTCATGGTGCCGGGTACGGGCATACCCACGAGTTTGCCGAGACCACGCGTAGAGTAGACCCAGGGGGTGCCATGGGCGTTTGAGTAGTTGGCCTCGCAAATGAGCATGATCGAGGGCTTGTTCCAGCGGCGCGAAGGCATCGTTGCGGTTTTTTCGCCGCGCACCTTCTGAGTGAGATACTGCTTGCCGGAGAAAAGAACTTCGATATCCTCGTGCATGCGGCCGCCACCGTTCCAGCGGGTATCGATGACTATGCCCTCACGGTCGTTGTATTTTCCGAGCACGTCGGCATACATGGTGCGGAACGACGGGTCGGCCATCGATTCGATGTGGACGTAGCCGAGGCGTCCGTTGCTGAGCGAGTCGACCTTGGCGGCATTGCGCTTGACCCAGCGGTCATAGAGCAACGAGGAGAGGCGTCCGGCGGTGATAGGCTTGACAACCTGCTCGAGGTCGTCGTTTACCTTGATGAGCACCGGCTTGCCGGCACATCCGTTGAGCAGCGAGGTGAAGTCGGTGTCGGCAGTGATGGGTTCGCCGTCAATGGCCGTGATGATATCACCGGCGCTGACAATGCCGTCGGCACGGTCGAGCGGACCGTTGGCGAGCACTTCGGCCACCTTCAGGCCGGGGCCGCGATAGGTCAGGTCATAAAGCAGGCCGAGGTTAGCCGAGGTTTCGTCGGCACCTCCGCGCGGGCGATAGCCGCTGCCTGTGTGGCTGACGTTGAGTTCGCCGAGCAGCTCGGAAAGCATTTCGGAGTATGATGCGTTGTTGTTGATGTGGGGAAGGAACTTGCGGTAATGGTCAACCAGCGCATCCCATTTGACGCCGTGCATGGTCGGCGTGTAGAAGCGTTCGCCCTCTTCGGTGCGCACGTATTCGAGCATGTAGTCGCGCTCGGCGGCACGGTCGATTTTCTGGCGGCCTGAATAGGTGATGTTTTTCATCTTTTCGCCGGCAAAGGCCATTTTCTTCATCATCGAGGGCGAGAGAATGAACATATCCTTGCCTACGATCTGAAGAGCGGCATTGCCTGCGCCGAGCTTGCTGACAATAGAGATGTCGCCGGTGCGCAGGTCGCGTTTCCAGAGGTCATAGCCCTTTTCTACCTTGCTGAGATAATAGAGTTTTGAACCGTCGGGGCTGACAGCGGCGTCGGCCAGGGCCGAGCTATAGGGGGTGAGGCGCTTGATGCGGTCCTGAAGGCCCTCGCGCTCAACAATGGTGAGGGAGTCTTTTTTCTCGTCTTTCTTTTTGAAGAGGGCCAGCTCTTCCTCGGAAAGGGAGGCGCGGTCGCGTGCCGCACGGTTGAGATAGACGGTCATGACGTCATATTGGGTACCCCACGAGGCCTGATTGCGCATGCCGTAGCGTTCGCTGAGCCAGACAATAGCCTGGCCGTCGGGGGTGAAGCGCGGCGACTCGTCGAAATAGCCGGTTTCGGTAACGAACGATATCTCGGGCTTGTTGCCGTCGGCATTGACAAGCGCGATGTCATAGTAGGGAGAATGGTGGTGAGGCACGCAGGTAAAGGTAATCCAGTTGCCGTCGGGGCTCCAGGCAAACTGCATTGCGCCGTCACGCTCGGGGTTGAGCGAGCCGTCGGCCAGGAGGGTCGTTTTTTTCGACGTGAGGTCGAGCAGCATCAGGCGGTTGCGGTTTTCGACATAGGCGAGCTTGGAACCGTCGGGGCTGGTCAGCGCGCGGCTACGCTCAATGCCTTTCTTTGCGGGAAGAACGCGCTCGGTTTTGAGCTCGGTGGCATGGGCCATGTCGGGGTCATCCTTGCGTGTCATTTCAACCTTGTAGATGTCTTTGCGTCCGTCGCGGTCGCTGACAAAGTAGAGGGTGCGTCCGCCGTCGGCCCACGAGGGTGAGCTTTCAGCCTGGGGAGTGTCGGTTATCTGCTTGGTGGTTTTATATTCGACCGAGGTGACAAAAAGGTCGCCGCGGCGAATAAAGGCCACGAGTTTGCCGTCAGGCGAGGCAATGGCGTCATTTGCGCCCGACGAGAAGTTAGAGAATGCCGGGGCCTGATAATCGGCGTCGACAATTTCGACGGCTACCTTGTTGACTACAGGCTTGAGGTCTACGTTTTTAATCGTGTATATCTCGCCGTCATAGCCGAAAGCGGCCGTAGAGTTTCCGCTGAGCGAGAGGAAGCGAACGGGATGGTCTGTGAACGAAGTGAGCTGCGACGGAGTTGCCGAAGTGTTGTCGAGAGCCACAGAGTAGACGTTGGCCGAGCCGCCGTCGCGCTCACTCAGAAAAAGGAGCGAACTGCTGCTGACAACGGGCCAGAGGTCCTCGCCGGCATGCTCGACCAGCGGTGTGTGCTTGCCTGTTTTGAGGTCATACTTCCAGATGTCGCGCGTAACGGACGAGGTGTGGTGCTTGCGCCACGTGTTTTCCAGACCCTTGACGTCCTGATAGGCGAACCAGGTGCCGTCGGGCGCGAAACTGATGTTGACGGCCGGGGTTGCAAGGACCTGACGCACCGGGCCCCCATCGACGGGCACGGTATAGAGTTCCGAAAGCCTGCCCGAAGGGAACATGGCGCTCTGAGCGGGGTCCTGAATAGCAGCCGAGAAATAAAGCAGCTTGCCGTCGGGGCTGAACGCTTCGGGGCGCTCCGACGAGCTATAGGACGTGAGGCGGCGCAGGCCTGAACCGTCGAGACGCACAGTAAAGATATCGGCCGAGCCATGGTGAGAACTTGCAAAAGCGAGGGTCTTTCCGTCAGGGCTCCAGATGGGCGCCGACTCAATGACGTCGGGAGTGGCGGTCACACGCGTCGCCTTGCCGCCATCGACAGGCACTGTGTAGATATCACCCTTATAGGTGAACGCAATCAGATTGCCGTCGGGCGAGATTTTGATGTCGCGCAGCCAGAGCGGAGTCGTGGCTGAGGCTGAGCCGGCCATTGCCAGCGCCAGCAGCAGTGATTGAATCTTCATTATTTTTTCTTTTCTTTATCAGTTGACAAATCGATAGGTGCGTGAAGTGGAATTGTGTATATGAGCGAAAATGAAATTCCGAGCTCGGAATTGCGCAGACCCATGCCCGGAATGCTCCAGGGGGCACCGTAGTTCTCGGCCGAATGATGAACCACTCTTTGATATTTGACGCTCCAGCCCAGGGCAATCGGGCCCCAGATTTTAACGTGGATGCCGGCGCCGATCTGGATGTAGCCGCTAAGCGACGTCTGCGTTGGAATGTCAATGCGTTCCGACGTGGCCCAGTAGCCGTTGGTCAGGTCAACATCGGTCAGCGAATAGCTGACACGGCTGATGCCGTAGCGCACCATCGCATAGACCTGATAATCGGAATTGCTGTTATAAAAGAAATTATAGTCCAGGCCGATTTTGAAGTATGGGCAGATGGGTGACATGTAGGTATAATTCATCTCCTCGGGCCGAGAAAGCGCATTGCTCACACCGGCCTCGGCGGCAATGAAATAGCGGTTGTGGAGACTCAGCCTCGCCCAGATGCCCGCAAGGCCGTATTTATGGCCCAAAGCGCGGTTCAGTGCCGGCCAGAGGTCCACACCGATGTTGACTGCGTCGAACAGCGGATATATGTTACCGATGGCTTTCGGCTGTGCAATGGCCACGGAGTCGACCCATTCGTTGCCCGAAATCGTGTCAAGAAAAATGTTGTTGCCCAAATCATCGGTCACTTCTATTACCGAACCCGGGCGCTCCTGTTTCTTCGGAGCGGCTTCTTTTTTTTCCTTGACAGGGGGCACGGGCCTGGCGGTAACGGGCGTGACGGGCTGAACGGTGCGACCCTGGGCCGCGCCGATGCCGCAACAGGCAAGAATCATTGTCAGGATTGTCAGCAGACGCATGGTTCAGACTTCAGGTTCCGGTTCAGAGGGTTCGGGTTCAGGGTCGGAGGGTACGGTCACGAAAATCATCATACGCTCGCGCTCAATGTTGTTGATGTCGGGGTCAGTCACCAGCACCGAGTCGATAATGGTGCGGTTATAGCCAACCGACGTGATGACATAGCGCCACATGGCTCCGCAGTCCTCGCCGTCGAAGTAGGGATATGACTCGTAGTTGATTGTCAACGTGTCGGTCACCGTCTCTGCGTCGAAAACGAATGATGTGGAGCTGAGGGTACCCCGTAGCGGCAAGTAAATCTGGTGAGAGGAGCGGGCGGTGTCAACCAGCAGTGAATCGCCGGGCGAACCGACACCGTAGACTTTCATGCCGATAATGGCCGCGGATGCTCCGGTTTTCAGGTCGTAGAATCCGGCCATGGGAATGGCGTTGCGGTTGTTGGTGCAGCCGTCGGACGAACACGACACCATCACACCGCCGGCGACGAAAGCCACGAATATGAGCTGCAACAGCCGCATCATATGGTTTCGGAGATTTCGTAATCGTTACGGCGTGAACTGCTGCGGGCCACCAGCTCGCCGACAAAGCCGGCCAGGAAGAACTGGCTGCCGAGAATCATCAGTGTCAGCGCCAGAAAAAAGTAAGGTGAATCGGTTACCAGCGTATAATGCGCGCCGGTATAGAGGCGCCACAGCTTCATGATGCCCACCACCGCCGCCGAAATGAATCCGAGCACGAACATCACCGAGCCCCACAAGCCGAAAAAGTGCATCGGCTTGACACCGAACTTCGACGTGAACCAGAGCGTCATCAGGTCGAGATATCCGTTGACAAAGCGGTCGAGTCCGAACTTCGTGGTGCCGTACTTGCGCGCCTGGTGGTGCACAACTTTCTCGCCTATCTTCTTGAAACCGGCATTCTTGGCCAAGTATGGAATATAGCGGTGCATCTCGCCATAGACCTCAATGTGCTTCACAACGTCGCGCTTATAGGCCTTCAGGCCGCAGTTGAAGTCGTGGAGGTTCTTGATGCCGCTGACGGCGCGCGCCGTCGCGTTGAAGAGCTTGGTAGGAATAGTCTTACTCAGCGGGTCATAGCGCTTCTGCTTCCAGCCGCTCACGAGGTCATAGCCCTCCTCCCTAATCATTCGGTAAAGCCCGGGGATTTCATCGGGCGAGTCCTGCAGATCGGCGTCCATGGTAATCACTACCCTGCCCCGCGCAATTTTAAAGCCCTCGTAGAGAGCCGGACTTTTGCCGTAATTGCGGCGAAAGCAAATGCCGTGAATTGCCTGATTTTCTGCCGCGAGACGCTCAATTACGCTCCAGGAGCCGTCGGTCGAGCCGTCGTTCACAAAAACCACCTCATAACTGAAGCCGTTGGCCTGCATTACGCGCTCAATCCAAGCGGCCAATTCCGGCAGCGACTCCTCCTCATTAAACAGAGGCACCACCACCGATATGTCGAGTTCCTTTTCGTTTTCCATTCTGTTATCGATAACTGCCTGCAAAGATAGCGAATATTCGCGAGAATATACACACACGGGTGAACCTTTTTCGGATAGGAGGCGTTCTATTGGTGACACGAGTCCACATAACCATTAACGACATCATAACTGGAATTTCAAGTGTATCGGGCCGTCCACCGCCATCCGGACGGCCTTTTTTTTTGCCCGTTCAGCGATTTTTCACTACATTTGCGTTATGCAAACTAAAACGATTCTCGTTACCGGCGCCGCCGGTTTTATAGGTGCCGCAGTGAGCAAGCGCCTGCTTGCCGCAGGCCATCGCGTCGTTGGCGCAGACAATCTCAACGACTATTATGATCCTCGGCTCAAGCTCGACCGTCTGGCAGACATTGGACCGGGGCTCGACTTCCGCAAGCTCGACATCGCCGACACGGCTGCAGTGGAGGCGCTGTTTGCCGAGGTGAAGTTCGATGTGGTCATCAACCTTGCGGCCCAGGCAGGCGTCAGATACTCGCTGGAGAATCCCCATGCCTATGCCCAGAGCAACCTGCTCGGCTTTCTGAATATTCTTGAGGGGTGTAGACGCTCGGGAGTGCCCCATCTGATATATGCGTCATCAAGCTCGGTCTATGGTCTCAACGAAGAGGTTCCCTTTCGCGAGGAGCAGAAAACCGACCGCCCGGCAAGCCTATATGCCGCAACCAAAAAGAGCAACGAACTGATGGCTCACGCCTATAGCCACCTTTACGGTTTCTCCACCACAGGCCTGCGGTTCTTTACCGTCTATGGTCCTTGGGGACGCCCCGACATGGCGCCGTTTCTATTTGCCGATGCCATTCTTCATGGCCGCCCTATAAAGGTGTTTAACAACGGGCAGATGGAGCGCGACTTCACATATATAGACGACGTGGCCGAAATGGTTGTGCGTGCGGCCACCAACGCGCCCGACAGGCCGGTCAGAGTGTTTAACGTGGGTAATTCGTCACCGGTTGTGCTCGGCGATTTCATAGCCGAAATCGAGCGCGCAGCCGGCCTCAAGGCCGAGCGTATAATGATGCCGATGCAGCCGGGCGACGTGGTGAGAACCTTTGCCGACTCCTCTGCCGCCTTCGATGCCTTCGGGTTCAAGCCATCGACACCGCTTGCCCGCGGCATAGACGCCACAGTGAGCTGGTTCCGCCGCTACTATAATATCTGACTCAGCCCCCTACCCTGCAGAAGACACTAACTAAAAAGCGGCGGCCCCGTAATGGAGCCGCCGCTGCATATTGTTCGGTCAATTGATTAGTTGAACATGTTTTCGGGATATTCGCCGGCAGCGTGGAGAGCTTCGAGCTTTTCTACCACGCCGGGACGGTCAGCGGCGTAGGTAACGCCAAACCACTTGGAGTCGGTGTCGAGCACCTTGACAGTGGCTTCACCGTTGTTGATGAGCGCGTCGACTACCAGAGGAATGAAGAATTCGCTCTTGGGAGTGTTGATGCTGGCGTCGAGGAACTTCTTGAACTCGCGGTCGGAGTATTCGAAGTAGTCGGGAGTGAAGCCCCAGAGGTTCATCGACACGGGTGTTGCGGGGTCGAGATACTGCACCTGGCCGTTCTCGTCGGTGAAGTTGATGCGATGGTCGGCATCGAAGGAAATTGCGGTGCGCTCTACGATTGACTGGAGCAGACCGTCCTTGTCGGAGCAGACGCCGCGAGCTACCGAGCCGTTTTCGGTCATGGTGTTGCCAACGCGGAAACCTACCATGCAGTAGTCGCCCTTGCGGTCATATTCCTTGCTGAGTTCCTTTGCAATCACTTCGAAGGCGTTGCGGCCATAGAAGTCGTCGGCGTTGATAACGGCGAAGGGTTCTTTGATTACATCCTTGCCCATCATTACGGCATGATTGGTGCCCCAGGGCTTGGTGCGATCGGCGGGGCAGGTATAACCTTCGGGAAGAGCGTCGAGACCCTGGAACACGAGTTCTACGGGCACGTGGCCTTCATATTTGCTCAGAATGATTTTACGGAAGTCTTCTTCGAAATCCTTGCGGATAACGAATACTACTTTGCCGAATCCGGCGCGAATGGCGTCATAGATAGAGTAGTCCATAATGGTCTGACCCTTGGGGCCGACACCATCAAGCTGCTTGAGGCCGCCGTAACGGCTTCCCATGCCGGCAGCAAGAACAAAAAGAGTAGGTTTCATTTAATTATGTGTAAACTTGAATATGATTGATTCATTATATTTTTCGTCAGGACGGAGCACCACCGATGGGAACTGGGGCTTGTTAATCGAGTCGGGCAGACCCTGGCACTCAATAGCCACGCCTTCATAGTCCTCGTAGGGGCGGCCGGCTTTGTTGGCCGGGCAGCCGGCAAGCCAGTTGCCGGTATAGATCTGCACTCCGGGCTGGGTTGTCAGCACTTCGAGCACGCGGCCCGATGCGGGGTCTTCAAGGCGTGCGGCGCGACGCAGCGAGCCCTTGTTCCAGCCATCGATAACGTAGCAGTTGTCATAGCCCTTGCCATAGACGAGCGCGGGGAATTCAGACTTGATGTCTACGCCGAGACCCTTGGGTTCGGTGAAGTCCATGGGCGTGTTTTTAACGCTTACAAGGTCGCCGGTCGGAATGAGGGTGTCGTCGGTGGGCAAGTAGAGGTGAGCGTCGAGAGTGAGCAGATGGTTGAGCACAGAGCCGCTGTCGTGGCCGGCCAGATTGAAGTAGGCGTGGTTGGTCAGGTTCACGACGGTGGGGGCATCGGTTTCGGCCGCGAGCTCGAGCTTAAGCTCACAGTCATCGGTCCATTCGTAGGTTACCGTCGCGGTCATGTTGCCCGGATAGCCTTCTTCGCCGTCTTTGGCGCAGTAGGTAAAGCGCACGCGGTTGTCGGCAAGAAGTTCGGTTTGCCAAAGCTGGTTCTGGAAGCCTTCAGGGCCGCCGTGAAGCGCATTGGGGCCGTTGTTGATTGCCAGATGGTAATCTTTGCCGTCAAGGCTGAAGTGGCCGCGGGCAATGCGGTTAGCACAGCGTCCGGGCACCTTGCCTGCGCAAGGCCCGTCGTAGTAATAGTCGGTCGGGTCGGCATAGCCGAGCACCACGTCGGCCATGTTGCCGTTACGGTCGGGCACCTCAACGCCGACAATGCCGGCGCCGAGGTTGCAAAGGGTCACTTTCGCCCCCGACGCGTTGGTGAGCGTCAACAGGGTGATTTCGCCCTTTTCCGAGGGATATTTACGGGTTTCTACCTGCATGGTTCAAAGGCGGCGTGCGCCGTCGGAAATGATTACAGGATAGATTTTGGGGTCGTGGCCATACTTTTCGTGGAACTTCTTGATTACCACGGATACGAAGGGATCGTAGAAGTCATCCTTGACAAGGTTGATGGTGCAGCCGCCGAAACCGCCGCCCATGATGCGGGAGCCGGTAACGCCACACTCCTTGGCCAGGTCGTTGAGGTAGTCGAGTTCCTCGCAGCTCACTTCATAGAGCTTGCTCATGCCGGCGTGAGTCTGATACATGCGTTCGCCTACGGTAGCATAGTCGCCGCGCTCAAGAGCGTCGCAGACGTCGAGCACGCGCTGCTTTTCGCCGATTACATATTCAGCGCGCTTATAGTCTTCCTCGCTGATTTCGTCCTTGATGCGGTCAAGGTCGTCCATGTCGGCGTCGCGCAGGGTTTCGATGCCGAGTTTGGCAGCCACGCGTTCGCAGCTCTGGCGACGCTTGTTATAGGGCGAGTCAACGAGTTCGTGCTTGACGCGCGAGTCAACGAGCACGAGTTTATAGCCGTCGAGTTTGAATGGGAAATACTCGAATTCCATCGAGCGGCAGTCGAGGCGCATCAGGCAGTCCTTTTTGCCGAACACAGAGGCGAACTGGTCCATGATGCCGCAGTTAACGCCGCAATAGTTATGCTCGGTGCTCTGACCGATGCGGGCGAGTTCGAACTTATCGATTTTATTGTCGTTATAGAGATCGTTCATCGCAAAAGCGAAGCAGCTTTCAAGAGCGGCCGACGAGCTCAGACCTGCGCCGAGAGGCACATTGCCGGCAAAAACAGCGTCGAAACCTTTAACTTCGAAACCTCGCTTGATTACTTCGCGGCATACACCGAAAATATAACGGGCCCACTGCTGAGCAGGAGCATCTTCTTCGGCCAGGCCGAATTCGGCGGTTTCGTTGATGTCAACGGAATAAACGCGGCAACGGTCGGTGCCGTTAGGACGGATTTCAGCTTCAATTACTTTGTCGATAGCGCCGGGGAATACGAATCCGCCGTTGTAGTCGGTGTGTTCGCCGATGAGGTTGATGCGGCCTGCAGAAGCATAAAAAGTTCCTTCTCCGCCAAAGCGGGTTGCGAATTCTTCTTTGATTTTCTGCTCCATAGCGCAGGAGCACTCTTGCTGTTCGGTTTTCATACGATGGTATTATTTGTTTTTTAGGGTTATGTTTTTTATCGCCCAAAGTTACGAACTTTAGACTAAGCGACCAAAATTTTAAGTTATTTTTTCATTAGCGGCGACATTCGGCTGGCACAAGCATGCCGTCGAGCACCTCGGAGGCTTTTTCCGCGCCGAGCGACGCCTCGACAATGGCAGCGCCGAAAGCCACGGCCCAGGCGGGTCCCTGACCGGTAATGAAGCGGCCGTCGCGCTCAACGTGGGCGCCCGTCATCTCCGCTCCCGAGGCATACTCCTCCATGCCCGGATAGCAGGTTGCGCGCTTGCCCTCGAGCAACCCCAGCTGGCCGAGCACAACCGACGGAGACGCACAGATTGCGGCGATATTGCCCTGAAACTTCATCAGCATGTCGGTCAGTGTCTTGCACCCGAACAGGTTGGTCGCACCGGGCATACCGCCGGGCAGAATCAGCCATTCGGCATCGGGCACGGAAGGAAGTTGAGATATATTCATGTCGGCCACATAGCCTACGCCATGGGCGCCGACAACGGTGTTGGTTCCAGAAGTGATGGCAACGGTCTGCACAGGCATACCGGCACGGCGCATTACGTCAACCGGAGCAACGGCCTCGATTTCCTCGAAACCCGGAGCCAGAAAAATGTAAGAACTCTTCATAGTCATAATTAATTTAACGGTTTAACGGACGCAAATATAATCAATTTGCGCCAAACTCCAATCCCCTGCCCGATAATTTTATTCACGCGCGATGTCAAGATGATAGCGCACCCTCAGCAACACATATCCGGGCAGCGTGTTGCTCCAGGTCTGAGTCCGTCCTAGCGGGTCGGTATAGACACTGACACTGCCAATCTGGCGGAGCATGTCAAAGCCGTCAATGAAGAAGGTCAGGCGCGGCTTCTTCCAGTGCCACGAAGCCGACGCCTCCCAGATATATTCCCGGCGCTTATAGTCTCCCTGATAGCCGTGGCGGGTATGTACGGTCAGAGTGCTGCTAATTTTCACATTACCCGGCAGAGTAAATGCTGCCGCAACTTTATAGTACATGTCGCCGCGCGAATCCGGACTGAACTGCGGCTCGTCGCTGTCAAAGCGATTGAACACACCAGCCCAATCCAGCGAAATTTTATGCCTGTCGCCGCCAAAAACGATTCCGACTCCGGCCGATGGACGCACATTATGGTTATGTGTCATCACTCGGGCCGGCATTAGCCAGTTGTCGGTTGAATTCTGAGCAAGCATAACGCTGCGCGAAAACTCGTAGTCAACGGCAGCTGAATAGATTATCGCATTTACCGGCCGGCCCGTCCAGCGCTTCAAGGTGCCGCTGCCATTGTAGGCCGCGCTGAATGAACGGTTGCCGCTCACGTTCCAATATGACATTGTGGTCACCCCGCTCTGCGGATTGTAGACCATTCCGTTAGTAACGCTATTGCGATAGGTCGAATGATGCAGGCTCAGCGAGTGGTTTTGGTCGTTGCCGCCCCATTGGCTGAAACTCAACTGCGCCGACAGGGTATTGATTCTTCCATTTTTCAGATTCGGGTTACCGTATGTTACAAAGAGTGGATTGCTGTTGTTGAGCGCATTTATCAGCATTAGCATATTCACGGGCACATTGCCGGTTCGCCACTTCACTGAGGAATACCAATTTTGTCGCCTGCTGCGCTTGGCCGCTTTATACAGGAGTTCAGCCTGTATTGACGGCAAGACGTCGTTGCGGCGGGCAAGCGTGTCATACCCTACCCTCGCGTAAGCGAGCGACCGCTTCAGAACTTCCAGCCCGGGAGCGACTTTTGCCGTCAGCAGCCCTCTGGCACCCTCCGAGTCGAGGTCGTTATTACCCCAGGTCATCCGTGCATTGACGATTGCCTTATGGCTCTCGTTGACCGACCGCTGCCATTTTGAATTTACCGGGTCGAGTTTACCTTCGAGCAAATCATCGGCAGGCACTGTGCCAAACCCGAGCCCGGCAGCACCCAGTTCGTCAAGGCGTCCAAGCAGATATCGGTCAATCGTGTTTACATCACGGTTATAGCCAAACGAATACTCGACGGAAAAGGTATGACACCGATCTACGTTGATTTCATAGGAAGCCCGCCCTCCAGCGCGCATCCAGTTTGAAGGATCGCTGCGCCGATAGGCATAGACATCATAGTCAGCCACTGGGTTCGCGCCATAGTTCAGAGTCTGGTTGGTAAACCGCGACGCCTCGTTGCGTCCGTAACCGCCCGAAGTGCCGAGCGTAATGTTGTGGCGCACCCGCTCGCTGTCGGGCAGTTTAACCGTGGTAGAGGCTGAGCCTGAGGCATTAAGACTGTTGCCGCGGGACTCCTCGAGCCTGACATTGCGGTTTATCAGATGACGAATCAACTCTCCGGCATTCATACTATAGATTTGACGGATTGAATCATACGAAACTCGTCCGAAATCGGCGTCAAACGTCGCTCCGGCCTGCTCCGAGTCATTGTTCTCTCGGCTATAGCTGAACTCGGGACTGACACTGAGTTTGGCCCGTCCAAGCAACAGGTCGAGTGTATGCCGGGTTGCCACCTGCAGGTTGCGGGCGCGGCTGTTACTGTACATGGTCGCATAAGTGTTGCCGTCCGATAGATAATTGTCTCGTTCCCGAATACTTCTTACTGTTTTCCTGTCGGAGTTTACCTTAACGTCTCCGCTCACTTTCCGCTTTCCGCCGTTGCCGAAATACTCATAAGCCAATCCGCCCGATAGATATGAACTCTCGCTGTTGTCGGCCTTTGAGGGATTCCATTGGTCATATTTGGTCGGATTGTCGCCTGTTGACAAATTGTTGAAGTTGAAAAACGCCGACAGCGCCAGCGTTTTGCTGAACCCGAGTCCGAAAGCGCGCCCAAGATATCGGTCGCAAGTGCCGTAGCCGGCATCAACATTGAGCCATTTGCCTATCGAGAACTCTTTCTTCAACACTATATCCATAGTCAGTTGCTTCTCGTCATTCCCGCCATATCCGAGAAACCTGGTCTGTTCGTCGGTATAGTCATAGACTTTTACCTTGCTGACCGTATAGGCGGCAAGATTCTCCATCATTACGCGCGGACTGCCGTCAAACAGTTTGCGTCCCTCGAGCATCAAGCTCTCAACCTTACGCCCGTTGCAAAAAATCTGACCGCTGCGGTCAATGCTGACCCCGTCGAGCTTCTTTATCAGGTCGCCGAGCATCGAACCGTCGGGAAGCAGAAAAGCATCGGCGTTATAGATTAATGTATCGCCTTTATAATAGAGTTTTATCTTAGTTGCCTCGACGGTAACTTCCTTAAGATTTCGAGGCATGCGCAACAATCCGACTTCGCCCAAATCGACCATTTCCCGACGCTTGCCGTCAGCGTGAATCGACAATCGACGCGTCTGATACCCATCGGCATCTATAACCACGTCATAGTCCCTCTCAATCATCGGCAACTGCAATGCGGTGCAGTGTCTGTTGAGTCCACCAAACGCCGAAACCACACGTAAGCCTTCGCCTATAACCGTAGTGTCACCGTGGGCAAACAGCAAAACCTCGGAGTTTGTCAAATACATTCGAGTTATTGAATCGACAACCGAGAACCGATATTCCACTACATCATTCCCTTCGCCGGTGACTGATAGCACCGAAGCTCGCGACGCCACTGCAATCAGCGACGCCAACACAAAGACCAAGACTCGAGCAACAGACATAACGGAATAATATAGAACTATTTTTTACAAAGATAATAATTAAATTTCATAATGCCAAATATTTATACAATTTCCTATTTCTTATACGCAACCAATACGTTCCTGATTATAAAAATTCATCTACTTCGAACTAACTCAATTACTTGATTATTCTATTTCTATATAACTCAATAATCTATCTTATGAAAACAAGACGTATTACCATTCTCTTTATATAGGGCCAAGGTCATATCGGCTGTTTTTGTTTCTCGGCAAAAATGCTTACCTTTGCGGGGTAAAATGAAGGCGAAACTGCTCATAATGGCAGCTCTGCTGAGCGGAGCATCCGTGACGGCCCAGACCAAGATGGAGTCAGGGTCGACAGCAACTCCTTCGTCAAAACAGGAAAAAGCCAGCTGGGAAGAGGCCATCGCGGACCAAAAAGCGTGGACGGTGAGCAATGTGCTCGCTCGCCGCCGCACGGCCGTTGTTGATACCGTAATGGAAAACTACGCGCAATCCGTGGCCATTCCTCACATGCAGTTCGGCGACGCTGCAGCCATTACCGGGAATCTCGGTTCCGAGGGCAAGTTCATGAACTATTTCCAGCGCCCGCAGGAGAGCGACTTTTTTTTCAACGATGCCCTCTATCCCTATCTGCCACGCGTGGAGAACACGCCGTTTTTCAACACAAAAGTGCCGATGACACTGCTGAGTTTCAACACGGGCGGCGGCTCGCAAACCACCCAGGACTGGCTCAAGGCGCGCCTCAGCGGCAATATAAACAAGCAGGCCCAGGTAGGCGCCTGGCTGAGCTATCTCTATAGTCGCGGCATGTTTGAAAACCAGTCGGGCAAGCATTTCAACTGGGGCGCCAACGGGTCATATCTCGGACGTAAGTATCAGATGATGGCGATGCTCAATAACTGGAGTTGCGTCAATCTGGAAAACGGAGGCATTTCCGACGACCTCTATATCACCGACCCGGCGGCGGTTCAGGGCGGCTCGTCGTCAATCGGGTCAAAGCAGATACCGGTCAACCTCATGGCCGCCCAAAGCCAGGTGCGCGGCCACGAGTTCTGGATGACCAACCGCTACCGCATGGGGTTCGACGCTTTTAACGACAAAGATTCGACGGAGGTGTTCGTCCCCGTGACTCAGGTTTTCTGGACGCTCGACTACCGCATGGACGAGCACCGGTTCACCGACCGCTCTGAGGCCGACAACAGTTTTTTTGAGAATACGTATTTCACGTCGATGACTTTCGACCAGACCAAGCAGTGGTCGCTTCGCAACGCCGTCGGCATTGAAATGCTCGAAGGCTTCAACAAGTGGGCCAAGGCCGGACTGAGCGCCTATGCCATGCACGAAGTTGCCAAATACACCCAGACACCGGCCGACACCATCGAGGGAGTCAACACGGGCGTTGCGCCCCGAGCCACTGAACACTCGCTTTTCGTTGGCGGACGCCTGGCCAAAGAACAGGGCAACATTATACGCTATGCGGCCGACGCCCGCATCGGACTTGCGGGAGCCAAGGCCGGCGAGGTCTATGCATCAGGCACTTTTGACCTGCGCTTCCGCCTGCGCAACGACACCACATCCCTGCGGGCCTATGCCGACTTCAGCAACAGAATGCCTTCATATTTCCTGCGCCATTATGTCAGCAACCATTTCATCTGGAACAATGACTTCGGCAAGACGCGCAAACTCCGTTTCGGCGGCATTCTGACATTTCCGCTGACCCGCACACGCATCGAAGCCGGCCTCGAAAACGTGCAGAATCTGGTTTACTTCAACTCTTCAGGCGTTCCCGAACAGTTTGGAGGAAACGTGCAGGTCTTTTCGGCAACGCTTCACCAGGATCTGAAATTCGGCATCTTCAACTGGCAGAACCGCATCACTTATCAAAAATCGAGCAACCAGCATGTCGTGCCGCTGCCGGAGCTGACGGTCTACTCCAACATGTTTCTGCTGTTCAGAGTGGCCACTCTGCGGGCCCAGCTCGGAGTTGACTGCACATACATGACCCGCTATTCGGCCCTGGGCTACAACCCGGCCATCATGAGCTTTACCAACTGCTGGGAAGGTCTGGTAGGCAACTATCCCATGATGGACGCCTATGCCAACCTCAAGCTTAAGAAGGTGAAATTCTACGTCCTGTTCTCGCACGTCAACCAGGGGCTGTTCGGCGGGTCGAACTATTTTTCGGCACTGCACTACCCGATGAATCCGCGCCGCTTTCTGTTCGGCCTCTGCGTCGACTTTGCCAACTAACCGGGTGCCGGGCGCGTTGTATAGCATATGAAACCTCTCGAAAAAAAACCGGGCAGCCGCATCCTGCTCTACCTGTTGCTACTCATTGCAGCCCTGTCAATCATGTTCGGGCTCAAAAACTGCCGCCGCTTCAGCCATGGCCCCGCAGCGGGCGCCGACACGCTGAAAGTGGCCATGCAGTATGCCCCGGGGTCGTTCTATGTCGACGGAGACACCCTGGCCGGCCGCGACTACGAGGCCCTCGTAGCGCTCAACATACCGTATCGCATTTATCCTATAACCGACCCCGCCGAAGGGCTGAGCGGACTGCGCCAAGGCCGCTACGACCTGGTCATCGCCGACCTGCCGCAAACGGCCGACTCGGCGCGCGACTATATATTTACGGAGCCGATTTATCTTGACCGTCAGGTGCTGGTTCAGCGCGTTGACTCCGACGGAGCTACGCCGGCAATCACCTCGCCGCTGCAACTGGGCGGAAAAACCGTAACGGTGCCCGACGGCTCGCCGATGGCGTCGCGCCTGGCCAACCTCGCGCGCGAAATCGGCGAAAACATAAACATTAACCCGCGCCGGGCAACCACCGAACGATTGCTGACCGAGCTCGCCCTCGGCGCCGACTCCGTAAGCCTCGTGGTGGCCAACAGCACTCTGGCCGCCGAGATTGCACGCGAATATCCAACGCTCGATTACTCCGTGCCGGTTTCGCTCACCCAATTCCAATCATGGGTTCTGCGACCGTCTGACGCCCGGCTCCGCGACTCGCTCAACTCCCGTCTCCGTCGGCTCGACCGCTGACGCCCCGCAGCGCCGCCCGTCAATACTTTCGGACGCAACCGTTAACAAATATCGGGGAACGGGGTCTTAAATTATCAGATTAGAGGAAAAATGCGTAACTTTGCATCGGGTCGCGCCAATTGCAGCCCCCAACCCAGATGCAAGCACTAATCCTTGCGGCCGGAATGGGCCGCCGACTCGGCGAGTTCACAGCCGACAATACCAAATGTATGCTCCCGGTCAACGGCCGGCGACTCATAGACCGCATGCTGGGCCAGCTTTCACGGCTGGCTCTTAGCCGCATCATCGTCGTCAAAACAAGGCTTCAGCCGTGACGGACGGCAATACGTGCGCATAGCCGTGCGAAACCGCGCCGACAACGAGCGCCTCGTCAATGCCATTAAATCATTCATTAAATCATTATAAACCAATGCAAGTCATAAGCTACGAACAGATTGAATCGCTCAACATCTCTCCGGCACTCAGTGTTGAATGGGTGCGCGAGTCGTTCATAATGAAAAACCGCAGCCAACTGCCGGCAAAATGATGTTCTCTACGCCCACAAAATTCTTGAACTCATCAACGGCTAATGACTGACGCAAATCTCGGCAAGCGCGCTGTTCGTGGCACGGTTTGGGCAGCCATCGACCGCTTCGGCGTCATGGGCATCATGTTCGTGACCAATCTGATCATGGCTCGCATACTGAGTGTCACCGACTATGGCCTGGTGGTGATGATAACTCTATTCACCAACGTTTCGGCCATACTTATAGACGGAGGTTTCGGCAATGCGATAATACATAAGAAAGCGCCCACGCAGACCGATTTGTCGACCGCGTTCTTCTGGAATTTCGGCCTTGCGGTTGCGCTCTATAGCCTGCTGTTTGTCTGCGCGCCTCCGATTGCACGCCTTTATGGCGAACCGGAGTTGGTCGGCGTGTTGCGCGGCATTGCTCTCACCCTTATTTTCAATTCGCTGATTATCGTGCAGGTAAGCAAGCTGCGCAAGCAGTTTGCATTCTCCTCTCTCGCTATTGTAAACATATCGGCGGCGCTCACCGGAGGCATTGCCGGCATAGCCATGGCCAAAAGCGGGTTCGGGGTTTACAGCCTGGTATGGTCGCAGGTCATTGCGGGCGCGATGCAGTTTGCAGTAATAACGTTGGCGAGCCGCTGGCGGCCGTCGTTCACGTTTTCGGCCGCCGCATTCAAGGAGCTGTTCAGCTATGGCGGAAACCTGCTCGCCGCCAACGTGCTGCAGGTGTTCTGCAACAACATCCAGAATCTCATTATCGGCCTGAAATTCTCGGGAACGCAGAGCGGCCTATATTCTCAGGCCCAGAAAATAGACCAGATTGTAAGCAATCAGGTTCCGCAGATACTGGTGCAGGTAATGTTTCCGCTCTACAGCCGCCTGCAAGACGACGACTCACAGTTGCGCAAGGCTCTGTCAATGAACATGCGCGTCATAGCATTCTCGATTTTTCCGGTAATCACGATGCTGATAATCCTGGCCGCGCCGATATTCGAGTTGCTCTACGGCAGCAAATGGCTCGAGGCGGCGCCATATTTCCAGGTGTTGTGCTGCGGAGGCTTTTTCGTGGCCCTGCAAAACATCAACTTTTATGCCGTTGCCGCCAAAGGCCACAGCCGCACCCTGCTGCATTGGAGCTACTACAAGTGGGGCATGCTGCTTGCGTTGATATCGACGGGAATGAACTTCGGCATTTACGGCCTGCTCTGGGCCCTGGTGCTCAGCAACGTCAACATCTTCATGGTCAACGCGTCGCTCGCCTCACGCCATGTCGGCTTCAAGGTCAGCAGACAGCTTGCCATACTCGCTCCGCTGTTCGGGCTGTCGCTGTTCTGCGCCGCAGCCGCGCTTTTGATAACCACAGCGGCCGACATAAGCCCGTGGTTTACAATTGCAGTGTTCGCCATACTGTATCCGGCAACGGCATTCGTATTCAGGATGCAGGCGCTGGCCGACACGATTTCAGCGCTCAGACGACTTGGGGTCAGGAGCGAATAAAGCGGGCCAGGCCGTAGATGTAGCGGCGGAAGCCGGGACGGTAGCAGACCACGCGGCCGAACCATTCGAGGCGCGGATTGACAACCTTTACGGCAAAGCCGACATAGAGCATGGCAAAGAGCGTGCCGGGCCCGATTACATTGCTGACCCAACTGCCGAAAAAGAGATAGCCGAGCGCTACAGCAATGACCACAAGAGTCGTGTCGACATAAATTTTCGCTTTTGGAAACGGAAGGCCTGACACACGGCTGATAGCCACGGTAATGCCCTCGCCAGGCATCGTCACGGAACCGCATCTGATTTCAAACGAAATGCCGACGGCGAGCACCGTACACCCCGCAATCTGTGCGGCGGCCTGCATGGCAAGAGTCGAGTAGTCGAGCAGTGCAGTCAGGGCCATGTTCAAATCGAGCAGCACACCGAAAACAACGCCGATAAGGAGCTGAAACAGCTGGACGGGCTCGAATCGGCGGCGCAATATCACAATCTGAAGCAACACCAGCAGCGCATTCATGGCACTGGTGTAGTCGCCGATGGTAAGGGCGGGCGCCATCGACTCCTCGCCGGCCAGCGACATGACGAACGGAATGGCCGAAATCACGCTGCTACCGAGGCTTGAACGCACACTCAAGGCCACGCCAAGCGTCATCACAAAAAGCGAGCACAAGAGCAGCACATGTTGCCATGCAAACATCACCGCCTTGTCTTTAAACGAATTAGCTAAATCAATCTGCTGCATATCAATCTATTTTCGGGCGCAAAGTTACCAAAAAAGCGCCGATGGCGCAACCCGGGCGGCAATCTCGAAATTTTTCCGTACCTTTGCACCCGTAAAATTAACAAAAACATATGGGCATATTTGACAAAATCTTTTCACGAGAAAAGAAAAAAGAAACACTCGACAAAGGACTGGAACAGACCAAGGAGGGTTTTTGGGGCAAACTCAAGCGCACCCTCGCGGGCCACAGCACCATCGACGATGACTTTCTTGACGAACTCGAAGAGGTGTTCATCACCTCCGATGTCGGAGTCGAAACCACAGTCAAGATTATTGAGCGCATACGCGACCGCGTAAGCCGCGACAAATATGTCAACACGGCCGAACTCCACACCATGCTGCGCGAGGAAATCGCCGACATGCTCGCCGAGAACGACCGCCCCGGCGCAACCGGCCCTGACGAGAACTTCCGTCTGCCCGAAGGCACGCGTCGCCCTTATGTCATTATGGTTGTCGGCGTCAACGGTGCCGGCAAGACCACCACTATCGGCAAGCTGGCCAATCTGTTTAAGAAGGCCGGCAACAAGGTGGTTATCGGTGCGGCCGACACATTCCGCGCTGCCGCCACCGAGCAACTCGACGTCTGGGCCGAGCGTTCGGGCGTAGCCATTGTGAAGCAGAAACTCGGCGCCGACCCCGCCGCAGTGGCCTACGACACGCTTCAGAGCGCCGTTGCCCAGGGAGCTGACGTCGTAATTATCGATACGGCAGGCCGTCTGCACAACAAGAAGCCTCTGATGGAGGAACTCACCAAGATTCGTCGCGTAATGCAGAAAGTTGTCGACGGAACCCCCGACGAAGTACTGTTGGTTCTTGACGGCTCTACAGGTCAAAACGCCTTTGAGCAGGCCCGCCAGTTCTCTCAGGCAACCACCGTTACCGCACTCGCCGTTACCAAACTCGACGGCACTGCCAAGGGCGGCGTGGTTATCGGCATCAGCGACCAGATGCGCATTCCGGTACGCTACATCGGTCTTGGCGAAGGCATCGACGACCTGCAAGTGTTTAACAAAGGGGAATTTGTCGACTCTCTTTTCGCCTCGAAATGAAACCACGCGTAAATATCATTTCGCTCGGCTGCTTCAAAAATCTTGTCGACACCGAGCGCCTGCTCGCCATGCTGGCCGCCAAAGGCTTTGACGCCCGCATCAGCGAGAATCCGGCCGAAAAGTCCGATGCAGTAATTATCAATACATGCGGCTTCATCGGCGACGCCAAAGAGGAGTCAATCAACACCATACTGGCCGCCGCCGAAGCTAAAAAGCGACGAAAGACAGGCAAAATAATGGTGTTTGGCTGCCTGAGCGAGCGATATGCGCGTGAATTGCCCGCCGAATTACCCGAAGTTGACAGTTGGCACGGCAAGTTCGACTGGCACGAAATTGTGCGCGAGCTCAGCGGACTCGAAGCCGATCCTGCGTCGCCCGAGCGCATAATCACCACCCCGCCCCATCAGGCCTATGTGAAGATTGCCGAAGGCTGCGACCGTTTCTGCGCGTTCTGCGCCATTCCTATCATTACAGGACGCATGCACTCGCGCACACCCGACGACATCGAGGCCGAAGTGCGCTCGCTTGTGGGCCGCGGAGTCAAAGAGTTCAACATCCTGGCTCAGGACCTTACAAGCTACGGCCGTGACCTTCCGGGACGGAAATACATGCTGGCCCGGCTGATTGACCGCCTGGCCGACATTGAAGGCGTAGAGTGGCTGCGCCTGCACTATGCCTACCCTGCCGACTTTCAGACCGACGTGCTCGAAGTCATGGCTGCCCGGCCGAACGTATGCTCCTATCTCGACATTGCCCTGCAGCACATTTCCGACCCCGTGCTCGCAAACATGCGACGTCATATCGACGGCGCGCGCACACGCGACCTCATAGCCGAAATGAGGCGCCTCGTTCCGGAACTGCATCTGCGCACCACTCTGATGGTCGGATTTCCGGGCGAGGGCGACAAGGAGTTCGACGAACTGATGGATTTTGTGCGCGAAACCCGCTTTGAGCGTATGGGCGCCTTTGCCTACTGCGAGGAAGAAGACACATATGCCGCCAAGAACTTCCGCGATGCCACGCCCGACGAAGTCAAACAGGCGCGCCTCGACGCCCTGATGGCCGTTCAGGAAGAAATCAGCGCCGACATCCAGGCCGCTAAGGTAGGCCGCGAACTGCGTGTAATCGTTGACCGCGAAGACCCCGAATTCTACATCGGCCGCACAGAATGGGACTCACCCGAAGTTGATCCCGAGGTCCTTATAAGCAAAGAAAAGGAACTGAAACCAGGCGACTTTGCCAACGTGCTCATCACCGACTCCACGGCATTTGACCTCTTAGCCAAGCCGCTTTGAAGTTTCACCTGTTCAATCCTGAAAACGATCTCGCGCTCGCGGCAGGCACAGCCAACTTCACGCCGCCGAAAAATGTGGTCGCGTTTCGCAATGCCCTCGCCGCTCTGCCGGCATGGCTCGCCGACGAGGGCGATAATATATATGCTCCGAACCTCGATGAATCATGGCTCAGGCGCGTCGGGCTCAGCGTCGGTCTGCGCCACCAAGGCGAGCCTGCCCCCTGGGGATGGAGCGCCAATGCTGTGGCCAGGTTTCGTGCGCTCGGCATTGAAGGCCCCTTTCCCGACCCTGCACGCCACCGCCTTCTGAGCCATCGGCGCTCAGCCCTTGACCTTCGCCGGAATCTCGAGGGCAAGCTCTCATACCCCCTGCCACCGTTACCAAAGGAAATCACATCGGTCAACGAACTGCCCCCCACAGACCGCATAATCCTCAAATCGCCCTGGAGCTGCAGCGGTCGCGGAGTAGTTGACTGCGAAGGCATGAGCAGTGCAAACATCATGCGCCGCGCCGCCGACAGCATCAGGCGCCAGGGCTCTGTGATGGTCGAACCGAAGCTACGGAAAATACGCGACTTTGCCATGCTGTTCGACAACGGGCGCTACTGCGGCCTGTCGCTGTTTCTGACTTCAGGAACGGCATATACGGGAAACATCGTGGCCCCGCAGTCCGAGTTGGCCGAAATGCTCGGAACACCCCTGCTCAATGAAACGGCCTCCGCCGTAGAGCAGTCGCTTCCCGCCGACTACCGCGGACCGCTCGGAGTCGACATGATGATTTACCTCGCCGACAACGGACGCGAACTCATCTGCCCGACCATAGAAATCAACTTCAGGCGCACAATGGGCTTCGTGGCCCTGGCGATGCAACGCCGCTTCGGACGTGGCGAATTCCGCATTGCACCGGGCCCTCAATGCGGAATCCAACTGGTTCCCGAGGGGGGCGCTTTCTCGGCAACATTTCAGCCACGTTAAAAGACTGTTACAATCCGGTTACACCGCCAACCAAAACGCAACAACCTTTGTTCTGCTTTCGAAACAACGATAAAACAACCGAAAAAAAGAATAAAGATATGATCACCATCGCCACCATCAACAGCTTATATAACAAGTACAACTCTCTGAACGCTGACGCCGACGTCTGCACCGAGCGCAACCTTCACATGCTGATGATGTACGCACTCGACAGCGACCACATGGACTTCGACGGCGACCGCCTCACCTTCAACCGGGGCGCAGGGCCCCTGAAGTCAATCGAGATAGAGCGTATTGCCGGAGCAGAAGACCTGGGAAGCCACATGGCCATCGTAATGCCCGCATCAGTCATCTTCGTCGACAAGAAAACGGGCGAAGTGAAAGTCTTCCTCGCCGAATAATAAACCAGCCGACAACAACCAATCAGACTACATCACAGCCTTAAATTCCTGAAAACACACGGGAGAAAATCAACAGGCCATTTACGCCATGTCTCCCATCCATGACAGCCATCGGTTAAGTTAGACCATAGCTCTTGGCGTCAGTTTTTTCCTGAAATCCCACCCGTTGAACTTCCCGGCAGAATCGTCGGGACGCGGTTTTTTGCATGAAATTGTTTAACTTTGCAATCTGTTATCACGCTAATACCACTGATATAGATGCCCCGTGCATTATTATCGTAATTGCCAACAGCGACGATAATCACACCAATCATAATTACGCCATGTACACATCCGACCAACGAATTGTCATCACCCTTGACGCCGGCGGCACCAATCTGGTGTTCGGCGCAATGCGTGGTTGCGAATATATCACAGCGCCCGTCACCTACCCTTCCAATGCCAATAACCTTGACCGGTGTCTGGCTACTATTGTCAAAGGATTCAGAGAGGTCATCGAGTCGCTTGATGAAAAACCCTCCGCAATCAGCTTTGCCTTTCCCGGTCCGGCCGACTACCCCAACGGCATCATCGGCGGATTTCTGCCCAACTTCCCGTCGTTTCGCGACGGCGTGGCCTTAGGCCCGTATCTTGAGCGGGAATTCGGAATTCCGGTCTACATTAACAACGACGGCGACCTGTTTGCTTACGGCGAGGCTCTTTGCGGCATGCTTCCGGCCATCAACCACCGGCTGAAAGTTGCCGGCAGCGCCAAGAAGTATCGCAATCTAATCGGCTATACTTTCGGTACCGGCTTCGGCATCGGCATCGTGATTGACGGCCGGCTCAACCGCGGCGACAACTCATGTGTCGAAACCTTCTGCCTGCCCCACAAGACAAAACCGGGCATCATGGCAGAAGAGGGCGTATCGGTCCGCGCCATACAGCGCGTTTACCGTGAGCTCAGCGGCGACAACCGCACCGAACTGACGCCGAAAGACATCTGCGAGATTGCCGACGGCAAACAGCCGGGCGACGCCGCAGCCGCGAAACGCGCCTTTGAGGAAATGGGCGCAACGGCCGGCCATGCAATGGCCCTTGCCGCATCGCTGATCGACGGCATCATCGTTATCGGAGGAGGTATCACCGCCGCACGCCACCTGATGATCGACGCGATATTGAAGGAGTTGCGCAACAGCGTCAGCACACTCGACGGCACCAGGGTCAACTGCGTCCAGCCTGAAGTGTTCAATCTTGAAGACACCGCCGAGTTTGAAAAGTTCTCGGCAGGCGCGCGCCATACCATCTACATTCCCGGCACAGACATTCCGGTAATCTACGACCCGATGAAGCGCATCGGCGTCGCCTTCTCCGAAATCGGCGCAAGCAAGGCCATTTCGGCCGGCGCCTATGCCTACGCACTGTCACAACTCGACAACAGAAACAATGATGAATAAGATTCTATATGCGCTTGTCGGTCTGGCCATCTCCGCAAGCCTTGTGTCATGCTCAGGAGGCGGGCATCCGGCCGACATCAGCTACACGGATTTTGTCGATCCGTTTATTGGCACCGACGGCCACGGCCACGTATTTTTAGGCGCAAACGTGCCGTTCGGCATGGTGCAGCTCGGACCGTCACAGAGCGTGAAAGGCTGGGACTGGTGCTCGGGCTATCACTATTCCGACTCCACTCTTCTCGGATTCAGCCACACTCATCTGAGCGGAACAGGCATAGGCGACCTGGGCGACGTGCTGCTTATGCCGGCAACTGACCGGCACAACGACATATCGGCCTTTTCGCACGACAGGGAGGAATGCCGGCCCGGTTATTACAAGGTGTATCTCGACGACTCGCGCATCACCGCAGAGCTGACGGCTACGGCCAGAACCGGATTCCACCGCTATACCTTCCCCGCTGATGCCGACACAGCCTACATCCGGCTCAATCTGCTCTATGGCATCGGCTGGGACAGTCCGGTCGAATCGCACATTGAGTTTGAGAATGACTGCACGATATCGGGCTACAGATACTCGACCGGATGGGCACGGAATCAAAAGGTATATTTTACGGCCGAGTTCTCGCGCCCGATCATAGCGCATGAGGGAGACAACAACGTTGCCGTGCTGGCGTTCGACTCATCGCCCGCCCCGCTGACGGTAAAGGTGGGCCTTTCGGCTGTTAGCGTCGAGAATGCGCACCGTAACCTGACGGAAGAGACCGCCGGACGTGATTTCGACATGATTGCTGAGGCAGCTGACAAAGCCTGGAATGCCGAATTGTCAAAAATCAAAATCGACACTGATAACGAAGCCGACCGTCAGAAATTCTATACCGCTCTCTACCACACCATGTTCGCACCGGCGATTTTCTGTGACGTGAACGGCGACTATAGGGGAGCCGACGAAAATATCCACACAACGGGCGGCAACTTCACGAACTATACCATCTTTTCGCTCTGGGATACATATCGGGCCGCACATCCGTTGTCGACGATTATCCACGACGACATGCAGGCCGACTATGCCGACACATTCATCAACATCTATCGCCAGCAAGGCAAGCTGCCCGTATGGCACCTGCACGGCAATGAAACCGACTGCATGATCGGCAATCCGGGTGTCATAGTGCTCGGCGACCTGCTGTCGAAAGGATTCGTGGCCGACAGCCTTGCCGCCTATGAGGCAATGAAAGCTTCATGTATGCTCGACGAACGCTCCTTGTATGCCCTGAAGCAGTATGGCTATGTGCCCTTCGACGCCGAGAACTGCGAGGAGAGCGTCGCAAAAGGGCTGGAATATGCTATAGCCGACAATGCCGTAGCCCGGGCTGCGGCCTCACTTGGCCAAGAAAACGACAAGCACTATTTTGAGGAGCGTGCCAAATCTTATCGCCACTATTTCGACCCGACGCTGAAGTTCATGCGCGGCAAGTCGACAACCGGCATATTCCGCAACGAAGATTATAGTCCGTTCGCCACATCTCACCGCGCCGACGACTACTGCGAGGGCAACGGATGGCAATACGTGTGGCTCGTGCCCCACGCCCCCCACGGCCTGATTGACCTTTTCGGCTCCGAAGAGCTCTTTATCGGCAAACTCGACTCGCTCTTCACCGTCGATGGAAGCATGGGCGACGATGCGTCGCCCGACATCAGCGGCCTGATTGGCCAATATGCCCACGGCAACGAACCGAGCCACCACACGGTCTACCTCTATAATTACGCCGGCAGGCCACACAAGGCCGCCCCGATTCTGCGCCGCATCATGAATGACCTGTACACGACCGACAAGACAGGACTTTGCGGCAACGAAGACGTAGGCCAGATGTCGGCCTGGTTCGTCATGTCGTCAATCGGCCTCTATCAAGTCGAACCCACAGGCGGCCGATTCGTTTTCGGCTCCCCGCTGTTCAAGTCGGCAACCATCAATGTCGGCAATAGAAAGGCCCTGCATGTCAACGCCGTCAACAACTCGCCCGAAAACATCTACATACAGAGCGTAACGCTCAATGGCGAGCCGTATGGAAAATCATACATCGACTTCGCTCAGATAAAAAACGGCGGTGTGCTGGAATTCGTGATGGGAAGCTCACCGGCGCCCGATTACGGCAGGGCGCCCGAGTCCCGTCCGTAAACAAACGCAACAGGCCGGCCCTCGTGACCGATGCCGCATTCAATCAGAATAATAATCGAAATGACACTCAGACAACAACTCTTGATATGGCTGTGCATGGCGACCGGCAGCGCACTCACCGCAATGGAGCGCGCCGACACCGCCGTGTTGCGCCACGTCAATCCGTTTATCGGCACCACGAATTTCGGCGCCACGAATCCGGGAGCTGTGGTGCCCAACGGCCTGATGTCGGTATCGCCATTTAACGTAACCGGCTCGGCAATGAACCGCTACGACAAGGATTCGCGCTGGTGGTCCACGCCCTACGACGTCACCAACAGCTACCTGACGGGGTTCTCTCATGTAAACCTCAGCGGCGTAGGCTGCCCGGAGCTGGGTTCGGTCATAACAACTGCCACCACCGGCCCGCTGAATGTAGATTATCACGAATACGGAACGACTTACAGCCGCGAAACGGCCTCGCCCGGCTACTATTCGGCCTATCTCGAAAAGTATGACATTCTGGCCGAAATGTCGGCCACGGAGCGCACGTCGGCTGAACGCTACACGTTTCCGTCCGGACGCGGCAACATACTCGTCAATCTCGGCATAGGTCTGACCAATGAAACCGGCGCGTCGATTCGCCGCATCTCCGCCACTGAAATTGTCGGAAGCAGGCTCATGGGCACGTTCTGCTACAATCCCGACGCAGTCTTCACCATGTATTTTGCCGTAAGAGTAAGCAAAACTCCAACGGCGTCGGGCTTCTGGAAAAAACAACCGGCAATGCATGGGATCGAGGCAGAATGGGCCCCCGATAACGGCACATATAAAATCTATAACTCATATGCCCGCGAAATTGCCGGCGACGACATCGGCTACTGGTTCACCTTCGACGACCTGGCTGATCAGGAGCAGATTGAGGTCAGTGTGGGCGTGTCGTTCGTATCGGCCGAAAATGCGCTTGCCAATCTCAATGCCGAACAGCCGCAGTGTGACTTCGAAAAGACCCTTGAAAACGCAAGGCAGACATGGGCCCGCGAGTTAAACAAGATTGAGGTCGAAGGCGGAAGCGACAAGCAGAAAACCGTGTTCTACACGGCGCTCTACCACACGCTGATTCACCCCAACATACTGCAAGACGTCAACGGACAATATCCCCTGATGGAGTCGGGCAACAACGGTGTTACCGACCGCAACCGCTACACGGTTTTCTCACTCTGGGATACATATCGCAACCTGCATCAGCTCATGACGCTTGTCTACCCCGAGAAACAAAACGACATGGTACACTCCATGATAGAAATGTATCGCGAATGGGGCTGGCTGCCGAAATGGGAACTCTACGGACGTGAAACCTTCACGATGGAGGGCGACCCGGCCATTCCGGTCATAGTCGACACATGGCGCAAGGGACTGCGCGACTTCGATATCGACCTCGCCTATGAAGCAATGAAGAAGTCGGCCACGATGCCCGGCAAATATAACCGTATGCGCCCCGACATCGACCCGTATATCGAGCGAGGCTACATTCCGCTGGGCACGCACCATAATGATAATTCAGGCGACAATTCGGTGAGCCATGCTCTCGAATATTATGTTGCCGACAACGCGCTGTCATGGCTTGCGCGTGAGCGCGGCGACACCGACTTTGCCCGCCTGCTGGAGCAAAGAGCCAAGGGTTATAAACACTATTACTCAAAAGAGAGCGGAACGCTGCGCCCTATCAACCAAGACGGCACATTCCTCGCTCCCTTCAATCCGCGACAGGGCGAAAACTTCGAACCGGTAGCGGGTTTCCACGAAGGAAGCGCATGGAACTATACATTCTTCGTGCCCCACGACATCAAAGGCCTGGCCGGACTCATGGGCGGCAACAAACAGTTTGTCAGCAAACTGCAAAGCGTTTTTGACAACGGGCTCTATGACCCCGCAAACGAACCCGACATAGCTTATCCGTATCTGTTCACTCATTTTGCGGGCCAGGAGTATCGCACATCGAATGAGGTCGGCCGACTGTTAGACACCTATTTTACCGCCGAGCCCGACGGCATTCCCGGCAATGATGACGCCGGCACGATGTCGGCGTGGGCAGTCTTTTCGATGATTGGGTTATATCCCGATTGCCCCGGAGTGCCTGAATACGCCTTGACGGAACCGACATTCGACAAAGTCACCATCCATCTGAATCCTGACTATTACGACAACGCCACGCTGGTGATAGAAAAGGCCGGCAAAGGGCATGGTGCCGTAGCGCAGGGCAAGAAGACCGGCTACCGGATTTCGCACTCCGATCTTGTCAGATGCGGAAACCTGAAGATTCATAGCAACGCTAAAAAACATAAATAAAGAGGCAACATGATCTATAAATTCAATCCGATTCTCAAATCGACCCTTTGGGGTGGCGACAAGATTGCGCCCTTCAAGGGCATATCGACCGACCTCGGCAGCATCGGCGAGAGCTGGGAAATATCCGGAGTGAAAAACAACGTTTCGGTTGTAAGTAACGGTGTTGATGCCGGAATGCCGCTCGACCTGCTCATTGAGCGCGACGGCGCCAAACTTCTCGGCAAAGCGAATTTTGAACGTTTCGGCCTCGAATTCCCGCTGCTGATAAAGTTTATCGACGCCAAGCAAGACCTGTCAATTCAGGTTCACCCCAATGACCGTCTGGCTCAGCGACGCCATAACTCAAAGGGCAAAACGGAGATGTGGTATGTTATCGACGCCACCCCCGACGCCCGCCTCAAGTCCGGACTCAAGGAGAAACTGACGCCTGAAAGCTATGTGGCCTCAATTGACGACAACTCCATCTGCGACAAACTCCGTGACTATAACGTCAGCGCCGGCGACGTATTCTTTCTGCCGGCCGGCCGCATCCATGGCATCGGCGCCGGCTGCCTCATTGCTGAAATCCAGCAAACGTCAGACATAACATATCGCATCTATGACTTCAACCGCATCGGCGCCGACGGAAAACCACGCGAGCTGCACACCGAACTCTCGAAAGATGCAATAGACTATACGGTTGCCGATGATTACCGCACCGATTACGTGACGCCCGACAACGGGCTCGTTTCGTTGGTCAAGTGCCCGTATTTCCACGTCGGACTCGCCGTGTTGACATCAGCCCGCCTGCCCCTGCCCGACATTGATTCGTTTGTCATAGTCATTGGCGTGGAAGGCACGACAATCATTGAGACCGACAATGCCCGCGAAGAGCTACATAAGGGGGAAACGGCCCTGATTCCGGCAAACGAGACCAACCTGACAATTCACTCGGCCGATGCGTCAACAGCTTCCAAAGCGCTGATAGCCTGCATTGACTGACGCATAATCGGGCCCGTACAGGCAACGGCACGGGCAAGCGGCCCGGAGGGCGGATCCGGTTGTGATTCCCAAAGATGGTTAATAACTAAACTGAAGATTCATATGAGACTCGTAATACAACGCGTGGAGAAAGCTTCCGTGACCGTAGATGACAAAATCTGCGGCAAAATCGGAAAAGGTTTGCTGATTCTTGTCGGAGTCAGCAGAGATGACTCAGCCGACGATGTAGAGTGGCTTGCCTCGAAAACGGCAGCCATGAGAATATTTCCTGACTCTGAAGGAGTGATGAACCGCAGTGTGGTAGATGCCGACGGCGAATTACTCGCCGTCAGTCAGTTCACACTTATGGCATCGACCCGCAAGGGCAATCGCCCGAGCTGGATACACGCTGCCGGCCATGAGCTGGCCGTGCCGCTATACGAAGCCTTCTGTACCCGGCTGTCGGAGCTGGCCTCACGCCCGGTAGAGCGCGGTATTTTTGGCGCAGACATGAAAGTCGAGTTAATCAACGATGGTCCGGTAACCATTGTGATTGACTCCAAGCTACGCGAGTAACCCCCTTCAATTTGCGCTCCACCGCGGCGATGGCTGCACTATATTATATGGCAAATCCGACCGACTGGCGCGACATTTTCAGCGGCCCGGAGGAGACGGGAATATCGGAAGCCTGAATCTCGGTCAGCGACAGGTCATCGGCTTCGCCGCAATCGGTTACTCGCAAGGCCATTGCAGGCAGCACTTCGGTCTGAATTATGTTGATTACATGACGCGCGTTGCCGAAATTCTTTGTGCGGCAGGCGTAATCGGCGTCGAGTCGGCCCGACAATGCCTTGCGGGCCTCGTCGGAGAGGGTGTATCGCAGCCGCTTGAGGTAATTATCGGCAATTTCCATCAGTTCAGATGCCGTAAAGTCGTCAAACCGATAGATGTTTGAATCCGGAATGCGTGATTTAAACCCGGGATTGACGTTCAGCATGTTCATCATCTCATCGGGATAGCCGGCCAGCACGAGCATCCAGTCGCGGTTAGACTCGTCGGCAAGTGCGGTCAGCAACGTGTCGATTACAAACTTGCCGGGGTCGCGCGCGTCGTTGGACTGATAGAGCTGATATGCCTCGTCAATCAGCAGGATGCCGCCTTGCGCCTCCTCGATTGCCGCCATTGTCTTCTCCGATTCGGAGTTGTAATTCTGGCCGAGCAAGGTAGCGCGCTCGCGAACAACGACATGCCCCTTGGAGAGCAGGCCTGCACGGCGCAACATGTGGCCCAGCAGCTTGGCAACTGTGGTCTTGCCGGTGCCCGGCGAACCGAGAAACATGGCGTGTAGCGGCGTGGCAGAGGTTGGCAGCCCGCGGTCAGCCCTCATCTTGTTGAACCGGACCACACGCTCATATGCCATAATTTTAGCCTTGACATCGCGCAAACCGATCATATTGTCGAGCGCACCGAATATGTGGCCCGTGCCGTCAGGTTCAGCAACTTCAACGTTTTCAACGTCATCGGCATCTGACTCACCGTTACCGATAAAATCATTGAGCGCGGCATCAAAGTCAATTTCCTCGACATCCGGCAAGGCCGGTTCGAGTGCTTCGGGCAACAATTCGGTCAGACGACTGGCCAAAGCCTGAGCCGAACAACTGTCTAACGGCCGCAATTCCGGCCCGAACCACTCGCCGGCAACAATGTTTTGCCCACGCCCAAACACGAAGCCGGCAATCGGCAACTCCATGCAAAGAAGTTTAGCATAGAAAGCTCCGCGGAAATTCTGTGCATCCCTAAGCGGAAATTCGACATAATAGCTCATTCCGTCGGCGTCAGACCATGCCGGCTCGGCATAGCCGTAATCAATCAGACTGCCGTCGGGGGCAAACAGCCGCATTTCAAGTTCAGGAAGAATCGAAGGCTTATTCGAGCCGAATTCAGTATGCAGGTTAAATCGGAGATAGTAGTCATGGCTGTCGTCGACAGCAATAGACTTATAGAGATTATCGGTCCACGCAGGGCGCACTCCCGCCCCGTCGACAGCATACCAGCCTAAAGGGTGGCCCAGTTGCTCGCAACTGTAAAGGTGCATAACATTCTCGGCCATGATTTCCGCACTGCGCACGTCGCGGACTACGCACCTGTAAGTATGGCCGCCCTTCAGGGCAATCGTGTCGGCCGGGAAAGCGGCATAGTAGTATTTGCAAATGTCCTTTCCGCTTAGGTTGACTTTAATGATGCGCGACGCAAGTTCGCAGCGCTCGGTCTGATTAATGACGGTAAGCGACAGCTGACGCCTGGCGCCCTTGGGAATGTTGTTGTTGAACACTACGAGTTGAACGGCGAGGCCGCGACTGTCGGGCGAGAGAGCAAGGTCGTGCCCGAGACTGAGAAAATCGTCTTCGTTGAGAGCCTTGTCGTCATTACACACGCGGGTATCGACCGAGAAATAGATGCCTGAAACAGATATAGGGAATTGTTTTTTTTTCATAATATATATACAGTTTTAAAGGAGAGCCATGACGGCCCTCCGGATTAATACTTCATTTACTTATCACAACCGGAGGCCTACCTCCGGAGCCCGTACCAACATGTCAAAGTGCGCACTGCACCCGGCGGCTTAGACAAATGGATACGTCAGGACGCACCACGGGCCGTCGGAGCATTTCTGCGGTTGAAAAATGTTGGTGGAAAAACTATGCGCACCTCATCTCCGCGCCGCCCGGAGGAGCGACACCGCTGACTTTGCTGTTGTTGAGATGCTGATGCTTCATAGCTAAAAATGAAGTAATTAAACTGTATATATACGAGCTGCGCCACTATAGGCAAGAGCCCATTATGGCGCAAAATTACAAAAAAGTCTGAATATACGCAAATCCCTCCCCCCTCCTACACCCACAAACTAAGACCCTGTTTCCTAATATTGGTTAGCGCCGGAGCGTCAATCAGGCCGGGACTTCAGCCAGTCCTCAAAGGTCAGAAGGCTGACATGTTCTATCCGATAATCACCCGTCAAGGCACAATAAGTCTTATCGCAGGTATGATGATATCTGAAGCCACACTTTTTTTGTGCGCGCTTCGACTTTTCATTTCCATCGAAGTAGCCACACCACAAGTTCTTGAGTCGCAAGTCCTCGAAAGCATAGCGGATTACCCGGTGCATGGCTTCAGGAATCAACCCCCTGCCCCAAAACGGAACTCCAATCCAATAAGAAATTTCGCCCTCATCCTCACCTATAGGCATGTTGCTTTTTGCCCCGCGTATCACACCGATGCATCCAATGGCCTTGTCGTCGCCCGGCAAAGTCACGGCAAACACGCCTTCCTGCATGAAGACCGTGCGGATAATTTCCCGGCTTTCATCAATGCTCTGATGAACGGGCCATCCCGCAGCCGGACCTACGCGGTCATCTTTCGCATACTCATACAGCGCCTCAGCATCGGACTCCTCCCAAGGGCGCAATACTATTCGTTCTGTTGTCAACTTTATTCCATTCACTGTTTTTTTCTATTTTAGACTGCAAATATAGCGAACTTTATTCAATTAATCCGCCGCATTGCCTGTGAACTAAGAAAAAGTCGGGAGAATCACCTGCGGTTGATTCTCCCGACCATTATTATTGAAAGATAAGGTTATTCAGCGATTATCTCTATCACCTTTGAAGTGTTATGATTATAGGTAAATACATCAAGTCCGACTTTCATCAAATAATCGCCGGTGAATACTTTGCCGTTCTGAGCAAACTGAGATTCTGAACCCGGCATAAGGTTGATTTCTTTAACATTGTATTTCTTTTCAGGGTCAAGTCCGCGGAGTTTTACGGCCGGGAGCTTTTCGTGAAAACGAGGCGAAAGGTCGTAGGCGAAAAGTACAGCCATATTCTTCGACTTGTCGACATACTCTATTGCCGCATGATTGGATTCGTAAGGCGATACCAGACGGTATTGGTCGCCGTCCATCACTGCAGGCTGTAGTCGTTTCCAGTTTGCAACTGCCTGCTGACAATATGCAAGTTCATCAGCGCTGAGTTCCTTTAAGCCAATATCAAACCCGAGTTTGCACATGGATGCGACATCGGTGCGGAATTTGACGGAGGTCTTTTTATTCCAACTTGTAACGTGAGCCGCCATGGCTTTTGCGGGAAAAAATTGCGAGAATCCCCACTGGATATAGATGCGCTCTACGGGGTCAGTATTGTCGGAACACCAGAACTCGGTAAAATATTTCAAGGCTTCATAGTCACAACGGGCGCCGCCGCCAGAACAAAGCATCATTGGCACGTCGGGATATTTCTCCTTTATGCGTTTGAGCACGTTATATATACCGCGCACGTGATCAACATAAAGCCGACCTTGCTTATCCTTGGCATAGGGCGAATAAATGTTTGTTATCGGGCTGTTGCAATCCCATTTGAAATAAGCTACCTCCGGGTTCTCCTTGAGTATATTGTCAACAACATCAAACACATAGTCTTGCACTTTTGGATTACTGAGGTCAAGCACAAGCTGGTTGCGATAATAATATGTGTCGCGGTTGGGTTGCTCAATTACCCAATCAGGGTGTTTTTCATATAGTTCGCTTTTGGGGTTGACCATTTCAGGCTCAATCCAGATGCCGAATTTCACGTCTGCGTCTTTGGCCGATTTGACCAGAGCCGCTATTCCTCCGGGAAGCTTATCGCGAGTTGCTTCCCAGTCGCCAAGTCCGGCATGATCATCTTTGCGCGGATATTTATTCCCGAACCATCCGTCATCAAGCAGGAACATATCCACTCCAAGATGTTTGGCTTCCTTCATCAATTCGGCCAGTATATCCTGATTGAAATCAAACGCAGTGTTTTCCCAGTTGTTAAGCAGAGTCAGTCGTTCACCATCGCCGTCTTTAAGCCCGTATTTGCGCGCCCAGTCATGAAGGTTGCGGCTTCCCGGGCCTGCGCCGTCGTAACTCAATGTGAATATGAATTCGGGTGTAACAAACACCTCGCCGGCTTTCAGTTCATAAGCTGAAGCATAAGGATTGATGCCTGGAATCACACGTAAGTTGCCGACATTATCGACCTCAAACGTGAATCGGAAGTTGCCGGTCCAACCGAGGGTGCCCATAAGGACTTCGCCGCTGTGCTCTTTGACCGGTCCGTTCAGGCCTATTTCAAAGAACGGGTGAGTGTGCATTGCCGCACGGCTGCCAAGTTTGGTGTCGATTACCTTCTTGCCGAACTGCAACTGCTGGCTGCTCATTCCGGCTTCCTTTGCCCAGTCGCTGCTGAATTCAGTAAGCCAATACTGAGGCGCATTGAAATAGAGCATTGCCGAGGCATACTGCGACATCGTAACAGGCTTTTTCTCCTGATGAGAAATCTCGCTCCATGTCTTGATGACATTTTCCTTCGGATATGCCACATAGTTGAGAGTAACATTCACGGGATATTGGTCATCTTTCAGGTCGATGCGCGTATGCACTCCTCCGGGCACCGGTTCCTGCGACGAGCCGACATAATATAGATATGTGGACATATTACCGTCGGCATGGGTGATTCCAAGAGCCGGCTCAAAGAAGTCTTCGTTGCCGGATGTGGAATATGCCTCCCATCCGCGAGTTGAAACCGAGCCGTCAGACGCTGCGTGCTGACTCCACGAAAAATTCTGAAGGTCGGATTCATGCAGCAATTTAGGTCCGAGATAGGTCTGGTAAACACGTTTGTTTGGGCCGACCTCAAGCACAAGGTCGGTGTTATCGGTGGCAATGCGGATAATTTTCCGGTCACTTTCATGCGCACTTGCCATGGCGATTGTAGCCATCGACAGAATTGCTGAACACAAAATTTTCATGATATATATATTGGTTAGTGAGTTTTAGAAAAATTCAATCTTTTTTACCTTAAAAATGATACCGGTCGAATCTATGTTGTGATTAAAATTTCAGTGTCGCACTGAACTCTACCGTAAACGGGCGCAGATAGCTTCCACTCATATAATAGTTCTCATATTTGCCGCTTTCTTCCTTGCTGAGAAGTTCCGCGCCGTTGATAGTGCCACTTGCACCTTTCTGGTTTAGGAAATTGATGACAGTGCAGCCGAGGTCAAGGTGTTTGTTGACACTCCAATTGACACCACCGAAGGTTTCCCAGCGGCCGTTGAAGAAGAGTGCGTTGGTCAGATTGGCATATGTCTTGCCGAAGTAGCGGAATGAGAGCCAGAACCTGAGGTGTTCGTTGAGCTGATAGCTTGGGTCGAGTTCTATCAGTATCTGCGGAATTTCCTTTACGATATTTCCGCTGGCATTCAAATCAGGCACACCCTCAAACGGCGACTTGATGAAATAATTATCGTAGGTGGGTTTCTGCAGCGTGAACAGCGCGTGGAGATTGAATCCCTTGAATGGATGTATCTCCGCAGATGTTGTCCAGCCAAGAGTCTTGATACTATATATGAGCAACGTGGTTTTGGACTGTGTGGTACCCGGCTTTGTCACATTCTGCTGGTCGATGTTGTTAGATTTAGAGATATATGTGACCATTGATGTGAGGTCAATCCAGTTGTTGCGGTATGTGATGCCGCCCCTGAACAGAGGAATGGTCACACGCTTGTACTGCTCCTCGGTCGGGCCGGTTCCGGCATACTCGTTGATGCGCGGAAAGCGAGTTGCCACGGTTGCATCGGCGGTAAGTCCGAAATGACGGTTTAAATTATATGTTCCCTGTAAGGTCGCCGCATAGTTGAGTTTGTTTTTCAACACGTTGCGCGGAGCTATTATCACGGATTTGATGTTCCCTTCAGCATCGGTATAGTCATGCTTATCCCCGATGTGAAATCCCGAATAGCGGCTGAACGGTATCTGGTTGGCACTCATGCGGTAATACTCAAGTCGTCCTCCAAAGTAAAGATTGAAATCAGGGGTTACCTGCCAGTTGTCGGTCATATATAGTGCCAGCTTATTCTCATAGCCCTTCGTATATTCGGGCGAGAGCTCGTTGAATCCGTAGAACCGGCTTGCCTCGCCGTCCTCATTATACTTGACAAGAACATCGGGATATGGCGACACAGTGCCCGTCCACTGAAATGATGACGAATGATAGTCGAGATGGTAGTACCATTCATTGAGGCCCGCGCGTAAGTCATGCTTTCCAAACCGTTTGTTGATTTCGGCCGTGAGGAGCGCATTACTTACCTTGCCGACATGCAGCCATGTACGCCGGCCTTCGGCAAGACCTATGTAAGGTTCGGATTCTCCTTGCAAGTAAAGCCCGTCGGCAGCAGAGGTCTCAAATATCGAACTGCCTCCGAAATCGCAGTAATCCGCATGGGGCGCTATCATATATTTGGCATTGACATCTATTTTATAGCCGTTGCTGAAGAGGTAATCGAAATGGGCGGTAATGTCATGAGCAGAGTTATCCGTAAAATCGGCCCAACGCCCTTTCTTAATCTTACCGTCCATTACATCCATATACTCAAATTCTCCTCCTACCGGGGCATAAGATGTTGTGCCGAGCGCGAATCCGGCTATTTCCTTTACGCTGCCGTCACCGACATAAATGAACGGAGCGTTATTTATCATTGAGCCGAGCGCATTGCTTTTTGAGTATTTATAAAGCACGCTGATCTGCCCTTTGTCAAGCAAACGTGTCAGTCCGGCATGATATATTTGCGTCCGGTCTGAGAATTCTGTGAATTTGACTTTAAAATATCCCGGGTCAAAATTCTGATACACACTTGCCGTATAGAGCCATTTGTCACCAATGCCGCCCGATACATTGAAATCAAAATTTTGCCAGCCGAAGGTATTGGTGCGATAATTGAATACTCCCTTGAATTCCTTTTGCCCGAAGTTGGAGTAGCTATCGACCGAATAGGCGATATTGCCGGTCTTGATCGCCGACTCCATCGGGTTCATCAGTCCGACCTTGCCGAGACTGGCGTCACTGCGCCAATGGCGTGCGAGCTGATGCACGGCCGATGAGTAGACTGCGGGCAATCCGTTTTCATAGACATTTACGTCTTCACTCGGAAGCCCGATCTGAATCTCTCGGGGTTTGGTAGCATCGGAGGCGTTGAGCATCACGTTACGTTCCTCACCCTTTCCGGCAGACGGTATGCTGTCGGGTGTTTCCTGCGCCGCGGTTATAATCGGAGCAAGCATGGAGGCGGACAAGGCCGCGAATTGTGTCAGTTTCCTTTTCATGGGATTTGCGGTATTGTTTCGCCGCAAAGTTACGGCCGTGAAAAAGCCTTGTCAACATAAAGGAGTCGGCAGGTAGTCGATGAGTAGGCCTCCGATTTACTAACAAACTGTATCTCAGAAAACAACCGCCGCCATGATATAAAGTGCAAGTAGTGTTGTAGGAGCCGATTTTTATTGTTATCTTTGCGTTTTAGTAGTTCCGACCAATGAAAAACAAGATTCTGACAACAATCGCGCTATCTCTGCTGTGTGCTCTAATCTCTCTGCCGACTAAAGCCGCATCGCAGATTTCCGAACTTGACGAAGCCATTGCCAAACGTGAATATTTCATAAATCTCAAACAGCACCACATCGACAGTCTGAAAAGTCTGCTTTCCGACACGGCTGACACGTACCGGAATCTTGAACTCTACAATGAGCTGTTCAAGAACTATCTGATATTCAATTTTGACTCCACAATGACTTGTGTTGACAAAGCTGAAAAATTGGCTATCCGAACAGGGAGCTATGATATGCTCTCGCAGGTAAAGATTCATCGCGCGTTGTCGCTTGCCACGTCCGGTCATTTCAGCCATGCGATTGCTATTCTGGACAAGATTGATTCCCGAAGGTTGTCGCCCGGAATCAGGGAAGAGTATTTCGTAGCTTGCGAATGGACCTACAGCGTATGGGCCGAATACTCGGATAAACGCACCATTGCGCCCGAATTTACGGCTAAAAGTCAGGTATATCTTGATTCTCTTATTGCGATTACAGATATAAACACTCCTGAATATACATATCGAACAGCTGAAAAAGATTTAAGAGCTAAAAGATATGACAAAGCTGAGACAAATTATCTTTTAACCATTGAAAAAATACCGGTCAACAGCCGGTTATACGCACAGGCTGCATACGCGCTTGCCATGACCTATAAAGAATCGGGCAACAAAGATAAATATAAGGAATGGCTTATAAACGCCGCTATATCAGACCAGATAGTTCCTCTTAAAGAAAATCTGGCATTGCAGCAGCTTGCAATGTTACTTAAGGAAGAAGGGAATTTATCGAAAGCTAATTCATATCTTAAAATTGCTCTCGATGATGCTGTTTTCTATAATAATCGCCTGAGAATGCTTGAGATTGCGGAGAAGATTCCCGACATCACAAATGTTCATCAGAAGGCTATCGAAGATATGAACACCCGGCTGAAGATTTATATCCTTATCATCGGACTACTCATGCTGCTTTTGGCATGGGCTGTCATATACGTATATCGCCAGCATAAAAAGGTGTCAAAATCAAAAAATGCGTTGAGCGAACTGAATGACAAACTGAAATTATTGAATCAGCAATTGAGCCGGACAAATGAGTTGCGAGAGCAGTATGTCAGCCTCTTTATGGATTTATGCGCCGCATATATTGAAAAGCTGAACCGATTCCCGACCGTTCTGAAATTGAAAGTCAAGCAACTGAGCGACATCCCGTCGGTAGCCGACAGGTATATCCGTCCTTCGGAAGCTGAAACCAAAGAGATGTTCTTTAATTTCGATAGTGCGTTCTTGAATCTATATCCTGATTTTATTAACAGGTTCAACGCATTGCTTCAGGAAGATAAGTATATTCGTCCAAAGAAAGGAGAACTTCTTAATACGGATCTGCGCATTTACGCGCTTGTCAGGATGGGAATTACCGACAGCAACAAAATTGCCGCACTGCTGTTTTTATCTCCACAGACTATTTTCAATCACAGAACACAGGTCAGGAATCGGGCAATCAACCGTGACAGTTTTGAAAAAGATATTCTGAATATATGCTCAACTCTGCCGGAGTAAAGTGGCATAAGCAGGATATATCATTGCCGCAATGAATTTCATTTCAGGTATTCTTTGAAAAACAGTTCGATGTCATCAAACGGTATGACATCCATTCTGTCATAGAGATCGGTGTGATTCGCGCCGGGCACGATATGCAGGATTTTGTTATTGGGAGTTCCGGGCTTCCACTTATCTGTGAGTTTTTTGTACGTGTCATTGCTGAAATATAGCGAATGAGCCTTCTCTCCGTGGACGAGCATTACCGCGCTTTCGATTTCATCGGCGTATGCCATCAGCGGAAGATTCAGGAACGGCAACGGGGATGTGGCATTGAAGCCGCCGTTGGAATTGAGCGAGCGTTTGTGATAGCCTCTCGGAGTTTTATAATAATCGTAGTAATCTTTCACAAACTGCGGAGCGTCTTCAGGAAGAGGGTCGACTACACCGCCGCCGAGTGCATAATATCCTTTTCCGGCATCTTCCGTGCGCTGCTGTGAGAGTCGTTTGCGGAGTTCCAGTCGTTGGCCTGCATCAGCCGAATCAAAGTACCCGTTGGCATTTACTCGGCTCATGTCATACATAGTGGAAGCGAGTGTCGCCTTTATCCGCGGGTCGTTGGCGGCGGCATTGACCGCGAAGCCGCCCCAGCCGCAGATGCCGATTACACCTATTTTCTCCACATCCACATCATTGCGGGTGGTCAGATAATCAACAGCTGCGCTAAAATCCTCAATATTGATGTCGGGCGAGGCGACATATCTGGGCGTGCCGCCGCTCTCTCCGGTATATGACGGGTCGAATGCGATAGTGAGAAATCCTCTTTCGGCCATCTCCTGCGCGTATCGTCCTGACACTTGTTCCTTTACTGCTCCGAACGGGCCGCTGACAGCAATCGCGGGCAACTTTCCGCTTGCGTCGTGCGGCACATACACGTCTGCGGCAAGGGTTATTCCATACCGGTTGACGAAAGTCACCTTGTCATGCTTAACCTTGTTGCTTTTGGGAAATGTCTTATCCCACTCAGTTGTCAGAATCAGCTTTTCAGCCTTGATAATGTTGTCTTTGTCGTTCATCGTTGTTGGTTCGTTTGCTGATACTTTTGCCGTCATGAATGAGGCAAGCATCATGGTCAGAATTACTTTATCCATTAATTTAGCTTGTTGATATCCATAAAAACTATGTTGTTATCTTGGTGCAAAATTACAAAGGGTTTCACCAAACAAAGCAACCAATCTTACGCATTGAAGTACCTCGATTACGGAAGTATATTGTATTTCCAATAATTCTTGGTAATTTTGCAAAAAATGAAAATGACATGGAAATATACCAGGCAGACACTATAGAAAGATATAACCGGTATTTCGGTTTTGAAACGCGGCATCCGCTGGTGAGCATAGTGCATTTCGATGACACGGTGCATCAACCCACACATTGTATGCACTTCGGGTTCTATGCTCTGTTTATTAAGAATACTACCGGTTGTACGATTAAATACGGCAAGACTAATTACGATTTCGATGATGAGACGGTAGTAAGTTTTGCTCCCGGCCAGACTGTCGGCATTCAACGCATGGACGATGGCCCGGCTCCTGTTGCCACGGGTCTGCTGTTCCACCCCGATTTCCTGCACCGAACTCCGCTCGGCCAGAAAATAAAGCAATATTCATTCTTCGCCTATGCGTCTAATGAGGCACTGCATCTCTCATCAGAAGAGCGAGCCATACTGCAGGATTATATGGCTAAAATCGAGCGAGAATTACAGCATCCGATCGATAAGTTCTCAAAAGCACTGATAGTGTCAAATATCGAGGTTATGCTCAATTACTGCATGCGATTCTACGAAAGGCAGTTTATTACGCGCGAGGAACTGAACAACAGCACAATGGGGCGTTTTGATATCCTGCTGGACGAATACCTTGACTCCGGCATAGGGTTAACAAAGGGAACACCGACTGTTAAGTATTTTGCTGACAAAGTATGCCTGTCGCCAAATTATTTCGGTGATTTGGTTAAATCTGAAACCGGAAAGACCGCGCAGGAGTATATTCAGCTCAAAATGATAAATTATGCCAAAAGCTCGCTTCTCGACCCGAAACTGAGCACAAAGCAGATTGCAGAATTATTGGGCTTTCAGCATCCCCAGCATTTCATACGTTTCTTCAAGAAGCAAACCGGCACTACGCCGAAAGAATACAGACTGCAACTCAATTGATTTTTTCAAAAAAATCCGGTCCCCCAGAAAGCGTAGCAAATCCAACACGCAACCGTGACAACGAGGGGGAAAAATCAGAACTCCCCCTGCTGCGTTATTCTGCCCTTGATGTACAGTCGGTGAGGTTTCGCAGCGGCATTGGACCGAATTCGCACGAGCTTGGTGAAATATCCGGCAGAACGACCCGCGGGATTGACACAGGCGCAATGCCGATACGATGAGATTGCCGGAATCATAACCATTTATCACGCTCTCGGAGGCGGCAGATGATGTTACAATAAAATGAGCCGCACAACAAAACCATTGTGTAGCTTTCGCTGTAATTTTGCGGTGTGAAAACAAAATCATACCGTATATGTACGACATATTTACAAAAGACCTCAGCGGCGAAGTTGTGTCGCCCGAAGAACCGGGTTATGAACTTCATATAATAATCAAACGGATAGAATTATGAAAGAGGAAAAAGGAGTCAGCCGCAGAGGCTTTCTGAAGACTGCGGCAGCGATCGGAGCAGCCTTGTCGATAAATCCTGTGCTTGATAAGATTCATGCGGCGGAAGCCGTGATGTCGGGTAATAATCCGGCGAATGTAAAAACTGAAGGAATGCACTACCGCACACTCGGTTCAAGGAAAGCAGCTATGGAAGTATCAGCACTCGGATTCGGAGTGATGGGAATGAACTACAACCGTTCGCAGTCGCCCGACCGGAAGGAGTACATCCGGCTGATACACGAGGCTGTTGACAGAGGTGTGACATTGTTTGACACAGCTATCATATACGGTCCGCTGAAAAACGAACTGCTCGCCGGTGAGGCTCTTGAACCATATAAGGGGCGTGTGAACGTGACAACAAAATTCGGTCATGAGGTTATAGACGGCAAAGGCACGGGGCGTCAGGATAGCAGCCGCGCCACAGTGCGACGGTATTGCGAGGAATCGCTGAAACGCCTGCGTATTGATTCCATACCGTTGTTTTATCAGCACCGATATGACCGCAATACCCCTATCGAGGAAGTTGCCGAAACTATAAGCGAACTTATCAGGGAAGGCAAGGTGCAACGCTGGGGATTGTGCGAGGTGAGTGCCGACACGATACGCAAGGCTCATGCAGTCTGCCCGTTGACAGCTATACAGAGTGAATATCATCTGATGCACCGCGACGTGGAGAAGAACGGTGTGCTTGACACATGTCGTAAACTCGGAATAGGATTTGTGCCATACAGTCCGCTCAACCGTGGTTTTCTCGGCGGCTGTATAAATGAATATACCCGTTTTGACACCAACAACGACAACCGCCACACCTTGCCCCGTTTCCAGCCGGAGGCAATACGAGCCAACACCCGTATAGTAAACGAACTACAGCAATTCGGCAGGGAGAGAGGAATGACCTCGTCGCAGGTGGCTATCGGATGGCTGTTGCACAAAGCCCCTTGGATTGTTCCCATTCCCGGCACAACCAAACACTCTCATCTTGACGAGAATATCCATACGCTCACATTTAACATATCAGACAACGAGTGGCGCACACTTGAAACTACGTTAGCAGCGATTGCGGTTGTCGGTGACAGGTATAATGCCGAGCAACAAAAGCAGGTAGGATATTGATATTCTGTAATTCAGGTATATTAATCTGTAATTCCGGTACTTTTAATTTTAATATCCATTATTAATTTTGCATCGTAAATTCAACGAACACATGATAACAATTATATTCACCATCCGGCATCAGACTGCTTTCTGAAGTCAGCTCTATCGCAAGGTTATCGACCGGAATTTATATCATAACAGACACAAAAACAAGAATATGAAGAAAATAACAATAATATTGCTGATAGTATCGGCATTGACATCAAATCTTATCATGGCACAGCAGAAAATAGTTCAGACAGCAGGACGCGATCAACTCGGAGATTTCGCTCCTGAGTTCGCCCGACTTAACGATGACATCCTGTTCGGCGAGGTATGGAGCCGCAATGACCTCCTTTCATTGCGCGACCGCAGTCTTGTGACAATCACATCGCTTATCTCGCAAGGGATAACCGACAGTTCGCTTACCTATCATCTTCAGGAGGCGAAAAAGAATGGCATAACCCGCACCGAAATAGCCGAAATACTGACGCACGTATCGTTCTATGCCGGATGGCCGAAGGCATGGGCCGCATTCCGCCTTGCAAAGGATGTATGGAGCGACGACATCAAGGGTGATGATGCAAAGGCGGCGTTCGCACGCTCGATGATATTCCCGATAGGCGAACCTAACACTGCATACGCAAAATACTTTATCGGCAATAGCTATCTCGCGCAGATTTCAGACGCGCAGATTCCGTTTGCCAATGTGACTTTCGAGCCGGGATGCCGCAAC
>DKUN01000024.1:0-2355 GCA_002490725.1 Porphyromonadaceae bacterium UBA7203 | reverse complement strand
ATCAGGAAGAAGGCAAACCTGCAGTCGAGATACTCCCTGGCACTGTAATCCATATTCCGGCAAACGTCAAACACTGGCACGGAGCGGCAAAAGACGGCTGGTTTGCGCATCTTGCATTCAGCGTTCCCGGCGAAAACACGGAAAACATCTGGCTTGAACCTGTGACCGACGAGGAATACAACGAGCTTTAAGCAAAACTTTATTTTGCTCCCGGTGTTTTTTTGAGAAGAACAGCTATTGTATTTTTTGCAATAGTGTCTGCCTCGGATATTTCCATATAAGATTCCCTTTTTTGCAAAGGTGCATTTTGCAAATCAGAGTTTTAAGACAGATGCGTAATTCCGTAATCGAGGTACATCCAGACGTAACATTGGTTATTCCTTCCATTCGTTTTGAAGCTAATTTTGCACTGTGAAAACAAATCAATGAAGAAACAACATGGCAACTGACATTATTGAACGTATGAGAAACGGCGAGCACATATCCGAGACAGCTCCCGAACTTCTCTGTGACGAGATTGAGAATACCCGTCGGCTTATCGCCGAGTTGAACACCGGCTACCATACGCCCGATGAGATACACGCCATTCTGGAACGCATATGGGGGCAGAGGCTCGACAGAACGGTGAGAATGTTTCCGCCGTTCTATACCGCTCTCGGCAAAATGACGACGGTAGGCAAAGAGGTTTTTATCAACTTCGGCTGCACCTTTCTTGATCAGGGAGGCATAACGCTGGAGGACGGAGTGTTTGTCGGCCCCGGTGTGAAAATCGCGACCGAAGGGCATCCCGAAGAACCTGAAAGACGACATTCACTGATTACAGCTCCGGTTGTGATTCGCCGTAACGCATGGATCGGAGCGGGAGCGATAATACTGCCCGGTGTCACGGTAGGTGAAAATGCCATAGTAGCCGCAGGGGCTATAGTAAAAAAAGATGTCGCCGACAATACAATCGTCGCAGGAATACCTGCTAAGTATATACGACATATAAATACTTGACTATATGAAAATAAGAATTCTTTCAATGATAATGTCCATGCTTTCTATGACAGCTTGTGCATCATGCGCCACAACGGTTGATGACCCCATAACTGAAAATCCGGTTCCTGATCCGACGCCCGGCACTGAATCCGGCAAAAATGGCAGCGTACTGGTGGCATATTTCTCATGTACGGGCACCACGGAAGGTATTGCCGAATGTATATCGGATATAACCGGAGCATCCACATTCAGAATCGAAGCGAAAGAGCCTTACACTGCCGCCGACCTTGACTATAACAGCGACTGTCGCGCCAACAGGGAGCAGAACAATCCCAAGGCTCGTCCGGCAATCAAAAGTATGCCTGACGGTCTTGACCGATACGATGTGGTTTTCCTCGGTTATCCGATATGGTGGGGAGACGCCCCGCGTATAATCAGCACCTTCCTTGAGAGCGAAGATTTCAAAGGGAAAACCATAGTGCCCTTTTGCACTTCGCACTCCAGCGGTCTTGGAAGCAGCGACCGCAATCTGCATTCTCTCGCTCCGGATGCTGTCTGGATTCCCGGACGACGCTGTGCGGGAAACACTGCCAAAACAGAGCTTGAAAAGTGGATTTCAGGGCTTGATATAAAATTTGACACAGATTCTGACTCAGATATGGATTACTCTAAATTTCCTCTTTCAGAGGGCAAAAACGGTCAGGCACCCACAATCCGCCTCAGCAGCGGATATGATATGCCGGTGGTGGGGCTCGGCACATACAGCCTTACAGGCGACGTGTGCGTGAACTCCGTGAAGTCGGCTATCTCTCTCGGCTTCCGAAAGATTGACACCGCGCACATGTACGGCAACGAAGTCGAGGTGGGCCGTGGAGTACGTGAATCAGGTGTGCCGCGTGAAGAAATCTTTGTGGCTACGAAAATTTACCCCAACCAGTATGGCAACCCCGAAGCTGCCATAGATGAGTGTCTTCGCAAACTCGACCTCGGCTACGTTGACCTGATGCTTCTTCATCATCCCGGCACAAACGACGTGAAAGCCTACAAGGCGATGGAACGATATGTCAGGGAGGGAAAAATCCGCTCCATAGGCGTATCATGCTACTATATCAGGGAAATCGACGAGTTCATCCGTCAGGTCGATATAAAGCCTGTGCTTGTGCAGAACGAGGTTCATCCCTATTATCAGGATACCGATATCGTTCCCCATATCCGGAATCTCGGAATAGCGGTCGAGGCATGGTATCCGTTAGGGGGCAGAGGGCATCAGAAGGAATTGCGGAACGACCCGGTACTGACCGAAATCGCCATGCGGCACGGCAAATCAGTCGCACAGGTCATTCTGCGCTGGGACTTGCAGCGTGGTGTTGTCGT
>DKUN01000003.1 GCA_002490725.1 Porphyromonadaceae bacterium UBA7203 | reverse complement strand
CACTTCGATTTGGAATCTTCACGCTGTCAAAAGTGAACCAAAGGGGCAGGCGGGGCGTTAGCTATTGTGGACAACCTGTTCAATACGCTAATACTGTATCCTACCATTTATTCAAAAAGTTATGACACATTCGATTCTGAAACTCGCGCTTATTGCCGCGGTAGGCGCACTGGCCTCCCTGGCCGGCTGCCAGACCGCATCAACTCTGTCGAAAAAAGCCGACGGCGACTGGAGCGGCACCCCGGTGCGCTTCGATAAGAAAACCAATGTCGACGGCACGTTTACTCCGGTGTTTCGCTTTGTGCGTCAGGGTAATTCCAACGGCGGCGACTTCTCGATTGCCGCCGACCTGTCGGTAACGATGCCGGTCAACGCGCCGATTGACTCGCTCGGCACGAGCGCCGTGTCGGCCACTGCGGCAGGCATGGCCACTGTCAGGGGCACATGGTATGCCTCGGACGACGACGAAATAGAACTGACCTACGACATGAGCACACTGGTCATAAACATGGACCCCGAGGTCACCTTCGAGCTGGCCAACATATGGACCTCGACCGACACTCCGACTGAGCGCACCGTTTCCGAAGCCGTGAAGAGAGCATTCGTAAAGCAGATGACCGACGCAATGAGCATGACCCTGCAGAGACTCGACGACCTCGATGACGTGAGCATCAAAGACAACCTGATGAGTTGCGAATTCCTGAAACAGAAGCACACTCTCAACCGCATATTCGACTGAGAAGTCAACTCCACCTGATAACTGACAGCGGTTTTACCCGGCGCCGGGTAAAACCGCTTGCTATTTCATTTAAGGCGTATGCACAAAAAAGGGTAAGCTACCTACATCGCACCTGCTACAACCCACTACCGTTGCTTCGGTCAAGACCTGGCGGAATTCATGGGGAGCTGGTCGTATAGGACTTACCCGGCTGCAAAGTTACTACAATTTCCCGATTCGTGCAAATTTTTTTTCGCGGGCAGCTCTTCGGCCGAATGCGGGCGCGACGTTCCGGCAAAGCTGATTTACCGACGCAACTATTTGGAAACGTTCCCGTTATAATTGGAAACGTTTCCGTTAATTTTTTCGGACATTTTGTTGATTTTGAGTTTTGTTTTTGCTTATCTTTGCAGCGTCGGAAACATAAGCGACACAATTATCACCTCGAATCTATTCAACAAACATACCATTCATCTATGAACAAATTTACCTCTTTCACCCTCTCGGTGCTTGCCATGGCAGCAGCCTCTGCCCAGGCTCAAGATTTCACCGTGCTGACCACCCCCGAAGAAGTCTATCTCAACTCGACCGAAGATGTTGAAGGCGCAAAGGCCACATTCCAAAGCGTGCTCGACAACGCCGAAGCCACCGACGCCGACAAGACAGCCGCCATGCAGACCTATGTTCAGAACGCCACTCCCGCTCCCGGCTACGCGTTCGACATGACCTTCCTGATGACCTATACCGCTATAAACGCCGACAATTACGATACATACACCCAGGCCAAACTCGCCGAAGCTTACCGAACCGACCTCGAAGGCGTTACATTCAGCGAGTCAAACTCACCTCTGCAGCGATACAAAACCGAAGCAAACGGTGAATATATGCGTATTGCCGACAATTCTCTGAAAGAATCTTATAATGTATTCGCGGTCTATCAGACTGTCAATTTATCGAAAGGCGCTTATGTGTTCAAGGGACGCGCTTTCGTTGCCGGCAAAGCTGCTGCGGCAAATCTGGCAGCCGGAGAAACTCTCAGTGCGGCCATCACGGGTTCGCCGCTAAAAGATTATAGCGTCAACTTTACGATGCCCGCTACCGAAGACATCAAGTTAGGCTTCGTAAGAAATGACCTCGCCGGAGCTCTGAGTCAGATTGCGTTCAATAACCTGGAGCTCTACAAGGTGTCGGACGTAGTTGCCATCACAGATGACGCTACCGGTCCGCTGGCTGCCGCTACGGATGCCAACGTGCGTCTGGACCGCGAGTTCAAGGCCGGCGAATACGTGCCCGTTTGTCTGCCGTTCAGTGTTGTAAACTGGCGCGAAGTGTTCGAAGACCTGCTCGTATGGACCAACTATACTGACGATGAACTCGTATTCTCGACTCTTGCCGGCGCAAACACCCAGGCCCGCAAACCCTACCTGGCCAAGATGAAAAACGATGTTACCGCCAACGACTATCTGATGTTCCGCGGCGTTACGATTCAGAGCGGCAACGCCGGCTCGTGGATAAAGAGCGTTGCCGAAGGCGAGGAAGCATTCCCCGTCAAGATGGTAGGCAACTGGGCTGCAGGCACCGTACCCGCCGGATGCTACTATCTCGCTGACGGCGCCTGGTATCTCAGCGACGGCACAGCGCCTCTGACCGCCTTCTCGGCCTATATCGATGCAACCGCACTGACCGAAAGGCCCGATGTCATTGCCATGAATTCCGGCAACGGTTCCAGCTCGATTATCAACAACGCAAGCATTACCGAGCCCACGACGGTCAACGTCTACAACCTGCAGGGCATGATGGTCAAGAGCGGCGTCAGCGCCGACTCGGCTCTCGAAGGGCTGCCCGCCGGTCTTTACATTGTAAACAACAAAAAGATTGTGAAATATTGATTGATTGATTTTCGAAGATGCGCCGCATCGATGCGGCGCATCTTTTTTTATCCTATCACACCCGACATGACACGCAAGTTATCCATATTGCTTACCGCCGCGCTGCTCGCCGGCGCGTCTGTAACCGCAAGCTCAGCCTCCTATCTGATCGAAGGCGAGGCATTTCAGTTTAAAGGGAAGTGGGTGGTCGAGAAGTCGTCCGACTGTCTCGGCTCGGCAATGCTTCGTGTCTATCAGGACTCTCGCTCCGACGCGGCCGACGATGCGCTGACTGTGGTCAACATAGCCGAAGCGGGCCATTACCGTGTGTGGACACGCTCGCAAGACTTTGTCAACAGCGCGCGGCCGCGCATCTACACCCTCACGGTCGACGGTAAGGAAATGCGCAGCAGCGGAGCCCACGGCTCGGCCGGTTTCAGATGGGAGCTTGTTGGCGAAGCCGACCTCACGGCCAAGCCCACGCTCATGCGCCTGGCCGACACCGGACTGTATTTCGGTCGGTGCGACGCCATTCTGCTCACCACCGATGCCTCGCTCGACCCCAACACCAGGAGCAACACCGAACTTGCGCGCTATCGCCGCGCTCCGGCCGTGATGGACTATTCGACCGACAACGCTCCACGCCTGGCCGATCCGCTCGACATTACAGCAGGCTACACCGTGCTGGCCACGGTGGCCAACGACAGTCTGCGCGTCAGCTTTGTCAGGCTGGCCGAATCGGGCGCAATTGTGTGTAAGACCGACTTCTATGCCGCAGGTTCGTGGCGCCGGTTCGGCAACACCGCCGAAGATAACCGAGTGGCGCTGATTTCAAACGCAGGCAACGGCGCCGTGACGTTCAACCACAATCAATTCTATCCGGCTTGGAACGTATGTGCGGCCGAACGTACCTTCACGTTCGACAACACCGACTATGCCATAAAAATCGACGGCGACAGCAGCAACCCGTTTTTTGCCGGCACACTGACCGAGGCCCGCGCGGCCGCCGTCAGCAAAACCGCCGCCGACTGCATCAAGGTTACCTATGACTGCGGCGACGCCGGCACACTGACCGGCTACTGGACCATTGCCGACAGCGGCCCCTATGTAGGCGTCAGGCTCGTGTTCAAGCCCGCCGTCGAGGGCACTTATTCGCTCGCGCTCCATGGCGCCAAGGGGGTCGGCGACGCGTCGGCCACCGGAGGGCTGATGCCCCCGATGTTTGCCGGCAAACGACTGCCGCAGACTCCGCTGATGCTTTTCAGCTCGCAGATGTCGCAGTGTCTGGCCGCCGTCGGCGCCGACCTGAGTTTCGGCCCGGCAACGTCATTTGTCAGCGCCGACCTCGACACCTTCGGCGACAACTGGGGCGGCTACGACCACTCGCCCGTAGGCTTCACTCTCCGCAACAGCGCCGGCGAGCTGCAACCGGTGGCATTTTCGCCGCTGCCCGGCATGGCCGACTCGAAGGTCAAGGCCAACCGCACGGTCGAGGCTCGCTTCATTGCCGGCATAGTTGGCGGCTACTGGGCCGACGCTCTCGAATATGTCAGCGACAACGTGTTTAAAGTCGGCGATTACCGCCGTCCCGACGGATGCTCGCTCTCCCGGACCGCCCGCAATATCATTGACCTGATTGCCGACGATGAATTCAGCGGCTGGGCGCCCGCGCTCAAAGGCTTCTGGGACATCGAGGCCGACGGCAACACGGCGCCGACCGTGGTCCAGTCATCGCCGCTCGCGGTAATCGGCGCCGCCATGCTGACAGCCGACGCCGACCTCTATGAGCGACGCGCCCTGCCGACAATCGAATATCTGCTGTCACGCAACGGCTACCGCACCCGCGCCAACGCCCCGCAGCAGCTCGACCCGACGCAGTCGCAGTTTCCTACCACTCTCTTTGCAGGCATCAACACCCTGACCGGAGGCCTGAACCCATGGCTCGCCGACCTGGCCCTGCCCGGGGGAGCTACGCGCGCATCGAACGGCTATTTTTCAACCCTGCAGCAGTTCTCGCAGGAAATTGCCGCCATGAGGCTGACAGGCGACGACAGCCGCCTGGGCCGCGCACGCGAATTGGCCGATGCCTACGTCGGCGAACTCATGGCCGACAATCTGCCCGACATGGCCGCAGGCAGCTTCTATAACAGCCAGATGACGCCCGACTGGACTCCGCTGCTCGACATCTATGCCCTGACAGGCGACGAGTGCTATCTGCGCGCCGCCGAACATGGAGCAGCCCACACCCTGGCCGGCATCAAGAGCTGGCCCCGCGTGGCCGACGGCGATATGACCGTGCATCCCGGCGGAGTGTTCGACGGCGTCACTACCATATGGTGGAAAGGCTCCGAGCAGTTCCGCCTCGGCTTTCCGCGCACCGAAGGCGACGCGCCCGAGCACCGGACCGAAGCATGGCGAGTGTCGGCCGTCGGTCTGGGCATGGAGCAACCCGCCACCTACTTCGTGCGCACGGCCGGCAAAACGGTGCGCCCCGTGTTCATGAACTCGCGGGCGCCGCGCCTGCTCGAGCTCTCGGCTGCAGGAGGAAAGGCTATTTTCGAAACCTATGCCCGAAATGCCGTCATTGGCCGCAGCGCCAACTATCCGGGCTACTACGCCACCGGCTATACCGACCTGACCATGAGCGAAGAGTTCCCCTACAAGGGCCCTGACGTCAGCTCGATCTACTATCACCACATTCCCGCCCACCTGGCCATGATTCAGGACTTTCTGGTCAGCGAGGCAACAACGCGCTCAAACGGCTCGATCAGCTTCGAGCCTGCGCGCCAGGAGGGATTCGTGTGGTTCACCAACAACGTCTACGGCGCATCGCGCGGACGCATCGGTGACGCCGACGTGAGGCTCTACATGCCGCGCAATGCCGTCGGCTGCAGCAACCCCGACATCAACGTGCTGACTGCCCGCAGCGACTCGCAGTTCTTCATCATTCTCACCAACGACGGCGACGACGACACCACGGCTTCGCTGACCCTCGGCAACGACATTGCCCGACGCACCGGCGGCAACCCGACCCTGACGGCCAAAGTAGCGGCCCGCGACCTGACCGTGCTGACGCTCGACGCCGACTTCAGCGATCTGGCCGAGGCCCCGGCCCTGACCGACGGCATGCACACCATCAACACCGGCACGGCTGCCGGAACGGTTTACCTTTACCGCATACGATCGCCCTTCGGCTACGATTCGCTCTATGGCTTTGCCGGATGCGGCGAGGTGAGCGGCCTGACCGTAACCGCCCGGTGCAACGGCGCCGAACAGACCGCCGCCACGTGGCCATATGAATGGAGCCTGGGCAACGTCGGCTATGACGACAGCGCCGAGGTCACCGTCAGCATCGCCATTGGCGGCACCACGGTCAAAACCCTGACCCACACGTTCGCCACCGATGATTCGGCCATTACGGATATCAGCGTCGCCAACGGCGACGACTGCGGCGACAACCGCCTCTACACGCTCGACGGCCGACGCGTCGGCGCAACCTGTCGCCGCGGAATCTACATTGCCCGAAACCGGAAGATTGTGCTTTAAAACACTTTAACACTCTAAGCGAGTGGCTTTTAATAAATATGTCTTAACTTTGCATCAGATTAGGGTCTGCCGACCTCAACTTGCCTTAAATCGTATAGAATATGAGCAATAACATTACAATCAAAGACATAGCTAAAGCCCTCGGCATCTCCACATCTACAGTCTCACGCGCGCTTTCGGACGCCTGGGACGTCAAGCGCGAAACGCGCGACCGAGTGCTTGCAATGGCCAAACAACTCAACTATCATCCGAACCTCAACGCCAAAAACCTGCAAAACAAACGCACGGGCACCATCGGCATCATAATTCCTGAATTTTTCAGCAGCTTCTTCCCCAATGTCATCATGGGCATCCAGGAAGTGCTTTATGAGGCCGACTTCCACATATTCATCACCCAAAGCAACGAAAGCCGGAGCCAGGAACTTGAGAACCTCAACCTGCTACGTGCCCACATGGTCGAAGGCATCATAATTTCAACCACCAACGAAGGAGGCAACGAAGACGCCTACCGCCAACTGATGGCCGACGGCATGCCGCTGGTGTTCTTTAACCGCTGCCCGACCACGCTCAATGCGCCCAAGGTAATGATCGACGACTGCCGAATGGCCGAAAAAGCCGTTGAACACCTGATTGAAACCGGGCGCCGCAACATCATTCACCTGCTCGGCCCGGTGAACCTCGAAGTCAGCGCCATGCGCGCCCGGGGCTTTGCCAACGCCCTTAGCCGTAACGGGCTTGACCCCGCCGGCCGCTCGCTTCCCGCCGGCATATTCATCAAAGACGGCCAGGAAGCCGTCGAAAAGCTGCTGGCCGAAGGCGGCCCGCTCCCCGACGCCATTTTCTGCTTCAACGACCCCGTTGCCATCGGCGCCATGAAGGCCCTGAAGAATGCGGGCTTCAAAGTGCCCGACGATATTGCTATTGTAGGGTTCAGTGAGGGCACCATGGCCACGGTGGTCGAACCGCAGCTCACCACAGTGCTGCAGCCTACCAAGGAGATGGGCCGCGAAGCCGCCCGCCTGCTGCTCGACCAGCTCAGCAACCCGCGCCACCACACGCCTCAAACTGTCTGTCTCGACGCCAGGCTCAACATCCGCGGCTCGTCGGCCCGCGGGTAAATCAACCCTTTCAGCCCCCCTGTTCAAGTTCCGCCTCAGCCGGGTCGGAGCCTTGTTTACGTTCGGTAACGTTTCCAAAACGCTATCGAAAACGTTCCCGTTAATTTTCTTGTAAGTTTCCGATAATTACATTGTTATAATTCTTACATTTGCAATGTAGAAACTTTCAACGATAATTAAAGCTAATACCAAAACAGCATGAGCAACGTCGATTTAGTCACAATTCTGCTTTTCTCGCTCGGAGTATTGCTGACCGGTGTGGCATTCTCGCGCACGGGCAAGGATATGAAGAGCTTTTTCGCCGGGGGCGGCAACGTGCCCTGGGCAATGAACGGACTTTCACTCTTCATGGGCTTCTTCTCGGCCGGCACCTTCGTGGTGTGGGGCTCTATTGCCTATTCCTACGGCATAGTGTCGGTAGTAATCCAGCTGACCATGGCCATGGCCGGCTTCGTGGTCGGCACTTGGATAGCCCCGCGTTGGCAGCGCACCCACAGCCTGACCGCCGCCTCCTACATCAGCGAGCGTCTCGGCGTCAGAGTCCAGAAATTCTACACCTATATATTCCTGATTGTATCGGTGTTCACCACCGGCAGTTTCCTCTACCCTGTAGCTAAAATCGTCGAAGTGTCGGCCGGCATTCCGCTGACCACGTCGATTCTCGTGCTCGGCGCCTTCAGCATGATTTACGTGTCGATCGGCGGCCTGCGCGGCGTAGTGGTGACCGACGTGCTCCAGTTCGTCATACTCTTCTCGGCGGTAATCATCGTGGTACCCCTGTCGTTTGAAAAAGTGGGCGGCATAGGCGAATTCCTGGCCAACGTGCCCGAAGGGTTCTTTGAACCGGTTCACGGCGAATACTCCTGGTGGTTCATACTCGCTTTCTGCGTCTACAACTCGTTTTTCCTCGGGGGCAACTGGGCCTACGTGCAGCGCTACACCTCAGTGCGCTCGGCGGCCGACAGCCGCAAGGTAGGCTGGCTTTTCGGCTGCCTCTACCTTGTAAGCGCCCTGCTCTGGATGATTCCGCCGATGCTCTATCGCGTCTACGACCCCTCGCTGGCCGGCCTCGACAACGAAAACGCCTACCTGCTGATGTGTAAGGAAGCCATGCCCAAGGGGCTGCTCGGCCTGATGCTCGGCGGCATGATTTTTGCCACTGCCAGCTCGCTGAACGCCACACTCAACATCTCGGCAGGCGTGTTTACCAACGACATCTTCAAGCGCCTCGTGCCCAAGGCAACCGACAAGACCCTGATGAGAGTGGCCCGCCTGTCGACCCTCGGCTTCGGCGCCATGGCCCTCATCGTGGCCCTGCTGGTCAAGAGTATGGGCGGCATTGTCAACGTGGTTATCAGCGTAGCCGCGCTCACGGGTGTGCCCATTTATCTGCCGGTGATATGGTCGCTGTTCAGCCGCCGCCAGAATGCCCGCACCATTCTGGGCGTGACGCTGGCGAGCCTGGCCGTGAACCTGACGTTTAAATTCGTGACCCCTCTGTTCGGCTTGTCGCTGAGCCGCGGCGCCGAGATGGGCGTCGGAGCCTTCGTGCCGGTAGTGATGCTGGCGCTGACCGAACTCTGGCTTGCCGCGCGCAGATATGAAGACCCGCATTATGCCGTCTATAAGTCAACGGCCCGCAAGTCGGAAGAGGCCGATGCCGCGGCGATTGCCGACGGCAATAAAGCCAACCGCTTTACGCGTCGCGTGCTCGGCCTGAGCATCTCGCTGGCCGGAGTGCTGATTTTCGTGCTCGGACTCATGGCCGACTCCTCGCAATACATACCCGCAGGCATGGGCGTGATTGTACTCACAACAGGTTTGATTATAAGGTATAAAAAGTAAAAAAGATAGATTTCCCAATTTCAACATCAATGAACAGCCAAGGATTTGTAAGCTCACGCGCCACCCGGCGTCAGACTCTCGAAGCCGACATCATCATTACCGGAGGCGGACTCACCGGAGTGTGCTGCGCTCTGACCGCTGCACGCCGCGGAGCCAAGGTGATACTGGTTCAGGACCGCCCGGTGCTCGGCGGAAACGCCTCGAGCGAGGTGCGCCTATGGGCCCTGGGAGCCACCTCCCACATGGGCAACAACAACCGGTGGTCGCGCGAGGGCGGCATCATCAATGAACTGATGACCGAAAACGTCTATCGCAACAAGGAGGGCAACCCCGTGATTTTCGACACCGTCATGCTCGACCTGGTAATGGCCGAACGCAACATCACGCTGCTGCTCGACACCATAGTCTACAAGGTAGGCAAGAGCTCCGACGACGCGATTGACTACCTCGTGGCCTACAACCCCATCAACGAAACCGAATATCACCTCAGCGGACGCTTCTTTGCCGACTGCAGCGGCGACGGACTGGTGAGCTACCTGGCCGGCAATCCGTTTCGCATGGGCGCCGAAGACCGCCGGGTCTACGACGAGGGTTTCACTCCCGACAAGCAGACCTACGGCGAACTGCTCGGCCACACGATTCTGTTCTACATGAAGGATACCGGCTCGCCGGTCGAATACTTCGCCCCCGACTATGCGCTCAAAGACGCTGAAAAACACATCAGCAAGATTCAAAACAACGAATATTTTTCAATTCATCACCACGGCTGCAAGTACTGGTGGATCGAATATGGCGGCCGGCTCGACACCATCCACGATTCCGAAGAAATCAAACGCGAACTCTGGAAGGTGGTCTACGGCATCTGGGACTACATCAAAAACTCGGGCAAATTCCCCGAAATGGAAACCTACACCCTGGAATGGGTAGGCACGATTCCGGGCAAGCGCGAGTCACGACGCATGGTAGGACTGTACACCCTGACCCAGCAAGACATCATCGAGCAGCACACCCACTACGACGCCGTGGCCTACGGTGGCTGGGCTATTGACCTCCATCCGTCTAACGGCGTCTATGCCGACGGCCGCGCCTGCAACCAGTGGCACTCAAAGGGCGTCTATCAGATTCCCTACCGCTGCTATCTCGGCGACCACATCAAAAATCTGATGTTCGGCGGCCGCATTGCCAGCACATCGCACGTGGCCAACGGCTCCACACGCGTAATGTGCACATCGGCGGCCGGCGGCCAGGCCATCGGCATGGCTCTTGCGCTCTGCGTCGAAAAAGGCCGCATGCCGGCCGACTATGTCAGCCCCGAGCTCATCGGCGAGCTGCAGCAGGCGCTGGTCGAGGCGGGCAACTATATTCCCCTGCTCGAACCCGCCGAAACCGACAATAAACTCGCATCGGCCACCCTGCTTCCGAGCAGCTCGGCCCTGTTTGGCGGCTATCCCGCCAACGGCGACTGGCACAGGCTGACCTTCTCGACCGCGGCGCTCTTTCCGGTCAAAGGCAAAATGCCCAAAATCAAAATTGATGTGCGCGCCGACGAAAACACCGAACTCAAGGTAGAGCTGCGCACATCTTCGCGCCCCAAGTGCTTCACCCCCGACACAATTATCGACAACACCAACATTGCGCTGCACGCCGGCGATCAAAGCGTCACCATAGACCTCAAGGCGGAATTCGCCGAGAGCGAATACGTGTTTGTCTGCTTCATGGCCAACGAGGCCGTCAGACTGCCGCAGACCGACGCGCTCCTGACCGGCACCACCACCGTGCTCAACCAGATTAACCTCGCCGTTTCGAACTATGGCCGCCAGGACCCGCCCGCAGGCATCGGCATCGAGAGCTTCGAATTCTGGTGTCCGTTGCGACGCCCCGAGGCGAAAAACATTGCTTTCGCCCTCGAACCTGCCCTCGAAATCTACTCGACCGACCAGCTGCTGACATCGACCACCCGCCCCGTCGGCTCGACCAACGCATGGGCGGCATCGGCCGACGACAAGGCTCCATCGCTCACCCTTAAGTGGAACGAGCCTCAAACCGTCAGCGAAATAACCCTGTTTTTCGACACGGACTATGACCACGCCATGGAAACCGTGCAGATGGGCCACTACGACAACGTGATGCCCTACTGCGTGCGCAGCTGGAAACTCACCGGCGACGATGGCGAAACCATTGCCGACTGCAACGACAACCACCTGGCCGTCAACCGCGTCAGCCTCGCTTCGCCGGTTACCCTGTCGTCACTGACACTGACGCTCGACCACCCCGGCCAACAGATTCCCGCATCGCTCTTCCACATGATCATCAAATAAACCAGCAATATGAATTCAAACCTTAAATCCCTATCACTGACAGCCTTCAAACGGCCTCTGGCTACGCTCGTGCTGACTCTTGCCGTCGGCCTCGCAGCCTTGGCCCAGGGCAAATTCACAGTCAAGGGCCTGGTCATTGACTATGACAACGGCGAGCCCGTAATCGGCGCCACAGTCGCAATCAAGGGCAAGCAGGCTCTGACCATAACCGACGTCAACGGCGAGTTTACCATCAATGCGTCCACGCAGAAGGTGGCAATCGAGATTCGCTCGGTAGGCTATGATGACACAACCGCCGACGTCACCTCGGGCAAAAGCAACACCATACGGATGCGCCCGAGCAACAATCTGCTAAACGAAGTGGTAGTAGTCGGCTACGGCACCACCACCCGCAAGGACGTTACCGGCGCCATAGCCAAAGTCGACGTCAAGGAGATGCAGAAGGCCCCGGTTTCAAACTTCGAGGAAGCTCTGGCGGGCCGAGTGGCCGGCGTGCAGTCAACCTCGAGCGACGGCCAGCCCGGCAGCGACCTCAACATCGTTATCCGCGGCAACAACTCCGTCACCCAAAGCAACGCGCCCCTCTACGTAGTCGACGGCTTCCCGCTCGAAACCTCGATCGGCAATGTGCTCAACCCCGAGGAAATCGAGTCGATGGAGATTCTCAAAGACGCATCGGCCACCGCTATCTACGGTGCACGCGGCGCCAATGGCGTAATCCTCATCACCACCAAAAAGGGCAAAGTGGGCCGACCGGTGGTTTCCTATAACGTCTACATGGGCTACCAGCAGGCCGTGAAGAAGCAGAAAATGCTCGACCCCTACGAATTCGTGCGCTATCAGCTCGACGTGAACCCGACGCTGTACTCGTCGATGTATCTGGGCACACAGAAAACCCTCGATGACTATCGCAATGTCGAAGGCATTGACTGGCAGGACCAGGTGCTGCGCGACGCCTTTATCATGAACCACAACCTCTCGGTGCGCGGCGGCACGGAAAGCACCCGCTACTCCATTTCTGGTTCGGTGGTCCATCAGGACGGCGTGATCCGCAACAGCGGCTACCGCAAATATCAGGGCCGACTAAACCTCGAGCAAGACCTGAGCCGCAAATTCAAAGTGGGCCTGAACCTCAACTATACCTACAATAAAAAGTTCGGCACCGTAGCCTCGGAACAGAACCCCTCGCCCACAGCCAGCATCATGTACAGCATGTGGGGCTACAGGCCCGTGGGCACGCTCTGGCAAGAAGACCTGCTCGAAACGCTCTATGACGACACTCTTGACCCTACCCGCGACTATCGCATCAACCCGGTAATGGCGGTAGAGAACGAGTATAACCCGATGCACACCAACACATTCATCGCCAACGCATTCGCTCAGTATAAAATTCTCGACAACCTGATTCTGCGCGTGTCGGCCGGCTATAACCGCACCGACCAGCGCCGCGAAATCTTCAATAACTCGAGCTCGCGCCTGGGCAATCCGCGCACCAACGAAAAGGTCAACGGCAGCATCACCAACTACGAGCGCCAGAACTTCATAAACGAAAACACCCTGACCTATAACCTCAAACTCAAAAAGGGTCACCGCATGAAATTTCTTGCGGGCTTCACACTCCAGGACTCGCGCTACCTCTCCGACGGCTTCACCGCCATCAACGTGCCCAACGAAGAGCTCGGCATTGCCGGCCTCGACGAAGGCACCGTCACCAAAGCTCCGGTAGTGCGCACGTCGAACTCGCTGATGTCATTCCTGGCCCGTGTGGACTATAGCTATAAGTCGCGCTATATGGCCACCCTTTCATATCGCGCCGACGGCAGCTCGAAATTTCCCGCCGACAACCGCTGGGCATCGTTCCCCTCGGCAGCTCTGGCATGGGGCTTCGGCCAGGAAGAGTTCATGAAAAACCTGTCGTGGCTCACGTCGGGCAAGCTGCGTCTGGGCGCCGGCGCTACCGGCAACAACCGCGTCAGCGACTATGCCTCGCTCACCAGCCTCGTAATCTCGCCCACTTCGGGCTACTCGGTCAACAATGCGCCGCTCAAGGGCGTAGTGCCGGCTACGCTGGGCAACACCGACCTAAAGTGGGAAACTACCGTGCAGTATAACGTCGGCCTCGACCTGAGCTTCATAAACGACCGCATACGCTTCACCGCCGACTATTACTACAAGCACACCAAAGACCTGCTGCTCAACGCCACTCTCGCCCCCTCGATGGGCTTCCTCACCGCCTACCGCAACGTGGGCAGCGTTTCAAACAGCGGCCTGGAACTGACGCTCAACACCATCAACATCCAGACCCGCGACTTTGAATGGGATTCGAGCTTCAACATCTCGTTCAACCGCAACAAGGTCATTGCGCTCAACGACGACGAGCCCTCGCTGGCAACCCGCGTCAACTGGGGCAACTTCAACAACGCCTATCCCTACATAGCCATCCCCGGACAGCCGATAGCCATGTTCTACGGCTACCTGTTCGACGGCATCTACCAGTATTCCGACTTTGACCGCGTCGGCGACGCCTACGTGCTCAAGGCGGGCATTCCCAACAACGGCAACGACCGCGCCAACATCCAGCCCGGCGACATACGCTACCGCGACATCAACGGCGACGGCGTTGTTGACAGCAACGACCTGACCATCATCGGCAACCCGAACCCGAAGTTCATCGGCGGCTTTACCAACAACTTCCGCTATCGCGGCTTTGACCTGTCGGTTTTCCTGCAGTTCAGCTACGGCGGCCAGATCATGAACGCCAACCGCATCGAATTCGAAGGCGGCGACCCCACGGCGCGCACCTCGCTCAACATGTTCGAGAGCGTCAAGGACCGCTGGACCCCCGAAAACCCGTCGAACACCCTTTTCCGTGTCGGCGGCCAGGGCCCCACGGCCTACTCCGACCGCACGGTTGAAGACGGCTCTTACCTGCGACTTAAAACCGTCACTCTCGGCTATACCCTCCCCCAGGCCGTGACCAAGCGGGCCTCCATCACTTCGCTCCGCATCTATGCCGCAGCCCAGAATCTCTTCACCTGGAGCAAATATTCGGGCATAGACCCCGAAGTGTCGACCTACAACACGGCGCTGACCCCGGCGTTCGACTGGTCGCCCTATCCCCGCTCGAAAACCATCACCTTCGGTCTGGAAATCGTTATTTGACGAATTCAGAAGTTTAAACATTTAGAAGTTCAAAAGTTTATGACTTTCAAGAATATATCAGCCTCAGTGGCTATCGCGGCCGCCTTGTTCGGCTCAGCATCGTGCAGCTTTCTCGAAAAAGAGCCCGATTTTCTCTCGCCCGAGAACTACTACAGTTCGCCGGCACAGGTCGAGGCGGCACTCAACGGCGTCTACAACCGCCTGATCGATCCTAACGGCCGCATGTACAGCAAGGCGCTCTTCTCCTATTTCGCCATATCCGACGAAGCGTTCTATAAAAATATCTCCATCAACAACATCCGCGTCATGCAGTTCGACGCCGGCAGCCTCGACATAGGCCGCTTCTGGGAGGTGCTCTACGAGGGCGTCAGCCGCGCCAACTTCCTGATTGCCTACACCGACGAATCGGTGCTCACAACCGAAGCGTCGCGAGCAATGCTCGGCGAGGCATACTTTCTGCGCGGCTACTATTACTTCCTGCTCACATCATACTTCGGCGAAGTGCCCCTGAAACTCGAACCGACCATGTCGCCCAACGAAAAGCCGGTCGGCAAGTCATCGCTCAGCGACATCTACAACCAGATTATCCGCGACATGAAGCGCGCCGAAGAGATGGTTCTCGACATCGACGCGCTCGGCACCAACGAGCGTGTGTCGACCACCGCCGTGCAGGCCGTCATGGCCCGCGTGTATCTCAAGATGGCCGGCCAGCCGCTCAACGACACGTCGCGCTATGCCGACGCGCTTGAGTATGCCGACAAGGTCATCACATCCAACAAACACCGCCTCAACCCCGACTATCAGGAAATTTTCATAAACCACTGCAAGGACATCATCGAGCCGAAAGAGTGCATATGGGAGGTCGGCATGTATGGCAACAAAATCGGCACCGAAGACCTCGCCGGCAGCGTCGGCGTTGAAAACGGCATTCTCTGCCGCGATATCAACGTGGGCTATTCGGGCGGCGCCATGCAGGTGACCAAACGCCTCTACGACTCGTTCGAGGAGGGCGACCTGCGCCGCGACTGGAACATTGCCCCCTATTACTTCAAAACCGACGACGACGGCAACACCTCCAAGAGCTACTATACCGACAAGCAAATCTATAACCGCAACCCCGGAAAATGGCGCCGCGAATACGAAACCGGCTCCAAGGCCCAGTCATACACCTCGATCAACTTCCCGCTGGTGCGCTATAGCGACGTGCTGCTGATGAAGGCCGAGGCCTCATGCGCCGTCAACAACGGCCCGACCCCCGACGCCATCGAGGCCGTCAACAAGGTGCGCCGCCGTGCCTGGGGCCTCGATTCCGAAACGCCCGCCGAGCTCTGTGACCTGAACGGCATCAACGGTTACGAGGAGTTCATGACCGCCATCCGCGACGAGCGCTTCCGTGAATTATGCTTCGAAGGCCAGCGCAAACTCGACCTTATCCGATGGGGCCTCTACGTTTCAACGATGAACGACTTTGGCCGCGAGGCCGCTGCCGACGGAGGTTCATTCTCCTATGCCGGCAATTCAGGCAAGAACGTTACCGAGCGCAACGTGCTCTTTCCGATTCCCAACACCGAGCTCACCGTCAATAAACTCATGACCCAGAACCCCGGCTGGTAATTAAATCACCCCCCTCAAACATCAACCGAAAGCAATGAAAACATCGACAATCATAATCGCCGCCGCAATTGCACTGACCGCGGCATCATGCAGCAACGAAGCCCCCGACGCAGCTCTGAACGTAACGGTACAGGGCTCATGCAAGGCCGGCGAACCCGTGCGCTTCACCATCAGCGGCGATGCCGACAACATAGTGTTCTACTCGGGCGAGCCGGGCCATATTTTCGGTCTGCGCGACCGCCACAGCGCCGACAACGACCTGCTGGTCGACTTCGTTGCCTACACCGACCAGTCGACCGGCGTGCACCCCAACTTCCAGGTGCTTGCAAGCAGCGACTTCAACGGCATTTACGAGCCCGCCGACGTGGCCGCGGCTACCTGGACCGATGTGACAGGACTCTTTACCCTGCCCGACAAGACGGGAGCCAACACCCCCTCGGGAACCGCCAATCTCAAGCACATCGTCACGTCCGACGACGCCAAGCTCTACATTGCGTTCCGCTATTTCGACCTCGACAACACACCGGAAAAGAACCGCTGGGTAGTGCGCAGCATCAACATCGAGAAGGTGTCGCCCGAAGGAGCGGTGACCACCCTTGCCGACATCAAGACGGCCGGCTGGAAAAACGTAATCATGTCGGGCGACAAGCAGTGGACCCTCCCCGGCTCGCAACTGCTCGCAGCCGGCAATACCGCCACTGCCGACAAGGACTTCTGGGCCATCTCGACAGGTTTCAACGTCCGCTCGTCGGAGCCTTCGACCGGAGTGGTGGTGCGCAGCATCGCCACCGACAACAGCGAGTTCAGCTACACCTATGAGAAGCCCGGCGTCTATGACGCCATCTTTGCGGGCTACTCCGTCTGGTACAACAGCGAAAGCTCATCGACCGCCGCCGTGCGTATAACCGTCAGCGAATAAAAACTCTTGACCATCTACCATTCCGAGCAATGAAATCGACCATAATCACCCTGCTGCTGACCGCCGCGACGGCTGCCGCCGCCAATGGCGCCGCCCTGCGCAATGACAGCATCAGCCTCGACTGGAAAAAGGTCAAAGGCGCCTGGACACTGAGTTCAGTCAGTGCCTTCGGCCTCAAGGGCGAGCCCTCGGCCGCCGGCGACGTCGTGCTCTTCAGCGCCGACAAACCGTCGGCCGAGCCCCTGCCGCCTTCAGAGTTCGGTGGCGACGCCACGTTTCCCGAAAAGGAATACCGCTATGTGCATCCCTCATGGCGCGAGGCAACCGGCGCCGTAGCGCTCAACCGCGCCGGTACCTGCCTGCCCGTAAGATTCACGCGCCTGCATGCCGAAGGCGACAGCGCCGTAACCCTCACCGCCGACTGCAATGAATTCAGCCTCAGCCGCCGCTGGAGCCTCGACGGCTCTGACGTCAAAGTGGTAACGACCCTCACCGCGCGGCGCGCCGGATGGTATTCGATCCCGACCCCGTCGGTCATCACGGCCACGCCCGAGAGTCTTGATTTCGCTCTGATTCCCGGAGTACTCCACGGCAGCCGCATTGCCGACAACTTCTCGCACGCCTACGCCTACGGGTGGGATATTCCGGCGCAACCCGTGCTGTTTCGCGAGCGCAGCGCCTCAACCCTGACTTCGATTCTGACCACCAAAAACGGGCTTACACTCGCCGTAACGGCCGAACCGTCAACGGCTGCCGAGCCATGGGGCGATTCAGCGCGCTCAAGCGACTGGCGCCTCGGACTGTCGGCCATGAACCGCGCAGGCTCCCTGTCGCCCACTCTCTACCATCCGGTTCTGGGCGAGGCAGGCTCATATCTCGAGCCGGGCGCGACCGTAACTTTCGCCGCGCGCCTCACCTTTGGCCACGAGGGCTGGTGGGCCGTGTTCAACCACGTTGCCGACAGCATCTACGGCTTCGGCGACGCCCTGGCTCTCCGCCGCAACCGCCGCTCGCTCACCGACCGCCTCTACAGCTTTCACGGCTATGTGGTCAACGACAGCACCTCGCGTTGGCACACCGTCGAGGCCGACGGCGACACCATAGGCGCCCAGGAGTATCTCGGCGGCGTCTACATGGCAAAAAAAGACGCAATGAAAAATGCCGACTACGGCGCCATGTGGATGCTCGGCGCCCTGACCGGAGACACCCTGCTCACCAAAAAGCGTCTGCCCTACGCCCTCAACTTCAAGATCAAGCAGCATAACTCCGATTGCGGCTTCCTGAAAGGCGCCTCGCGCGGCCAGTATTACCTGCGCGATTCCCGCCGCTTCGTCGAGGAGTGGGGCCCTTATACCGAACCTATCGCCACGACCTATTACCTGCTGACCGACCTGGGCAACATCGCCCTGTTCGAACCCGACAACTCACAGGTGCGCGAACTGATACGCAGCGCGGCCGACTGGCTTCTGGGCGTGCAGAAGGCCGATGGCTCATGGGCCGTGGCCTACTCTGACGCCGACTTTTCCGAGGCATTCACTGACCTGAAAGACCTGCGCCCCACATTCTACGGCCTGCTCGTGGCCCATCGCATTCTCGGCGACTCCAGGTATCTCGACGGCGCACGCCGCGGAGCCGACTGGCTGATTGAAAACGCCGTCAAGCCGCAACAGTGGCTCGGCGTTTGCGGCGACACGCGCTTTGCACCCGACTTTGCTACCGCGCAGGCCGCACAGGCTCTCGTCGAACTTCACGACGCCACTGCCGACAGCCGCTATCTCGACGCAGCCATAGCTACCGCACGGTTCTACACCTCCTCGGTCTACACGGCTCCGACCGCCTCGCGTCGCCCCGTGAGCGTCAAGGGCAAGCTGATGGAGCAATGGCAAATCACCACTTCGGGCCTATCGTATGAACATGGCGGCATTATCGGCTCGACCAACCTCCACGGTCCGATTCTGCTCGCCTCACACGCAGGCATGTTCGTCAGAATGTACAGGCTCACCGGCAACCGCCTGTTTCTCGACATGGCGCGCGCAGCAGCCATTGGCCGCGACGCTTTTGTTGACGACGGCACAGCCGTGGCCTCATATTATTGGGCGGCAATGAACAAAGGAGCCGGACCTTACCCCCACCATGCATGGTGGCAGACCGGCTGGATTACCGACTATCTGCTCGCCGAGCTCGAGTTGCGCAGCAACGGCGCCATCAGCTTCCCGGCCGGATTCATCACCCCGAAAGTAGGACCGCACCGCACCTACGCGTTCGCGCCGGGCACCATAGACGGAGAAACCGCCGAACTGGTCATGCTGCCCGGGCTCATTGCCTGCAGCAACCCCGACGTAGAGTATCTGACCGCACGTAGCGCCGACTCGCTCTACATAATGCTTCTCAACGACATCAACGAGCCTCAGGACGCACGGATTGACATCGACGGCAAGAGCCTGACAGCAACCGTAGCCCCCTATGGTCTCGAAATCATTAAAATCCCCTCGAAAAAATGAAACTCCGACAGCTGATTCCCGCCCTGCTCCTGCTCGCGCTGACTCCGGTCCGGGCCCAGCAACAGAGCCGTCTGCTCATAACCCCGCCGCTGACTATCGACGCCAACGCCGAGCGAGTGGCCTCGATTGCGGGCAACAACCTGCGCCTGAGCTATGTCCGTGCCGGCGAAGGCGGCCGGGCTCTGGCCTGCACCATGGAGGCCAAGGTCGACGGCAAATGGACGCCGTTCGTATCGTCGATGGAAGACAATAAGGTATTCGTAATTACCGGACCGAAAAAACTCAAGCGCCCGAGCTATAAACACTTCTACCCGGCATGGACCGACGCCGAGGGCGACTCGCTTTCGACCAATCCATGGCTCGGCGGATCGGTATGCGAGGCTGTGCCCGTCAGTGCACGCAACATTGACAAAAACACCATCGAGGTCAAATATGCCACCGCCGGCAACCACACCGTCAGCGGCACATGGACCCTTGACCGGCAGGGCAAAAGCGCATCGCTCAGACTCGACTTCACCCCCGCCGAGTCGGGCTGCTACAGCCTCGGGCTGCTCGGCGCCCACGCAACCCTGCCCTCAGCGGTCACCAACGTGCTGCTGCCGCCAATGTATCAGTATCGCCGTTTGCAACCGCGGCCCGAAATGCTTCTGTCAGCCATGATGCCCACCCCCGTGGCGATGGTCGAGGCCGAGAGCGCCGGACGGAGGCTCACTGCCTTTGTCAGCGCTGATTCGACCCTGGCGCCGCTCGACTGGGGCAGCGTCGACCACTCGCCAATCGGCTTCTCGATAATGAACCACGGCAACATGGTCGAGCCGGTGGCCTTCTCGCCGGTGCTCGGCATGGCCGACTGCAAAATGACCGCCGGCCGCACCGTGAGCCGACACTTTGAGGTCGGACTCGCCGCCTCGACCTGGAATGAAACGCTTGAACACGTAGCACAAAACGTCTACGGCGTGCGCGACTACCGCCGTCAGGCCGACAAATCGCTGACCGAAACCATGTTCAACATCATCGACCTGATGCGCAACGACGAGTTCGGAGGCTGGAGCGCCGCCATGCGCGGCCCTTACGACATTGAAGGCAAGCCCACGAAGGCTCCAACAGTTGTTCACTCGGCCCCGCTCGCAATCATCGCCGCCGCCGTCAATGCGGCCGACGAGGAGCTATACCTGAGCCGCGCACTGCCCGCCATTGAATACACGCTGTCGCGCAAGGGCTACAGATGGAGCACACGCACCACCGACGAGGGCTACAATAAAGACCCCGAAACACTGCGCCTGTCGCCCGTCGGCTCGCAATTCACCACAACCTACTTCGAAGGGCTCAACCGCCTGCTCGGAGGACGCAACGCCTGGCTGCGCGACATTGCCCTGCCCGATGGCGAGCTGAGGGCTCCAAAGGGTTACTCTACGCCGATTCTGTCGTGGGTGCAGGCCCTGTATGCCTACCGGCTGACGGGCGATAAGAAGTGGCTGAGACGCGCCACCTCCGTAGCCGCACGCGACGCGCAGAAACACATCTACACCAACGGCACCAAGCCGATGCGCTACCAGGCGTTCTATAACTCAACGATCTACGCCCCCTGGTGGGACTTCATCGACCTCTATGAAACCACCGGCGACAAGCAGTTTCTCGACGCCGCGCGAACCGGTGCCGCCCACACCCTGGCCGGCATACGCGTCTGGCCGGCCGTTGCCGACTCAACCCAGACAATACACCCGTCGGACGTCTATAACGGCAACGCTACAATGTGGTGGAAAGGCTCGGAGCAGTTCCGTCTCGGCTTTCCGCGCGTGGATGGCGACGCCCCCGAGCATGAGGTCGAGCAGTGGCGCGTGTCGCCCGTCGGTCTCGGATTCGAACAGCCGTCGACCTACTTTCTGCGCACCAAGGGCAAGCCAGTGCGCCCCGTGTTCATGAGTTCATGGGCGCCGTCGCTCTTGCGCCTTAGCAGTCATACCAGCAACGACCTCTACGAAACCTACGCCCGCAACGCCGTCATCGGCCGTTTCACCAACTATCCGGGCTACTATGCCACCGGCTATACCGACCTGACCATGAGCGAAGAGTTCCCCTACAAGGGCCCTGACGTCAGCTCGATTTACTATCACCACATTCCGCCGCATCTTGCCTTCACGGCCGACTATCTAATCAGCGAGGCCATAGGCCGCTCGGCCGGCAAGGTCAGCTTCCCCTATGGAAAGCAAGAGGGCTTCGTGTGGTTCAGCAACCGCATTTTCGGTGGCGCCGCCGGCACGGTCTACGATGACTCGAACGCCCGCCTGTGGCTCCGTAAGGGTCTGCTTGACAGCAGCAACCCCGAGGTCAACTATCTGACGGCCGTTTCCGACCGCTACGTCTGGATTCTGCTTTGCAACGAGAGCCGCGCCGAAGCCTCGACCACGCTGAAGCCGGGCCCGGAGCTCGAGGCCGTAGCCGACCTCGAGGGAGCCTCGGTTCTAAACGCCAAGGGCTCACGCAAAAAACTCGCCACCCTCTTCGCCACAATCCCGCCCAAGGGATTCACGGCGATTTCCATACCCCTGAAAGCCGGAGCCGCGGAATCAAACAGCGCTCTCCGCGCCCTGCTGGCCACCGACAAAATCCCCGTGCTCGAAAACGGCTACAAGGTCATTGACAGCGGCACCGCCGCCGGCCTGATTCACACCTTCCGCATCCGCTCGCCCTTCGGCTGGGATTCGGTGTATGGCTATTGCGAAACCCCACCATGCCCCGGCGTCAAGGTCACTGTGGAGTGCGGCGCGGAAACGGTCAGCCTCGATGACTATCCCTATGAATGGTCATTCTCCAAGTTCATCCCCGCCGACAAGGTAGCGCTAACCGTCAAAGTCAGCGACGCCGACGGCAACGTCAAGTCTCACGAAATCAAAATCTGACAGAATATGAAAAAATTTCTCACTGCCGCCTGGCTCCTGCTTGCCACGCTTGCGGCTACGGGTCAGACACCCGAACCCTGCGACCTCCCCGGACTGGAGGATGCCAAGATGTATGTTCCCGCCGACGTCTGCAAAAAACACGGCCTCTGGAAAGATGTCGAGGCCGCTCGCGACTCGCGCATGAAGCAATTTGCCGACCGGTTCGCCACGGTCATGACCAGCGGCCACCCGAAATCGACCCTCTCGTTCGGCTTCGACGGCGACATGTTCGGCCTTTATGACCTCGGCGGCCCCGAAATGGCCGAACTGATGGTCTACGTCGACGGAAAGATGCTCTCGTTTCCCGACTCACACTATCTTGACCGCAAATCCGACAGCCGCCGGCTGCAGCACGCCGTAATCAACGTTGAGCCCGGCCATCACCAGGTTACCCTGAAAATCGCCGAAACGCGCGGCGAGAAGGCCTACCTGATGCTCGGCCGCATCATTGTGCGCGGCAAAATCGCCGAATGCCGCCCCGTCAAGGGCCTGCCCCCCATGAAGCAACAGCTCAAATGGGAGGAAAAAATAGCCCGCTATCAGCAACGCGACGCCGAACAGAGCGCCTGGCCCGGCTCGACGCTGGTTGTAGGCAGCTCGTCGATCGAACTGTGGAAGACTCTCGAAGCAGACTTCGCCGACCATAACGTTATTCGCCGCGGCGTTTCCGGCACCAAAGCCATTGACCTCTATAACTATCGCCACGAGCTCATCGAGCCCTTTGACCCGAAGCGCATTATCGTTTACGAAGGCGACAACGAAATCGGCTTCAAGTGGGAGCCCGACGAAATGATGGAGTCAATGAAGAAACTCTTCTTCGAAATCCGACGCATGAAGCCCGATGCCGAAATCTATCTCGTTTCAATCAAACCGTCGCCCGTGCGTGCAAAAAGCCTCGCCAAGATTCAATCCGTCAACGCCATGCTCAAGGAGTTTGCAGAAAGCCAGCCTGCCACCGGCTACATCGACATCCACACCCCGATGCTCAACCCCGACGGAACCGTGCGTCCGGAGCTATTCCGTTCCGACGGCCTCCATCCCTCCGATGCCGGCTATAACATCTGGCGTACCGAATTCTCAAAAGTTATCAAATAAAACAACCGACCATAATTCACTCACATGCGAAAACTGCTATCGGCCCTATGCCTCGCCGCCGCTGTTGCGGCTTCCGCCTCAGTCGAATCGCGCGTCGATTCGATTCTGAGCCAAATGACTCTCGAAGAAAAAATCGACTACATAGGAGGCTTTAAAGGATTCTATATCCGCGCTATTCCGCGCCTCGGAGTGCCCGAAATCAAGCTCACCGACGGCCCTGTCGGCACCCACAAGGACGGCCGCTCGACGGCCTATCCCGCCGGCGTGCTTACCGCCTCGACCTGGAACCGACAGCTGGTCTACGAACTCGGCAAACAACTCGGACGCGACAGCCGCGCACGCGCCGTCCACGTGTTGCTCGGCCCGGGCGTCAACATTCTGCGCGCTCCGATGTGTGGCCGCAACTTCGAATACTTCACCGAAGACCCCTACCTCAACGCCGAAACCGCCTGCGCCTACGTCAACGGTCTGCAGGACCAGGGCGTGGTAGCCACGCTGAAACACTTTGCCGCCAACAATCAGGAGTGGGACCGCAACAACGTCAGCTCTGACATTGACGAACGCACGCTCCACGAAATCTATCTGCCCGTGTTCAAAGCCGCCATACAAAAGGCCAAAGCCGGCAGCGTGATGGACAGCTACAACCCTGTCAACGGCGTGCACGCAACCCAGAACGGATATCTCAACAACAAAGTGCTCCGCGACATGTGGGGTTTCGACGGCGTGGTTATGAGCGACTGGTCGGCAACCTACGACGGCGTCGAGGCGGCCAATGGCGGACTCGACCTCGAAATGCCCCGCGCCAAATGTATGAACCGCGACGTGCTGATTCCGGCAATCGAACAGGGCCTGGTCAGCGAAGATGTCATTGACGAGAAGGTGCGCCGCATCCTGCACATGATCGTGGCCAACGGCTTCATGGAAAACGAGCAGCACGACCCCTCCATTGCAATGGACAATCCCGACGGCGCCGCAGCGGCCCTCGAACTTGCACGCGAAGGCATCGTGCTGCTCAAAAACGAAGGCGACCTGCTTCCGGTCAAACCCTCGGTGAAGCGCATCGCCGTAATCGGGCCGAACGCCAACAGCTACATTTCAGGCGGCGGCTCGTCATACACATTCCCGTTCCACAGCGTTTCGCTGCTCGACGGCATTCGCTCCATTGCCGGCAACGACATCGAAATTCTCTACTCGCCCGGCCTGCCAACCCTGCCCGAAACCGTGGCCCAGTCGGTTTTCTACACCGCTGAGGGCTCAGGCATCCGCGGCCTGAAAGCCGAATTCTTCAATAACCCGAAACTCAAAGGCCAGCCCGTCGAAACCAAAATCGACACCATTGTCAACATTGCCAACGGCTATCATATAGCCACCGAGAACCGCGGTCTGCCCTACGACCACTGCTCAATGCGCTGGAGCGGCGTGGTCCGCCCCGAAAAGAGCGCTGACTACCGATTTGTGGTGCGCGGCTTCGACGGCTTCCGTCTCAAGGTCGGCGACAAACAGGTAATCAACGAATGGCGCGACCAGGGCATCACCCTGCGCGAGGTTGTGCTGCCCCTCGAAGCCGGCCGCGAATATCCGGTCGTGCTCGAATACTTTGCCAACGTCCACCCCGTCGACATTTCGTTCGGTTGGCGCGAAGACCGCCAGCTCTTTGACGAAGCGGCCGACCTCGCTGCCAAAGCCGACCTCGCCATTGTCAGCATCGGCTTTAACGAAAGCCTCGAACGCGAAAGCAACGACCGACCGTTTGAACTCCCCGAGTATCAAGACAGCCTTGTGAACCGCGTCATCGACGCCAACCCCAACACGGCCGTCCTTGTCAACGCCGGCTCCAACGCCGACCTTAGCCGCTGGCAGCAGCGCACTCCCGCCCTGCTCTACCTCTGGTATCCCGGCCAGGAAGGCGGCACCGCGGCGGCCGAAATCCTGTTCGGCAAAGTGAACCCCAGCGGCAAACTCCCCGTTACGTTCGAAAAACGCTGGGAAGACAATCCGGCCTATCCCTATTACTACGACCCCGACGGTGACAAGCGCGTCAGCTACGGCGAAGGCCTCCTGGTCGGCTACCGACACTACGACACCAAAGGTGTGGAGCCCAACTTCCCCTTCGGCTTCGGCATGAGCTACACATCATTCCGCTACTCGAACCTCAAGGTTAAGCAAAAAGGCTCGGAAGTGAAAGTCACTTTCGACGTAACCAACACCGGCCCGGCCGACGGCAAGGAAACCGCCCAGCTCTACATCCGCCCGATCAACCCGAAGGTTTTCCGCCCCTACAAGGAGCTGAAAGGCTATGACAAAAAGATGATCAAGGCAGGCCGGACTGTCACTTACGAAATCACGCTTGATGACGAAGCCTTTGCCCACTACGACACCGACATTCACGACTTCAAAGTCGATGCGGGCAAATATGAGATTCTTGTAGGCCCGTCGTCGGCCTCGACCCCGCTGCGCAAAACCATCACCCTGCGCTGACCCACTCGCGAGTTCATGACTTGTAAACCATTCATCCTGCCGACTGCATCCCGCCGACCTGACGGGGTGCAGTTTGCGTTACAAAAAAATACGGCCATAACTTGACTTTGCCCTACGGATTTATTATATTTGCGAAATGATGAACTTTATGCTGAATATTCTATGGCTCCTATGCGGCGGTCTCGTGATTGCCGTTGCCTACATCCTGGCCGGCCTTGTCATGTTTATCACGATTATAGGCATTCCGTTCGGAATGCAGTCGTTCAAGCTCGCCTCCTTGGCCATCAGGCCGTTCGGGCTGAAAACAGACAATACCTCCAGGCCCTCGGGATGCCTGTCAATATTCATGAATATCCTGTGGCTGCTATGCGGCGGACTGTCAATAGCCGTACTCCACTTGGTATTGGGCATAATACTGTGTCTCACAATCATAGGCATCCCGTTCGGGATGCAGCACTTCAAGTTGATGGAACTCGCAATCTTCCCCTTCGGCAGCAACATCACCGATACCTGACGGTCCATTATAGTAATCTGAAATTTATGAACATTATGAACGACGAAAGAAATCAGCAGGGTTGGAAACCCGACGTGCTCGGGGCGCCGTTTGAAATGCGCCACATTGAGTTTGAAAGCGACTATGCCGGACCTGCGCGCTGCACCGCAGTGAGGCTTCCGCTCGACGGGGCACACTGCGGCGTGCTCTACGTTCACGGCTTCAGCGACTATTTCTTTCACGCCGAAACCGCGCGTGAGTTTGTCAGCAAAGGTTATGCGTTCTATGCCGTCGACCTGCGCCGCTACGGCCGCTCGCTGCAACCGGGCGACGAGATGTTCAGAGTGCGCGACCTGCGCGAATATTTCAGCGACATCAACGCCACCATCGGCCTGATGAAGGCCGACGGCATACGCCGAATAATACTGCTCGGCCACTCGACCGGAGGACTGACCGCGGCATTATACATGGCCGGCCGACCCGACTCGGCCGTCAAGGCGCTGATTCTCAACAGTCCGTTTCTGACGTGGAACATGCCCGCCGCTGCCCGCCGCATAGGCATTCCGCTGATTAAACGCCTGCACCGAATCATGCCCGGACTGCGCATCGCCGCCGACAAGTCCGACCGCTATGCGCGTACTCTGGCCCGACATCTCGAAGGCGAATGGGAGTATAACACCGACTGGAAACCCGACGTGCTTCCGCCAGTAAGCCCCGAATGGATTCGCGCAATAGACAACGCACAGCGCTCTCTGAGCCATGCACACATCAGCGTGCCGGTTTTGCTGCTCCACTCCGACCGGTCGGCCTCGGCCAAGGATGGCGCAGACATGAACCGCAGGGCCGACGCCGTTCTCGACGTAAGCACCATGGTTCCGGCCGGCCGAATGCTCGGTCCGCGGGTAACCGACGTGACCATTGCCGGCGGACTGCACGACCTGGCCCTGTCGGCCGCACCGGTGCGACGCGCCTACTACGATGCCATATTCAATTGGCTGGCCGATATTTTTTAAGCCAACTCTTGCTTAAATTGCCGAAAATGCGTAACTTTGCGCCCGGATTCCGTAATCGCTGTCGCGACGAAGAGGTGCGCGTTATGTTGCGGACGAATGTAAAATCTTAATAATCAGTTAGTCATCATGGACTTGATTAAAATTGCCGAAGAGGCATTTGCCCAGGAAAAGAACTACCCTCGTTTCCAGCCCGGCGACACCATCACCGTGGCCTACCGCATTAAGGAAGGCAACAAGGAGCGTATCCAGCAGTACCGCGGTGTTGTTATCAAAATTTCAGGCGAAGGCGCAAAGAAGCGCTTCACCGTTCGCAAGATGAGCGACAACATCGGTGTTGAACGTATCTTCCCGATGGAATCTCCCTTCATCGATTCAATCGTGGTTAATAAGTACGGCAAGGTTCGCCGCGCCAAAATTTATTACCTGCGCAAGCTCACCGGTAAGAAGGCTCGCATCAAAGAGCGCCGCCTCAAACCTTCTGAGCAGGCCGCTCTCGCCGCGAAGTAAGAAACAAGGGTTGCGCCTCAACGGCGCAATTCTTTTTTTTACCCCGACCGGACGCAACAGCCCCGGCCTCCGACCGAAACTCACATTTCCGTTATAAACCGCTAACCGACTCATAGAAGTGACTCCCCAAGTCTCCATCATCATGGGCAGCACGTCTGACCTGCCCATTCTCCGCAAAGCCGCCGACTTCCTCAACCAAATGGAAGTGCCCTTTGAGATGAACGCCCTGTCGGCCCACCGCACCCCCGCGCAGGTCGAAGAGTTTGCCCGCAACGCCGCCCCCCGCGGCGTCAAGGTCATCATTGCAGCCGCAGGCATGGCAGCAGCCCTTCCGGGCGTCATTGCCGCCATGACTCCGCTCCCCGTAATCGGCCTGCCCATCAATTCCACTCTCGACGGCCAGGATGCCCTGCTCAGCATCGTGCAGATGCCTCCCGGCGTAGCCGTGGCCACCGTGGGCATCAACGCCGGCCTCAATGCCGCCGTGCTCGCCGTGCAGATGCTGGCACTCGGCGACCCCGCCCTCGCACGCCGCCTCGATGACTACCGCAGCGGCCTCAGTGCAAAAATCGTCAAGGCCAACGCCGAACTGGCCGAAATCAAATACGACTTCAAAACCAACTGAATGGACATCATAAACTGCAAGCGCCGCCATTGCAAAACCGCAGTGGTCGGCCGTCGCGTGCACATCGGCGGCGACAACCCCGTCGTCGTGCAGAGCATGACCAATACCACCACGACCGACATCGAAGCCTCGATTGCACAGATTGAACGCATTGCCGCTGCCGGAGCCGAACTCGTCAGGCTCACTGCCCAGGGCGTGCGCGAAGCCGAGGCCATGGGAGTCATGAGCCCGCGCGTCAGCGTGCCGCTTGTGGCCGACATCCACTTCAATCCCCGCGCCGCTCTGGCCGCTGCAGGGGCGGTCGACAAAGTGCGCATCAACCCCGGCAACTTCTGCCGGCCCGGCGCCGACATCGAAGAGTCGCTGCTCCCGCTGCTGGAAATAGCGAAGCGGCGCGACGTGGCCCTGCGCATCGGCGTCAACCACGGCTCGCTGTCGCCGGCAATCATGGCCGAATACGGCGACACCCCCGAGGGCATGGTTGAGAGCGCTATGCAGTTTCTGCGCGTCTGCGCCGCCCATGACTTCCATAACATCGTTGTGAGCATCAAGGCGTCAAACACCGTAGTCATGGTGCGCACCGTGCGCCTGCTGGCCAAGACCATGGCTGCCGAAGGACTTGAATATCCCCTGCATCTCGGCGTCACCGAAGCAGGCGACAGCGAAGACGGCCGCGTAAAATCAGCGGTAGGCATAGGTACCCTGCTCTACCAGGGCATCGGCGACACCATCCGCGTGTCGCTCAGCGAAGACCCCGAGCTCGAAGTGCCTGTGGCCCGGGCGCTGCTCGCCCACACCGGGCGCGCCGCCTCTGCTCCAGCAATCGCGTTCGACTATGCCGACGGCTTCAACCCCGTGGTCCCCGAGCGCATCCGCTCGCGCGCAATCGCCGGCGTCGGAGCCTCCAACCGCCCCGTCGTGTGGGGGCTCGACCCCGTCGACGCTCCCGTCTTCGCCCTCGACGCCGCCACACGCGACTTCGCTTCCATTCCTGCCGACGCCATAATTATACTCTCGTCGGCCCACGCCAACCCTGTGGGCGAAATCCAGGCCGCGCGCCATGCGCTCATTCGCGCCGCAATCGACAATCCCGTCATTGCGCGCCTGAGCTATGACGCCGCCGACCCTGACATGGCGCTCAAGGCTGCCGCCGATTTCGGCACCCTGCTGCTCAACGGCCTCGACGACGGCATATTCATCGACGCCCCCGGAGCAGACACCTCCGCTCTGGCTCTCAATATTCTGCAGGCCGTTCGGCTGCGCATCACCAAAACCGAGTTTATTTCATGCCCGAGTTGCGGCCGCACAATGTTTGACCTCCAGTCGACGCTGAAGGCCGTAAAAGCCGCCACCGGCCACCTCAAAGGGCTGAAAATAGGCGTTATGGGTTGTATTGTAAACGGACCGGGCGAAATGGCCGACGCCGACTACGGCTACGTCGGCGCTGCCGCCGGACGCATCAGCCTCTATCGCCGCAAGGAGTGCATCGAAAAAAACATTCCGCAAGAGGAGGCCATCAGCCATCTCATCGACCTGATTAAAGCCGACGGCCAATGGGTGGAACCGACTCTCTGACAACAATTCTGCCCAACGGACTGCGCGCCGTGTGGCGCCATGCGCCCGGAGCCACCGAATTCTGCGGACTGACCGTCAACGCCGGCTCGCGCGACGAAACTACGCCCGACCGCTACGGGCTGGCCCACTTCGTTGAGCACACCATATTCAAAGGCACCGCCCGACGCACCGACTCCTATATAATAAACCGCATGGAAGCCGTAGGCGGCGAACTGAACGCCTTCACTACCAAGGAGGAAACAACAGTCTACTCGGCCATTCCGGCCGGCAACCACACCCGCGCCTGCGAACTCATTGCCGAACTGGCCGCCGAGTCGGTGTTTCCGCCGCGAAAACTCGACCTCGAGCGCGAAGTCATCTGCGACGAAATAGACTCATATCTCGACTCGCCCGCCGAAGCCGCCTACGACCTTTTCGACGAAATGGCTTATGCCGGAAATCCGCTGGCCCACAATATCCTCGGCACGCGCAGCAGCGTTGACGGCATCTCGTCGGAAACCTGTCGCGACTATCTGGCCGGGGCCTTTACGGCCGAAAACGCTGTCTACTTCTACTGCGGCCCCGAAAGCGCCGACCGCGTCTTTGCCACTGCGGCCAAAGCCTTTGCCAAACTTCCCGCCAAAGGCACCACCGCCCCGCGCCGCCGCCCTGAAATCGCCGCCGCCGAAACCCGCACCATAGAGGGCAACAGGCATCAGTGTCACACGGTTATGGGCGCACCCATAGGCGGCCTCCACGACCCCGCGCGCCACGCCGTTGCCCTGGCAACCAACATTCTCGGCGGCCCGGGCATGAACGCCCTGCTCAACCTCGAGCTGCGCGAGCGTCGCGGACTGGTCTACACAGTCGAGGCCTCGACCTCAAGGCTGACCGATTGCGGCATGTTTACCATATACTTCGGATGCGACCACCACGACCTTGGCCGATGCAAGCGGCTGGTCACCTCAACCCTTCACCGCCTTGCCTCCAAGCCGATGACCGAGCGGCGGCTCAACGCCTGCAAGCGCCAGTTCATGGGCCAGCTGACACTCAGCCTCGACAATAAAGAGCAACTCGCCATCAACTGCGGGCGCGCGCTGCTCCACGGCCTCGACCAGCCCTCGCCCGAAGCCACGGCCGAACGCATCCGCGAAATAACGCCTTCGCAGCTGCGCGACGCCGCCGAACTCCTGGCCGGCGCTCCGCTCCTCACTCTGACGCTCACATAGCCTTTTCTGCCCTACTTGCCGGCATTGAAAATGCCCCCGAAAAGCCCGAAAACAGGCAAAACAAGCGTTATTTCTGCAAAAATATGTTAAATTTATGCCGTTAAGCATACTTTTTTCGTAAAATCGCTTGCAGATAAAAAAAAACTCCCTACCTTTGCAATGTGTTTTTCATGGTATTAGATTTAAGGTTAACTAAGATTGGTTGTCG
>DKUN01000012.1:146068-227964 GCA_002490725.1 Porphyromonadaceae bacterium UBA7203 | reverse complement strand
CGAACACATCTGCACAACGCTTGATCGCCCCAGCGTTAACAAATATTGGGGATCGGGGTCTCAGAGTCTGAGCAGGGTTTCGGGCCCGAGGTTGAACACCATGTCGAGAATCGAAAGGCCGGGAATGAAGCCGAGGGTGTCGCGCCGCAGCTGCCAGTAGGGCTCGGGGTCGAAGGGCGCTATTTCAGCCGGGCGTCCGGCATCGACATAGGTAATCTCTTTTGTCAGGCCTATGGCGCGGCGTATGGCGCGGTCAAAGCCTTCGTTCAGGTCGGCCACGGAGGTGAAGCGGTCGGGGTCGCTGAGCAGCGGCTTGAAGTCGTCGGCGTAGAATTCAAAGAATGGCGTGCGTCCGTAGGCGCTTTCGAGAGCAGCCCACATTACTTCCCACCATCGACCGTGGAGGCTCACCGATGTCGTGGCCCACGTGCGCCCGTAGGGTTTGCTGACCGGAACCGTCAGTTCGAGCAGGCCGCGGGTGTCGGCAATGGTAAACCGGTGGGCATCTTTGCAGCGCTTGTCGAAGCGTTCGCCGCGACATATGGCAACGGGCCCGACGTGGCGGACCATCATGCTGTAATATGCGGGAGGGGGTGCGAGCCTGGTTGGCAGCAGCAGGGTCGAGCCGTCAGCAGTCATCGAACTGACGGGCAAAGCTTACCATCTGCATGGCCGTTTGCGCGGCTTCGATGCCTTTGTGGCCGGCCGGACCGCCGCAGCGATCAAGGGCCTGCTGCTCGTTGAGCACGGTGAGCACGCCGAAAATAACGGGTACGGGGCCGTCGGAATTGAGCGATGTGATGCCTTGGGTGACGCTCTGACAAACGTAGTCGAAGTGAGGGGTGTCGCCTTTTATAACGCAGCCGATAACGATGACGGCGTCGTAGCGTTCGGAGTCAATGAGCCGCTGGGCGGCATAGGTCAGTTCAATGGCGCCGGGAACTACGAATTCATCGGCGTCGGCTCCGGCGTCGGCCAGTGTCTGCAGGGCGCCTTGGGCCAGCTTGGAGGTGATGCTTTCGTTCCACTGCGTGCGCACAACGGCAACCGACATGTCCTCGCCGCTGATTTGTTCAGGAGTGTAGCCGTGTTTCATCGCTCTTATTTGTGGATTGCGTCGCGGAGTTTTTCGCCGAGCGAGCCGCCCTGGTGGCGCACTGCATACTGCTCGCGCGTGAAGTTGGTGCGGAGCATCATGCCGATTATCAGCAGGTGGCCGATTACGGTCATGGCGGTGATTGAGGTGGTGGGGGTCAGGCCGAGGGGGCACACTTCGGAGGGGTTGCCGGTAAAGATGCGCACAGTGTCGGGCATCTGGGCCAGCGGGCTTGCGGGTTCGGCGGTGATGACAATCGCGTGCATTTCAGGATATAGCATTCGGGCGATTTCACAAAGACGAAGAATCTCGTCGGTACGGCCGGAGTTGGAAATCAATAGCAGGACGTCGTTTGGCTGAAGCACGCCGAGGTCGCCGTGTTGGGCTTCGGCAGGGTTGATGCACACAGCCGGAATGCCTGTTGACGCAAATGTAGATGCTATGTTGGAGGCTATCTGGCCGGCTTTTCCCATGCCGGATGCAACGACTTTGCCGCCAAGTTCGCAGACTTGATGTTGAATCAGATTGAGTGCTTCGGAATAGTCGGCTGTAACGGGCACTGATGCAATGGCTTGCGATTCAGCTGCAAGTATTTTATTTAACGTCAGGATTTCGTCCATGATGAATGCTATAGATTTTCGGGCGCAAAGTTACGAAATTTCTGCGAGATTTCCACAAATTCATAAAAAATATTAAAAAAATACGAGCGCGATTCCGGTCGATGCCGTGGAATCGCGCTCGCAATGTTTAGTGAATTCGGTTTTTAGTCGCGGCGGGGCGAACGGGGACCACGGGGTCCGCGGTCGCCACGGTCACGGCGTTCGCGGCGTTCGCCTTCACCACCTTCGCCGCGGGGGCGACGGGGTTCGCGTGGACGTTCAACCCAGCCTTCGGGCTTGGGCTGCAGGGCGCGCATGCTAAGGCGGTATTTGCCGGTTTTCTTGTCAACTTCGATGAGTTTGACTGTTACTTCGTCGCCCTCTTTGAGGCCGCTGGCTTCCATGTCGGGGAGGCGGTCCCACGAGATTTCGGAGATGTGGAGCAGGCCGTCGCGGTTGGGCATGAACTGCACGAATGCGCCGAAGTCCTGGATGGTCATAACCTTGCCGGTGTAGACCTCGCCTTCTTCAGGCAGCGCGGTGATGGCTTTGATCATGTCGAGAGCGCGGTCAATGGCTTCCTTGTTGGGGGCAGCCACTTCGATGTAGCCTTCGTTGTCGATTTCGTCGATTGAAACCGAGGCGCCGCTCTGTTCCTGGATGCCCTGGATAACTTTTCCGCCCGGGCCGATTACTGCGCCGATGAGTTCCTTGGGGATGGTCATCGTTACGATGCGGGGCACGTGGGGCTTGTAGTCTTCGCGGGGAGCGGGGATGGTTTCGTTGATGATGTTGAGAATGTGCAGACGTCCGTCGCGGGCCTGCATCAGCGCCTTTTCGAGAATTTCGTAGCTGAGGCCGTCGCACTTGATGTCCATCTGGGTGGCGGTGATGCCTTTGTCGGTGCCGGTTACCTTGAAGTCCATGTCGCCGAGGTGGTCTTCGTCGCCGAGAATGTCGGAGAGAACAGCCCACTTCTGACCGTCGGAAATCAGGCCCATTGCAATGCCGGCCACAGGGCGGGTCATATTGACGCCTGCGTCGAGCAGGGCCAGGGTGCCGGCGCATACGGTGGCCATCGAGCTTGAGCCGTTGCTCTCGAGAATGTCGCTCACTACGCGGGTAACGTAGGGGAAGTCTTTCGGGAGCATGCTCTTGAGGGCGCGGTGGGCAAGGTTGCCGTGGCCCACTTCGCGACGGCTCACGCCGCGGGGAGCGCGTGCTTCGCCGGTCGAGAAGGGCGGGAAGTTATAGTGGAGTAGGAAGCGTTCGTGGCTCTGGTCAAGCACTTCGTCAACGATTTTTTCGTCGAGCTTGGTGCCGAGTGTAACGGTTGCGAGGCTCTGGGTCTCGCCGCGGGTGAACACTGCCGAGCCGTGAGGTCCGGGCAGATAGTCGACTTCGCACCAGATGGGGCGGATTTCGTTGGTTTTGCGGCCGTCGAGGCGGATGCCTTCGTCGAGAACGCAGCGACGCATGGCTTCTTTTTCAACGTCGTGGTAGTAGCGCTTGACCAGCGGAGCTTTTTCGTCCTGTTCTTCTTCGGGCAGAGATGCGATGTATTCGTCGCAGATTGCTGCGAAGCTGTCGGCGCGCCAGTGCTTGTCGGCGCAGCCCTGCTTTGCAATCGCGTAGGCTTTGTCGTAGCATTTTTCGCGAACGTCCTTGCGGAGCTCTTCGTCGTTGACTTCGTGGCAGTATTCGCGCTTGGCGTTGCCTACTTCCTTGGCCAGTTCCATCTGGGCCACGCACTGCACCTTGATGGCTTCGTGGGCGGCCTTGAGGGCGTCGAGCAGAACCTGCTCGCTGACTTCGTTCATTTCGCCTTCGACCATCATGATGTTGTCGTAGGTGGCGCCAACCATCAGCTCGAGGTCTGCGTTTTTCAGTTCTTCGAAGGTGGGGTTGATAACGAAGTTTCCGTCAATGCGTGCAACGCGCACTTCGGAAATCGGGCCCTGGAAGGGAATGTCCGAAACTGAGAGTGCGGCCGAGGCAGCGAGGCCGGCCAGTGCGTCGGGAGCGTCAACGCCGTCGGCGCTGTACATGGTCACCTGCACGATGGTGTCGGCGTGGTAGTTGTCGGGGAAGAGCGGGCGCAGCACGCGGTCAATCAGTCGTGCGGTCAGAATTTCATAGTCTGAGGCGCGGCCCTCGCGTTTGAGGAAGCCGCCGGGGAAACGTCCGTTAGATGAAAATTTTTCTTTGTACTCAACGGTCAGGGGCATGAAGTCCACGCCTTCGCCGGCTTCCTTTGCCGACACGACCGTAGCCAGAATCATGGTGTTACCCATGCGCAGCTCAACGGCTCCATCAGCCTGCTTTGCAAGTTTGCCGGTTTCGAGAGTAATCTCGCGGCCATCGGGCAGGGCGATGGTTTTTTTGATTGGTCTCATTTGCTTTTTGTAAGGTTATAACACTTCAAAATATCGCGCAAATTTACAAAAAAATCCCCAAACTGCCAAATCCGCCCCCGTTAGCATCGTGTAGCAGCTTACGGGGGCGGATTGATGTTGGCCGGCGGTGCGGGGGGCGGTTCGGCGTGTCGCCGGCTAAGGTGCTGATAGCCTGTTGTCAGCAGGCTCAGTAGATTAGAAAGTAGATTCCGGGCGTTACGGAAATTTCAGTTGTGCCGGCCAGGGCGGTGTGGCGCACTCCGTTCATGTCCCAGATGGATACGCTGTCGCTTTCAGGCAGACTGAGGCGTCCGTCGGCGCAGATTACCTTGCGCGTTTTTGCGGTGGTGGCGGAGGCGGTGGTCACGTCGGCAATGGCGCTTGGGTCGACCGGTTTGACGGAGATGTAGTCGAGGTCGGGAGCCCATCCCGACGGATTGGCTATGCGCACGGTGTTGCTGCCGGGGGCGAGAACTACCCTGACGGTTTCGGAGCGCATTTTGTTGGAGTTGGGCTGCACGGCCGGGAGTGACACCGTTTGCGGTTCGCCGCCGTTGACTGAAAGCTGAACGGTGCGGTCGTTCCACTGAAGATAGTTGATCGTAAGGTCGTAGACTCCGCCTTCAATGCTCCAAACGTCGCGCCATTCGAGCCAGTTGTCGGGGTGGTTGCCGAGCCAGCCTACGCGTGCGCCGCCCGAGCAGGTCGGGTCGGAAGCGTATTCGGCATAGCCTTGCGACGGGTTGATGCCCAGTTTCTGAAAGCGCTCGAGCCAGGCGGTTTCGGCCTCGTAGACGGTCTGTTCGAGGCGCTGTTCGCCGCTGAGAAGATAAATGGCGGTGTCGTGGGCAGCCAGGGTGACGTTCATGGAGCCTTCGGGCGCAATCGGAGCCAGGTCGGCGCGGGCAAACAGGTCGCGCACGTCGACCGTGCCGGCCAGGTCGACGTCGGCCGGATTGAGTTCAAACGACTGTTCGCTGTCGGAGGGGTTGTATATGGCCACGGCGCGTGTAGTGCCGTGAAGCGTCTGAATATCCTTGACATATAGGGTCAGGCCCGACGAGGTTTCAGTCTTTACGACATGAGCCTGCAGTCCGAGGGTGTCCTGGTTGATGGCAATGAGTTCAGGGTTTGAAATGAGTTCTTTTGATTTGTCGGGAATGGTTGTGAGGTCACATCCGATTAGCAGCGGCGAGCTCATGATGCACCACATTCCGAAATGGGTGCGCTCTTCGGCGTCGGAGAGTCCGCGTCCGATTTCAAGCATATCCATGTCGTTATAGTGGCCGCCGCCGGCATAGGCCGAGAGGTAGTTGTTGGTGCTGATTATGCGCTTTATCGCGTTCCAGTTTGCGGAGATGTCGGCTGCGATGCGCCATGATGAGCCGATTGAGTGGACCCAGGTGCCCGGAAACGCCCAGCGGCACACGTTGATGCGGACGTCGTTGCGGCCCACAGCGTCGATGGCACGGCGTATGGCCGTATAGCGCTCGCGTTCGTCCAGGTCGAGGTGTTCATGGTTCTGGCCGGCGTCGCCTCCGCAGAAGTCGATTTTAATGAAATCGAAGCCGAGTTCGTCGAAGTAGTAGCGGGCGTCATCTTCGTCGTGGCCGTAAAAGCCGACGCCTACGCCTGCCTGGTCGCCGTCCCAGAAGTTGCCGCAGGTGTTGCGTCCGGCGTCGGAATATATGCCGGCCTTGAATCCGAGCGAATGGATGTGGTCAACAACGGGCTGCAGTCCCCGGGGAAAACGTTCGGCGTGAATCAGCAGGCGTCCGGATTCGTCGCGTCCGCCAAAAAAGCCGTCGTCGATGTTGATGTAGGTATAGCCGGCGTCGCGCAGACCTGATGATGCCATGGCGTCAGCCTGGCGGCAAATGATGCTCTCGGAAATGTCGACACGATAGGTATTCCACGAACTCCATCCCATAGTCGGGGTTTCGATTGCCGCAGCGTTCAGGGCGGCAGTAAAAACGGTAATAGATAAGAGCGCTTTACGCATAAAATAAGTAAGAAAAATAGATAAAAGGTAAATTGCCTCGGTCATCCCCTCGTTGGCACTCAGTTATTTATAAATAATATAAAAAGCGCAGGAATCTGTATCAGTCACCGTCCTTCAACCTGAGGCTTCTCGCATTGCCTTTCAATAGTCAGACGGCAACGTGCAGAAGCCCACGCCAGTATATGTAATCAATGACTGCGGTCATACATCTCACGAAAGGATATAACCGAAGCCTGATAATTACAATACGACGGGCATCTACCGATGCTCAATCCTTGACTATTGATAGAATTTTGCGAGAATTCCAGGTTGTCAAGAATCAGCGCGGATAAACGCTTTCTTGTATTTTAATATACCGCAAAATTACAAAAAACTAATGAAACGACCAAATTGGCCGGGTCAAGCCGGTTTGAGGAGTTTGCGGCGCCGCGGCGGGTGCTGGCGGCGGGCGTAGAGGGCAATGGCGCGGGTCATTACCATGTCGTCGTGGCAGCCCGGGGCGGCTTCGGTCTTGTCGCCCCGGCGAATGTAGGTTGCCATCTCTTCGACAGCCATGGCCGAGCGCTCGATCAGCGAGCCGTCGCGCAGGGCATATGTCAGCTCGTTGATGGCGGCGGTCTTGGTCATGGCGTTGGTGTGGAAGCCATAGCGCAGGGCAATGCCGCCGGTAATGCGGTCAGTGCATTGGCGGCGGTAGAGGTTAGGATAGCCCGAGGCGCCGATTCGCTCCAGGGCGTCGGCTCCACGCGTTTCCAGGGTGTTGCTCTCAAAAACGAGCAGGGCGTTATGGTAGCTGCGTCCAAGGGCGAGGGCCGTGTCGCAGAGACGGTCAATGTCGATGTGGCCACGCCATTGGGCTACGAGTTCGAGTGCCTCTGGATTGCGCGAGTCAAACAGGGCAATGACGCTCCAGTCGGCGCCCTCCCAGTTGCCGCCCACGTCGACCGTGGCTATATAGGCCGGCCTGACGTTGACGCTCTCGGCGGGGCAGGGTGCGGCCCAGACCTGCAGGCGACCCGACGGCGAGGGTGCCCAGCGGCCTGAAGGGAGCTCGACTTCAAAGGTGGTGAACCGGTCGGAGGCGAGGGCGCGCTGGGCCTCGATGCTCTCCATCGGAAACACTCCGGTTAGAGCGTTGCTGAACGCTTCGGTCGCCGTGGTCGGATATTCACGCATCATCTGCTGGTGGGTCGACCCTTCGAGGCGCTTGTTGTGATACCAGAAAATCTGCTCCAGAGTCAGGCCGAAGTCACTCCAGAGGTGTTGCTCATAGTCGTCGAAGCGCCGCCAGATTTCGGCGGCGGGGCGGGGTAGCGGCTCACTGTTGGTGTCGACCTCATGCCAGGTAGCGAACACTGCCACCTTGTCCGACAGTCCGCCGACCGCCCTCTGCCACTCGCGATAGAAAAAGTCGCCGGGGCCGTTGGCCGTGCTCTCCATCACCACCAGGCTCTCGGCAATGCGCGGAATGGCGCTACACACCGAGCGCACCAGCTGGTCGGGGTGGCGCGTGCGGGTCGCGGGCCAGTAGGCTACCTCGCTCAGATGGGCCATCGTGTAGTCGGCGCCGCGCGCTGCGTCGGGGTTCATTGCCGAGCAGACCGTAACTCTCGAGCCGCACGGCAGAATCTGCTTCACACCCTGCAGGCCCTGATAGCGCTTCACCTTGACCGGGACGGTATCGGCGGGCATGTTGGCGGCCAGCTCGGTCAGCAGCCCAGATATTTTCACTGCCGTGCTCTTGTTGTGGGCACAGATGAGCGAGTGCCAGTTTTCGTGGCGCACGGTCTGAATCCACATCATATAGTAGCTGATAAGCGTTGAGCAGCCCCACTGGCGCGACTTCAGCACTATTACGCGGATAGGCTCGCCGGCGCGGCGCTGACGCTCCATTGCGTCGAGCACCTTGCGCTGGGCGCGGTTCAACACAAAGGGTACGTAGCGACAGGTTGCCTGATGTTTTATCCTGACGCAGCGCGCGGCCCAGAACTCAAAATCCTCGCGCATGCGCTCTGCGTCGCTCACTCCTCGCCGGGGCCTGACGGGGTTGTGGGCGAGCTTTTTCAGGCGCCGGTGGCGCAGACGGTTTTCGTCAATCATATCGTCGGTCCATTCCATTGGCACAAAGTTACGTGCCAGCGGCCCCGGTCACTCGTAGAATCAGTAATGCCCGCTTCGGGCAAGCATGAAAAAACTGAGCGGGCTCCCGGGTGGGAGTCCGCTCTTTATGAAGTCGTGGTTATTGACTGGCAGGTTTATTTGCCGGCGAGGGCTTCAGCCTGGACGCGGCGGCCTTCAATGCCGGCACGCTGGGCGTAGTAGGGATATTTCTGCTCGATTTCCTTGTATGCCTTGGCGGCTTCGGCGTGCTTGCCTTCGGCGCTCAGAACAACGGCCTTTTTGTTGAGGAAGTAGGGCACGAGCTGAGGATTGTTGTCGGAGGCGGAGATAGCCTTGTCGAAGGCCTTGACGGCGTCGGCATATTTGTCGAGGTTAACGAGGCAGTCGCCCTTGAGGCCGTAGGCCAGGGGGCCGACAACGTTGTCGGTTGCGTCATATTTGCTGACGTAGTCGAGGGCCTGCTGGTATTCGCCTTTCTGGTAAAGGAGCACGGCGCTTTCGAGGTTGGCGCGGTTGCCGGCGTCGAAGCCATGGTCGGCTGCTACGGCCTGATAGGCTGCGAGGGCGGTCGAGTCGTTGCCTTCGAACAGGGCTATGCGGTCGGCCTCGCCGATTGCCCGGTTGCCTTTTTCAACAGCGGGCTGCTTGTAAGCGAAGATATAGAGCAGAACGCCGATAACAACAACTGCGATGATAATCGATGCCCACATCATGATGGAGCGGGCCTTGTTGTCGGCTGTTACATTAGACTCCTCTGCGGGGAGAATGGGTTCGTTTGTTGCCATTTTGTGCTTTTTGTGGATTTCAGTTTTCGAACTGCAAATTTAAAGGTTTTCTGTCAATTGCGCAACTTTTTGAGCTAAATTCAGTCGCGGGCCGCAAAAACCCGAAGTTTTGTTGTGGTTATGGTTCTGTTTTAGGCGGGGTGGCTGACAGAGAATCTTTATTTTTTTAACTTCCTGGTGATATAATCTGAAATTTTCGGTTGGATATAAACTGCCGCGGCGGCGCATATGCCTATGGTCGCGTAGTAGAGCCAGTCGTGTTTGTCGCGGAAACCTGTCATGTCGGTTATGAAGAACAACATGAAGGCCATGATGAACACGGTTATGAAGTAGGATGTAACCTTGATTGTAAACTTTTTCATATGCGTCTGTTATTAAGTGAGAAGTGAGGATGGGGGGGGTCAGACGTTGAAGCGGAAGTGCATGATGTCGCCGTCCTGCACAACGTATTCTTTGCCTTCGACGCCCATTTTACCGGCTTCCTTGACGGCGCTCTCAGAGCCGAGGGCCACGTAGTCGTCATATTTGATGACTTCGGCGCGGATAAAGCCTTTTTCGAAGTCGGTGTGTATGATGCCGGCGCATTTCGGGGCCTTGCTGCCACGGGTAAAAGTCCATGCGCGCACTTCGTCGGGGCCCGCGGTGAAGTAGGTCTGAAGGTCGAGCAGGGCATAGGCGGCGCGAATGAGTCGGGCTACGCCGCTCTCTTCCAGTCCGATTTCGGCGAGGAATTCCTGGCGTTCTTCCCAGGTGTCGAGTTCGGCGATTTCGCTTTCGGTCTGGGCGGCGACGATGAGAATTTCGGCGCCTTCGTCTTTAACGGCTTCGCGCACGGCTTCGACATAGCTGTTGCCGGTTGCTGCCGCGGCGTCGTCGACGTTGCACACGTAGAGCACCGGTTTTGCCGTCAGCAGGAACAGTTCGCGGGCAAAGCGCTGCTCGTCGGGGGTATCGAAGCGCACCGAGCGGGCGGGTTTGCCGGCATCGAGGGCTTCTTTGTAGCGCTGAAGCACGTCGGCCTGCAGGCGTGCGGTCTTGTCGCCGCCGGTCTGAGCCGCTTTCAGCGTCTTGGCCAGTCGGCTTTCAACCGTTTCGAGGTCTTTGAGCTGGAGTTCGTAGTCAATGATTTCCTTGTCGCGCACGGGGTCGACGGTGCCGTCAACGTGGGTGATGTTGTCGTTGTCGAAACAGCGGAGCACGTGGATGATTGCGTCGGTTTCGCGGATGTTGGCCAGGAACTTGTTGCCGAGGCCTTCACCCTTGCTTGCTCCCTTTACCAGGCCGGCGATGTCGACGATTTCGACTGTTGCGGGCACTACGGATTTGGGGTTGCAGAGCTCTACCAGGCGTGTCAAGCGGTCGTCGGGCACGGTGATTACGCCGACGTTGGGCTCGATGGTGCAGAAGGGAAAGTTGGCGCTCTGGGCTTTTGCGTTGCTCAGGCAGTTAAAGAGGGTGGACTTGCCGACGTTGGGCAGTCCGACGATTCCGCATTGAAGTGACATTATTATTGAGTAATGGTGGTTTGTTGCTGTTAAGGGTGAATTATCGGGAGGGGGAGGAGTTATCGTCAGTATCGGCTTCGGCATCATGTTCGCTTGGCGACAGAACGGGCAGGTGCCAGCTATAGCGCACGGCGAGCATGCGAACTATTACGATAACCGCCAGGCAGCTTACTGCGCAGATTTCAGGCGAACCGCCCGACCAGCGAGCAATCCAGTAGCAGACTCCGCCGAGCAGCGAGGCCATGGCGTAGATGTCTTTTCTGAAAATCAGAGGCACGCGGTTGAGCAGAACGTCGCGCAGCACTCCGCCGAAGGCGCCGGTCAGCATGCCCATGGTAATGGCAATGCACATGGGGCAGTCGCGCGCAAGGGCTTTCTCGATGCCTATGACGGTAAACATGGCAAGTCCGACGGCGTCGAACACCAGCAGCATGCGCTCGCGCCTGACCAGCTGGCGGCTGAACACGACGACGATGGCCAGGGCCATGGCCGTTACCAGAAAGTAGGCCAGAAAAAAGCGCAGGTCGGCTACCCAGAATGCCGGCTGGCAGAGAATGGCGTCGCGGAGCGTGCCGCCGCCGAGCGCGGTTACCAGGCCCACAATGTAGGCGCCGAACCAGTCAAAGCGTCTGAGGGCGGCCAGGCGTATGCCGGAAATGGCGCATGCCAGCGCGCCTATCATCTCGATGGTGAACGAAAAGAGCACCGGTCGGTCTGTGGTTATCGGTTATCGGCTACGGGAATCTTTTCGACGCGACGTTCATGGCGTCCGCCTTCGAAGGGGGTTTTGAGAAATGCGTCAAGCACTTCAAGGGCCGTTTCAGTTGAAATGAAGCGGGCGCTCAGCACCAGGCAGTTTGCATCGTTGTGGAGTCGGGCCAGTTCGGCAAGCTCGGGATTCCAGCAAATTGCGGCACGCACGCCACGGTGTTTGTTGAGGGTCATGGCAATGCCGTTGCCCGAGCCGCAGATTCCGATGCCGGGCCACACGCGGCCGCTTTCAATCGCTTCGGCACAAGGATGTGCGAAGTCAGGATAGTCACACGATTGGGCTGAATCGGTGCCGAAGTCAATGACCTCTTCGACGTCGGGGCGTTTGGCGAGTTCAGCCTTGATAATCTCTTTGAGCTCAAAACCGGCGTGGTCGGAGCAGATACCTATTTTCATCGTATATTATATATAATGTGTTTCTGTTAAAATCAGAGTCGGGCCAGTTCGGCAATGGTGGCCTTAGGGTCGGCCGCCGAGAACACAAAGCTGCCAGCAACCAGAATGTCGGCACCCGCCTCGGCGAGTTGGCGCCCGGTCTGGAGATTCACTCCGCCGTCAATCTCAATCAGCGCCTTGGAGCCGGTTGAGTCAATCAGCCGGCGCAACGCGCGCGTTTTTTCGAGAGTGCGGGTAATGAACTTCTGGCCGCCGAATCCGGGATTGACACTCATGAGCAACACCATGTCGAGGTCGGCCACGATGTCTTCGAGCAGGCAAACCGGAGTTGCCGGATTTAGCGTGACGGCCGCTTTCATTCCGGCGGCCTTGATGGCCTGGACGGTGCGGTGAAGGTGGGTGCACGCCTCGAGGTGCACGTTCATGTATTCCACGCCCGGAATCGATGCGAGGCGGTCAATCCACTTGTCGGGCTCAACAATCATCAGGTGGACGTCGAGCGGTTTGCGCGCCTTGCGGCTTACGGCCTCGATAATCGGAAAGCCGAACGATATGTTGGGCACGAAGCGGCCGTCCATCACGTCGAGGTGAAACAGCGCGGCATCCGATTCGTTGACCATTTCTATGTCGCGGTCAAGGCTGCCGAAATCGGCCGACAGCAGCGACGGGGCAATCTGCATCATTTTTGAGTATTTTTTTTCGGTTTGAGAAGCTGCCAGACAATGTAGAGCACGCATACGACTCCTATGCCATAGCCGAAATATGAAAGGTAATCGTTGTAATATTCAATACGGTTGAAGAGGTCTTTTTCGTCGACCGTCTTTGCGAGCAGAACCCCGAGGCCGCAGAGAATTATGTTCCAGATGGCGGCGCCGGCAGAGGTGTAGAACACGAACTTGCTGAAATTCATCCGGGCCAGGCCGGCGGGAATGCTGATTAGCTGGCGTATGACGGGAATCAGACGGCCAATGAAGGTCGACATGGCGCCGTGCTTGTCGAAATATTCCTCCGACCGCTGAATCTTGTCGGGGGTAATCATGCAGATGGCGCCAAGCCGGCTGCGGGCAAATCCGTAAACAATAGGGCGGCCAATCCACATGGCCAGCACGTAGTTGATAATCGAGCCGAAAAGGGCGCCGGCTGTCGCGGCCACTCCCACGCCGACAACTGTCATCTCGCCTGTCTTCATGGCAATGAATGCTGCCGGAGGTACGACAATCTCGCTCGGGAACGGAATGAACGAACTTTCGATTGTCATGAACAGAAACACCCAGAAATAGCTCATGTGTTCCCACACGATATTAAAAAGGCCCTGGGCATCGATAAGTGCTAAAATACTCATTGCAGGATATTATGGTTAAATTCCGGACGCAAAGTTACAAAAAATCCGCGACTTTACCGCGCTGTCGCGCCCGCGGGTTTGGAATTCAGCTTCAGGCGCCAATCAAGGTCAGGCAACATTTTTTCGGAAATAATACCTAACTTTGCCACATGAAATCAACAATGTTTAGTTTGAACCTGCGCGGAAGGTTGGCTGAGTTCGACCGTCCGGCTGTCATGGCGATCATCAATGCCACTCCCGATTCGTTTTATAGCGGAGCGCGGAATGCCGGCGAACGTGCTGTCGGCGATGCGCTTGAACAGGGTGCCGATATGCTTGATCTTGGTGCTTATTCCTCCAGGCCCGGTGCGCCGGAGGTTGACCCCGAGGAGGAATGGCGTCGACTCAAGCCGGTGTTGGCTGCGGCCCGGCGCCTTGGTGGCGATATTCCGGTGAGCATCGACACTTTCCGCGCCGAAATTGCCCGACGTGCGCTTGACGAGGGCGCCGACATCATAAATGACATTTCGGGCGGCATGATGGATGAGGCAATCAACGATGTGATTGTCAGCTATGGAGTGCCGTTTATCATCATGCACATGCGCGGCACTCCGGCCACAATGCAGTCGCTGACCGACTATTCCGCGCAGGGAGGCGTGACGGCCGATGTGATTACCTTCCTTGCGCGGCGCATTGACGAACTATCGGCCGGGGGGGTGAAAGACATTATTGTTGACCCGGGATTCGGGTTTGCCAAGACTGTTGACCAAAATTACGAACTGCTTAGGGATTTACCGCTTGTAATCGACACTTTGCAGAGGCCGATGCTTGTTGGCCTCTCGCGCAAGTCAATGTTCTATAAACCGGCCGGGCTGACACCCGCCGACGTGCTTCCGGCCACTTGCGGCGCCAACCTTGCGGCTCTGCAGGCCGGCGCGGCGATTCTGCGTGTTCACGACGTAGGTGCGGCCCGTCAGACAGTTGACTTGTACGGTCGGTTGAGTATGTGAGATTTTTTGCGTATATTTGCAGTCATAATAAACCTAAATCATATGGAATACAATCATAAGGAAATTGAATCGCGGTGGCAACAGTATTGGAAAGACCGCGAAATTTATAAGGTAGACATCGACAGTTCACGTCCGAAGTTTTATGTGCTTGACATGTTCCCCTATCCGTCGGGAGCCGGTCTGCATGTGGGCCATCCGTTGGGCTATATTGCTTCCGACATTTATGCCCGCTACAAGCGCCTGCAAGGCTTCAACGTGCTCCATCCGATGGGCTATGACGCCTATGGCCTTCCGGCCGAACAATATGCCATTCAGACCGGCCAGCACCCTGAAAAAACCACTTCCGTCAACATTGCCCGCTATCGCAGCCAGCTCGACAAGATAGGCTTCTGCTATGACTGGAGCCGCGAGGTGCGAACCTGCGACCCCGGTTTCTACAAGTGGACACAATGGGCGTTCCAGCAGATGTTTAACAGCTACTATGACACCGAGGCAGGCAAGGCTATGCCTATGAGCCGGCTGGTTGCACATCTGGAGGCCAACGGCACCGAAGGTCTGAATGCAGCCAGCGGCAAGGAGGTTGAATTTACCGCCGGAGAGTGGAACGTAATGACCCCCAAGGAGCAGAGCGACGCCCTGATGAACTACCGTATAGCCTATCTGGGCCACACGATGGTAAACTGGTGTCCGAAACTCGGCACCGTGCTTGCTAACGACGAGGTCAGCGAAGGCTTGAGCATCCGTGGCGGTTATCCTGTGGAGCAGAAACTGATGTATCAGTGGTGTCTGCGCGTGAGCGCCTATGCCGAGCGTCTGCTTCATGGCCTGGATAGTATTGACTGGACCGATAGCCTCAAGGAAACTCAGCGCAACTGGATTGGACGCAGTGAGGGCGCAGAAATGCGTTTCGGCATTGATGGCAGCGACATCGAGCTTGAAATCTTTACAACCCGCGCCGATACTATTTTCGGCGTGACATTCATGGTGCTTGCGCCCGAGAGCGCCTACGTCAGCCTGGTAACCAAGCCCGAGTGCAAGGAGGCTGTCGAAGCGTATCTCAATGAGGTTAAACACAAAACCGAGCGCGAGCGCATGATTGACAAGAAGGTGACCGGTGTGTTTACCGGCGCATATGCAATCAATCCGCTGACCGGCAAGAAGATTCCCGTCTGGGTCAGCGACTATGTGCTGGCCGGCTACGGCACCGGCGCCATCATGGCCGTGCCCGCCCACGACAGCCGCGACTATGCATTCGCAAAGAAATTCGACCTGCCGATCGTGCCTCTGATCGAGGGCGCCGACGTAAGCGAGCAGAGCTTTGACGCCAAGAGCGGCACAATGATCAACTCAGAGGGCCCCGAACTCAATCTCAACGGCATGGAGGTCAAGGACGCCATCGCCGCTACCAAAAAGTTTATCGCCGAAAAGGGCATAGGCAAGGTGAAGGTCAACTATCGTCTGCGCGACGCCATTTTCAGCCGCCAGCGCTATTGGGGCGAACCCTTCCCGGTTTACTACAAGGATGGCATTCCGATGATGCTGCCCGAAGACAATCTGCCGCTGCTGCTGCCTGAAATCGACCAGTATCTGCCTACCGAGAACGGCGAGCCGCCACTGGGTCGCGCCAAGAACTGGACCACTCCCGATGGCTGCCCGCTTGAACTCAACACCATGCCCGGATTTGCCGGCTCGAGCGCATATTATCTGCGCTACATGGATCCGCATAACAGCGATGCGCTTGTCGGCGAGGATGCAAACAAATACTGGCGCGATGTTGACCTCTATATCGGAGGCACCGAACATGCTACCGGCCATCTCATATACTCCCGCTTCTGGAACAAATTCCTCTTTGATATCGGCAAGGTTGTCTGCGACGAGCCCTTCCGCAAACTTATCAATCAGGGCATGATTCAGGGCCGCAGTAATTTCGTTTACCGCATTAAGGATTCCAACACGTTCGTTTCTGCCGGACTGAAGGACCGCTATGACGTCACTCCGATTCATGTTGACGTCAACATTGTAAGCAACGACGTGCTCGACACCGAGGCATTCCGCAACTGGCGCCCCGAGTTCAACACTGCCGAATTCATTCTCGAGGATGGCAAGTACGTTTGTGGCTGGGCCGTCGAGAAGATGTCGAAATCGATGTTCAACGTGGTTAATCCCGATGACATCGTTGACCGTTATGGCGCTGATACTTTGCGCCTTTACGAAATGTTCCTCGGACCGCTCGAGCAGAGCAAACCCTGGGATACGAACGGCATTGACGGGGTGAACCGCTTCTTGAAAAAACTCTGGAAACTCTATGCCGGCGGCGTTAGCGATGAGCCGGCTCAGGCAGCTCCGCTCAAGGCAATCCACACCCTGATTAAGAAGGTTACGGCCGACATTGAGAACTTTAGCTATAACACTTCGGTTGCCGCATTTATGATTTGCGTCAATGAATTGACGTCGAGCAAGTGCAACTCGCGCGAGGTGCTCGAGCCGCTTGCCGTCGTTCTGGCCCCGTTCGCTCCCCATATTGCCGAAGAGCTCTGGCACTCGATGCTGGGCCACGACACCACGGTCTGCGACGCCAACTGGCCCGTTCACGATGAAGCGCACCTGGTTGAGCAGGAAGTGACATATCCGGTGTCGTTCAACGGCAAGGCTCGTTTTAACCTTACCGTTCCGGCCGCCATGCAGAAAGACGACGTCATCGCCGCTGCCATGGCCCACGACGGAGCCGCAAAATGGCTCGAGGGCAAAGAGGTCGTAAAGACGATTTTCGTGCCCGGAAAAATTGTGAATATCGTTGTAAAGTAGGCAATAAATCAGTCGGATATACGTTAAATGAACGTGATAGTATTCGCTACAAACAATGCCCACAAGCTTGAAGAGGTGCGTCGGATGGTAGGTGACGGTATGGAGATCAAATCCATGGCCGAAATCGGCTGCACCGACGATATACCCGAAACCGCCGATACCCTTGAGGGTAACGCCGAACTGAAGGCCCGTTATATCAGCGAGCGCTACGGAGTTGACTGTTTTGCCGATGACACCGGCCTTGAGGTCGATGTCCTCGGTGGAGCCCCCGGAGTCTACTCCGCGCGTTATGCGGGTCCGGGCCACGACTCGGCAGCCAATATGGCCAAACTGCTGCGCGAACTCGATGGCGTTGATAACCGCCGCGCGCGCTTCCGCACGGTCATTGCGCTGTGTCGCGGAGGGCGGCTGACGACTGTAGAGGGAGTTGTCGAGGGCGTTATTGCCCGCGAGCCGGCGGGAAATGGCGGCTTCGGCTATGATCCGGTCTTCATCCCTGATGAGGCCGGAGGCCTGAGTTTTGCCCGGATGACGGCCGATGCCAAGAATGCTATCAGCCATCGCGGACGCGCCATGGCCCGACTGCTTGAAATCCTATGAATTAACAATATGATGAAACAACTATTCATATCCATCGCCATTCTGTTGGGATTCGCATCCCAGTCCGTTGCCCAGAGTTACGTGGGCTCATGGGAGCTCTATCCGAACTATGGCGAACCCTCCAGGGTGATAGAAACCCCCGACTATGTGTACACTCTGGCCGGTACGAGCCTTTGCGGCTACGACAAGGCCACCGACGAGGTTATTGCTCTGAATAGCGCTAACCGTCTGAACGGCAATAAGGTGACAAATATATGGTATGACCCCGAGTCGAAATATCTGTTTGTTGTCTACGAAGACTATGACATCGACCTGGTTTTTGACGACGGTCGAGTAGTCAATGTGCCCGATTTGCGCGACGCAGCGATTACCGCTTCGAAAACCGTCAACGACGTAGGCTTCGCCAACGGCAAGGCTTTTGTCGGCACTGACAGCGGCATGTTGATTGTCGATGCCTCTCACGGGGCCATTGTAGAAAGTTGTCTGTGGGGCAAGCAGATTACCCGCATTGCAGCGACTGCCCGGAACATAGTGTTGTGGGTCGGATGGTATGCTGATAATGAAATGTATTATGCAAGTCAGACCGGTTCACATCATAATTTTGACGTTTCGTTTAAGAAAGTAAATTATGGTTTTTATCCATCGACAGGTCTGACTCGCCTTGGCACCGACAAGGTTTTGGCAACTCATGTCAGCGCGGCTTATGTGTTTGACTTTTCAGGCAGTATTGTTGCACGCTCCACGTTGATGACCGGTAAGACGATTGCTCTGGGAAATACGCAGCCCACGCGCAACGGCTTGATGATTGCCATGGGGCAGACTCTGGCCTATGTAGCAGCCGACGGTACCGTGACCGAGAAAACCGTAGCAGCCGCCAATGGCCAGAAAGCTGCCGACTGGAGCGGCACAGGCGCGACTGTTTGGCTGGCTGATGCCTCCGGCTATGGCTGTTATGACACAGCGGCTTCCGCCTATACGATTTCAAAAGTCAAGCCTCGTGGCACCTCCGGCTCAAACGTTGGCCGTATCATCCAGCATCCGCTTACCGGCAATTTCTATATGTCGACGATGGAGGTTTGCCAGAATTCCAGTTTATTGAATTTGTCCTATCTGGTTCAGTCGTATATTGATGTGTATAATGTGTCGACACGTCAGTTCGAAGCCTGCCCTACGTCTGCTTTAATGAAGTCATTGAGCGGATTTGGCATTCATCCGTCGGAACCTGATAAAGTGTTTGCCGGTTTCTTCGATAAATACGGTCGCTTCATAAATTACAAGGATGGTACGTTTGTAAACTACGATGCGTCAAATACCGGATTGGCAAAATGCTCTTTTACATCAATGTATGTCGATAGTTATGGAAATCTGTGGTTGTGTGACAAAAATGGAAGTATAGTTAAGGCTCTTAAGGGCAGTTGGGAAGACAGCAATGTGAAAGCTTCCGGCTGGAGTACATATGCCATCCCTGGGTTAACAATGAATCACTCAACACGCATGATTGTCAATGAAGCGAAAGGAGTGCTTGTCGTCACAGGTGGTAATGGTATTGCCGTAATCAGGATGCCTGCAAACGAGGCTCCATTGACCACGGGCATAAAGTCTGTTCATATTGACTGTTCGGTAGATGCTGATGGGGCTACACTCGGAACCTGGGATATTCCGACTATGGCAATTGATAAGAACGGATGGATATGGCTGGGTTATGAATCAGGTGTGTTTGTTATTCCTGATGTAAGCCTTGTATTTAATTCCGGTTTTGCTCCGGTTCGTCCTAAAGTTCCCCGCAATGACGGCACTAATCTTGCCGACTACCTGCTCGATCAGGTGGAAGTTGCCTCGATTGCAGTTGACGAAAACAATCAGAAATGGATCGGCACTATAGGCTCAGGACTGTATCGCGTCAGCGCTGACGGCACCGAGATTCTCGAGCACTTCACGATTGACAATTGCGACATTCCCTCGAATGATGTTCTTGCAGTCTGTCCTGACTCAAACAGCAATGACATTTACGTAGGCACGCCCGAGGGACTTGCGGTTTACCATTCGACCACATCGCCTGCGGCCGAAGACTACAAGAACGTCTACGCATATCCAAACCCTGTTACTCCCGACTATACGGGCTATATCACTATAGCAGGCCTGAAGGCCGATTCGCTGGTGAAGATTGCCGACGCTTCGGGAAATCCGGTCTACGAAACCCGCAGCGACGGCGGCATGGCCGTCTGGAACGGATGTGATTCGAGCGGACGCCGTGTGCGTAGCGGCATCTATTTTGTATTTGCCTCTGAAACCGGCGAAGGCGCCGGCGAGGCTGCTGTTACAAAAATCGTAGTAGTAAACTAATGGAATCAAACGATGTTCTAAAATATGCCGACGAGACCGATAAGTCATTCGGTCTCGCCGGCATGGCTATAAGCCTGATGGCCTGGGATGCCGAAGAGTGGCTCGAGGCCATTGATCTTGACGCAAATGCCGACGAGGCAATGTGCATGTCGACTGAGTTCTATCTGACAATAGCTCCGCGCGTCGGAGCGAAGGCGCTCTGGGAGCAGTCGCTGAAGCGCTTTCAGCTCACCGCCGCAATGACTGTGGCCAACGTTGCCTGCCGCCAGATGGTTCATAAGGGTCACGCCTCGATGCCCGGCGATGCCGACAGCGCCCTGCGTTCGGCCCTCAGTGATGAGGGCGCGCACCTTTGCTCGCTCGAGGACGATGAAGTGAGTCGCGTCTATGGCAAGTCGCTGGCCTACTGCGGGCGCCTCTTTACCCATCCCGGAGTGAAAAAACTCGCCGGACTGCTGGCCGACGAACTGCGCTCGCGCCGCACCCTTTCGGCCGCTGAGGTCTTCGATGTGCTTGCTCCGCTGAACCGGATGTAGAGAGCGCTTTACCGGCAGTGGTCGTAGGCCCAGGGTTGCTCGTCGACATTGCGCCTGCGCACTTTGAACCGAGGCGACAAGAAGTCGTTTTCGGCGTTATAGCGAGGATATGAGGTGCCGCTGACGGTCATAAGCGGATATATGATGTTTGCCGAAGATACGGGCAGATTGCGCGCTTCGTTAAGTCTGCGGCACATATCCGGATAAAGATTCCGATATGCCTTGTTCAGATAGAAAAACAGAGGAATTTCAACGTATTTTTCTTCGCGTCCTATAAAGTCTTTGGTGTCGTAAACGTGCTCGCCGTGGTCGCTGAAATATAAGAATACCGTCGGAGCCTCGATGGCGCCAATTGAGTCAATCAGATTGCGCAGTATCGAGTCTGTGAAAGCTATGGAATTGTCGTAGTCGGCAATTTTCTGAGCCTTGGCCTTGTTAAGCCATGGGTGATTATTGCGAAATGTCAGTTCGTCGGCCGCACTGAATTTGGCAAATGTTTCAGGGAAACGCATGTTATATTGAGTATGCGAACCCAACAGATGGGCTATTATAAACCGGAAATCGGCGGTTGAATCGTTAAGCGCCTTGTGTATCTCTGGCAATAATACATCGTCATGTTTATATGACAGAGCATCCTCGCGCACCAACACTCCGGCATAGGTCACAACGTCGGCCGTGGCGGCCATGGCGCCGAAAGCGTCGCATGTCAGGCCCATCTTTTCCTGATTCGACAGATAATAGGTTTTATAGCCTGCGTTTCTGAACAGGTCAATTATTCCCGGAAACTTATACCAGTCGTTGCACGTAAGGTCATCGTCCTTAAACGTCAGTATACGTTCCATGTTTCCTACGGTTCCGCACGACGAGCCTATGGCGTCAGTGAAAATAGTGAGCTGCTCTCTGATGGAATCAAGGTGCGGTGTGGTCGGCAGTTCGTAGCCATACAGCGAATGGTGGTTCCGCGACGCGGATTCTCCGATAACCATGACGATATTGACCGGCAGACGCTCGGATTTGACCTGCCCGGGGTCGGGAAACGGAAGCAAGCGGTCGGCCAGCATGTCATAGGCGCGCTTGGTCTGCAATGTCTCGTTGAGATATTGCGGCGCGCGCAGGCTCACGAAGTTTGACATTCGGCCATATTGGAACGTAAGCATGAACCACGCGAGCGTAACGGCTCCGATTGCCGATATGACTCCGGCAATGGTCATGAAGGCCCGGGCTCTTATATGGCGAACGGAAGCGGCCAGTGCGACTGCGGCCAGTGCAACTGAAATCAATAGACCGATATTACGACACAATGCCATGATGTTGTCGGCCAGGTCGGGCATGAATTCACGAAGCTCAATCGGGTTGGTCTGGGCGATTATGATGAATAATCTGCGCGATATGCCGAATCCATAGAGCGCAAAGCATAAGCAGTTGGTCAGGCTTAAAGCGACGTATAGAAATAACACTACGCGCCATAAAACTTTTACAATCATAGGGTTTCGGCCTACAAGCATGCAGATTGCGCACAGCAGCATGGCCTTAAAAGCCCCGATACTTACAACATATGCTATGCTGAAGGCCGTCGGGAACCCGTATAGTGAGGAAAACGGCACGTCGATGATGCTCCACGCGGATGTAATCCAAAGGCACATAAACAGCACCCTGTTGGCGCAGACGTATGACTTTATATTATCAACTATCCGTTTGATTCGGAGCATGGCGGAGTCGGCTTGCTTTTAGAGAAACGCTTGCCTACAAGATTCCACGATGTAACGGCGAGGAGAGCTGTAAGCGCGATTGATAGTATAATGAAGAGAATCGGATTGATTCTGTCAGCGATGCCGTAGTAAACAAGCAGTTGAATAATCGGGAAATGAAACAGATAGATGTCGTATGAAACGTTGTCGTGGCGACTTAAGCGTACGCCCCACTTGCCTGTCATGGAAGCCCACAGGGTAAGAGCTGATGTGGCAAACGGCTGTATAATCAAATAATACTGAGGTATGTAATCGCCGAATACAATCAACCCAATGCTGACTATCGGTATATACCACCGGTATTTTATAAAGACAGGATAGTAATAGTTAATGAGCGCACCGATGTAGAAATACACAAGCAGGTGGCCGAATTGTTTGCCGATTATGCCGTAGATATTGCGGTCTTTAAGTTCCTCGAGGTGGTAACATGTGGCGGCACTAATCAGAGCAAATGCAATAATTGAGAGCAATATGATGCCGCCGAAGCGAGGATATTTCTTTATGGCCAGGAATACGAACGGAACCGACAGATAGCAGGCCCATTCGCCTTTCATGGTCCAGAGCGAGCCGTTGACAGCCGATGTGACATATTGGTCGCCGATAAATACTCCCGGCAGGTCGGGATGGGCGAAATTCATGAACGAAAGGTTTGCCGCAAGGTATTTCCATAGACCGCTGTTGCCGAAATATTCCTGCAGGGGCAGCATGCTGACTGTCGATAAAAGCAGGGCGCATAGAATTACTATCAGGAAATAAGGCGGCAGAATTCTTCTTGCACGCCTGGAGACGTAGTGGCGCCACGTCGGTTTTTTCTGGAATGAGGGAAACAGCAGGAATCCCGACAGGGCAAAGAAACTGCCGACAATGGCGGTGGTGCTGAATGGCAAAGTCAGGTCAAGGCGGCCTAACGTTACCGCATGGGCGATGACTACGTATATGCTGAGATAATATCTGACAATGCCCATGTTGTTGTCATGGGCTATATAGTGAAACGGCCGGTCAGATTTGGGCAGCAAAGTTGTGTAGGTGGTTAATCGTGGTGGAAATTATATTGGCAAAGGTACTGATTTTTTTCTGAATCTGATGATTGAAATTGCGAAAAGCCGCACTTTCCCGTGGCGGGAGTGCGGCTTTTTGAGTGGTGGAGTGATGTCAGTTTCAGTTGGCGGCGAGGAGAGGGGCCGAAGCTGATGCGCGGTAGGCGTAGAGGCCGGCATCGTCGAGCGAAACGGTCTGACGGGTGCCGTCGGCGGCGGGGAGCGTCACGTGGCTGTCGTCGATGAAGGTCATCAGCTCGTAGGTTTCTCCGGCGGGGGTGGTCACGTCCCAGCGGCGGGCTTCGGAGTCGAAGTCGAGGCGTACGATCGAGCCGTCGTTTTCGTTGACGATGTCGTAGCCTTTACCGTCGCACTTCACCATGTAGCGCTGGCCGTCGTTGCCGTCAATGCGCTTGGTGCCGCAGGCCATGGGGTTGTCGCCGCTCCAGAATTCGATGCTGTTGATTACGAGAATGTCGGCGAGGGCCGATACTTCATAGACGGGCAGAATCCAGAAGGCTAAGAATACGAGTTCGTTCACTACCTTGTTGCCGATGGTTTCGTTCCACGACATGAGGCGTTTGGTCAACGTGAAGCTGCCGATACATGAGGTCATGGCCATGGAGGCGCATACCGTCATCAGAATGATGGGGCGGATAATTGATTTTTTCATTTTTCGGTCGGTTGAAACGTATATTGTATAAAGTTAGTTGTCAGACGGGTACGGCTGTTTTGCCGAGGTTGTATAGCTTGAGAATACGGTCAACGTAGTCGAAGGTTTCTCGTCCGCGAAGATAGCCATATTTTACGACATTATCATTATAATGTTGCGGATTTGCGAGCATCAGCACTGTTTTTTCTACATTGTCGTCCCATTTCTGAGGGTCGAGGCCGATTTTTTCGGCCAGCCTCATGGCGTCGAAAATGTGGCCCTGGCCGGCGTTATAGCTTGCGAGGATGAATTTTTTGCGTTCGTCGGCGTCGGGCACTTTTGATTCAAACATGCGGTTGAGGTCGTCGAGATAGCTGACGGCTGCGCGCACCGACTGTTCCGGGTCGTTGGCGTTGCGCAGGCCGTAGCTGCGTCCGGTGCGCGGCATTATCTGCATCAGGCCGCGGGCGCCGGCAAAGGAGCGCGCCTTGGGGTTGAAGCGGCTTTCGGTGTAGGCTTGCGCGGCGAGCATGCGCCAGTCCCAGTTGATTGTGGGCGCATAACGTTTGAACAGTTTGTCGTATTTCGGCGACATGGTTCCGTCCGAGAAGTCGATTTTACCGTAAGTGAGCCGCCCGTCCATTTTTTCGAGCTGATAATAGCGCTTCAGCAGGTCGGCGCGGGCCTTGGAGGGCTCGGCTCGGCGTGCCCAGGCGTCGATTGAGTCGGCCAGGCATGCGTTGCCGGGAGCAACGGCCCACGTTTCGCGCTGGTCGAGCGACAGGGCCACGTCCGTGTTGATATTGGCGTGATAGCTGCCGTGGAGTCGGGCCAGGTCGGAGTTCAGCACGGCCAGGGGGATGCGTCCGTCGGCAACCATGTCGATCAGGTCCTCGGGAGCTATCGAGTCGGGTCCGAGCCGATGAATGTTGATGCCGCCTCCGAGTTCGTCGCTGAGGTTCTGCAGCCGGAAGTCATATTTTGAGTCGGCGAGCACGTAGACATCCTTGCCGGGCAGCTGGGTCACGTCGGTGATTTCCGGTTCACGACCCGGCGGTGTGCGCTGAATCAGCACCTGGCGGTTTATGTTGTCATAGCCGCAATGGGTCACCCGGTCGGAATATTCGGCCGTTACCGGCACCGGCGCGGCTATAAGGTCGATTTTGCCCGAGTCGAGCATGGCTATCAGCTGTGGCAGCGAGCGCCCTACACTCAGCGTCATCGGGCGGTCAAGGTTGTCGGCCAGCGAGCGTGCCATGTCGTAATCAATGCCGAGCGAGTCTCCGCGATATATGAAAAACGACGTTGGCGAGTAGAGGGTGCCTATGCGCAGCGTGTCGGGAATCGAGCAGGGGCCAGACATGTCGAAGCCGCCGCCGTTGCCGGGCTGCGGGCCGCCGCATCCGGCCAGAAGGGCGCTGCAGGTCAGGAGTACGAACCATTTCATAACACCCTACAAACCTCCCGGCACCCCTAAAAGTTCACGGCTGACGGTCGGTTTTTTTGATGGATATGACAGTTTTTATTACCTGCATCTTCCGGTCGGATATTCTTTTCTTGCCGAGCCACTTCTGAAATCGCTTGAACTCGGTTTCGCGGGGCATCAGGTTGACCTCGCCGTCGGCTGTAAGCGTGGTGTGCTCGCGCGATTGGTTTTCAACCGACCCGGTGCCCGAGAACTCGTTGGGCGAGAATATGACATAGAGCACGTTGAAGTCTACGGCTTTGCGTGACTCCATTACGAGGCCGGCCGCCAGCTCCGCTACTTCGGGTTCGGCGAGCTCCTTGGCAAAGAATACGTATTCGCTGTTGGCCTTGACGGGATATGAGCCGGTGCTCTGGCCGTCGTAGGGGAGCAGACACTGCATTGTCAGCGCCTCGTCATCGTCGCCGAGGTAAACGGCGAGCCATCCGTTGACCGGCGAATTGAAGTAGAGAAACATTTCGTCGCCGCTATAGAAGGTGTTGTCGCGCACCATGCTGCGGTTTTTGTCGCAGCCGTTTATGAGCAGGCGCGAGTCGATTTCGATGCGGTCGGCGTCGATGGCGCGGGCCCATCCCTCGACTTTGGCCCGGTAGATATACTCGCGTCCGGCGCGTTCGTCGGTCACTGCGGGGTCTTTGCGGTCGGCGAGCCATTCGCCGTTGACGTCGCTGATGCCCAGCGACATGGCGCGGCTTTCGCATTCGGAGGTCATAATCATGTCTTGCGAGGACATGACGGTGCCGAAGGCTTTTTCCAGGGCGTCGATTCGGGCCATTTCAATGACCTTGCGTTTCGCCTCGGCGGGCGACTCTGATTCGGGGGCGTAATAGACGGCTTCCCCGCTGACCTTGACCTTGTCGGCCCCCATGGCGGAGACAGAAAGAATCAGTGTCAGCAGGGAAGATGTCAGAAGTGTGAGTGTCTTCACGGTGAGATTATAGTTCCTCGAGGGCCTTGCGGGCGCGTTCAAGCAGCTCGGGGTTGCCCTGGTAGGCCTTGCCATAAGCTTCGGCGGCGGCTTCCTTGGCTCGTTCACGGCTGTAGAACACAACGACGTTGACCTCATACTGAGAGCCTGATTTGCGATACATCTGCACTACGGGGCGCACTCCCGACAGTTTCTGGGCCACTAACGATTTGGCCGATTCGCTGTTCTTGTTGGTCGAGACATTGGTGTCGCCTGCGCCGCTGGCATCCAGTTCCATGTTGCCGGCCGCGCCGATTTTGGTTTCAAGCTGTTCGGCAATGTCGAGATACGCACGCTTTTTAGCGAATTTCAGGGCCGCGCCTTTGTCGTTGGTAGTAAACGAGCCGTTGCCCATGAAAAACAGTACTTCGCCGTTTTCGTCGGTGGTGTTGCTGTAGGCAATCTGTTTTGATTGCTGGATTTCAAGGGGGTCAGTGCCTTCAAATGCCAACCAGCGCTCATTAGTGAGTCTTTTAACCTCTTTCTTTGCGAGCTTGTCGGTCTTCATTTTCTTGCGGGTCTCTTCAACGAGGTCCTTGGTCGACGGTTCCTTGGCCGAGGCGGTCATGATGGCGGGGCCTGCGATTATTGAGCATAGCGCCAGCAAAATCAGTTTCTTCATGATTGTGTTTTTTAAAATGAGTTGAAAATCAGAAAACATAGCCGCAGCCGATGTTGATGTTGTGGCTGCTTTCGTCGTCAGGAACAAAGACCGGGGTGTAACCGATCATCAGGTTGAAGTGTTTCGACAGTTTGAGAATTCCGCCGAATTCAATCGCAAAGCCGGCATCATGGCCTGATTCGGACAAGTCCTCAAATTGGTAAGAATAGCCGTTGTAGTAGCTATAGTGGCTCCAATACTCCCAGTAAGCTGAGCCAAAGCCAACGCCGACAAAAGCGTAGATTTTGGGAGTGATACCCTTGATTACTCCGGCGGTTGCGGTGATGGATGCGTTGTTGTCGACGGTTACTTTGCCGTAGCCGCCCCATTTGCCTATAACACCGCCCATAACACCGCCGCCACCGCCGTTGGCGTATGAGTTTACACAGATATTGCCGATTGCGTTGGCGAATGCGCGTGTGCGCCACTGCTCTTTCAGGGCAATGATGATGTCGGAGTTGAAGTCGACTTTGATTTTCTTAGAGGCCATGCCGGAGTAGGTTGCGGTGAGGGTTTTCAGGAAGGGCGACACCTGCATGGTGAATGAGCCGTCAGCATCGGAAATAGCGCTCGCTCCGCCGCCGGTGGCGGTCACCTCAGCGCCCGCTATGGGGTTGCCGTTGTTGTCGATCACGAAGCCGTGGACCGTGCGCTGCGACTCTTGTGCGAAGGCTCCGGCCACGGTCATTGCGGCCGCTGCCGCCAGGGTAAGTAATTTTTTCATTGTGATGATGTTGGTTATTGTGGTTAGAATGTTTTGGTAGTTCAGTCAATGAGTCGGCGTGACTTCCAGCTCGAGCCGAGGCCGGCCGCCGCGTGCACGTTGGGTGTCTGTTTCTTGTTCATGTTCATGACCTTGAGGCTTACGTCGTGGCTCAACCTCCGGCCGAGCTCGTCGAGGGTGATGTCGCCGCGGCTCTCCTGCAGAATTTTCAGCAGATGGTAGGTAAACATGCCGTGGCCCTTTTCATCGTAGGGCAGGGCGGCCTCGTCGTTCGATGCGGCGCTGAACACTACCGTGTTGCCCTTGGCCTTTACGTCGGCTTCTTTTTTGTGGACGTAGCGACCCGCCGAAATCATGCCGTTGCCGCGCTTGCGCCCCGAAAAGCAGGCGTCGAGAAACACGGTGACCGACCGCGCGTTCATGGCGTCGAATTGCGCATAGAGATGCTCCAGGTCGTAGCAGGTCGAGTAGTCGCCGTTTTCGCCGTCGTAGGGGAGCAGGTAGCTGCGCGACTCGGTCGGGTTTGGCAGTCCGTGGCCTGCATAGTAGAAAATCACGTCAACCTTGCCCGGGTCGATGCCGCATCGCCGCTGAAGGTAGTCGACCTCTTTCTTCATGATGCCCATGGGCGCGTCGGTGCAGAAGTGAATCTGCTCGTCGGGCACTCCGAGCGTCTTGCGGCAATATTCGCGGAAAATCTCGCCGTCTCTGCGCGCGAAGTCCACTTTGGGTATGTCTTTGTTGTAATACTCCTCGTTGGAGATGATGACCACGCAGGTATTGTTGCGCTTCAGCCCGGTTTCGGGAATGTTGATGTCAACGTCGGCAATCAGTCTGTCGGGCTCGCCGCGTGCAATCGACGAAGTTTCGGCCGCCGACACCGGGTTGAGCTCGACCGATGGAGTGTAGTTGCGCTCAAGCGTGGGCAGGGCGCCGAAGTCGACCGTCGGCGAGTGGAGAGTGGCCAGGGTGTTGTTGGCCTCCTGCAGGCGGGTGGCGTCGCTGGTGGCACTGTAGCAGAAAGCGAGCGCGCGGGCCACGTTGGCGGCAAAGGGTTTGGCGTCGAGCACAGTTTTCAGCAGTGGAGCCGCCTTTTTAAACATGGCGTTGGCCTCGGTTGTGGCACGCCCTTCGCTCATGGCTTTGGTGTAGAGCAGGGTGGCGGCGTTGTAGTAGTTGAAAGCCAGGTGGCTATACTGGTCGAGGCTCGCGTTGCCGCCGGCACACACGCGCTCAAACGCTGCCGCGGCGTCGACATAGCGCTTTTGGCGCTCGTGCAGCTTGCCCTGATACTCCCAGAGCCCCTTGTGGCCCGGCTGCAGGGCAATGGCCCGGCTGAGCATCTGGCCCATCTCGCTGTCGTTGCCGTTATGGCCTGCCGATTCGATGCCGATTATGAGCAGATTCCAGTTGCGCGGATAGAACTGCGTGGCCTGATGGCATATGTTGGCGGCATAGCCATAGTCTTTCTTTTCGAAGTAGCAGCGCGCCAGCCCCTCGAACGCGCGCTCGCGGTTGGTAGGGTCGCCGCTTTCGAGATAGGCCTGGAAATATCTGATTGACCGTTCATACTCGCGGCGGTTATAGAGATTGGTGGCGGCGAGGTTAGACAGAACCGGATACTGGCTGCTGCGCTGCAGACCGTCGGAGTCGAGAAATGGCACCAGCGACACGTCGACATAGGCGCAGGCGAATCTCAGCACGGCCTCTTTGTCGTTGGCCGACGCGTAGAAGTAGGCGCCGTCGGCCAGGCGCGGATAGATTTCGAGCAGCGCCGAGCGGCACTGACGCTCCATGTCGCTGCGCGGCTCGACCGTGGCTGCCATCTGCCGGTAGCCTTCGAAAGCTCTGTAGAGCGACTCATAGGCGCTGACACCAGGAGTGCCGTTGGCCGACGCGCTGCGAAACGCGTCAAGGTCGGCCTTGGGGTTGCTCCGGGCCGATGCGGCCAGTGAAATAATCAGAATCGACAGGGTGGCTGATATGAACTTTTTCATTTTTCAGAATCAGAATGCGTCAATGAATATGAGCGAAACGGCTATGCGGCGGAAACGGGCGCCCTTTTCTTTCGAAACCTCGATGTTGTGGCGATAGGTAACGTCCATTGTGGAGATGTCGGGAACCAGTCGTTCGAGTTCGTCCTGAACGGCGCGGGCACGCATGAACGCGAGTTGCTCGTTGGTTTTCATGCCTGACTGCGGCGTCACGGTCATAGTGGTCAGCGAGCCGTCGATATAGCACGGCTCGTCGGTAAACTCGCCCAGCGAGCCGTCGTAGGCTATCGAGCCGTTGATGGGCAGGGCGTCGGCGCTGCCGGTGATTTCAATTATGAGGCCCTTGCCCGACTTCAGATAGCCGGCAAATTCCGATCGGAATGCCCGGCCGATAATCCGGAGCATCGAGGCGGCGGCGTGTGAGTCGGACGTGCGGTAGCGGCCGGGGGCGAAGTCTTCCTTGGCCGAGCCCTCCTCGCTGACCTGATAGGCAAAGTTGACGTGATAGTTGCGCACGCGCTTGCCTGTGGCGTCAACGGCCTGCTCGATGTGTGACTCGACGTTGATGGTAGTGTGGTCCGACAGCAGATTCTTCTGACGGGCCTCTTCCATAATGCGGTCCTTGATGCTTTTGAGTTCAACGTCCTCGCGCGACGACTGCATAATCAGGTCGAGCGACACGAAGCCGTCCGATAGCGCCAGGAAGTCGAGATTCTGATTCTCGAGATTGTCGAAAACGTAAGTCTTGCCGTTAGTGGGGTTGAACACCGACACGTAGAGCAGCTCGAACGTGTTGGCCGGCGTTATCGTATAGACCGGTTCGGAATATTGCAGGTTATTGCCGTCGCCGAACCCGGCCATATCCTCGGGCGGCACTGTCAGATAGATGTCGGGCAGCCCGGGGAGCGAAATAATCAGGGTGCCGTTCTCGGGGTTGTAGCGCCCCAGCACAGCCTCGCCGAAGTTGCCCAGGCCGGCAGTGAGCGCCAGTTCGGTGGCGGCCTCGTTGTTGAACCTGATGCGCTGCTGCCTGATCGACTCCTCGTTGACACGCTCGCGATACTCGAGTTCCGTTTCGCCGGGTCTCATCTTCATCCATTCGTTCATGCGCTCCTCGACCATCCGGTTCAACAGGTTGGAGTAGTTGGGCGTGAAGCCGCTTACGAGTCGGTAGCGCAGAGCGGTGTCGGTAAAGTCGGCCAGGTAGATGTTGTCTTTGCCGTCGCGCAGAAAGCGCGCGCCGCCGACACCTGACTCGTAGACTACGGGACGGTCGCCGGCGTCAAATAGGTTCACGAACTGAATACGGTTGCCGTCGCTGACCATTCCGGCATAGTTTTCGTCGGGATGGAAAAACAGCGAGCGCGTGTTGCCCAGACCGCCCGTTGAGCTTTCGGCCATGAAGTCAGAGGTGTTGTAGACCGTCAGCGCGCCGCCTGACGTGAGCAGGCCCATTTTCGAGCCCGAGCCGGTAAAGGCCACGCTTTCGGCACCCGAGGCCGGCAGCGAAGTTCGCATGGCGCCGGTCGTGGCGTTGATAATGTCGGCGCGGTCGTCGGTCAGCGACGCAATGAAATAGCCGTTGGGACTCACGGCCAGTTCTTTGGGGTGTCCGGCGGCCTCGAAGCGTTCGCCGGTGGGCTCGAGGGTCTTGGAGTCGAAAAACAGCAGGGCGCCGCCGTCGGCCACGATGAGTTTGCGGCTGTCGGCCGTATAGGCTATAGCTGATGGCGAAGTCAGACCGCGGATTTCGCGCCGGTCGCTGTTGTCGCCGTTTATAGGATAGACGCTGACCTTGGTTTTCTCGCCCTTGCCGTGGAGCAGGGCATAGGAGTAGCCGGCCGGATTTACCTTGATGCTCAGAATCTTGCCGCCGGGGCGAGCAAGTTCGAATCCGCGAAGATTATAGGCGGTTTTGTCGCTCGAAAAGTAAGTTGCAAACCTGTAATTGTCGAATAGCTCGGGTTTGACCGTCTGTTTATAGGTCATAATCTTTTCGATCTTCACCTCAGAGTATGAACGGCTTAGACAACAGGCTGAAAATGCGATGATTGAAAAAGAAATTAAGCGGTAACGGAGGTTCATGTGCTGCACTGCGTAGGTGTGTTATAGGCATACGCGGTGCAAATTTACACATAAATTAAGAATTACCCCCCCCGATGCGTTAAATAAAGTTAATAAACCCCAAAGCTCTTTGTCAGGGATTGTAGAGGTCGGGGGCGGTGAAGGCGAGGATGGCGTTGAGGTGGGCTACGGCGGCCGGGGCGGGGCCGGCAGGGTCGAGCGCGGCGGCGCGGTTGAGGTCGGTCAGGGCTTGGGCGCGATGGTTCAGGCGCCAGTGGAGCGAGCCGCGGCGGAACAGGGCGTCGGCGTCGGCAGGGTCGGCGTTGAGCGCGGCGTCTAAATCGGCAATCTGTTGTTCAATGGTCTGCATCGAGGGGAATGGCGGAGGTGAGGGTATAGGCCGGAGTTTCGGTTATGTTTAGCAGAAAGCGCCGGCCGTCGGGGATGGAGGCGATTCCGGGGTTGGTAAGGTCAATTGCGCCGAGGGCAAGGTTGCGCACTCCGGCGGCTTTGTAGACGGCTTCCTTGCACGTCCAGGCTGCAAGCAGGCGGTCGTTCCATAGCGGCAATTCCTTTTCGGTCAGGAATTTGGCTGTTACGCGGCGCAGCTGTTCGGGTCGCGGCTGCTCGATGTCGATTCCGATGCGCAGCGAAGGGTGGAGGGCTATGGCGGCGAAGTCGCGGCTGTGGGAAATGGAGATATGGAGTGGCGAGCCGCTGAGCATCGGGGCGCCGTCGGGGTCATGGAGCAGGCGCACGTCAGGCCCGAGAGTGCGGGCTATGAGGCCTGCAACGCCGGCGCGGCCTCCGGAAGTAACGTAGACGTTCATGGAGAGGTTGGCTGAATCATTCGGGTTATGTCGAGGGCTATGGCGTCGATTACCGGGGCCACGGAGTCGGCCGGCGCATTGGCGGCCAGCGAGGTGACGGCTACGCCCGACAGCACATAGGTGGCCGAGTCGGTGGCAAGAAACTGCACCGGTGTATGGAGCGCTGTGGGGGCTACTATCAGGGTCATTTCGCCGCTGCGGGCAATGTCGGCCCGGTGGTCGCCGAGGTTGCGTGCCATGCGCTCCATGCGGTTGGCCACGACGGCGCTGGCGTCCGACGGCCTGACGGCGGTCAGCGTGCAGTTGACCGTAATTCCATAGGCCGGATAAACGATGTTGAACCACTCGGGCGAGATGCACTCAACCGTGGCCGAGGCGTTGACGGCAATGGAGTCGGGGCCGAGGGGGAGCGGTTCGGTGCGGTAGGTTGCGGGGTAGAGCACGGGGCGCGGCCAGGCGCGCATGCGGGGCACGGCTGCGTCACCGTCGGCGCCGGTGCATGCACTCGAGGCGCCGACAAGCGCGAGCATCATGGCGGCTATGGCTGTGCCTGCGGTTTTCATTGCTGCACTTCGGGCATCACCTTTACCCTGACGCTTACAATGCGGTGGTTGGTGATGTCGAGAATCAGGAATCGACACCGGCCGTAGACGATGCTTTCCTTTTCGCGCGGAAAGTCGCCCTTGATGGCGAGCAGCATGCCGGCGAGGGTTTCGCAGTCTTCAATCACGGGGCCGTAGAGTTGCTCGGCTTCGTCTTCCTGTTCGGTAATGCGGAAAAAGTCGTTGAGCAGGGTCTTGCCTTCGAATATATATGTGTCGTCGGGCAGGCGCTGGTAGGTTTTTTCGGTTTCGTCATACTCGTCGTCGATATCGCCGACTATTTCTTCGAGCACATCTTCGAGAGTGACCACGCCCCGGGTACCGCCGAATTCGTCGACCACGATGGCCATGTGGACCTTGCGCCGGCGGAAGTCTTCGAGCAGGTCGTCGATCATGCGCGATTCGGGCACGAAATAGGGCTCGCGCAGCAGGCTCTGCCAGCGGAACGACGGCGCCCGGTGGTCTACATAGGGGAGCAGGTCGCGCGAGTAGAGTATGCCCTTGATGTTGTCGTGGGTCGACTCGTAGACGGGAATTCGCGCGTAGCCCGAGTCGAGCACCACTTCCATTACCTGCTCGAATGTCGATTCGACATCGATGGCGGTTATGTCGACGCGCGGAGTCATGACTTCGGAGGCCGTTGTGTCGCCGAAGCGCAGAATCTCCTGGAGCAGGCGCGAGTCGTCGCGCTTTTCGACGTCGGTCAGTTCAAGCGCCTGCGAGAGTTCGTCGGCCGAGATGTTTTGCGGTTTCTTTTCCACTACGCGGTGCACAATCGACGAGCTGCGCACCAGCAGGGCGCTGAACGGACGGAGCAGGGCCACGAGCGTGCGCCATGAGCCGGCGGTTGCGCGCGCCCAGGCGAGCGGACGGGTCTGGGAGTAGAGTTTGGGAATGATTTCGCCGAACAGCAGAATCAGGAACGTGAGCAGAACGGTCTGGAGAATGAAGCTCAAAACTTCAGGCATGCCCTTGAAGAGGGGTCCGAGGCCATAGTTGGTCAACACTACTATGGCTATGTTGACCATGTTGTTGGCAATCAGGATGGTGGCCAACAGCCGTTCGGGTTGCTTGAGCAGGATTCTGACCGGAGTGTTGCGCTCGGGGCCGTCGGCTTCGTCGGCTTCGTCGAGGGTCTGGCGCGTCAGCGAAAAAAATGCGATTTCGCTGCCGCTGACGAAACCTGAAAAAATCAGTCCGAAAGCGGCAGCGATCAGGGCTATTATCTGCCCCGCAGATAGTGGGTCAATGTCCATGGATTATTTTTCTTCGGCCGGGTCATAGGGCTCGACGGTAACCTCGGCGATGAGGCTCTCGCAGGGTCCTACGCCGATGGCGTCGTTGCCTTTGACGCCGTAGGCCAGGGTGTAAGGAACGAAGAATTCAGCCGTCTCGCCGAGCGACATGAAGGGGATAACCGACTGGAGCACATTGTTGCGCGTGTTGCCGGCAATGAGAATTGCCTTGACTAAGCGGCGCACGGGTTCGAGGGTGTCGCAGCGACGCTCGGTGATGGTTACCTTGATGCGTGAGTTGGGGTTGATTACCTCGCCGTCGCCCTCGGCGGTCACTTTGGCCAGCAGGCCGTCGTTGCCGACGGGTTTGTAGGCGGGGTCAGACATGAGTTTCTGAGCAACCCGGTCGGCCATGTCGCGGTTGCTGCGGGCTCGGGGGGTGTCGTATATGACCTGCTCTTCGCGCTTACGCACTACTTCGTCGACCTCGGTATACATTTGCTGGAACAGGGGCTGGAGCTTTTCGAGCTGGTCGGGGGTGATGCTGTCGAGGTGGAAGGCCCGGCTCAGGGTGCTGATAAATTGCTCTTTCGACACGTCGCCGGCTTTTGCTACATGCTGGTAGACCTCAAACACGGCTAAGCCCATGCGGATGCCCATGATGTATTCATTGTCGGCTGTGTCGGCACACATTACGGCGCGCATGCCGCGCAGAATTTCGTTGCGGTTGGCGTTCGGGCCGACCATGCGGGGAGTCTGGGCGGCAAAGTAGCCGCCCAGGAAGCTGCCGTCGATGGCGGTAATCGAGTCCTGAAGGGTGGTGGCGGCTTCGAGGCGTTCGGTGTAGAACTGCTCGAAGTTAGCCGGCTGCGGAGCACGGTTGCATGCGGTCAGGCCGGCAGCGGCGGCCAGGACCATTATGAGTTTCAATTTCATCGCGTTAATGAATGGTGAACTGTTTTATTTGATAACCTCAAGGAGCTCAACGTCGAAAATCAGGGTTGAGTTGGGGCCGATTACGCCGCCCGCACCCTGGGGACCATAGGCGAGTTCCGACGGAATGTGGAGGCGCCATTTCGAGCCTTCGGGCATGAGCTGGAGCGCTTCGACCCAGCCGGGAATCACCTGAGTGACGCCGAAAGTGGCGGGTTCGCCGCGCTCAACCGAGCTGTCGAACACGGTGCCGTCGATCAGGCGGCCGGTGTAGTGAACTTTCACGCGGTCGGTCGCTGCGGGTTTCGGGCCTTTGCCTTCGGTGATGACTTCATATTGCAGGCCGCTCGGGGTGGTCACGATTTCGGGGCGCTTGCCGTTGGTTTCGAGATAGCTCTTGCCGGCTTCGGCATTGACCTTTGAGGCGGCTTCGGCGGCAGCCTGCATTTCCTCTTCCATTGCTTTGAAGAAGTTCTGGATAGTGGCCTTGGCTTCATCGTAGGTCATGGCGAGTTCGCCGCCGTTGAATGCGGCGTCGAGGCCTTCGCTGAATTTTTTGACGTCGAGTTCCTTGATGCCCGACGAGCGGAAGTTGTTAGCCATGCTCATGCCGAGCGCATAGCTGATCTGTTCGAGTGAATTCACTTTGTTTGAAAGTTATATAGGTTAGTAATAATCGTTAAGAAAAGCGGTGAGCGAGGGGGATGGAGCCGCCGGCCGCTTAAATCGATAGTCGGCGCAGGGTTTCGAGCAGCGAGCGGTCAATCGGCTTGTCGTTCTTGATGGCCTTGGAGAAGGGCACGTAGACAATCTGGTTGTTCTGAACGCCGATCATTACGTTGCGCTGGTCTTCCATCAGGGCGTCGATAGCGGCGGCACCCATGCGCGAGGCGAGGATGCGGTCGGTAGCCGTCGGCGAGCCGCCGCGCTGAAGGTGGCCCAGAATCGAAACGCGCACGTCGTAGGAGGGAAATTCATTGTGTACGCGCTCGGCCAGGCCCATGGCGCCGCCGGTGACGGGGCTTTCGGCCACCAGCACGATGCTCGAGTTCTTGCTTTTGCGGAAACCGTTCTGAATCAGTTCGCCGAGCTGGTCGACCTCGGTCGATATTTCAGGAATGATGGCGGCTTCGGCGCCGGTTGCGATTGCGCCGTTGAGCGCCAGGAAGCCGGCGTCGCGGCCCATCACCTCGATGAAGAAGAGGCGCTCGTGGCTCGTTGCCGTGTCGCGGATTTTGTCGACACACTCCATAATGGTGTTGAGCGCGGTGTCGTAGCCGATGGTCTTGTCGGTGCCGTAGAGGTCATTGTCGATGGTGCCCGGAAGGCCGATGCAGGGAAAGTTGAACTCGTTGGCAAAAATGCGCGCACCGGTCAGCGAACCGTCGCCGCCGATAACCACCAGCGCGTCGATGCCGTGGCGACAGATGGTGTCGTAGGCGAGCCGGCGCCCCTCGGGCGTCTGGAACTCGGCGCAGCGCGCGGTTTTCAGAATGGTGCCGCCTGCCTGTATGATGTTGCTGACGTTCTGTGTCTTGAAGTCTTCAATCTCGTCGGTTATCAGTCCTTTGTAGCCGCGATAGATACCTTTTACCTTAAAGCCGTTGAAAATCGCTGAGCGCGTAACGGCACGAATAGCAGCATTCATGCCGGGGGCATCGCCGCCGGATGTCAGAATGCCGATGCATTTTATGTCTGCCATAATTTTTTGTTGTGTTTTGGAAAAATCACTGCAAAGATACGAAAAACTGAAAACAGATAGAGGATATTATTCTAAAATTATCATAAACTCACCGCGCTTAGTGCGTGGAAATTAAGGTATTTTGTGAAAATCAAAAAAAATAGTTAAATTTGCACGCCTGTCAGCCCTAAAGAGGGTGGGCGGGTGACATATTACTAAAGACGATTTCAAGCGTTCTTCTTCAATCCTTTGAATCTCGCAAATTCTTTAGACAGTGAAGAGAAGCAGCAAAAGCGTCCGGTGGGTTATGTAAATGACCGACGACTCACTATGGCATTATATCGTGCGATGCGGTATGCTGTGTCATGGCGAGAGTCATTACATATCTTACGTGGGCTGACTGGCGTTGCTTATCCCCTGTCGAAGGCAATGCGAGAGCCCAAAGGGTGGGATGAGCAAACGAAGTAATCCCACGTTTTTTTTATTATGCCGCATGTTTATTATTCGATTCATCACTGAGATGTCTATGGGATTGGCTCTCGCCTAAGGTTGCGCCCGACACGTATAAGGGAAACACACTATGAAACTTAAGGCTATTCTGCTGGCAACAGTCGCCCTGACGGTTTCGTCTTTTAATGTCGCCGCTCAGGATAACAAGAGCAGTCAGGTGATTTTTCAGGATTCGGAAATGCACATGAGCCAGCCCGAGCTGCGCGTGTTTGTCAATCCTCAGGTCTGCGATCTGGAAATGATTCATCCCTCAAATCCCCGCACCGACTTTGAAATGCAATTTCCCATCAAGTCGGTCGACACGCTTACCGAACTGGAATTCACCAACATGAAAAACCGCGCGCTTTATCATTTTGCAAAAAAAGAAGGTGCCGACATTATCATCGAGCCGATATTCAACTCGACCGTTAACGAAAAGAGCAACAAAATCATGACCATCTACGTTACCGGTTTTCCCGCAAAATACGTCAACTTCCGCCCGCTTGGCAAGAGTGACGCCGACCTCGAAATGGTGCGCACCGTCTATCCCGCCGCTTACCAGACCATCGTTGACAAGAAGTGATCCGCAACTTTCTGAAAACTATTACCCACACATAATAATAAACCAGTCAAGATGAAAAAACTGATTCTTCCCATTCTGATGATGTTAGCCACCGCACCTGCTTTCTCGCAGATTGTGCGCTCAACCACCTTCACCGACAATAAACGTGCAACCGAATGGTTCGTGCGTGCAGGCCTTTCGGCCAATAATCTCACCGGCCCGGCCATGTCGGAGGTAAAAAGCGAGTTCAAGGACTTCGAGGGCGACGCCGGCTTCAGCTCGACCGCCAATTTCGACCTGATGTTCGGTTTCAACAAATATTTCGGCAAGTCAAATGTGTACTGGGGCATGGAACTCGGCCTGGGCACCCGCGGCGGCGCTTGCCATGAGGAGGAAACCTCCGAGTACCGCCAAGGCACCCGCACGTCGACTTATAAATGGCGCGCTAACACCTATGGTGTGAAATACGTTCCCTTTACCTTTGGCTATAAGTATCCCGTTACCAAAGACATCAAGATTGACGCCCACCTCGGCATGTTCGTTGAATTTGACTTCGCCGGCTCGATCAAGACCGAGACCTCGCTCGTTTATCCTGCAGATTATTCCGACCGTAACGAAACCTACGAGGATAATCTCTCCTTCGACGATGACGGCGTCGACATGTTGCGCATAGACGCCGGCCTGCAGCTCGGCCTTGGCGTTTGGTACAAGCGCTTTAATCTCAATTTCACTTGGCAGCGCGGTATGGTTCCCTTTATCGGCGGTCCCAACAACGATTCGGGCGACCAGCTTTTCTACCAGAGCAGCAACGCCATCATTTCGCTGGGCGTGGCCTTCTGATAACTGCTGACCTCAGTCTATACTCGCCGACGGCCGCGGTAACTCCGCGGCCGTCGGTTTGTTTCAGGCACGGCGGCCTACCATGACGTTGAACTTAGGGAGCAGGCGGAGCGGATGCCACGACTCTTTCGAGGCGCGCAGGCCCGGGTCGCCGGCGTCGTCCTGGCGGTTGACGTAGAGCAGGTGGTGATTGCGGCCGAGCATCTCCGATGCAAACATCGACGCCAGCGCCTCGTTGGCGCCCGCTACCGAGTGGTCGCACTTTTCAATGTGGACGTGGAGAGTGTCGTCCTTGACCTCGCCGACGGTGAACCCTCTGACGCGGCCGCCGGCGGTGAGCACACTCCCGCAGAGCCACGGCGCGAAGTCGCTCCATCGGCCCAGCAGCGTCTCTACGGCGGCAAACTCCGATATGCCGGTAGGCGTCGAGTCGTGGCCTGAGGCGTGGAGCAGCTCCATGCACTCCGCGGCGTTGCGGCCGTCGAGGGCGGTCAGTTGCGCGTCGGGATTATCGGCCAGAAAGCGGTTCACGTGGTTGCGCTTCTTCTTCATGGCGCCGCCGCTCAGCGAGGCCATGGCTCGAATGTCGTAGAGATAGTCGCTCCACTCGGGTCCGAGCTCGCTGACGTCGGCGCCCGGAATGGCGGCAAAAAGGTGAAGGCGGTCCTCTGGCACGGCCGAGAACCACACATCAGCCCCGGGTGTTTGCTGTTTAAGCAACCTGACCGATCTGGTCAGGTCGGCGTCGCCTACGGGCAGCGCATAGGCGCGCACCGTCAGGTCGTCTTCGCGCCCTCCGCTGATGTAGAGAGTATTGTCGGTTTCGGCAATGCGATAGCCGAAATGCGGGGCCCAGAGAACTATGCCCCCGAAAGTATAGTCGCACGTGCGGCTGTCAATCAGCCCCATGTAGCGGGCAATGGTCGCGTAGTCGCTGCTCAAGGGAGTGCGGAACCTCAGTCGGTTCAATGTTTGTGTGGCGGTTTTCATAGCTGAAAGTAAAACCGCCGCGCTATTCCGAAAGTTCGGAATAATTTGTAAATTTGCGCTCGTAATGAAAACTATCAAGATTGCAGACACCGCCGCGCTTGCTGCCGCGGCACGCGAATTTATCGCCGATATGGGCGACCGCACCGTCGTGGCTCTTCACGGCGAGATGGGCGCCGGTAAAACTACGTTTATCAACGCCATGTGCAAGGAACTCGGAGTGGAGACCGACCCCACGGCCTCGCCGACGTTCGCTCTTGTCAACGAGTATCGCTCGGATACTACCGCCGAGCTGATCTATCACTTTGACCTCTACAGGCTTGAAAGCCTCGACGAGGCGGTCGACATGGGAATCGAAGACTATCTTGACTGCGGTGCGGTTTGCCTGATTGAGTGGCCCGACATCGTAGACCCGATGCTGCCCGACGACACCATCGACCTGACCATCACCGTAGAGCCCGACGGCTCGCGCACCCTCAGCTGGCAATAACTGCGACGTGACCCGAATTGAACGTAACATATGCCGGCGCGACCTGACCACGTTTGCCATCGAGGTGAGCGCGGCGGCGCTTGCCGGCTGGGAAACGGCCGGCGACCTGGCGGCGCTGATTGCCGACCCCTCGCTGCCGCGCCCGCTGAAGCTCATCGGCGGCGGGAGCAATCTGCTCTTTACCCGCAGGTTTGAAGGCACCCTGCTGATGCGCTGCGGCGAGCCTGCTGTCGAGCGCTCGGGCCTGCTCTGGACCGTCGACGCCAACATGGTGCTCGACGACCTGTGTGCGCTCGTGGCCGCCTCGGGCCTGCGTGGCATGGAGAACCTCAGCGGCATTCCCGGCACTCTGGGCGGTGCCCTGGTGCAGAACGCAGGCGCCTACGGAGCTGAAACCGGCTCGCTGCTCGTCGAGGCCGAACTGGTCGATTTGCAGTCGGGCCGCATGTTCACTGTTGACCGCGAGTGGATGAATTATTCCTACCGGCGGTCGCGCCTCAAGGACGAAGACGGCCACTATGCCATTGTGCGCGCCACCCTCGGGCTGCTTCCCGCCTCGGCGCCTGCCAATCTCGACTATGGCAACTTGCGCGCCATGCTTGACGGCCGCGAGCCGGTGCCGGCGGCCGTGCGCGAGGCTGTCATTGCCGTGCGCGACTCCAAGCTTCCCGACCCGCGCCGCGTAGGCTCGGCCGGCTCATTTTTCCGCAATCCTGAGGTTAGCGCCGACACCATTGCCGGCGTCGAACCCGACATGCCCCGCTATGACCTCGGCGACGGCCGGGTTAAGCTCTCGGCGGCGTGGCTCATCGACCATGCCGGCATGAAGGGGGCGCGCGTCGGCGGAGCCATGACCTGGCCATCACAGCCGCTGGTCATAGTCAACGCCGAGGGTAACGCCACGGCTGCCGACATTCTGGGCCTTGAACACGAAATCATCAGCGCCGTGAGCCGGCGTTTCAACATAATCCTAACTCCCGAAGTGGAACATCTATGAGCAAATTCATTATCGAGGGCGGCCATACCCTCCGGGGCACCATTACCCCCAAGGGCGCGAAAAACGAGGCCTTGCAGGTCATTGCCGCGACCCTGCTTACCGACCGTGAGGTCGACATTGACAATATCCCCGAAATTCTCGACGTGCGCAACCTCATTGACCTCATGTCGCTCATTGGAGTGAGGGTTACGAGGCGCGGCGCCGGAAGCTACACTTTTTGTGCCGCCGAACTCGATGAAGCTTACATAATGAGCCGCGACTTCGTGCACCGCTGTGCGGGGCTGCGCGGCTCAGTGCTGCTCGTCGGCCCCCTGCTTGCCCGAATGGGCCGCGCCTACTTCCCCAAGCCGGGAGGCGACAAAATTGGCCGCCGCAAGGTCGACACCCACATTCAGGGCATGCTCAATCTCGGCGCCCGGATGGAATATTGCTCCAAACTCGAGGCGTTTCTGCTCACTGCGCCCGAGGGCGGACTCCGCGCTGCCGACATGGTGCTCGACGAGGCCTCCGTTACCGGCACGGCCAATATTGTCATGGCCGCGGCCCTCGCAACCGGCACCACCCGAATCTACAACGCCGCCTGCGAACCCTACGTGCAGCAGCTCTGCAGGTTGCTTACACGCCTGGGCATCAAGGTTGAAGGCATATCCAGCAATCTGCTGACCGTTCACGGCATCGGCTGCGAGTGTTCCGACCGCACCGCCTCTCACCGCATTCTCCCCGACATGATTGAGGTGGGCAGCTTCATCGCCATGGCGGCCATGACGCGCAGCTCGCTGACCATCAAGGATGTCAGCTATCCCGATCTCGGCATCATTCCCGAAAGTTTCAGGCGTCTGGGCGTCAAGGTTGAGCAGCGAGGCGACGACATCTACGTGCCGGCCCAGGAAAGCTACGTCATCGAGACCGCTCTCGACGGCTCCATCATGACCATAGCCGACGCTCCCTGGCCCGGCCTGACGCCCGATTTGCTCAGCGTGATGCTCGTCGTCGCAACCCAGTGCAAGGGCTCGGTGCTCGTTCATCAGAAAATGTTTGAGAGCCGTCTGTTTTTCGTCGACAACCTCATTGACATGGGCGCGCAGATAATTCTCTGCGACCCGCACCGCGCCGTTGTCATTGGCCATGACCATCAGTTCAGTCTGCGCCCCAACAACATGACCTCGCCCGACATCCGTGCAGGCATAGCCCTGCTCATTGCCGCACTCTCGGCCAAGGGCACGAGCGTAATCGACAATATCCAGCAGATTGACCGCGGATATGAAGACATCGAGGGCCGCCTCAGCGCCCTCGGCGCCAAGATTCTGCGCCAGGACTGAGCGTGGTGGCGCAGAGGCTGTCGTCCGAAAAGTGAACCTCTACTCACACTAATTATTTCTCAACCCCTTAACACTGACTCAACACATTGTCATCACTCCTTGCCAGATATACATGGCTTGTCGACACGATGCGCCGTTCGGGTCGAATGACCCGCAGCGAAATCAACCGACGCTGGAAAGATTCGTCGGTCGGCAAAGGCACCGACATGCAGCGCCGCACGTTCTATAACTATCGCGCGGCGGTTCTCGACCTCTTTGGCGTCGAGATTGTCTATGACTCCTCGACCGGCGAATACTATATCGAAAACGATCCCAACTCCGCCTCGCGCGGCTCGGAAACCGTTACCGACTGGCTGCTCAACTCTGCGGCCATGAGCGGTATGCTCAGCGACGCACGCTCGATTTCCGACCGAATATTTCTGGAGCAGGTGCCCTCGGCGCGCCATAACCTCTCGCCCATTATCGAGGCTATCAAGTCGGAGCGGGCCATACGCTTTACCTACCACCCCTTCTCGCGTTCGCGGCCTACCAAGGGGATAGTTCTCGAGCCGTATCTGCTCAAGCTGTTTCGCCAGCGCTGGTATGTGGCCGGGCGCAACGTGGGCGAAGGTAAGCTCAAAACCTATGCCCTTGACCGCATAACCGAGCCTGAGCTTACGGGCGACAACTTCACCATGCCGCCCGACTTCGACCCGAATGAATACTTCCGCTACAGCTTCGGCATTGTGGTCGACAGTTCTGAACCACGGCGCGTAATTCTCCGCACCGACTCGCGCCAGGCCAAGTATCTGCGCGCGTTGCCGCTCCACCCCTCGCAGCAGGAAATGATTCACGACGACTTTTCGATTTTTACCTACAACCTGCTGCTGACGCCTGATTTTCTGCGCGAACTGATGAGCCTGGGTCCCGACGTCACGGTGCTGGCTCCCCCCGAACTCCGCACCATGCTCGCAGCCCGGCTGCGCGAAACGCTGGCCCTCTACGACCAATAGCCCGCAATTATATAGATTCATAAAAAAATAGCGAAACGCCCCGGGGCGCCTCGCTATTTTTTATGAGTGTCATGTGGAGGTCAGATTCAGTTCTCAAAAGGCCATTTTCACTACTTTTGAGCCCTGCCGGCTAATGTAGACGCCTCCCTTGGCGGGCGCGGTCACGCGGCGGCCCTGCAGGTCAAACCATGCGCCGGCCTTCTCGCCCTCGACGCCTATTTCGTCAATGCCGGTCGAATCGCCGGTGAACGTCAGCACCACGGTCCGGCTCTTAAGGCCGTTGTCAGGGTGTTGGGCATAGATGTGGAGCTCGCCATTGGTGTCGACCGTAACCTCGGCCGAGTTGCCCTCAACGTGAGTGAAGCCGTCTTCGCCGGCAGTCTCGTTAAACAGTGCGGCGTCTGCTGATGAGGGAATATGCTTGTGGAAAATGTGGTGGCTCTCGTCGGCAGCCTGAATCCTGACAGTTTTCTTGTCGCCGTCAAGGTTGACCGCCGTTTCGAAGTCGGTCACCTCGACCTCGTCGATAAACACCCTCGGCGCCTCAATTTCTTTGGGAGCGACCTTGGCATAGTGCACAATGTACTTCGCAACATAAATTGTGCCGTCTGCGCTGGGCAGTATGGCGAAAGCGTTGGCATTGATTTGTATGGAGGTTGATTCTTTAATAACCGACGAGTTCAGTTGAATCGCATCTTCGGGAACAACCGGAGCTAAGCCTTTTGTCAGTTTGTCAAATGCGGTTTCACGACTATAAACAATGAGGCCTTGAGAAGCAGTAGAGGAAACTGAAGTCATTACGATGTCAACAGATGTGATTATATAGTCGGGATTAGTCGCTGTCACAACCAGTCCGCTGGCGATGCCTCCGTTTTTATTGCCGGTATTGTAGCACATTCTATTGCTATTGCATGAATAGACCGTCTGATATGTAAACAAACGGTCATCTGTTACCGAAGCCTCATTGTATGCGGATTGAATGTAATCAAACTCTGCCGACGAGAGCGATGTTTCTATATTATCAGGGTCAACTACGGTAAGGGTAAAGGTGGCCGGAGTAGCTGCGAAGTCTGCGTTTGCTGCGGGGATAGACGCCGTGATGACGGCTTGGCCTGCAATGTTCGGAACGAATTCCATTGAGCCGTCTGCTGCCACTTTGAGGAGTTCTTCGTTGCTTGATGAGTAGATTACGGCATTCTTTGCCTCCTCGTTGTCTATACCGTCAACTGTTGCTGATAAAACGGGGGCGGAGAATGGTTCTCCAAGATTTATGGAGGTCTCGTCAGTCGACCATGATAATGCGACTTCTGTCTTTGCAGTCGTTGAGGCTTCTGCGTAGGTAACGGTTATTGTTTTAAAACGCACCTCCTTTGTGAAGTCAACGGTAACAGTCTGAGAGGGTACGGAAAGAGTTATGCCATTATCAACGACTGTTCCTTCCTGGCAGGTCGCTGTGCTGCTTGACAGCTGATAGCCTGTTGACGATGCCGTGCTTGTGACTTTTGAAATTGCATAACCCGCAGCGGCGCTTATCGTCAATGTGTTATTCGTATATAAACGATATTGGTTAGCGTTTGTTCCACCCGGAGCACTTCCTGTTCCTTGCGAGGGCGTAATGGTAATTTTGTCGACGGTTTTTGGCAGGGAACTGCTGCCGTTGGTCGTAAATGAAGCGGTCAGGTTTTCCGCAGAAATATATGCGGAGAATGTGACTGCGAGCAGTGAAAGTAAAAGTTTCTTCATGTGAAAGTAATTATGTGATTGTTATACTAAATATTGTAAATGTCGCTTGAATGCGGACGTAATTGTTATACCGCCGCAAAGTTAATAATTATATTTAAAGAATTCAACAGGAGGTGATTATTTATCGCTTTTGATGTTAAATTATGTTAATGATATTGTAGTATTCACGAAAGTAGCTAACTTTGCATCGATTTTAATGGTATTAGATTTAAGGTAAGGAAGATTATTCGCCGGGATGGCGGATAATTTTTTTGTTTTTTCGTAACTTTGCATCCCTGAAATGACAACCAAGCTATATCATGTAATATGCGAATGGCTGCGTAATCTGATTGAGAATACGCAGTGGGAGGGTCATGTTTTTGCCGTTGGCGGATGTTGTCGCGACGAAATCATGGGCTTTGAAATCAAGGATCTGGACCTGGCTGTTGATCTTCCTAACGGCGGCGTCAAGTTTGCCCGCTGGCTTCAGAAGCGTCGCCTGACCACAGGCCGTCCGGTGTTCTTTTTGAAATACGGCACGGCGAAACTGCGCCTGAGGCGTTTTCCTGAAGATGAGATAGAGCTGGTTCAGACGCGCCGCGAGCAGTACACCCGCGAAACGTCGCGATGTCCGGAGGTGGCATTCGGCACGATTGAGGAGGACTGCTATCGCCGCGACTTTACGGTCAATTCACTCTATTATGACATTACGCGCCGCCAAACGGTCGACATTACTCGCCGGGGCATCGCCGACATGCGCGCCGGATTGCTGCGCACGCCGATGGATCCCGACGAGACCTTCAATGACGACCCCGTCAGGATTCTGCGCGGGCTGAGGTTTGCCAACCGCTTCGGCTGGCGCATTGACGCGCCGGTGTGGGAGGCGTTGCTGCGCCATATTCACCGCATTGAAATCGTGAGCCGCGAACGCGTGCACTCCGAGCTGTGCAAGATGCTCAACGGCCCGGATCCCGTCGGGGCCATGGAGCTGCTTAAGTCGACCGGTGCGCTGGCGGCAATGATTCCCGGCATAGCCGCCATGACGTCTGACCGGCGGCTGTGGGGCGAGGCGATGGAGCGCCTGCGCACACTGCTGGCGGCCGCGCCCGAGTCGCCTACGCGCTATAGGCTTGCTGCGATTTTCAGTGGGCTGGCGCCTAAGGCGGCCGATGCCGCCAAGCTGGCGCGCGCGGTGATGACGTCGCTTAAGTTCGACCGCCCGGTGGTAAGCGATGTGGCCTATCTGGTTCGCTATGTCATGGTGGATAATGAAACAATCGATAATATGCGTCAGGTACGCGCCATGCAGAATCTGGCGTCGGTCAGCCGGCGCATGGATTTCCTGTTGGGCTACATGATTGCTATGGGGCGCATGGCCCAGGCAGAACGTCTCAGAGCGGCGAGCGCACGACTCGTCAGCGAGGGGCGCTCGGGTTTTGCCGACGTAGAGAAGGCCGGGGAGCCTGCTCCCCGCGAGCCGCGTCGCCACCGGCGCGGAGGCCGTCGGCGCAGGCGCAGGTCATCGTCTAAGTAATAGTAAAAGCGGTGAGTTACTGCGGCTCGGCGGGCGCATAGGCGCCGAGCGTCAGTCCGCGCTGTCGGCCGTGGCGGTCGGTTGCGGGCAGCGATGCGTCGTCAAATTCGGCCAGCGCGGCGTCAATTGCCGGCGAGCCGGGCAGTGGAAGGTAGCTGAACGTATAGTCCGTCAGTGAATATTCGAGCATCGGGTCGGCATTCCACAGACATTGCAGATAGCGGGCGTCGTCCGGGCCCGCGGGCGTAAACATGCATCGGCGAAACCAGATGTCGACTTCCTCGACGTCGGCATAGTCGCCTATGGGGGTGTCGCGGCCGTAGAGTATAGAGTTGCTGAAGGTGGCCGACGTTTCGGCGGGATTCACGAAAATGACCGATGCCATGTCGGGCCATGCAAACAGATACCAGTTGGCTATCGTGCAGCGGTCAAAAAGATAGGTGCCTTCGTTGAGGTAGAGCAGGGCCGACGCCGCGTTGGAGATTTCGCAGCCCAGGGCGGTGACGGTTGAACGGCGGCCCACCGACAGCTGCTTGCCGCCGCTGTTGTAGAGGCGCGAGTTGACCAGGGTCAGGTCGGCGAGCGAGTCGACGGTTACCCCCTGGCAGGTGTTGATGACCGAAGTGTGTTCCAGGCGGTTGCCCCGGCTTTCAGGGGCGAAATATACGCCCTCCCACTGGTTTGACATGACGGTAAATGAAATGTCGGCCACGACGTTGTTGGTGCGGTCGCCGCAGAGTTCGACGGGCAGTTCGGACGTGCCGTGGCTGAGTAGCGTGCCTTCGACAATGAGGGCGGCCTTGTCGTGAAAGAGCAGGCGGGCGCCCGGGGGCAGGGTCAGCGTGGCGCCAGGGGCAACCCGCAGGGTGTCGGCAATCAGGTTGGGAATTTCGGCCTGCAGGGTCATGTCGGAATTGACGGTCAGGCGGTTAATGCGGTTTACGTTTTGCGACATCGCATAAATCTGCAGCGAGCACATGACGCCGTTGGTCGTCACGTCGAGCCAGTCGCTGACCACCTGTGGCTCGGGGGTCGACACCTCGGGGAGCGTACACTCCACGAACACGTAGATTGAGTCGCCGGGCCTGATTTCGACGTCGTTGAACACTCGCCCAGAGCGGCCGTCGACGTTGATGCGGAAGTGGCTGCCCGAGCGTAGGGTGACGGTCGAGAGCTTGATGTTTTTTGAATTGTTGTTATAGATTTTGAGCTGCGACGTCGGCGACGGAGTGCCGGCAAAGTGCAGTCCCATATCGAGCGCCTCATTGACCGAAAACGTAGGCTGGGCCGAGGGCGACGTGTCGAACGCGTCGACGATGCAGCCTGTCAGCGTGAGTGAGGCGAGAATAATCCATAGAAACTTGTTCATAGCAATAAATTAACGCAGAAATCCGCAAAAAATTGCCCCGTGAACTGAACCTTTGCGCCGGCTGCGGTGTTTTGTATGTGCATTTCACTGATGTATTCCCGAAACAATAAAAGTGTAACCCGATTAAATAATTCTGTCGTCATGAAAAAGTTCGCCCCTCAGGCTCTGTATATTACCGTGAGCCCCGTATCGCCCTATAGCTGCAACAAGTGGTATGACCGCATGCCCGAAGTCCCTCCTGAACAGCGCTCAGAGTTCTGGATGGCCTGACCCTGAGGTCGCCCATCTTCCGCGCACCAGCCTTATCAGAAATATCGCTCCGCGAAAAGTCAGTTCGGCGGCCATTGCCATCCACACTCCGTCAAGGCCATAGCTGCGGCTGAGCCACCAGGCCAGCGGTAGCCTGACTAACCATATGCTCCCGAAGTTCATGACAGCGGGAGCTATTGTTTTGCCGACGCCGACCATGGCTCCATAGGCCACGATCGAGGCCGCAAACATCGGCTCGGCCCAAGCCTCGATGCGCAGGGCGCTGACCCCGAGCTCGCGGATGGCCTCGACGGGGGTCATCAGCGCCATGAGCTGCGGCGCCGTGAGCCACATTATTACGCCCATAACCGACATGACCGCCATGCCGAGCCCGACTGTTATATAGCCGAACGAGCGCACCAGCGAGGTGCGTCCGGCGCCGTGGCTCTGGCCGGTGAGCACGGTGGCCGCGTCGCCGATGCCGTAGCCGGGCATGTAGCAGAGGCTTTCGGCCGTGACCGCAAAAGAGTTGGCGGCTATGGCAAGGATTCCGAGCGGCGCCACTATGATTGTCACGGCAATCTGTGCGCCGCAGATAATGGCATGTTCCGCCGTCAGCGGGAGAGCTATGGCAGCTGCTTTGGCCAGCACGGTTGTTGACGGGCGGAACGAGCCGGCGGGGCGCCCTGTCAGCCTGAGTTCGGGCTGTCGGCGCCACACATAGCCGAGCATCAGCCCCGCCGAGATGATTTCGGCGGCCACCGTGCCGAGCGCGGCGCCGAGCACTCCGAGGCCGCAAACGAATATGAACAGATAGTTGAACAGGCAGTCGAGCACACACATGCCGATGCTGATGGCGCTCGGCACCTTCATGTTGCCGACGCAGCGCAGCATGCCGCCGGCCAGATAGTTGAGCGTCAGCAGCGGCAGCGCGGCGACAAACACCGAGAAGTAGAGCGTCGACATGCCGCGTATGGACTCGTCGCCGCCGAGCCAGCCGGGCAGCGGGCCGGCGATTGCAAGGCCGATCAGCGCCATTGCCACGCCAAATAGCAGCGATGCCGTGAGTCCCTGGCGCAGAATCCGCCTGGCTCCCTCTTCGTCGTTGGCGCCGATGCGGTGGGCCACCTGCACCGTGAAGCCCGTGGTTGCCATGGAGCAGGTGCCCCAGAAGAGCCACAGGCTGGTCGACACGAGGCCTATCGACGCCGAGGCGTCGGCTCCGAGATGGCCAACCATCGCTGCGTCGATATATTGCATCAGGATGCTCGACAGCTGTGCGAGCATAGCCGGCAGCGCGAGGCTGACGGTGAGCCTGAGCTGCCGGCCGGGCGATAGCTTCTCGCCAAGGCGTATGCTGTTGATGCCGCTCAAGGTCAGTGCTTCTCTGTTCGTATAGGGGCGGCCTCGCCGTCGGCGGGCAGAGAGAAGTCGAACTTGGCCGGGTTTTTGATCGACGTTATGGGCGTCAGTGAGTTGCCCCTGACTTCCGAATCTTCGAAGGCGAGGTCGCAGTCGGGCGCGAACTCGCAGTCAATGAGCTCAAGGTCGCGGCAGTAGCATAGCGGCTGGGTGCCTGAGATGCGACACCTCACCAGGCGCAGGCGCCGCGAGTGCCATCCAAGATACTCGCCGTTGAGCTCCGAGTCGTAGACGGTTACGTTCTCCGTGTTCCAGAACGCGTCTTTCGAGTCGATGCGGGCATTGCGGATTTCGACGTCGCTGCAGTACTGAAACGAGTAGTTGCCCTGTTGTCGCCAGCCGTCAATGCGGATGTGGCTCGAGTGCATGAACAGGTAGTCGGCCCGGCCCACGCTGCAGTCGCGAATGCTGACGTTAGAGCAGTGCCACAGGGTTTCCTGCGCGTCGGGAATCGAGCAGCGCTCAAGGCTGATGCCGTCGAGCTCGCGAAACATTTTCGGCGCCAGAATCTCGCAGTCGGCCATGCGGCAGTTGCGCGAGTACCAGAGCGCGGCGCGGGCGCCCTCGTTGAAGCGGCAGTGGCTGACGCTGAAGCCGTCGGTGTGCCAGAAGGGATATTTGCCGTCAAACGTGCAGTGTTCGGCCGTGATGTCGGCGGTGCATTTCAGCGCCGACTCGCCCGGCAGGAAGTCAACGTTGCGTAAAATAAGGTGGCGTTCGCCGAAAAGCGGGCGCTCGCCACCGAATTTGTTGTTTTCAATAATCGTCGTCGTTTTGCTCATTGATATTTGAAGCGTATCGGGTCGTCATATTGCTCTTGGAGCTTATGGAGGCGTGTTCGCAGGCGGTCGGTTATAGCTTCGGTTCCGGGTTTGCCGTAGATGTTGTTCATCTCTTGCGGGTCGTCCTTGAGGTCATAGAGCTCCCAGGTGTCGATGTCGTTATAGAAGTGAATTAGTTTGTAGCGGTCGGTGCGCACGCCGTAGTGGCGCTTGACGCAGTGTTCGGCCGGATATTCATAGTAGTGGTAGTAAACGGCGTCGCGCCAGTCGTCGGGGTGCTCGCCCCGCAGCAGCGGCAGCAGCGACTTGCCGTGAATATCGTCGGGCACCGTCACTCCGGCAATCTCCAGGAATGTAGGCGCATAGTCTATGTTCTGAACCATCTCGTCGATGTCGCCGCGGGCGTCAAGCCCCTTGGGCAGCTTCATCAGCAGGGGGGTGTTGAGCGACTCCTCATACATGAACCGCTTGTCAAACCATCCGTGCTCGCCCATGTAGAAGCCCTGGTCGGAAGTGTAGACCACCAGCGTCGAGTCGGTCAGATTGTGGGCGTCAAGATAGTCGAGCACGCGGCCAACGTTGTCGTCGAGGCTCTTCAGGGTTTTCAGATAGTCGCGCATGTAGCGCTGAAACTTCCATTCGGCCAGCTCCTTGCCCTGCAGGTTCGATTCGTAGAATTCCTTGATAATGGGGTCATAGAAATCGTCCCAGGCCTTGCGTTGCTCCGCGTCCATGCGTCCGAGAAATGCTTCGTAGTTGGCTCTCAGGCGCGTAACCGAATCGGGGTGGAGCATTTTCAGGTCATATTGAATATCCATGTCGTGGGCCGAGGCAATGCGCATTTCGGCCGCTTCAGCCGCCGGGCGTCCGGCGTAGTCGTCATAGAAGTTGTCGGGCAGACTGAATGTCACGTCCTCATACAGGCGCAGGTTGCACGTGTCGGCCATCCAGTTGCGGTGTTGCGCCTTGTGGTGAATCAGCAGGGCGAACGGCTTTGACTTGTCGCGTCCGTTGTCGAGCCAGTCGAGGCTCATGTCGGTGATGAGGTTGGTCAGATAGCCGTGAACAATCTCTTCCGAGCCGTCCTGGTTAATGAAGGTAGGGTTGTAGTAGTCGCCCTGACCCGGCACGACGCGCCATGTGTCGAATCCTGTCGGTTCGGAAATGAGATGCCACTTTCCAAACAGCGCCGTCTGGTAGCCCGCGGCCTGCAGATACTTCGGATAGGTTGGCTGCGAGCCGTCGAACGGGCGTCCGCTTTCGTTGTCGGTGAAACCATTGGCGTGCGAGTGCTTGCCGGTGATTATACACGCGCGCGAGGGCCCCGACAGCGAGTTGGCCACGAACGAGCGGTTGAATTTCACGCCGTTTTCGTTGGCCAGGCGGTCAAGGTTGGGCGTGTGGGCATAACGCGTGTCATAGGCCGACAGCATCTGCGCCGTGTGGTCGTCGGTCATGATGTAGACGATGTTGTAGCGCGGGGCTTTTGAAGGGCAACAACAGGTCGAATCGGCGTGGTCGGCGTCGACCGCGGCTATGGCGCAGACCGGCAGGGCCATGGCTGCTGCAGCCAGCGAGTAAGGTGCTTTCATTTCAGTAAATTATTTTGGTTTCTTGACCGGCTTTTTCTTGGTCGGTTTGAGTTTCCCGGCCAGATAGTCGGCCATTTTGTTTTCGAGATATCCGTCAGCCATGACTTTAAGGGTAGGGTTTAGAATTCAATAGACAGGCGTCCGAAAAATGAGAATCGTGCGCCGGCGCTTTTCCACTTGGCGTCGATTGCATAGTTGGGCGAACCGACAATCACTTCCTGGTCGAAGAAGGTGGAGTACTGCGGGCCTACCTCAAGGTTCAGGGCCAGCTTTTCACTCAGCGGCACTCGGAAGCCTATGGCCGCCTGGCCCATGCCTCCTGCCTTGCCTACGGTTGCCACGGCCGCACCGCCGCGCAGGCCGATGTGGGGGTAGATGCGGCGCTGAAACTGCGACTGGAAGAAGTAGCGGAAATCGGCAAAAACCGGAATCACGCCCTTGCCCTTGGCAAAGTCGGCTATGTAGCCGGTGCCGAGGCCGAGAAAAATGTTGCGTGTAACCATTTTGCCGTGGGCTGTGGTGATGCCTCCGTTGAAGCCGCCTGTGCCGAAATAGCCCGGCGAGTTGGTTTCGATGCTGACATAGCCTACATATGAGCCCTCCATGGGCACTTTTTCGTATAGGTTCGAGCGCTCGGGTTTGGTTGTTCGGGTCGATGCGGCGCTCACGCTCAGGGTGGCGAGCATCAGGGTAAATATCGATAATAATTTCTTCATAGTTATGATGATAACGTAAAAAGTTACCTCAAAATTACACAAAATCGGCCAAAAAACAAAAAATATCAGAATTTGCCTGATTTGTTGACGGCGTCGGTTTCGGTGGCTTCGATTTCGTCTTTCATGAAGTTGCGAATGACGCGGACGGTCGACAGGGTGGCGAAGTCGGTCAGCAGGTCAATGCGCAGGGAGTAGAAGTTGTCGTCGGCGTCGCGCAGCTGTTCGACCACTGTGCCGACCGGAATTCCTTCGGGAAACACTACCGAATAGCCCGATGTGATAATGGTGTCACCCGGAGCGAACTCGACGTGGCGCGGCAGTTCTTCGAGCACGGCCTGGCGCGGCGAGCGTCCGTCCCACACCAGCGAGCCGAAAGCGTCGCTGCCCTTCACCTTGCAGCTCAGGCGCAGGTCGGAGTTCAGCAGCGATATGATGCGGGCCGAATGCGGGCCGACAACGTTGACAATGCCGACAATGCCATTCTGGTCAACGACGCCCATTTCCGGGGCCACGCCGTCGAGCGAGCCTCGGTCGAGGGTAATGAAGTTGTTGGGGCGGGTAATTGAGTTGTTGATTACGCGCGCAATTGTGAATTCATAGGGTGCCAGGGCCGAGTCGGGTTTCACCGAGTCGGCATAGAGGCGTTCGTCGGCGCGCTGAAGCCGGCGCCGGAGGTTGATGTTTTCCATCTCCAGGTCGGCCAGGCGCTGCTGGAGGTCATCGTTGATTGACCTCAGGTGGAAGTAGCCGGTAACGGAGTTGGCGGTTGAGTAGACGCCCGAGCTGACGCGCCCGGCCGACGTCATGAACACAGCTTGCTGGTAGGGATTGCCGCGAAAAAGCATGTAGCAGCTAATCCCTGCCAGCAGCAGGAATACGAACCATGCGCCATGGCGCACGAAAAAGTCGGCCAGGGTGCGCATTCTCGGCGCCTCAGCGAATCAGGAACGAGAATTTGTCAACGTTTTTCAGCGCTACGGCGGTGCCGCGGGCCACTGAGAGCAGCGGGTCGTCGGCAACGTGGAACTGAATGCCGATTTTGTCGGTCAGACGCTTGTCAAGGCCGCGAATCATGGCGCCGCCACCGGCGAGCCAGATGCCGTTTTTAACAATGTCGGCATAGAGTTCCGGCGGGGTCTGCTCGAGGGCGTTGAGCACTGCGGTTTCAATCTTGGAGATTGATTTTTCGAGACAGTGGGCAATTTCCTGGTAGCTTACCGGCACCTCCATCGGCAGGGCGGTAACGTGGTTCGGGCCGTGGACAACGTAGTCCTCGGGCGGGTTTTCGAGTTCGGTCAGGGCAGAGCCGACGTGGATTTTGATTTGTTCGGCAGTGCGCTCGCCGACGCGCAGGTTATGGGCGCGGCGCATGTGGTTGATGATGTCTTCGGTCAGGTCGTCGCCGGCAATCTGGATTGATTTGTTGGTAACGATGCCGCCGAGCGAAATAACGGCGATTTCGGTCGTGCCGCCGCCTATGTCGACAATCATGTTGCCGGCGGGGGCTTCGACGTCGAGGCCGATGCCGAGGGCTGCGGCCATGGGCTCGTAAATCATGTAGACGTCACGGCCGCCGGCGTGTTCGCTCGAGTCGCGCACGGCGCGGATCTGCACTTCGGTCGAGCCCGACGGAATGCCAACGACCATGCGGAGCGAGGGCGAGAACCAGCCTTTGGAGCCCGAGCTCTTCTTCACCAGGCCGCGAATCATCAGTTCGGCGGCGTTGAAGTCGGCAATGACGCCCTGGCGCAGCGGGCGGATGGTTGTGATGTTGGGGTTCTCCTTGCCGCGCATCAGGGCGGCCTCCTTGCCGACGGCAATGAGTTTCTGGGAGATTTTGTCGATAGCGACGATCGAGGGCTCGTCGATAACGATTTTGTCGTTATGCAGAATAATCGTGTTGGCCGTTCCGAGGTCAATCGCGATTTCCTTTGTCAGTGAAAACAGTCCCACTTCGATGAATTGAAAGTTAAGGGGTTAAAGTGAAAAGTTGTGACGGTTGGGTCGAGGAGAGATGAGGTGTGGGGAGGTCGGACGGGCAATCAGTGCTTGAAGTGGCGTATGCCGGTGATGACCATGGCCATGTCGTGCGAGGTGCAGAAGTCAATGGTTTCCTGGTCGCGGATGGAGCCGCCGGGCTGGATTACTGCGTCGATGCCTGCCTCGTGAGCAATTTCCACGCAGTCGGCAAAGGGGAAGAAGGCGTCGGAGGCCATGACTGCGCCCTTGAGGTCGAAGTTAAAGGAGCGGGCCTTGGCGATGGCCTGCTTCAGGGCGTCGACGCGCGAGGTCTGGCCTACACCCGATGCCAGGAGCTGGCAGCCCTTGGCAAGGACGATGGCATTGCTCTTTGAGTGCTTGACGATTTTGTTGGCGAAGAGGAGGTCTTCGACTTCGGCGGGACCGACAGGTTTGGGGGTGACGGGGGTGAGGTCCTGAGCGGTTTCGGTCTTCAGGTCGCGCTCCTGCACCAGTGCGCCGTTCAGGCATGAGCGATACGACAGGCGTGTTGAGTTCTGAGCGTGCTGAACCAGGATGATTCGGTTCTTCTTGCTCTTGAGCACTTCAAGGGCTTCGTCGGTATAGGCCGGGGCAATGATTACTTCGAAGAAAATGGTGTTGATTTCCTTGGCCGCTTCGGCGTCGACCGTGCCGTTGGTGATCAGCACGCCGCCAAATGCGCTGACGGGGTCGCCGGCGAGGGCGTCGCGCCAAGCTTCAGCCACGGTGGGACGCGAGGCCACGCCGCAGGCGTTGTTGTGTTTCAGCACGGCAAACGTCGTCGTGTCGAAGTCGGCAATCAGGCTGACTGCGGCGTCGATGTCGAGCAGGTTGTTATAGGAAATCTCCTTGCCGTGGAGCTGGGTGAACATTTCTTCGAAGTTGCCGAAGAAGAAGCCTTTCTGGTGGGGATTTTCGCCGTAGCGCATCGGTTTGATGCCGTCGACTGCCACGCGGAGCGCCGAGGGGGCGTCGTCGGTGCGGTCAAAGTAGTTGAAAATTGCCGAATCGTAGTGGCTGCTGACTGCAAATGCCTCCTTGGCGAACCAGCGGCGCTGGGCCGAGGTGGTTTCGGCGCCCTGTGCTGCCAGCAGGTCACGCAGCGGAGCATACTGGGCCTTGCTGGCCACGATGACTACGTCGTTCCAGTTCTTGGCTGCGCCGCGTATCAGCGAAATACCGCCTATGTCGATTTTCTCGATAATGGCCGCGTCGTCGGCTCCGGATGCTACGGTTGCTTCAAACGGATAGAGGTCAACGATTACGAGGTCGATTTCAGGAATTTCGTATTTTGCTATCTGTTCGCGGTCGCCTTCGTTGTCGCGGCGGTTGAGAATGCCGCCGAACACTTTGGGGTGAAGCGTCTTCACGCGGCCGCCGAGAATCGACGGATAGCCCGTCAGGTCCTCTACCGCCTGGCAGTCATAGCCAAGTTCGCGGATAAAGGTCTGCGTGCCGCCGGTGCTGAGAAATTTGACGCCTGCGCGGTTAAGTAACTCCAGAATTTCATCAAGGCCGTCTTTGTGGTAGACGGATATCAGCGCTGTGCCGATTTTGCGGATGTCGTTTGCCATTATTTCGATGTTGGATGTTCTTAATAATGAGTGCAAAATTACGGAAAAAATGCGACATTTCGTTTCGCTGTCAGGCCGTGGAATTGCAAATTGTGCATTTTTGTAATTTTTAACATTCTTTCAGCCTGCCGGAAAGACCTCTTTGAACGCAAACGGGGCATGGCCGCTCAGGCATAGATGGCCGTCGGGTTGCACGTCGTCGATTGTGGCGTCGAACTGCTTGCCGTCGGCCGTCTGCCAGCGCCACAGGCCCTGTCCGCGCCACAGGCGCCGGCGGTATTCTTCGTGGTTGTCGCGCCCCAGACGTCCGAGAATCAGGTCGACCATGCGTTGTGCCAGGGCGCATATGTCGAAGGTGCGTCCGGTCAGTTGCGCCAGCGACACGGGGTTTGGGGCATCGCTGCGAAATTCCGTCTGGTTCACGTTGAGGCCTATGCCGGCAATGGAGCGTGCGATTGAGGTTCCCGACAGCGAATTTTCAATCAGTATGCCGGCTATCTTGCTGTCGCCGACATAGATGTCGTTGGGCCACTTGACGGCCACCCGCTTCACTCCGAGCTCCTCGACTGCGTCGGCCACTCCGAGGGCCACGGCCTCGCTGATTTCAAACTGGCGGTTGGCCGCAATCCCTTCGGGGCGCAGCATCAGGCTGAGCGTAATGTTCTTGCCCGGTTCCGCCTCCCAGTGATTGCCGCGCTGACCTCGTCCGGCCGTCTGCGTCAGGGCCATGAGGGCGTGGCCGTGGGGCGCGTTGCGGTCAATGGCCGAGTTGGTGCTCGGGCAGGTGTCAGTCAGCGTCAACATCGCGCGGCCCGATTTCGTCAGTGTCTTCGCTGTCGTCGGTCGGGAACTTCAGGCGATACTGGCGCAGAAAGTGCTGTGAGTTGAAGTAATAGTGGGTTGAATCCTTCGGACCCTTGGGCTCGACGGTAATGTGGTCGAACCATGGTTCCTGAAACTCGAAGTTGCTGGCCACTCGCCCCATCTTGTTCAGCAGGAAGTATTCGTGTTGCGGATTGATAACATACCAGGCATGGTCGCGGTCGAGTCCGGTGCCGGTGCTGACAATCGTTTCGAGGATGTGGTTTAGTCGGTATTGCCAGATGTTGGCGAGATTGTTTTTCTTTTTTTCGCGCAGGGCGTAGATCAGATAGTCAATCTGCTGGAGATTGAACGGGTCGTCCTTGAGCGACAGTTCGGCATATTTGATTATCTGGTCACACTCGCTTTTGCTGTGGTGCGATTTGAAGTATAGCTCCTCGACCAGCCCGGCGTAGGGCGACGTGCGGTAGGGGTTGAAATCTTCCTCGAAGATATAGCCCAGGTAGAGCCGGCGGTAGTCGTCGAGGGTCATGACGGTTTCGTTGCGCTCATAGCGCGCCATCAGTTTCGGGTAATAGTAGGCCGATGCGGGGTCGGTGACCTCGGCGCGAATCTGCTCCATATCGGGCACTTCGGGCTCGCGGAATCCCATCAGGGCCAGCGCGGCCAGGGCTATCAGCGGAATCAGACGTTTCATAGGCCCAGCAGTGTTGCCGACGTGGCGTCGGTTATGGTTACGGCCACTGTGTCGCCGACCTTCCGGCCGGGCATGCGGTTGAAAACTACGGTCTTGTTCTGGCTTGTACGGCCTACCCACTGCTCGGTGCTCCGCTTTGATACACCTTCGATCAACACGTCGAACGTCTTGCCTATGTCGCGTCTGTTGGCGGCCAGGCTCAGCTCATTCTGCAGCGCAATCATGCGGTTTAGGCGCTCGATTTTCACCTCTTCGCTGATATTGTCGGGCATGGTTCGCGCGGCCACGGTGCCAGGGCGTTCGGAATATTTGAACATGAATGAGGCGTCGAAGCCGACCGTACGCATCAGATCGAGCGTAAGCATGAAGTCCTGTTCCGTTTCGTTGTGAAATCCGGTGAAGAGGTCGGTGGTTATGGCGCAGTCGGGAATGGCGCGGCGAATGGCGTCGATGCGCTCCAGATAGCGGCTGCGGTCATAGTGGCGGTTCATTGATTTGAGCACAGCGTCCGAGCCGCTCTGGACCGGCAGGTGGATATGGCGCGCAATGTTAGGCCTGGAGGCTATGGCGGCAATGATTTCGTCGCTCATGTCGCGGGGATGCGACGTGGTGAAGCGCACCCGCATGTCGGGCACGGCGTCGGCTACCATGGTCAGCAGTTCGGCAAATCCGGTCGACTCGTCGTAGCGGTAGGAGTTGACGTTCTGGCCGAGCAGCGTAACCTCTTTGAAGCCCTTTTCGTGCAGGTCCTTGACTTCGTTGAGAATGCTTTGGGGTTCGCGCGAGCGTTCGCGTCCGCGGGTGTAGGGCACAATGCAGTAGGTGCAGAAGTTGTTGCATCCGCGCATAATCGACACGAAGCCGCTGACGCCGTTGCCGCCCAGGCGCTTCGGTATGATGTCGCGGTACGTTTCGGTGCGGCTCAGCTCGAGGTTCATGGCCGGCATGCCCTGTTCGGCCGACGCAATCAGCGCGGGCAGGTCAAGATAGCTGTCGGGGCCGGCAACGAGGTCGACTCCGTGGTTGTCGATGAGGTCCCGGCCCACGCGCTCGGCCATGCAGCCGATCACGCCTATGATGGCCGGGTGGCCGCTTTTGCGGCGGCGGGCGTTGAGTTCACTCAGGCGGCTGAGTATTTTCTGCTCGGCGTTGTCGCGTATGGAGCATGTGTTGAGCAGTATGGCGTCGGCCGCAGCCGGGTCGTCGGAGGTTTCGTAGCCTGCCATCTGCATTACGGCGGCCACCACCTCGCTGTCGGCCACGTTCATCTGGCAGCCATAGGTTTCTATGATGAGTTTCTTCATTGTGTTTAAGTAGCGTTTCGGGGTTATTTGATGCCCAGTGGGGTAAACACGGGCTTTACTTTGATTTCGCCTGGCGAGAACACGCCCAGGCCGCCGGTATGGCATCTGACGACGAGCCGCTGACCCATGTGGGCCGGGTCGCCGTCAATGTGTACGAGTCCGGGTTTTGAGCGGTCAATGACCACCCGCTCGGAGCGGAAGGTGTGCACTCGGGCGCCATCGCGGATTGCGCCGAGCATGATGTCGATTCCGTTGAGTGCCTGGCGCAGCAGGGTGCCGGAGTGGACCACGGTGATGTCCATGAGTCCGTCTTTGATGCTGGCATTCGGGGCAATGAAGGCGTTGTTGCCATATTGCGAGGCGTTGCAGCAGGCAATCAGAAAGGCGCGTTCGGTCAGCGTTTCGTTTTCGCAGCTTATTGTGTATTCCTCGGCTTCGAAACAAATCAGCTCCTCGATGGCCGAGCGGAGGTAGTTGACCAGTCCGCGGTGGTTCGGGCGGGTAGCGAAGCGTCCGCTGACGGCGGCGTCGAAGCCCATGCCGAAGGTGCAGAAAAACGGGCGGTCGTTGACCGTGCAGTAGTCGCACTGCTCGGTGCGTCCTGACTTGATGATGCCGATTGCCTTGGCGGGGTCCATCGGAATGCTGAGATGACGCGCCAGTCCGTTGCCCGAACCCATCGGAATGATGCCGAGGGTCGACGAGCTGTTGCAGAGCGCGCGTGCAGTTTCGTTGACCGTGCCGTCGCCGCCCATGGCAACGACGATGTCGACCCCGTCGGCCGCGGCCGCGGCGGCGAGTTGGGTTGCGTGGCCCGGACGCTCGGTCATGACGGTTTCGACGCTGATTCCGGCCGAGGTCAGCTCGTCGGATGCGAGTTTGACAATGCGCTCCTTGGCCGACGTGCCGCTACGCGGGTTGACTATAAGCAGACATTTTGCTGACAGGCTCATAACAGGCGTGAAAGTTCGTTATCGTCAATGACTGTGAAGGTCGGATGTCCGTCGGGGGCGAATCCGGGGGTTTTAAGCTGCATCAGACGGCTTACGATGTGCTGAATCTCCGAGTCGGATAGCGGGCGGTCGGCCTTGAAGGCGGCCGCTTCGGCCATGCCGGCGGCAATGCGTTCTATGATGGTCTTCAGAGGCGTGTCGGCGCTTTCGATGTTTTCGGCGGCCTCGGCAATGATGGCCGACAGCAGTTCGGCCGGGTTGGCGCTGTCAACAATCGAGGGCACTGCGTTGACCGACCAGACGCCTCCGCCCAGCGGGGCCAGGTCAAAGCCTATTCGGGCCAGGCGTGGCTCCAGTTCTTCAATCAGGGGGTCGTAGGCCGAGCCGAGGGTCACCTTTTCGGGGAATATCAGCCGCTGCGAGGCAATGTCGCTGCCCGAGCCGAGCGTGGCGGTCAGCTGCTCGTAGATTATGGCCTTGTGGGCGCGGCGCAGGTCAATGATGCGCAGGCCGCGGGGGTCGGCCATGACCGCAAAGCGTTTTCCGGCCGGCAGGATGGCCGAGGGCATGGTGGTTAGCGTTGCCTGGTTCTCGCCGCCGGGCATTTCTTCGTCGGGCAGGTCGTTGATGAGCGACTGCTCGCCGCCGGAACCATCGGGGTCGAGCGCCTCGGTGCGGGCTTCGGTGAAGTTCTTATAGAGTTCGTCCCAGTTGCTTGCCGGACGCGACTTGAAGGGGTTGTAGCTGCCTGAGTTGATTGCCGACGGGCGCGGCGCCGATTCTGTCCGGTGTATGCCGGGGGCGGGAATGTCAATGCGGTCGCTGTCGGTCAGCGTGGCGAAGTCGATTTCAGGCGCCGTCGCAAAGCGGCCGAGTGTTTCCTTGACGGCCGCAAATAGAATCTGGCGTATGCTCTGCTCCTGTTCGAACTTGATTTCGTTTTTGGTCGGATGTATGTTGACGTCGATGCTCTGGGGGTCGACGTTGAAGTCGAGAAAGTAAATGGGCTGCTCGTCGGCCGGAATCAGGCCTTCGTAGCATTGGGTCACCGCCTTGTGGAAGTAGGGGTGGCGCATGTTGCGGCCGTTGACAAACAGATATTGCAGCGGATTGCGCTTGCGGCAGTGTTCGGGCCTGACAATGAAGCCGCTTATTCTGACCAGCGACGTGTCGGTTTCAACGGGTATGAGCTTGTCGTTGAGCTGCTTGCCGAACAGGTCGACGATTCGCTGACGCATGTTGGCCGGCGGAAGGCGGTGAAGGGTCACGTCGTTATGAATCAGCGCCAGTTCGACCGATGGGTTCACCAGCGCGAGCCGTTCGAACTCGTGGATGATATTGCTCATCTCGACCGAGTCTTTTTTCAGGAATTTGCGTCGGGCCGGAACGTTGAAAAATAGGTTGCGCACCATCATGTTGCTGCCCGGAGCGCACGCTTCAGGCAGCTGGCTCTCTACTTTCGAACCGTTGATTATCAGGCGCGTGCCGATTTTGTCGTCGTGCCTCATGGTGCGCAGGTCAACCTGGCTGACTGCACAGATGCTTGCCAGCGCCTCGCCGCGGAACCCCATGGTGTGGAGCGTGAAGAGGTCGTCGGCACAGCGGATTTTCGACGTCGAGTGGCGCTCGAACGCCAGGCGCGCGTCGGTGGCGCTCATGCCGCAGCCGTTGTCGACAACCTGCACCAGCGTCCGGCCGGCGTCTTTTATTATGACCTGAATCTCGGTAGCGCCGGCGTCGACAGCGTTCTCGACCAGCTCTTTCACCACTGATGCCGGGCGCTGAATGACCTCGCCCGCGGCAATCTGGTTGGCAACCGAGTCGGGCAGCAGCTTGATTACGTCGCTCACGGGCGTTCCTCCTTTGCGGTTTTCAAGTTATAGAAATGATGCCAGAGCGGGGCGGCCATGGTTGTCTGCTTTATGGCTCCGGAATGCAGCAGCGCCAGCAACTCGTCGGCCGTGTAGAGTTCAACGGCGATGTCTTCCGACGGGTCGAGCCGTTGCTCGGCTACCGGGGTCACACCTTCGGCAATGAAGGTGTGGCTCAGGTTGGTGTTGGCGCTCGCGTTGGGTGCCAGCACGTCAAACGCGCGCCAGCTGCCGCCGGCATAGCCCGTCTCCTCGAGCAGCTCGCGCCGCGCGGCTTCCATCGGATTTTCGCCCGGTTCGGCGCATCCGGCGCACAGTTCGGTTAGCACTTCGCCGATGCCGTGGCGATACTGCCTGACCATCACATATTTGCCCTCGTCGGTAATGGCTATGACGTTGACCCACGTCGGATATTCGAGAATATAGAATTCGTCAAACACGCGGCCGTCGGGCAACTCGACGCTGTCGCGCCGTGCCGTCAGCCATGGCCGTCGGTAAAGATACTCGCTGCCAAGAATCTTCCATTTTCCGATCTTCTTCATCTCCCGCAAAATTACAAAAAAATCCCCATCCGCGCAACTGCCTGCCCATTTTCCGGGCGGTTTTTACCAACCCGGATTTTGAGTCAGATTCGTGTTGCGCTCCATCTCGACCAGCGGAATCGGCCATAGCTCGTGGCGCGGCTGATAGCTGCGCGTGTACATCAGGTCGCCGAATATGTCGGTGGCGTTGCTGACCGACTGCTCGAGCAAGCCCCAGCGGCGCAGGTCCCAGTAGCGCTGCCCTTCGCCGGCCAGTTCGAAGGCGCGTTCGCGGCGTATGCGCTCGGCCATTTCCTGTTTGCCGCCCGAGGCGAGCCAAAGGGCTCCGCTGTCGAGCAGCGGCATGCCTGCGCGGCCGCGGATTTTGTTGACCTCGTCGACGGCCTTTGAGGTCATGTCTGATTCGTTGTAAGCCTCGGCGAGCATCAGAATCACGTCGCCGAGCCTGATAAGCGGAAACTCGTAGGGGGTGCGGTTGTATTCGCCCCAGTAGCCGTCGAGGTTGCCGGTCGGAATCCACTTGCGCCAGAAATAAGAGTTCCAACCCTCGGAGTTGCGGATAAAGGCCATTGCCTCCATCGGAGCGCCGCCACGGGTAGGGTCGGCGAGCACAAACTGCTTGTCCATCGGGTTGGAGCCGGCGTCGGTGCCGAGATAGTGGGAGTAGGGCGTAATGACATTCAGACACAGCCTGGGGTCGCGCAGGCGGTAGGCGTCCATGACTTTCGTCGTGTCGCACTCGAGCAGGTCGGTGATCATGGTGCTCCCCTGGTCGATGGCCACGCTCATGTATTTGCGCCTGAGCTGCGAGTCGCCGTTGTTGAAACCCGGAAATATATCGTCCCAGTCAAAGGGCGAGCCGTCAAGATTCTCATACATGTCGACGAGGGTGGTCGACGGCACGATGTTGTTGCTCGCAATGAGACGCATGGTCGATTTATTGCCGAAGTAGCCTACTATGTTGAGCGCGTAGCCGGCCGTGTTGCCGTCGATTGACTGTATGGAGAATATCATTTCCGGACTGTGATTGCCGTTATAGAGTCTGAACAGGCCGTCATAGTCGCCGTGGAGCTCGTAGCCGTAGTTGTGGGTCTTGTTATAGACGATTTCCTCGAAATCATCGATTGCCCGGCTCCATTGGCGGTTAAAGAGGTAGACTTTGCCGCGCAGCGCATAGGCGGCGCCCTTGGTGGCGCGTCCGAGGTCGGCGCTGTCCCAGCTAACGGGCAGTTTGTCGATGGCGTCGGTCAGATCGTCGATGATGTGTGCCCGGAGCTCATCGGCCGTGCAGCGCGGGGCGTTGAGCTTTGAGAATTCCTTGTTGATGTCGCACGTTTCGTCGTAGTATGGCACTCCGCCCCAGCAGTTCAGCATGCGGAAATAGGCCATGGCACGCAGAAATTTGGCTTCGCCCGTTACCCGGTCAATGGTTTCGCTGCTTATAGGCATCCCGGCCACATTGCGAATCACGGTGTTGGAGCGGTGAACCAGTTCGTAGAGATATTGCCAGTGGTTTTGCACGCCGCTGCTGTTTGACGCAAACGTGTTGCCGCGCGAAATGTCGGCCCACGGCGTTGTGCCGTCGGCCAGGTCGCTGCACATGTCGAACGTGAACTCCAGTCCGAAGCACCATTGCTCCCGCATTGCCGCATAGAGCCCTACGGCGGCCTGGCGCGCGTGGTCTTCGGTTTGCCAGAAGGTTTGGCCCGACATCTGGTCGCCGGGAGCGTAGTCGAGGCTTTCACATCCGGCAATTCCGGTTGAAATGAGTGCCACGAGGGCTATGCGGGTTAAGTTACATATCTTTTTCATGGCTTAGAAAGTTATGTTTAGACCGACTGAATACTGGCGCACGGTCGGATAGCCGACGTTGGCGCCCACTTCGGGGTCGAGGCCCGGAAAGTCGGTCAGGGTGAACAGATTGTCGATGCTGGCATATACCTTGAGGTTCTCGACGAAGAACTTGCGGGTCACATCGCGCGGAATCGTGTAGCCGAGCTGAATGTTCTTGCAGCGGAAGTAGGCCGCGTTGTGAACGAAGGCGTCGCTCGCAATGTTGTTTTTGCCGTTGGAGCTGTTACGCAGAATCGGATATGTGGAGTTGTAGGGGTTCGACGGGGTCCAGGCATTGTCGGTGATATCCTTGACCAGCGACTGGCCCATGACGGTTACGAATCTGAATGCCTGGTTGTTGTAATAGACATGGTGGTTTCCAACTCCCTGAAACCTGACGCTGAAGTCGAAGTTGTTCCAGCCGAGCCCGAGGTTGAAGCCGTAGGTCAGGCGGGGCACGGTGCCGTGGCCGATTTCAACGCGGTCGTCGGTGTCGAGCTTGCCGTCGCCGTTGGCGTCGCGATACAAAAAATCGCCGAGTTCGGGCCTCTGGTATGTGGCGAAATAGTCGGGATTCCTGTCAACGAGCGACTGGACGTAGTCGAGGTCGGACTGGTCGCGCACGATGCGGTCGACTGTGATGACATAAAGCTGATTTATCGGTTTGCCCTCTTGAGTTTTGTAGACGCCGCTGATTGACGACACGTCGCCCTGGAAGCGGGTAACCTTGTTGGTCACGAAGGCGAGGTTCAGGCCTACGCTGTAGGTCACCTTGCCGATGCGGTCCGACCAGTTGATGTCGAAGTCAAAACCTTTGTTGTTCACCTCGCCGGCATTCTGGTCGGGCACGGTGCTCGTGCCGTGTTCCAGGGGCGCGGGCAGCGATATGAGAATGCCTTTGGTGTCTTTGTTGTAAACGTCGATTGAGCCGCTCAGCCTGCTGCCGAACATAGCGAAGTCAATGCCGATGTCGGTCATGTATGTCCGCTCCCAGGTCAGGTCGGTATTGGCCAGTACGGTTTGCGCGAGGCCACCGGCAATAGTGCCGTTGAGGATTGTGTTGGCGGTGGCGAACAGGCTTTGATACATGTAGTTGCTTGTGGTGGCATTATTGCCGAGCGAACCATACGAGGCGCGCAGTTTCAGCTGGCTGAGCCAGTAGGCCGAGCCTGTCATGAAGGCCTCCTCCGATATGCGCCATGCCGCCGAAACCGACGGGAAGTAGCCGAGCCGGCGGTCAGGAGCGAATTTCGACGAGCTGTCGGCCCTGAGGTTGGCTTCGAGCAGATAGCGGCTGTCCCAGTTGAGGTTGATGCGGCCGAAATATGAGCGCATGGCCCATTCGGTATAGTTGCCGGTTATGGAGCCGTTGGTCAGGCCAGCGTCGATGGCTCCCAGTTCGGGGTCTATGAGGTCATATTTGATGTAGTAGTCGGTGTCATATCTATTATACTCCTGGCTTGCTCCGGCAAAGAGGCTTGCCTGCAGTTTTCCGGCTCTGAAGTCATAGAGGGCGGTAAGCTCCGAGGTGCGGTATGTGTTTTTGTAATTATATCGTCTGATGTAGGTTCTGACTGCTCCTTCGCGAATCAGTACGGGGCCGTCGGCCGTGAAGCGATAGAGGTTGCGGTCGGTCAGATGGTGTTCGATGTTGCGCTCCCAGTAGTTGTAGGAGAACGAGCCCTCGACAGTCAGTCCCTTTACCGGAGAGACGCGCGCGAAAATCTTGGCAACCGAGCGCTTGGTTTTTGTGGGATATTCGGTTTTGTAGAACCACTGGCGCCGATAGGGGTTGAAGTTGCTGACATTCTCCTCTTCAGGGTTCTGAATGCCGCCGTAGAGTCCTGTTTCGGGGTCATAGAGCGTCATGCCGGGCACGGTGTTGAAGGCGCCCGAGCCGAAAATCACGTCGCCGCCGGCGGTAGCGTTTTCTGACGATGGATTGTTCTTGTCGAGATAGCCGAATATGTTTGTGCCGATGCTCAGCCATGGCTTAACGTTGACTTCGACGTTCGAGCGAATCTGATAGCGCTCGTAGTCGGTATAGTAAATCATGCCGGGATTGTTGACGTAGCCGAGCGATATGTTGTAACGGACGGTCCGGGAGCCGCCGGTGACCGACAGGTTATGGTTCTGCACAACCGACGGATTGCGGTAAATATGGTCCTGCCAGTCCGTGTTGGGGTAGATTGTCGGATTACGGCCGGCGTCGTTGCGCCATTCGTCAATTTTTCCCTGCGAGAAGCGCGGCGCCTGGCCGTTGGCAATGAGGCCGGCGTTTTGAATTTCCATGAAATCGGCATAGTCCGTCACAAGGTTGAGCCGCTTGGCCACGGTTTCGAACGACACGTTTCCGCTATACGTTATCCGGGGTGCGCGCTTCGAGCCCCGGCGGGTGCTGACCAGAATGACGCCGTTGGCCGCACGCGAGCCGTAGATGGCGGCCGAGGCGGCGTCTTTCAGTATTGATATGTTCTCGATGTCTTGAGGATTGATGTCGCTGAGCGCGATTCCCGTCATGCCGTCTACCACCACCAGGGGCGCGGCATCGTTGAGCGTGCCCCGGCCTCTGACCAGTATGCTCTGAGCCTCATAGCCCGGAGTGTTGCCGCCCGAGTTGGTGACCGTCAGGCCCGGTGTGAGGCCGGCAAGGGCGTTGGTAGCGTTGGTAATCGGGCGGTCGGCAAGGGCGTCGGTGCTGATTGACGACACAGCGCCGGTCAGGTTCACACGCTTTTGCGAGGCGTAGCCCACAACGACGACCTCGTCGAGCCTGGATATGTTTTCGCGAAGCACTATCCGGTAGTCGCTCCTGTTTTTGTTGAGGCGGGTTTCTACGGCATGATAGCCTGTGCATGAAACGGTCAGGGTCATGCCGTCGGGCTTTGAGCAGGAGAGAGTGAACCGTCCGTCGGCGTCGCTCATGGTGGCGTTGGTCAGGTCGTTTTTAACGGCGACGGTAGCGCCGGCTACAGGTTCGCCCGACTCGTCGGTGACGCGGCCGGTTATTGCTCCGGCTGATGCCCGGGCTATAGAATCGGTCGACACGGTTGTCTGTGACGCCAGGGGCAGCGTAGCCGCCAGCAGCGACACTGAGAACAATAGAAGCTGTTTCATCTTTGCGGTTGGAGGTAGAGAGGCTTATTATAGTATGAGCCGCAAAGGTAGTGGAGACGGCAATTATTTCAAACTGACCGTCAATGAACGCCACAAATCCGACAACAAACGCCTCCGCCCCGCCACGGGCCGAGGCTTTAATCGGTCTGTATGACCAGATAGCCGGTCAGACTCCAGAAGCTCTCGGCGTCGTTGATTCTCAGCGTCTTTACGCCGTCTTTATCGGTGATGGCAAATGATGCCCCGGGGTGGTTGGTGAGCAGTTTGACCTTGCCCCGGCCAAGAACCAGCGACATCAGTTCGCGCTTGTCGGCCGGAATGAAGCTGCTCTTGTCGAATTCGCGCTTCATGACCTTGGTGTTGCGCAGAAATCCGGTTTCGATTATGTTCAGTTTTTTGAGTTCGGACTTCGACGCCACGATGTAGTAGCAAGAGTTCAGCTCCTTGTCTAACCGCACTGATGCGCTCCGGGCCGAGTCGCGCTCGTCGGCAATGGCGGCTACAGTCAGGTTGAGCGAGTCGACCGTATAGCTCAACGTGCCGATATGCTCGTTGGCCGAAGTGAGCTGACGCTTCAGCGACTCGATTTCCTCGAGCTGCGAGTCAATCTGGAGCCGAAGCGCGTTGATGGTTTCGGTCAGCTCCTTGTTGTTGATAGTCGATTCCTGAAGGTTGTGTTCAAGAGCCGCCAGCTGAGCCTTGCGCTGCTCGATGTTGCCTCTCACCTTGGCAATGTCGGCCATGATGCGCGTGTGTTGGCGCGCGCTCTCGTTCGGGCCTGCGACCTGGCGGTCCATCAGTCCTTCGAGCTGCTTAATCTGCTCTATACCGGCCGCTACGTCTCTGACCAGCGACAGCAGCTGGTCGCGTTCCTCAAGAGCCGTGGCCAGTTCCTGTTTTGAAATTTCCATCAGCGACTGATTGTTTTCATTGTTCGTGGCGGGCGTGCACGATGCGACTGTCAGGGACATGGCCGTAGCTGCGAAGAGAAGCGGTTGGATTTTCATATCATACAAATATCGGCAAATTTGCGCGCGGCGCATAGAGGTTGTCAATAAACGGCATGAATCTGTCAATAGATTTGTGGCGGCCGATTTGCCGCTCAGCCGCGGAAATGCTAACTTTGCGTCGTGAAAGTCATGAAATCGTTAGAGCATGCGACGGGGTTGATTTTCGACCTGTTTTTCGGCATCATATTCATGCCGTTGCTTGCCGTGTTCGGCCCGATTCGCAACTGGTGGTCGATTTCGCCCGGGCTGGCCGTGCTCGTGATTGTTTATCTTTATGGCTGCTACTTCGCGGTCAAGAAGCTCAACCTGCCTCACCTGATTTTGTCGAAGTCATACGCCAGGCTCGTTGCCATAGCGCTGGTGTCGCTCTCGCTGACCTATCTGATCAGTTTCTATCCGCTGCCGCAGGTCGATTTCATCATTCCGTCAATGAGCGAATATCAGACGCGCGTGAGGAACTATAACGTCTCCATAAGCCTCTGGTTCATGTATTCGGTCGTTATATGCTACTCGCTGACGGTCGAGTTCGTCAAGGCGCTCTATGAGCGACGGCTGTTGCAAAACATTGCCGAAAATCAGCGTAACAAGGCTGAACTCGCCATGTTCAAGGCCCAGATAAGCCCTCACTTTCTGTTCAACACGCTCAACTCGCTTTACAGCCTCGTGATTGGCACCTCGCAGAAGGCCGAAGACGCCTTTATCAAGTTTACAGAGATATTGAAATATACCTACACCACTATTGACAACGAGTTCGTGGCCCTGGCCGACGAGGTCCTGTATATCAGAAACTACATTGACCTCCAGCTTATTCGCCTTGACGGCCACACGTCGGTCAATTTCGCCCCCGAGGTCGATAATCCCGACGCGAAGATTCCTCCGATGATATTTCTGACGTTTGTTGAAAACGCCTTTAAATATGGCGCGTCGACAAGCTCCGACTGCTCTATCGACATCGTGTTGACTCTCGACGGCGGACTGCTGAGGTTTGAAACCCGTAACAGAGTGATGCGCCACAGGCAGGAGTTCAGAAGCGACATGCCCGTCGGACTTGAAAACTGCCGCAACCGCCTGGCCGCACTTTTTCCCGGCCGCCACTCGCTGACCACCCTCGAAGAGGGCGATTCTTTCAAAGTGATATTAACGATAAATCTATAATGTGAGCCGATGAGTTTTGTTATCAACTGCGTAGCTATCGACGACGAGCCCCTGGCCCTCGAAGTCATCTCTAAGTTCTGCCGGCGCATCGGCGGAATCAGCCTCCACTGTTTTACGGATCCGATAGAGGGACTCGCCTATATCGAGGCCAACCGCCCCGATATAGTCTTTCTTGACATCGAGATGGGTGAGCTCAACGGCCTGCAGATAGCTTCGCGCCTGCCCGAGGGCTCATGCTTCATTTTCACTACCGCATATCTCCACTACGCTCTCGACGGCTATGACCTCGATGCCGTAGACTATCTTCACAAGCCCTTTGCCTTTGCCCGCTTTCAGTCGGCGTATTCCAAGGCGCTCAGACGGCTGGGCCAGAAGCAGGTCAAGAGTTCCGGCCAGTATATTGTTGTCAAGCAGGACTATGCTAACATCAACATTCCCATCGACGACATTATCTACGTTGAAGGGATGGAGCGCTATTCGAAAATTTTCCGCACCTCGGGCGAGTGTGTGGTTACTCGCGTGCTGCTCAAGAACATCATGTCGCTGCTGCCGCCCGACGAGTTTATACGCACCCACCGCTCTTTCATAGTTTCGAGGTCGAAGGTCAAGAGTTTCAGCCGTCAGGAAACGCTGATGAACAATGAGGTCGCTCTTCCTGTCGGCCGTCAGTACGCTCCTGAGATTATGCGCATTCTCGGGTGAGCCGTGGGCTGACACCGGCTTTTAGGGCCGCAGGGGAACAGATTATTGAAAAAAGTGTTATATTTGCGGATGCTTAAACTTTTTTCATACCTTATTATTATTTATTCATTGTTATGAACAAATCAACTATTATCGGTGCGGCGGTATTGGCCGTCAGCATCTGTGTGCTTGGCCTCTGTATCAAGGCGGGCATTGACAACTTCGCGTTTCGCGACAGGGTGGTTACCGTGCGTGGCCTGGCCGAACGTACCGTCGAGGCCGACTATGTTACCTGGCCAATGAACTATGCGGTTGCGGGCGATGACCTCTCCAGTCTCTACAACGAAATGCAGACCAACAACGACATCGTCGTGAAGTTTCTGACCGACAACGGCATTGAGCGCGATGAAATCTCCGTCAATCCTCCCGATCTCTACAATGCCGCCGGCAACGTCTACGGCGGTGACCGCGCACGCTACCAGTATAACCTCAACGTTACCATCACCGTAGCTACAAAGAAGGTGGCCAAAGTGCGCGAACTCATTACCCGCCAGAGCGAACTGCTCAAAAAGGGTGTGGCGGTCAGCAATAACTACATCAACTATCAGTTTACCGGCCTTAACTCCGTGAAGCCCGAAATGATTGCCGAAGCCACCAAAAACGCACGCGTCGCCGCCGACCAGTTTGCCAGCGACAGCTCCAGCAAGGTAGGCAAAATCAAGACGGCTACGCAGGGCCAGTTCTCCATCAACGACGCCGATTCCTCGACTCCCCAGCTCAAGAATGTCCGCGTCGTCTCCACCATCATCTACTACCTCGAGGACTGACCTGCCGAGTCGAAGCAATAGAGAGAAAGGAGCGCCTGGCGCTCCTTTCTTATTGGTGGGGGTGGGTCTCTGCATACATCCCCAAAATAGCAAGCCGGGGCGCACGTTGAATTGCGCCCCGGCTTTTATGATTCAGGATTCATGGATTATTCTTCAGTCTTGGCGGCTTCGGGATCAACACCCCACTGCTGGCGGGCCAGGCGGCGGTAGTTGTTGTAGCGCCACTGGGCGTTGGCCTTGGCGGCCTCGAAGAGTTCGGCTGCCTGTTCGGGCATTGACTTCAGCACGGATGCGAAGCGCACTTCGCCCTTGAGGAAGTCTTCGAACTTATCCCAGTCGGGTTCTTTGCTGTCGAGAGTGAAGGGGTTTTTGCCTTCGGCTTCGAGCGCGGGGTTGTAGCGCCAGAGGTGCCAGTAGCCGCATTCAACAGCCTTCTGCTCTTCCTGCTGGCTCTTGCCCATGCCTGCCTTGAGGCCGTGGTTGATACAGGGGGCGTAGGCTATGATGATCGACGGGCCGTCGTAGGCTTCAGCTTCGCGGATGGCCTTCAGGGTCTGAGCGTTGTCGGCGCCCATGGCAATCTGCGCGCAGTAAACGTAGCCGTAGGTCGAGGCGATGAGGCCGAGGTCTTTTTTGCGCACGCGCTTGCCGGCAGCGGCAAACTTGGCGATAGCGCCGACGGGGGTAGCCTTCGAGGCCTGGCCGCCGGTGTTGGAGTAAACCTCGGTGTCGACAACGATGACGTTGATGTTTTCGCCGCTGGCCAAAACGTGGTCAAGGCCGCCGAAGCCGATGTCGTAGGCGGCGCCGTCGCCGGCAATGATCCAGTGAGCGCGTTTAACCAGGTAGCCTTTCAGTTCGGTCAGTTCCTTGCAGATGTCGCAGGTGCCCTGTTCGAGCAGCGGAATCATCTTGTCGGCCACGGCGCGGCTCTTGTCGCCGTCTTCCTTGACTTCGAGCCATTCGGTGAAGAGGGCTTTGAGTTCGTCGGAGCAGCAGTCGCATACGAGACCTTTGTTTACGAGGCTTTCAACGCGTTCGCGCATCTTCTTGTTGGCAATGTTCATGCCGAGGCCGAATTCGGCGAAGTCTTCGAAGAGCGAGTTGCCCCATGCGGGACCCTGGCCCTTGGCGTTGGTGGTGTAGGGGGTAGAGGGTACGGAGCCGGAGTAAATCGATGAGCAGCCGGTTGCGTTCGCTACCATTTCACGGGTGCCGAAGAGCTGTGAAATGAGCTTGACGTAGGGGGTTTCGCCGCAGCCCGAGCATGCGCCTGAGAATTCGAAGTAGGGGGTGGCGAACTGCGAGTTCTTGACGTTGAGCTTGATGTCGACGAGGTCTTGCTTGGAGGTTACGTTGTTGACGCAGTAGTCCCATTCGGTCTGCTCGAACATTTCTTCTTCGAGAGCCTTGAATTCGAGGGCCTTTACGCCCTTCTTGCCGGGGCAAACGTCAACGCAGTTGCCGCAGCCGAGGCAGTCGAGCACGTCAACGCTCTGAATGAAGCGCATGCCGTCGAATACCTTGCCGATTGCGGGGATGGTACGGTCGTCGCCGAAGGGTGCCTTGGCCATTTCGTCGGCGGTGAGCACGAACGGACGGATGGCGGCGTGGGGGCAGACGAACGCACACTTGTTACACTGAATGCAGTTTGCGGGATCCCAGTGGGGAACGTAGGCTGCAACGCCGCGTTTTTCATATTTGGCGGTGCCCTGTTCCCAGACGCCGTCGGCGCGGTCAATGAAGTCCTTGACGGTCAGGGAGTCGCCGTCCTGGGCGTTGATGGGGCGAACAACGCGGTTAATGAATTCGGGGTCGTTGTTGGCAGCGGCTTCGTCGTCGGCCAGCGATGCCCATGCGGGATCGACTGCGAGCTGCTTGTATTCGCCGCCGCGGTCAACTGCTGCATAGTTCTTGTCAACGATGTCCTGGCCCTTCTTGCCATATGACTTGACGATGAATTTCTTCATCTGCTCGATGGCGAGGTCAACGGGAATTACGCCGGTAATGCGGAAGAATGCGCTCTGCAGAATCGTGTTGGTGCGGTTGCCGAGGCCGATTTCGCGTGCAATCTGGGTTGCGTTGATGTAGTAGACGTTGATGTTGTGCTGGGCGAAGTAGCGCTTAACCTTGTTGGGCAGGTTGGCGGCGAGTTCGTCGCCCTCCCAGATGGTGTTGAGCAGGAATGTGCCGCCGTCGCGCAGACCCTTGGTCACGTCGTAGAGGTGGAGGTAGGCCTGAACGTGGCAGGCTACGAAGTTAGGCGTGGTTACCAGATAGGTGGAGCGGATGGGAGCGTCGCCGAAGCGGAGGTGCGAGCAGGTGAAGCCGCCTGACTTTTTCGAGTCGTAGGCGAAGTATGCCTGACAGTATTTGTTGGTGTTCTCGCCGATAATCTTGACCGAGTTTTTGTTGGCGCCTACTGTGCCGTCGGCTCCGAGACCGTAGAATTTGGCTTCGTAGGTGCTCTTGTCGCCAAGGGCGATTTCTTCCTTGGGAGGAAGCGAGGTGAAGGTCACGTCGTCGATGATGCCGACGGTGAATTTGTCCTTGGGTTCGGGCAGGGCGAGGTTTTCGAACACCGAGATGATCATTGCGGGAGTGGTGTCTTTCGACGCCAGGGCGTAGCGGCCGCCAACGATTTCGGGGGCGTTTTCCTTGCCGTAGAAGCACTCCTTGACGTCGAGCAGCAGGGGCTCGCCGTTAGCGCCGGGTTCTTTGGTGCGGTCAAGCACGGCAATGCGCTTGGCGGTTTTGGGAACGGCTGCGAGGAAGTGTTTGGCCGAGAAGGGGCGATAGAGGTGCACTTCGACGATGCCGACCTTGTGGCCGTTGGCGTTGAGGTGGTCGACGGCCTCTTCGGCGGCCTGGCATACGGAGCCCATGGCAATGATGACGCGGTCGGCGTCGGGGGCGCCGTAGTAGTTGAACAGACCATATTTGCGGCCGGTGATGACCGAAATCTGGTTCATGTATTCTTCAACGATTTCGGGCACCTGGGCGTAGGTGGTGTTGCAAGCTTCGCGGTGCTGGAAGAAGACGTCGCTGTTTTCAGCGAGGCCGCGTGCCTGGGGGTGTTCGGGGCTGAGGCCGCGGCTGCGGAACTTGGCGAGCGCTTCGCGGTCGAGCAGGGGAGCGATTTCGTCCTGGTCAATGACTTCGATTTTCTGGATTTCGTGGCTGGTGCGGAAACCGTCGAAGAAGTTGACAAAGGGAATCGAACTCTTGATCGAGGCGAGGTGGGCTACACCCGACAGGTCCATTACTTCCTGAACGGAACCTTCGGCAAGCATGGCGAAGCCGGTCTGGCGAACCGACATTACGTCCTGGTGGTCACCGAAGATGCTCAGTGCATGGCTGGCGATGGTGCGTGCCGACACGTGGAACACGCTCGGAAGCATTTCGCCGGCGATTTTGTACATGTTGGGAATCATCAGCAGGAGGCCCTGCGATGCGGTGAAAGTGTTGGTGAGCACGCCGTTCATCAACGAGCCGTGAACGGCGCCGGCAGCGCCGCCTTCGCTCTGCATTTCCTGAACCAGAACCGTCTCGCCGAAAATGTTCTTGCGGCCGTTGGCTGCCCATTCGTCAACGAGCTCTGCCATGGTCGAGGAAGGTGTGATGGGGTAAATTGCGGCTACTTCTGAGAACATATACGCGATATGCGCTGCAGCCGTATTGCCGTCACACGTCATGAATTTCTTTTCTTTACTCATGAGTTATAGTGATAGTGTGGTTAAAAAAAATCTTTAAATTTTATCCTGCAAATATAGTAAAAATCCCTGAAACGCCAAGCGTAGCTCAGGCGATTTTTCTTCAGGCTTGCGCGGTGTAGATGCAGCAGACTCCGAAAGTCAGCGGCCTAAAGGCCGGGGAGTTGAAGCCGGCTTTGCTCATCAGGTCGCACATGTCGCGGCGCTGGGCCACTGCGGCGATGCTTTCCGGGAGGTAGGAGTAGGCGCGAGTGTCTTTGCTGACCAGGCGTCCGACGGCGGGGATAATGACGTTGGTGTAGGCCTTGTAGAGCGGTTTGACTATCGGGTTTGCGGGGGTTGAAAGTTCGATGACGCAGATTGTGCCGCCCGGACGGAGCACGCGGCGCATTTCGCGGTAGCCGGCTTCGAGGTTGGCGAAGTTGCGCACGCCGTAGGCCACGGTGATGCAGTCGAACGATGCGTCGGCGAATGGGAGGTCCAGACAGTCGGCAACGCTGAGGCTCACCCGCTCTCCGAGGCCGGTGCGGGCTATTTTTTCGCGTCCGACGGCTATCATGCCCGAGCTGAGGTCTACGCCGGTGACGCGCGCCTGCGGGAGCCGGCGGGCCAGTTCGATGGCCAGGTCGCCGGTGCCGGTCGCCACGTCGAGGATGTCGCGCGGGTTGTCGCGGCGCAACATCCTCACGGCCTTGGCCCGCCACAGGCGGTCAATGCCGAATGTCATGGCGCGGTTCATCAGGTCGTAGGCAGGTGCGATGGAGTCAAACATCTGCTCGACCTGACGTTCCTTCGGGGCGTCGCTGCCGTAGGGGGTAATATGTTCTACGTCAGGCATTGATGGTCTGCAGGCAGTCAATCACGTTGGTCTCGATGCGGCGGGTGAGGTCGCTGTCGGCGGCGGGTTCGAATTTTTTGCCTGTGATGTGTTCGTAGAGTTCGATGTAGCGCTTCGAAACGCTGTCGACGAATTCGTCGGTCATTTCGGGCACCTGCTGGCCGGTCTTGCCCATGAAGCCGCGGTCAATGAGCCACTGGCGCACGAATTCTTTCGAGAGCTGGCGCTGGGGCTCGCCCTTTTCGAAGCGTTCTTCGTAGCCGTCGGCATAGAAGTAGCGCGACGAGTCGGGGGTGTGGATTTCGTCGATGAGTATCACCTCGCCGTCGATCAGGCCGAATTCATATTTGGTGTCGACCAGAATCAGGCCCTTGTCGGCTGCCATCTGCTGGCCGCGGGCAAAGAGCGCGCGGGTGTAGCGCTCAACTTTTTCGTAGTCGGCGGCGCTGACCAGGCCTTGGGCAATGATTTCCTCTTTCGAGATGTTTTCGTCGTGGCCGGCGTCGGCCTTGGTGGTCGGGGTTATGATGGGTTCGGGGAACTTTTCGTTTTCGCGCATGCCGTCGGGGAGTTTGACTCCGCAGAGTTCGCGCGAGCCGGCGGCGTATTCGCGCCATGCCGAGCCGGTCAGGTAGCCGCGTATGATCATTTCGACGCGAAGGCCCTGGGCTTTGCGGCCTACGGTTACCATCGGGTCGGGTGTGGCGAGTTTCCAGTTTGGCACGATGTCGGCGGTGGCGTCGAGGAAGTAGGTGGCAATCTGGTTGAGCACCTGGCCTTTGAAGGGGATGCCTTTGGGCAGAACCACGTCGAACGCCGAGATGCGGTCGGATGCAATCATTACGAGTGTATCGGGTTCGATGGCATAGACGTCGCGCACCTTGCCGTGATATACGCTTTGCTGTCCGGGAAAGTTGAAGTCGGTGGTCAGAAGTGTTGACATGATCGGTTAGGATATTGAAAAGGGTTAGTTTATTGTTGGTTGTTGTCGGGCGTTTCGGCCGGAGCCTCGCCGTCGGTGTTGTCGTTAGATTCGGCCATGCGCTTGTCGTAGCGCTCATAGGCCTCGACGATGCGCTGCACCAGTTTGGCGCGCACAATGTCTTTTTTGTCGAATTCAACGCGGCCTACTCCGTCGAGTCCGCGCAGCACGTTGAGCGCCCTGACCAAGCCTGAACACTGGGTCCGTGGCAAATCAATCTGGGTAACGTCGCCCGTAATGACCATCTTGGCGTTCATGCCCAGACGGGTCAGGAACATTTTGATCTGGTGGGTGGTTGTGTTCTGGGCTTCGTCGAGTACTATGACTGCGTCGGAGAGCGTGCGTCCGCGCATGAATGCCAGCGGAGCTATCTGAATCACTTTCGTTTCCATGTATTCTTTCAGCTTCGAGGCCGGAATCATGTCTTCCAGAGCGTCGTAGAGGGGCTGAAGATACGGGTCGATTTTGTCTTTCATGTCGCCGGGCAGGAATCCGAGTTTTTCGCCTGCTTCGACGGCCGGGCGCGAAAGTATGATCTTGCGGACCTCGCGGTTTTTGAGGGCTCTGACGGCCAAGGCTATGGCCACGTAGGTCTTGCCGGTACCGGCGGGCCCGAGCGCAAACACAAGGTCGTTGTCGGCAAATGCCTTGACAAGGTCGCGTTGGTGTGGGGTGCGGGCCTGAATCGGCTTGCCGTTCACGCCGTAAATAATCGCTTCGTCGCCTTTGATTTCCGAGGGCCGGCAGCCGTGGGTTATGTCGAGAATTGCTTCTTCGGTCAGTTTGTTGAACGTAGCGCAGTATTCCTCGAGTTCGCGAATGGTTTTCTCAAAGGCCGCCGTCTCGCTTTCCTCGCCGACGACTTTCATCACCGTGCCTCGCGCGGCTATGCGTAGCTTGGGGTGCAGGTTCTTGATAAGCTGCATGTTGCAGTTGTTGACCCCATAGAAGCTAACCGGGTCGGCGCGGTCAATGATGATGATGCGTTCAATCATAGTGCAAAATTACAAACTTTTTCTTTACCTAACAACTCGAGGGGGAGGATTGGTTCGCGAAAAGTTTGTGGAGCTGCCTGAATGCCTCCAGGTTGTCGCTGCCGAATCGCGCCATGGAGCGCTCGACCTCTTCGAGCGATTTTCGCTTCATGGAGCCTGACTTGGAGTAGAACTTGTCGGCGTAGCACACCAGTTTTTCTAACGGCGTTTCGGGTACCATGTCGCCGATGCCGACGCCGGTGTGGCGCTCGGCCACACGCGCCATCCATTCGGGCGCGTGCTCGCTGCGCAGCAGTTGCGCGCCGAGGGGTCCGTGGCTGATGTAGGGGGCAGTGCCTCTGCATTCGATTGCGGGCGCGTCGGTCAGGAAGATGCCTATGTCGTGCATCATGGCGGCGGCTCGCACGCGTTCGGGGTCGAGGTCGGGCATGTAGCGGGCGCGCAGTTCCTCGGCCAGTGCGGCCACGTCGGTGGCGTGGCGCAAATAAATATCCCGAAGGGGTGTGCCTTCGGGATAGTATTTGTCGATTATTCGATAATAGTGTTCCACGAGTGGGTGTCGGGGGCCTCGCCGAGCTGAATCGCACGCAGGCGGTTATAGAGTTCGGTAACTATAGGTCCGGGCTCGTTGCCGTTCAGAATGACGTAGCGCTTGCCGGTGTCGAGGTCGTGAACCTCGCCTACGGGCGAAGCCACGGCGGCGGTGCCGCAGGCGGCGGCTTCCGAAACCTCGTCGAGCTCTTCGACCGTGATGTGGCGCTCTTCGACCTTCATGCCCATGTCGCGGGCAATCTGCATCAGGCTCCTGTTGGTGATCGAGGGGAGAATCGACTCGGAAGCGGGGGTGATGTAGGTGCCGTTCTTGATGGCAAAGAAGTTGGCCGGACCGCATTCGTCGAGATATTTCTTCTCTTTGGGGTCGAGATAGAGCACGGCGCTGTAGCCCATGGAGTGGGCCTTGTCGCCTGCGGCAATCGATGCGGCGTAGTTGCCGCCTACTTTCCAGCGGCCGGTGCCTTTGGGGGCCACGCGGTCATATTCGCGCATGATGCAGATGTTGGTCGGTTTGAAGCCTTCCTTGAAGTAGGGTCCTACGGGCGATACGAACACCACAAACATATATTCCGTGGCGGCCTTTACGCCGACCTGGGGCGTGATGCCTATTTCGAGGGGTCGGATATAGAGCGACGCGCCCGAGCCGTAGGGCGGAATGAAGCGTTCGTTAGCCTTAACGACGCGCTTGACCATTTCGGTAAAAAGCTCTACGGGCACCGGCTCCATGAGCAGGCCCTTGGCGGAGTCGATTATGCGGCGGGCGTTGTCTTCGAGGCGAAAAATGCGCACCTTGCCGTCAGCGCCTCTGAAGGCCTTGAGTCCTTCGAAAATTTCCTGGCCGTAATGCAGGGCGGTTGCGGCCATATGCAGATTGATGTATTCTGATGAGGTCTCTTCGATAGGGCCCCAAGCACCGTCGCGAAAAGTCGCGCGGACGTTCACGTCGGTAGGAATGTAGCCAAACGGCAGTTTGGCCCAGTCAAGTTCGTTGGATGCCATAAGTGTGGTTGAATATTGTACTTATTTTGGCCGCAAAGTTACGAAAAATTATTGGTAAAGCGGCCAATATTACGTATATTTGCACCATTACATCACTCTTTTGTTCTATCAAGATAAACACATACGCATATATATACAATGAAGTCCGGATATGTTTTTTTGACGGTGTTGATCGTCGCGTCGCAGGCTTTGTCGGCTGTGGAGCCCACCATGACTATTCCTGTTCTGTACATAGAAACCGAGAATCACAGGCCTGTCGACTCGAAGGAGGCCTATGTTGAGGCCAAGGCATGGATCGACGCCTCTATGACCGATGATTATGAGTCGCAGGGTTCGGCCGCCGAGCCGCTGCTGCTGGGCATCCGCGGACGCGGCAACGCATCGTGGATCAGCTATGAAAAGAAGCCTTATAAGCTGAAGTTCGTTTCGCGCCAGTCGCCGCTCGGGCTTTCGCGGAGCAAGCATTTTGCACTTATTCACTATCCGGGGGCGAATTCTACTCCGGCGCGCGAGCCATTAGGTTTTGAGCTCGGCCGGCGAATCGGGCTCGGGTGGACGCCCGGGCAGCGCGAGGTCGAGGTGGTGCTCAACGGCGACTATCTGGGGTGGTATTATCTGACCGAGTCAATCAAGGTTGACCCGCTGCGCGTCAACGTTACCGAGCAGGCTGATCTGGTATATGATGCCGCCAGGGTCGAAAACGGTTGGCTGGTCGAGATAGACAACTATGCCGACGATTACCAGACAATCTATAGCCAGCCAGACGGAAAGATTCTGAGGCTCACGCATAAATCGCCCGAGGTGCTTTCGGAGGTGCAGCAAGATTATATCGACGGTAATTTCGAGGCGCTTATCGAGGCGGTATTCAACGAGGAATCCGACGACTGGAAGGATTATATCGACCCGGTTTCGTGCGCGCGTTATTATATTGTGCAGGAGGTGATTCATAATTATGACGCCTTTAACGGCAGCTTCTATCTCTACAAGGATGGTGGCAGCCGGTGGACGTTCGGCCCGTTGTGGGATCTCGCCTATTCGCTCGACAAGGTGAAGACTGCGCCGATTCTCGACGACCTGCCGGCGTCAAACATTCCGAAGCTGATGCCTCAGCTGCTTAGGTTTGACGATTTTCGGCAAGAGGTTATACGTCAGTGGACTGAATTCTACGAGTCGGATCGCTCGTGGATTGACAGCGTGGCGGAACGTCTCGGCCGGGTCATGGATGTGCCCGGGAAACGCAATGCCGAGCGGTGGCAGACGTCGCAGACCGATTTGCGCAATGGAGCGGCACATGCGGCGTCGCTTGTCAAGGCAAATATCGAGTGGCTCAACGGTTACTTTGCTTCTGACCGGTTTATGAGTTCAATCGATGATAAACCGATGCAAATTACCCCCCCCAGTTGCGGGTATCATGTTGAAGGTCAGCGCGTTTTCGTTGCTTCGAAAGCTCGCGTCTATGACCTCGTCGGCAATGAAGTGTATCCGTCGGATGCCGACGGGCGGGTGTTTGACGTCTTTGGGCCCGGAATCTATATTATCCGAAATGAAGCCGGCGTGAGCAAGATTCATGTTCGCTGACAGGGTTTGTTGTCAGGATTCAGGCGCGGGCCTAAAATAAATAAAGCAGTGGCCGGAGAGAAATCTCCGGCCACTGTAGTGTTAGGTCAGTTGTTGGTTGATCAGAGGGCGGGGCCGGCAGCTACGAGGGCCTTGCCTGCGGGGTTGTTCTCGAACTTCTTGAAGTTGTTGATGAACTTCTCGGCGAGCATGGTAGCCTTCTTCTTCCATTCTTCGGCGTCGGCGTAGGTGTCGCGGGGGTCGAGAATCTTGGGGTCAACGCCGGGCAGTTCGGTGGGAACGGTGAAGCCGAACACGGGAATCTGCTTGGTGGGAGCGGTGAGGATAGAGCCGTCGAGGATGGCGTCGATAATGCCGCGGGTGTCGCGGATCGAGATGCGCTTGCCGGTGCCGTTCCAGCCGGTGTTGACCAGATAAGCTTTGGCGCCGCTCTTTTCCATCTTCTTCACGAGTTCTTCAGCATACTTGGTGGGGTGCAGGCTCAGGAAGGCTGCGCCGAAGCATGCGCTGAAGGTGGGGGTGGGCTCGGTGATGCCGCGCTCGGTGCCGGCGAGTTTCGAGGTGTAGCCGCTCAGGAAGTAATACTTGGTCTGCTCGGGGGTGAGGATGCTCACGGGGGGCAGCACGCCGTATGCGTCGGCGCTCAGGAAGATTACGTTCTTGGCTTCGGGGCCGGCTGAGGGCTTAACGATGTTCTTGATGTGGTCGATGGGATACGAAACGCGGGTGTTTTCGGTAACGCTCTTGTCGGCGAAGTCGATGTGGCCTTCGGCGTCGACGGTTACGTTTTCGAGCAGTGCGTCGCGGGTAATGGCGTTGAAGATGTCGGGTTCGCTCTCCTTGTCGAGGTTGATGACCTTAGCGTAGCAGCCGCCTTCGAAGTTGAA
>DKUN01000012.1:127213-145757 GCA_002490725.1 Porphyromonadaceae bacterium UBA7203 | reverse complement strand
AGTTGAACACGCCGTTGTCGTCCCAGCCGTGTTCGTCGTCGCCGATGAGCAGACGCTTGGGGTCGGTCGAAAGGGTGGTTTTGCCGGTGCCCGAGAGACCGAAGAAGATGGCGGTGTTTTCGCCGTTCATGTCGGTGTTGGCCGAGCAGTGCATCGAAGCCATGCCCTTCAGGGGGAGGTAGTAGTTCATGATCGAGAACATGCCTTTCTTCATTTCGCCGCCGTACCAGGTGTTGATGATTACCTGCATGCGCTCGGTGAGGTTGAAGGCAACGCAGGTTTCGGAGTTGATGCCGAGTTCCTGCCAGTTCTCTACCTTGGCCTTAGAGGCGTTGAGCACTACGAAGTCGGGGGTGAAGGCTTCGAGTTCCTCTTTGGTGGGGCGGATGAACATGTTGGTTACGAAGTGGGCCTGCCATGCAACTTCAACGATGAAGCGAACGGCCAGACGGGTGTCCTTGTTGGTGCCGCAGAAAGCGTCGACAACGTAGAGGGGCTTGTTGCTGAGCTCCTTGTCGGCGATGTTTTTCAGTGCGGTCCAGGTTTCGGGGGTGATGGGCTTGTTGTCGTTCTTGTATTCGTCGGATGTCCACCAGATGGTGTCGCGGCTGGTGTCGTCCATAACGAAGAATTTATCCTTGGGCGAGCGGCCGGTGTAGATGCCGGTCATTACGTTGACGGCGCCAAGTTCGGTTTCCTGACCTTTTTCGTAGCCGGTCAGTTCGGGTTTGGTCTCGTCGATGAAGAGCTGGTCCCAAGAGGGATTGTGGAAAATCTGGGGGGTGCCCATGATTCCATACTGAGTCAAATCAATCTTGCTCATAGTGGTTTTACTTGAATTGTTTATTGGGTTTAATTTGAATTTCGCCTTGTTTATCAAGTGCAAAGGTACGACAAATTTCTACAATTGCCAAACGAATTATGGAAAAATTTCTTTAAAAAAGTGAAATTCGTCGCCGGCGGTCATTCCGGCCTGACGGTCAGGGCGCGGCGGAGATAGAATTTCCGTGTCGCCAGAATGAACAGTGCCGCTCCGAGCGCCTGCGACAGGGCTACTATGCCGAATGCCGCCGCATAGCCGGCATATTCCGCAATCGCTCCGCCGAGCAGAATGCCAAAGCCCATGCCCAGGTCCCACGAAATCAGAATCGACGAGTTGGCCGTGCCGCGCTGGTCGTGGCGCGCAACGTTCAGAAACATGTTGAGAAACGCCGGATACATGCGCCCGTTGCCGAGGCCGACAAGCAGCGCCGACAAGTAGAAGCTCCACTGGCCCCAGGCGCCCGCAAAGAGCACATAGCCGGCGGTTGAAAGCAGCACACCGGCGGTGCAACTCTCGGTAATCAGCCCCCGGCGCAGGCGTTTGGCGCCGAATATCCGCGATAGTATCAAGCCGGCCGAAAGCAGCGCAAAGAAAATGCCGGTGCCGTCGGTAATGCCGAGCGCCTCGCGGCCATAGATGGCCACATAGTTGCCCATAATGCCCCAGCAGAGTCCGAACAGGCTTATGTTTACAGCCATCAGCCAGGCGCGGCCCAGAAAAAAGTGGTCGAGGCTCACCTTGGGTTTGTCGGGCACGGTCATGCGTTCGGGAAGCCTGACGCGCGTTGTGACATAGAACCCTACCAGCGCCAGTATGAGTGAAATCCAGAAGAGCAGGGTGAAGTTGCCGCTCGCACCATATATATAGATGCCGGCGCTCGGAGCTATGGCCATGGCCAGGTTGTTGCTCAGGCCGTAGTAACCCACGCCCTCGTTACGCCGCGAGCTCGGCAGAACGTCGATTGCCACCGTGGAGTTGGCCACTGTGGTCGCGCCGAAGGGTATGCCGTGCATTGTTCTGACAATGGCAAACATCAGCAGTGTGCCGGCGCCTATATAGCCCGCAAAACAGATGAAAAATGCGAAAAAACAGATTGTCAGCACCTTCTTGCGGTTGAAGCTGTCGACTATGAATCCGCTGAACGGCCTGATGAGCAGGGTGGCCACTACGTAGCCGCTGAGAGCCAGACCGATAATGTCTTTGTTGGCGTCGAACTGCTCGTTGAGATATATGGGCAGCAGCGGCGTCAGCAGATAGAAGGCGAAAAAGAGCAAGAAATTGCTTGTCATCACCTTCAGGTACTCCTTGTTCCAAAGCCTCTCTTCCATAAAAACGGCCGCAAAGTTACGCAATTATTCCGAAAAAATATGCGCCCGGATGCTGTTCCGGGCGCTGATAACTGAGTTATGTGTGTTTTGGCCTTGATGTCCGTCGGTCGCGTCGCTTTCAGACGCCATGTCGGCGGCGTGTCGACAGAAATTTCAATTTCCCGGTTACGGGCATCATAGTAGTAGAGAGTTTGTCTGTCTTCATTTGTCGATAAAACGCCTTTGCTCGCGCGCGTGTTCACGAGTGTGTAGGATTTTTCAGAAAAAAGTCGTATCTTTGTGCGGTTAAACCGATTAAATTATAGCTATAAGAATGAAATTTAAAGCCTCGGTTCTGGCGCTCACGGCTGTTGCGTGTGTGTCGGCGCAAACTCCCGTATATAAGATTCAAGGAGTGAAAACCGCTGATGCTGATGCGGTTGAGCTGCTTTGTTCGCATCTTGACGTTGCGCCTAAGGGCGACGTTGAAATCATTGTCGGCGAAGCCGGCGACAAGGCGGTCAGGAAGTATGCCTCGCGCATTCCGTCGGAGTCCGAGGGTTTCTATCTGAGCGTTGGCCCGAAAAAAGTCGTGATTGCCGGCCGTGACGGCGCCGGCACGTATTATGGCGTGCGTGAGTTTCTCAAGAATCCGGCTCAGCAGGTCGACACGGCCATGGCTCCGGCAATATCGCTCCGCGGCGTCATCGAAGGCTTTTACGGCAACCCCTGGAGCCACGCTGACCGGCTGAGCCAGTTTGACTTTTATGGCCGCAACCGGCTCAATGTCTATATCTACGGTCCCAAAGACGACCCTTATCACCACTCCCGCTGGTATGAGCCCTATCCCGCCGACAAGGCCGACGAGATGGCCGACCTGGTGAAGCACGCCGCCAAAAACAAGGTGAAGTTCACCTGGGCCATGCACCCCGGTAACTCAATCGAGAGCGATGCTGATCGCCGGCGCGCGCTCGACAAGTTCGAGCAGATGTACGGGCTCGGCGTCAGGTCGTTTGCGGTTTTCTTCGACGACATTTCGGCTAAGAGCGTCGACGCGCAGATTGACTATCTGAACTTCCTTGACCGCGAGTTCGTGAAGCCCCGCAAGGATGTGGAGCCTCTCGTCGTGTGTCCCACCGTCTACAACCGCGCATGGGCAGGCGGCGACTATCTGACCAAGATGGGCACCGGCCTGAACTCCGACATATCGATTATGTGGACCGGCAACAGTGTCTGCGACATGATTGACCTTGGCGATTGCGAGTGGTTTACCAATGAAACGACCCGCAAGCCGTTTATCTGGCTCAACTATCCGGTCAACGACTATGGTTCACACAATCTGCTGATGGGCCCGGTAGTAGGCAACGATCCCGCGATTGCCGGCAATGTGGCCGCCTTCTGCTCCAACCCGATGCAGTATGCCGAAGCGTCGAAGGTGGCGCTCTACTCGCTGGCAGACTTTGCGTGGAACCCCGCTGCCTTCAATGCCGACGAGGTCTGGGAGCGCTCGCTCACCGAGCTGATGCCCGGCCATGAGGAGGCTTTCCGAATTTTCTGTCTCAACAACGTCGACGTTGCCCCGAGCGTGCACGGCCTCCGCTTCTGGGGCGAAACGCCCGACTTCAAGGCGCTGACAGAGAAATATGGCTCTTTGGGCAATCCTGATGCCGTCGAGGCCTATCGCGATTATTTCCGCAGCCGCCGCGCCGCGGCCGCCGAACTCATTGCCCTGGCCGACGCCGGTCAGCCCCTGCTCGCCGAAGTCAAGGAGTGGATAACCGCACTGAGCCTGCAGGCGCAGATGGGCTTGGCCGTATGCGACATGGCATCGGCGCTCGACGCTGACCTTGCCGCTCCGTTCGTCGATGCCTACAAGCGCTTTGCCGGCAGCGCCGCCAAGGCCGAGAATGTGGTGTCGCGCGGATTCGAAGGCTCGATTCAGAGCGTCAGGGTCAAAACCGGCACTCTCCACGTCGAGCCCTGGCTCAAGCGCAATGTCAGCGAACTCATCGACTCCTTCAAGCAGACCGGAGCCGACTATCCCGCCGACCTGTTCCCGCGCAGGGTGCTCGAGAATGGTACTTACTACATTCGCTACGAGGGCCATACGCTCGGCAACCCCGATGCCGGCAGTCGTGGCGGCAACCCCGTTTTCCAGGCCGAGGTCGACGATATCAACCCCAACCGCCAGGAGTGGCACATCAAATATGTGCCCATGACCGAGCGCTATGAAATCCGCAACTCGAAAGACGAGCGCTATGTCAATGAACTCGGCAATTTCGGCGTCAATCCCTATTCGGCCGATTGGAACACATATGTAATCACTCTCGGCGAGAACGGCAAATATGCCATACGCAACGCCGGCAACGGCGGAAGCTCGTACTGGACCGTGACCGACGGCCGCATCGCGACCAACTCGTCGGCTCCAGAGTATATTTTCGACATCTCTCCGGTTCTGCAACAAGAATAATACATATAAATCTAATATCACTCCAACAAGTCTATGAACTCAAGAAATCTTTCAATGGCTCTGGTCCTGTTTGCCGGCATGTCGACAACGGCCGCCAGCCCCTCCGGGATATTCCCTAACCCGCAGGAAGAGACCGTCGGCTCCACCGCTTTCGTGGCTGCAGGCGCAAGCTATCGTCTGACAGGCGCTTCAGACGCCGACGCCGACGCTGTCAGCGCGCTGAACCGCGTGCTCCCGGTCAATGCCGGCGGCACAATCGAAATCGTGATCGGCGAGGCCGGCGACGCCGCAGTGTCGTCTGTAGCCGCAAACATTCCCCAGCACCCCCAGGCCTACTACCTTAAGGTAGAGCCGTCGAAGGTTACCATAGCCGGCCGTGACGGCGCCGGCACGTACTATGGCGTGCAGTCGTTTATTCAGCTCGTGGAGCAGGGCCAGGTGCCTCAGATCGAGGTCAAGGACTGGCCTCTCACCGAGGTGCGCGGCGTCGTTGAGGGTTACTATGGCAACCCCTGGAGCCACGAAGACTGCATTGACATGTGCTCGTTCTTCGACCGCGTGAAGATGAACACCTTTATATATGGTCCTAAAAATGACTCGTATCATAGCGGCGGCCAGGTGTTTGACCCCTATCCCGCAGCTCAGGCCGCCAACCTCAGGGCGCTGGTCGAGGAGGCCAACAAGCACAAGGTCGACATTGTCTGGGCCATCCACCCCGGATCGCGCACCGCAACCGAAAACCACAGCAAGGCCAAGGCTAAGTTCGAGGCCATGTATGAGCTCGGTTTCCGTCGTTTCGCAGTGTTCTTCGACGACGTCTTCAACAAAAACGCAACCGCCGAGGCCGCGTTTGTCAACTATCTCAACAGCGAGTTCGTAAAGAAAAAAAATGACGTCAAGGGCCTCATTGTCTGCCATGAGCAGTATAACCAGGCTTGGGTTGACGCCGACCGCGTATATTTCACTACGATCGCATCCGAACTCGACGCCGACGTCGACATCATGTGGACCGGCGCTGCGGTTGTCGACATGACCCTCGGCCCGTCGTGCGACTGGTTCTACAGCCAGGTTAGCCGCAAGCCCTTCATCTGGCACAATTATCCCTGCTCGGACTATGGCAGCCGCCCGCTGCTGATGTGTCCCTACGAGCCGGCCGTGACCGACCTCTACTCGAAAATCAGCGGCTTCACCGCCAACCCGATGGAATATTATGAGGCATCGAAAGTGGGCCTCTACGGCATGGGCGACTTTGCGTGGAATCCCGAGGCCTACGACGCCTGGGAAGCATGGGAGGAGTCGATTGAATACATCATGCCCGACCATAGCGACGCGTTCCGCACATTCTGTCTGAGCAACATCAACTACCCTGCGCCCAAGTCGCACGGCAAGCCCATTATCTACACCGAAACCCCCGACTTCAAGACTCTGCTTGACACCAAGCCCTTCTCGGCCGCCAACGTCGCCGACTATTCGGACTACTTTGCCAAGCAGCTCGACGCCGCACGCGAACTCCGCGCCATCAACGGCAACCGTCTGGTCGACGAAATAGCCGAGTGGCTTCATTACTACGAGCTCCAGAGCAACCGCGGCTCCATGCTCGCCGACATGCAGATTGCGCTCGACGCCCGCAATGCCGATGAGTTCGTTGCCGCCTATTCAACCTATGCCGCCGACACCAAGACCGGCGCCGAACTCCGCAGCCGCGACTATCAGGGTTCGCTGCGCGTTCTGACCCCCTTCTGCGGCTCGCAGTTCGTAGAACCCTTCATCACCTCGACGGTTGACCGTCTCGTCGACGAGTTCAAGAACCTCGGCCTCGACTATCCCGAAGGCCTCTTCCCCGAGCGCATCATCGAAAACGGCCTCTACCACATTATCCACGACGGCCGCTATCTTCATAACGGCAAGGGAGGCAACCCCACCTTCACCACCTCGCCCGACAACGTCAATCCCAACCGCGACGTATGGCGCATTACCTACGACTCGCAGGAGGGCCGCTACTCAATCTACTCGGCCGAAGACGAACGCTATGTCAACGAGCTGGGCAACTTCGGCACCAACGCCTACCTGGCATCGTGGAACACCTACCACCTCCAGCCCCTGGGCCACTTCTGGGCTATCCAGAACGACGGCAACTCCGGCAAGAAGTACTGGACGGTGAGCGGCGACCGCATCCAGCAGAGCGGATCTACCTCATGGTCGGTCGATAACTTCATGTTCCAGATTGTGCCCGCCGGCGAGGATATTCCTCAGGCAAAACCCTTTGCCGAGGGCGACTACTACCTCTTCAACGAGGAGGGCAAGGCGCTGCGCACCCTTTCGGGCAATGTGCTCGGCTGGGCCGACCTGCCCGAGAACCCCACCTCGAAAGACCGCTGGACTCTGAGCATAGACACCGACTGCGGACGCTTCAAGATTTCGCAAGACGGCTGGTTTATCGATGAAGAGGGCCGCTTCCAGGATCCCAACCACCTCTACCTCTGCACTTGGAATACCTATGAACTCTATGCCCGCAACGGCAAGATGGCAATCCGCAATGCCGACTTGGCGGGCACAGACTTCTGGTACATCAAGCCTGACGGCAAAATCAGCCACAAGTCAGACATCTCCTTTGTCAACGCCTTCACCTTCGGCTATCGCTCAGTCGACGGCTCTGACTCCATCAGCGAGGTGACTGCTCCCGTTAAGGGCGACGGCGCCATCTACGACCTCCAGGGTCGCCGCGTGACCAACCCCTCCAACGGCATCTTCATTCAGAATGGCCGCAAACAGATCTATCACTAATCTATTCATACGGTTTTATTTCGAACTCCACCCGTTTAAAGTTTATTGGATGGATAACTGAACAAGAGCATCCTCATCGCGGCCTTCCGTCAACTCGGAAGGCCGTGGTCGAGGCCTTGAAAACCGACTGACTCCAATCTTTAAGCATTTTGCCGGACAGAGTTCCGGAATGACCTCAATTTTGAATATGAGCAACAAACGCTATAACCTGATCAACAACTCTCTCGGCTGGCTCTGTTTTCTCATTGCCGCTGTGAGCTATCTGCTCACAATAGAGCCGACGGCATCCTTCTGGGATTGCCCTGAATTCATCGCCCAAGGTTACAAACTCGAAGTCGGCCACCCGCCGGGTAACCCGATTTTCATGCTGACCGCGCGCTTCTTCATCAACTTTGTAGGCGGCGAGCCCGGTTCCGTGGCCATGGCCGTCAACTCGATGAACGCGCTGCTGAGCGCGGCAACGATTCTGTTGCTGTTCTGGACGGTGTCGCACCTGATGCGCCGTCTCGTCTGGGGCTATAAGCCCGTGGAGGAGATGGGCCTTGCGCGCAATATCGTCGTGTTCGGTTCGGCCCTGGTCGGCGCGCTCACCTACGCCTGGAGCGATACATTCTGGTATTCGGCCGTCGAGGGTGAGGTTTATGCGTTCTCATCATTCTGCACCGCGTTGGTGTTCTGGCTCATACTCAAGTGGGAGAGCTGTGCCGACGCGCCCCATTCCGACCGCTATCTGATTCTGATTGCCTACGTAATCGGCGTCAGCATCGCCGTCCATCTGCTCAACCTGCTCTGCATTCCCGCCATCGTGCTGGTGTTCTACTATCGCAAGTTTGCCGCTCCGACGGCCAAGGGCTCATGCTTTGCACTGCTGGTCAGCTTCATGATTATCGCCACGATTCTTTATGGTCTCGTGCCCGGCTTCGTCGAGGTTGCCCAATATTCCGAGCTGTTTTTCGTCAACACGCTCGGCTTCTCCTATAACTCGGGCGTGATAGCCTATACGCTGCTGACTCTCGGCGTGTTCATCTGGACCGTGCGCGAGCTCTATGTCTGCAAGTCGGCCTCGCGAATAAAAATCAGCTTCATTCTCTCCGTGCTTGTCAGCGGCATTCCGTTTATCGGCTCTTCGCTGCTGATTCCCGTTGTCGTCATCGCCTCCCTGGTAGGCTGGCTGTCGTGGGTCAATAAGCTCCCCGTCAGGGTGCTCAGCATCATTACGCTCAGCATCTTCGTAATCTTTGTGGGCTATTCGAGCTATGCGCTGCTGCTTATCCGCTCCGCTGCCGAAACCCCGGTTAACCAGAACGCCCCCGACAACGTGTTCTCGCTCAGCTCCTATCTCAACCGCGAGCAATATGGCGAGTCGCCGCTCCTTTACGGCACCACTTTCGCCTCCGAGGTGCTCCGCAATCCCGACGGCACGGCCGTGGGCACGGAGGAATACGGCTACGCTAAGGCCGTCGACAAGTCGAAGCCCCACTACGACAAAGTGCTGACCCGCACCCGCTATGAGTATTCGCCCGAAATGAACATGCTCTTCCCCCGCATGTATTCGGCCGAACACCGCAGCAGCTACATGAGCTGGGGCGGATTCCGCGAGGCTGATATGCCCCTGGTGGCGGCCCGGGTATACACCGGCCCCGGTTCTGAGTCGAAACTGTTGCGCAAGCCTACAATCGCACAGAATCTCAGCTATTTTGTCAACTATCAGCTCGTGCACATGTATTTCCGCTATTTCATGTGGAACTTTGCCGGGCGCCAGAACGACCTGCAGGGCAACGGCGAGGTTAACCGCGGCAACTGGATCTGCGGAATCCCCTTCATTGACAATGCCCGTCTCGGCGACCAGTCGCTGCTGCCGGCCGATTTCGGCAAGGGCAACAAGGGCCACAACGTTTTCTATATGCTGCCGCTGCTGCTCGGCCTTGCCGGCCTCATCTGGCAGTCGTTGAAAGGCGAAGAGGGCATACGCCAGTTCTGGGTCGTGTTCTTCCTATTCTTCATGACCGGCATAGCCATTGTGCTCTATCTCAATCAGACCCCCGGCCAGCCCCGTGAGCGCGACTATGCTTTTGCGGGCTCGTTCTATGCCTTTGCCATCTGGATCGGCCTCGGAGTGGGCGCCATTGCCGAGGGCATTGACCGTCTGCTCAACAGCAAGACCCCGGCTGCTGGCTCAGCCATTGCCGCCACGCTCATCGGCCTCATCGTGCCGCTGCAGATGGTGTCGCAGACCTGGGATGACCACGACCGTTCAGGCCGCTACACGGCACGCGATTTCGGCATGAACTATCTCAGTTCGCTCGAGCCAAATGCCATAATCTTCACCAACGGTGACAATGACACATTCCCCCTCTGGTATGCCCAGGAAGTTGAGGGCTACCGCACCGACGTGCGCGTAATCAACCTCAGCTACCTAACCACCGACTGGTATGCCGCCCAGAACAGGCTGCCCGCCTATGAGGCCGCGCCTGCCCCGATGCTCGCTACCGACGACGTGTTCGGCCAGGGCCGCCGCCAGACAGGCTACGTCATGCGCAACGACACCATGAGCACCTCCGTGCTCGACTTCCTTGCCGAATACTACGGCGACGGCCCCGACATTGCCGGCAAAATGAACGGCGTGTCATATCCGATTGTCAGCGCAGGCAAGCTCTACATTGCCGGCGATACGCTCAAGGGCGAGGAAGACATCGTCGTTGACCTCCCGACGGTGCTTGCAGCCAAGAACCGCCAGTCAATAATGACGCAGGCCGATATGCTCGTGTTCGACATTCTCGCCTCCTCGTCGGCGCTCGGCTGGACGCGTCCAGTATACTTTGCCAACACTGTGCCCGACAGCTACTATCTCGGTCTGGACCCCTACATGTATGTCACCGGCATGGCGCGCCAGGTTCTGCCCCGCCGCTCAGGCGCCCTCTATAAAGCCAATAACCTCAAGGCCTACGAGAACATCATGGAGCGCTTCCGCTGGGGTGGCCTTGACGCCGAAGGCGGCGACGACGTCTATCTCGACGAAACCGTGTCGCGCATGGTCGCTTCTACCCGCTATGCCATTATCGAGGTGATTGAGTCGCTCTATCGCGACGGCGAATACGACAAGGCCCTCAATCTGCTGAACCTGATGATAGAGAAGCTTCCGACCAAGAATGCCCCCTATGGCATCCAGGCCGGCGCGAATATAGCCGACCTCTTCCTTGCGCTGGCCGAGGCCTCAGGCAACGAGCAGGCCCGCGCGCAGGCCGAACAGATCTATCGCGACGAAATAGGCAGGTTTGCCGACTATATACCCTATCTTGCGTCGCTCTCGCCCTCGCAGTTCGCGTCGCTCAACACTGCCGACCGTGCCGTGCTCCACATCGTTGACAGCAACGGCAACTACAGTTATCTGGGAACTCTGATTTCTAACTATATCCAGAGCTTCGGAGTCGACAGCGCCCAGGAGTTCCTGCTCGGCCTCAGTGCTGAAAAGGGCTTTGACCTCATTGACTTCTACAACCGATTGAACACTCCGTCGTGAACCCCTTTTCGCTCAAACGCTGGGTAGTGCAGCCGCCGCTGTTCTATCGCATACTCTTTCCCGAGGCTGTGTGGCGCATCAAGCGCCGCGGGCGCAAGGTTGCCTACCTGACGTTTGATGACGGTCCGATTCCCGAGGTGACGCCTCAGATTCTCGACATCCTTGACCGCTTCGGCGTTAAGGCCACGTTCTTCATGGTCGGCGACAATGCCCGGCGCCATCCCTGGCTCGTCGAGGAGGTGCGCCGGAGGGGTCACTCGATCGGCAACCACACGATGCACCATCTTCAGGGCCGCAAAACCCGTCGGCGCAAGTATCTGCGCGACGTCAAGGAGGCCGACTTTCTGCTCGGCTCGTCGCTGTTCCGTCCGCCCCACGGCCTGCTTCGCTGGGGCCAGAGCGCGGTGATTCGCAAGCATTACAATCTGATAATGTACGACGTGGTTACACGCGACTATGCCGTTTACATGACCCCTGACGAGGTGGTCAGCAACGTGCGCCACTTTGCGCGCAACGGCTCCATCATCGTGTTTCACGACTCGCTCAAGTCTATGCGCAACACTCTGCCGGCCCTGCCCGAGGCTATCAAGTGGCTCCAGGAAAATGGATTTGAACTCCTGCCTCTTGACACTGACTGATTTGCCGTGGGGGGCGGTGTCGGTCGACGAGCCGGTCAGCCCAGAAGCCTGCGAGGAGTATTCGCGCTGGCTTGCCGACGGGCGTCACGGCGAAATGGCCTATCTTGCAAACCACGCCGACCTGCGCCGCGACCCGCGCACGCTGCTCGAGGGCGCGCGCACGCTCATTGCGGTTGCGTTTCCCTATTACTCCGACAAGCCGGTGCGCCTGCCGATTTCGCTCTATGCCCGCGGCCGCGACTACCATGAAGTGGTACGCGAGCGGCTTCTCGAAGCAGCCGCATCGCTGCCCGGAAACAGTCGCGTATGCGTCGACACAGCGCCGCTGCGCGAGCGCTATTGGGCCCGACGCGCCGGGCTCGGATTCATTGGCCGCAACAATCAGCTTATAATTCCCGGCCTCGGCTCATATTTTTTTCTCGGATTCATTCTTAACACCACCGACTTCGGCCTTCCGGCCTCGGCTCCCGCAGCCGCCGGCGGCTGCGGCGATTGCCGCCGCTGTGTCGACGCCTGCCCGGGCCGCTGCCTGAGCGCCGACGGCTCAGGGGTCGACGCACGCCGCTGTCTCAGCTATCTGACTATCGAATATCGCGGCGAGCTGCCCGGACCGATTCCCGTGCTCTACGGGTGCGACGTGTGTCAGCGCGTGTGTCCCCACAACGCCACGCCGCGCCCGACGCCGATTGCCGATTTCCACCCCTCGCCCGAGCTGGCGTCACTGACTGCGGCCGATGTCGCCGCCATGACTCCCGAAAGCTTCAGGGCCATGTTTCGCCACAGTGCCGTCAAGCGCACCAAACTCTCCGGGCTGCTTCGCAATCTGGCTGCTTTTTGTGTCAGAAAATCAGATAATTGACCGATAAACGACGGTTCCCGGCCGCAGTGATGCGGTCCCGTCCGAAAATGTCAGGCCGAAGATTATTGGCCGAGTTGTGAACTTGTTGAGTGTTTTTGTGTTAAAATTATGTGTTTTTAATTATTTTTGATTATCTTTGACGTGCCCAATTGCGACAATTTTCAAGTATAGAACAACAACTATTATAAAACGTTTTATAGGAACCCTATGAGATTCAAACTTTTAATGCTCTTGAGCCTGATCGGCATCATGCCTGCATTCGCACAGACCGCATCGGTCAGCGGCACGCTCGTCGACGAGTACACCGGAGCACCTCTATCAGGAGCAACAGTGATGTTGCGTGAACAGGGCCTGCGGGCCGTTACAGGCCCTTCGGGCAAGTTTATTATCAACAAGGCCAACCCCGGCAGCGATTTCCTGCTCGCAATGGCTTTCGGTTACAACGACGCCGAGACACCCGTCGCGCTCGTTAACGGCAAGACCGTTGACCTCGGCTTTGTCAAACTCTCCAGTTCCGACAATCTCAGCGACTTCTACGAGGAGCAGCAGGATATGCTTTTCGACGAGCAGGCGCTTGACGACGAAGAGTCGACAGCTCAGTCAATCAACGCTCTGACCGGCGCGAGCGACAACATCTATTACAACGCGTCGAACTATAACTTCTCGAACATGTACTTCCGCTTCCGTGGTTATGATTCACAGTATCAGACCACGTATATCAACGGCATGAACATGAACGACCCCATCCGCGGCCGATTCAACTATTCGAGCCTCGGCGGCATGACTTCGCGCGCATTCCGCAACCGCACCACCTCGATCGGCCTCGCTGCTGCCGACTATGGCTTCGGCAACGTCGGCGGTTCGAGCAACATCTCGACCATCACCTCCGACTACGCTCCCGGTTTCAACGGTTCGGTTGCCTACACCAACGCCAACTACATGCTGCGCGCCATGGCTACCTACGCCACCGGCATCAACAAGCACGGCTGGGGCGTTACCGTCAGCGCTATCGGCCGTTATGCCAACGAGGGTGTCATCGAAGGCACCTTCTACAACAGCGCGGGCCTCTTCCTCAGCGTGGAAAAGGTGTTTAACGCCAACCACTCGCTGACTCTGACCGCCTATGGCGCCCCGACTCAGCGCGCCACGGCTTCCGCCACCTACGAGGAAGCCTACGAATTGGCCGACAATAATCTCTACAACCCCAACTGGGGCTGGTATGACGGCAAGAAGCGTTCGAGCCGCATTGTCGAGAGCTTCGACCCCACCGCGATGCTTAACTGGATTTATGACAACAAGAAAGGCACAAAGGTCAATACCGGCGTAATGTTCCGTTCGGTCTACTATTCAAGCTCGGCTCTGAACTGGTTTAACGCTTCCGACCCGCGTCCTGACTACTATCGCAACCTTCCCAGCAACTTCTATAACAACGGCGAACCCACTGCAATCAGCGACTACATCGCCGACCTCTGGCGTAACGACGAAAGCGTGCGTCAGCTCAACTGGGATCGTATGGTTCACACTAACCAGCTCAACAACATGGCTAACCGCACGCTCAGCCCCGATGAGCAGATGGGTTCGAGCTACATTCTGGAAAACCGCGTGAACCACAGCCTGCAGTTCCAGATCGCTTCCAGTGTCAACCATCGCCTGAACAACTATATGACCCTGCAGGGCGGCGCCAACATAGGTTATACCGCAGCCAACTACTACAAGACTGTCCGCGACCTGCTGGGCGGTGAATTCTGGCTCGACGTCGACCCTTTCTCGCAGCGCGACATGACAATCGTGCCCGACAATATGCAGAACGACCTTGACAACCCCAACCGTCGCGTATATAAGGGCGACAAGTTCGGCTATGACTACACCATCCACGCCACCAAGGCAGGCGCCTGGCTCCAGAACCAGATTTCTCTGCCCCAGTGGGACATCAACTACGGACTCCAGATGGGCTACACCCAGTTCCACCGCACCGGCCACATGCGTAACGGCCGCGCTCCTGAAAACTCCTATGGAGCAGGCAAGACGCATACCTTCACCGACGGCGCCGTAAAAATCGGTGCTACCTGGAAGATTGACGGTCGCAACTACCTGATGGCTCATGCCGAATACGGCAGCCACGCTCCGATGATTGAGAATGTTTACATCTCGCCCCGTATCAAGGATGACATCATTGACGATCCCCAGTGCGAACGCATTCTGGCCGCCGACCTGACCTATGGCTTCAACTACCGCAAGCTGCGCGGCTCGCTGACCGTTTACGGCACCGAATTCTACGGCGCTACCGAGCGTACCGCATTCTACGACGACGATAACAACGCTTTCACAAACTACGTGCTCAGCAATGTGCGCCGCGAAAACATCGGCGTTGAACTCGGTCTGGCCTATAAGATTATCCCCTCGCTGACCGCAACCTTCGCAGGCACTGTGGCAAGCTACCGCTACAAGAATAACCCCGACGGTCTGCGTTCATTCGAAAACGGCCTCCACCAGGATATCGCCTCCAGAGTTTACCTCAAGAACTATCGTGTCGGCGGCACCCCGCAGCAGGCCTACAGCATCGGCCTCGACTGGGCCGCTCCGAAGAGCTGGTTCCTCGGCGTAACCGCCAACTGGATGCGCGACAGCTGGGTGAAGCTTGCCCCCGTTTACCACGAAGAGCAGACCACTCTCTGGCAGTCATTCCCCTCGCAGGAATCAGCCCTGGAAATGCAGGAAAAAATTTCCCGCCAGCAGAAAATGAACAATGCCTTCACGCTCAACTTCTCGATCGGCAAGCTCATCTACATTAACCGCAAGGTGTCGATGAACATCAACCTCAACGTCGACAACATCACCAACAACCGCAACATCATGCAGAACGCCTACCAGCAGGGACGTATAGACCGCACCGACTGGAATCTCAACAAGTATCCCAACCGCTACACTTACGCGCAGGGTACGAAGGTGTTCCTCAACGTTGGCGTGCGCTTCTAAGTATAACCCAAACATCGAAAGAAAACAGACATGAAACTGACAAAATATCTGCTTCCGGTAGCGCTCGCAACTCTGATGACGTCTTGCGATATGTGCGACACCGAGCCCGTGCTGCCTCCCGTTAAGGCTCCGACCAACACGGTGCAGGCCAATATGACCATTCTTGAATTCAAGCAGCAATATTGGTCAACCCAAAGTTCATCAATGACTCAAGTCGGACTTACCGCCGACGGCGATTCGATTTATCTCCGTGGCCGCGTAATTTCCTCCGATATCACCGGAAATCTCTATAAGCAGCTCGTGTTGCGCGATGAAACAGCCGCGCTGAGTTTTTCGGTTAATCTCAATGACGTTTACCGTAACTATCCTTATGGAGCGGAAGTCGTAGTGAATGTTACCGGACTTTATGCCGGCATGAACAGCAACTACTTCATAACGGGTGGTCAGGAGGCCGGCTATGGCTATCCGCGCTCGATTGCCGAGGAAACGTTCAAGGCTGCTGCCGGTCCCGACGGATGGCCCGACTCTGCGGCCGTAATCGCGACTCCGGTCGACATCGATTTCCTCAACACCATCCGCTCTGACGCTGCCGGTCGCCAGGAATGGCAGAGCCAGCTCGTCACGGTCGACGGCGTATCATTCGAGACTCCCGGTCAGGAATTCGCTCCCACCAGCTCGCGTACGGAAAGCCGCTATGTCCGCGATGCTTCCGGCAACCGACTGATTCTGCGTTTCAGCGGCCGCTCTTCGTTCGCGCACCGCATTATCCCTACCGGCACAGGTTCCGTTACCGGTATTCTCAGCTTCTATAACAGCGACTGGCAGCTTATTCCCTGCAACGTCAGTGACCTTAAGGGCTTTGACGCTACCGGAGGCGGCGACGATGAGCCCGGCGCGGACGACGGTGACGGCTCGGAAGGCATGCCTTACAGCGTCGGCCAGGCAATTGCTAAGGCCGGCACCGGCACTGCCTGGGTAAAGGGCTACATTATCGGTTGCATGAACTCCAACAATAACTACACCCTTGAGGTAATCGCCCCCTTCACTGTGGCCTCCAACGTCTACATCGCCGACAAGAAAGATGAGGATATCACCTCGCGTATGCTTCCCGTCCAGCTTGTGGCCGGTTCTGAAATCCGCGCTGCAGTCAACCTCGTTGACAATCCCGACAACCTCGGCAAGACGCTCAGCATCCAGGGCTCGCTTGAGAACTATTTCTCTCAGCCCGGCCTCAAGTCGCCCACAGCCTATAAGCTCGACGGCCAGGGCGGCGGCACGGTAACTCCCCCCGCCGAGACCGAAACATTCGTGCGTGCGACCACTATTGCCGACGGTTCATATATCATCTGGTCAGACAATAAGATCGGCAAGGCTTTCAACGATGGTTATAACTACGGCTTTATGCAGAGCGCCGACTGCGTTCCCGCAGCCGACGGCTCCATCTCAGCCACCACCGCCGACCTCTATACCTTCAAGCAGGAGGCCAAGGGCTGGACTATCTGCGACGCGCACGGCCAGTTCATATATCAGGATACCACCCACGAGTCGTTCCAGCTCTCCAAGACGCCCGACACAGCCAGCGACTATACCTACTGGACCGTAACCCCGGCTTCGGACGGCTCGTTCACCATTGTCAACTGCGGCACGGGCAATACCTTCCGCTACGACGCTTCCTACAAGACTTTCGCCGGCTATAAGGACGCCGCCAAGGGTTCTGCAATCTATCTCTATCAACCCGCCAAATAATGACCCTATAATATGAAATCCAATATATTCAAATCATTCGTCGCCGCTGTAGCCGTAGTTTTCGGCGCAGCAGCGCTGACGGGTTGTCAGGACCATTTCGACGATTGGGACCTGGCCTCACCCGTAGCCGAAAACAAGGCAAATATCTCCATTCTTGATTTCAAGAAAGAGTTCTGGCAGGAGTCGGACAACTATTGCATCCAGATTCCCGCACGTCCCGACGGCAGCCACTATATCATCAGCGGCCGCGTAGTTTCATCCGACGAGCAGAGCAATGTGTTCAAGTCGCTCTACATCCAGGACGAAACCGGTGTCATGCCCCTTTCTATCAACCAGTACAGCCTCTATGTCAACAACCGTATAGGCCAGGAAATAGTCATTGACCTTACCGGACTATACTGCGGCCGCTATGCAGCGCAGTTCCAGGTCGGCGGCATCTCCTACGACGACAAGACCGGCGACGCCAGCACCTACTTCATGGCTCCGGAAATCTACGCGATGCACCGCGAATATAACGGAAACCCTGAACCCGAAAAGATTGACACATTGCTCGTCGAGGATCTGTCGTCCATCAGCGGCGACGACATCCTGAAATGGCAAGGTCAGCTTGTGCGTTTCAATAACGTAACTTTCGATAATGCAAATAACCCCGACAATAACCAGCTCTGCAACGAATATCACTCAAGCGGCTACAGCCAGAAAATCACCGGCAGCTTCGGCAGCGTTGACATACGCACCTCGGGCTACTCCACCTTCTGGAACATGAAGCTCCCCACCAAGGCCTGTGACGTTGTCGGCATTCTTGCCAGTTACAACAGCAACTGGCAGGTGACGCTCATCGATGCCAATGGCATTATGAACGTCGGAGATCCCACCGCATGGGGTATCAAGACCAAGCCCTACACCGTTGAGCAGGCCCTCGGATTCGCCGATGCCGACAACGTGACCGGCTGGGTCAAAGGCTACATCGTCGGCACCATCCAGCCCGAAATCACAACTGTCAGCTCTAACGCCGATATCCAGTGGGCAGGAACCGAACCCTTCATTATCGACAGCTATGTCGTGATTGCCCAGACCCCCGAAGTGCGCGACTATACCCAGTGTCTGCTCGTGCCCCTGGCAAGCGGTTCGCCCCTCTACTCCTACGTCAACCTCGCTGACCACGCTGAAAACGCCGGCCGCTGGCTCAACATCCGCGGACGCTTCAGCCGCGATATGGGCATGGCGGCCCTGGCCGGCAACGACGGCGCCGCAACCTCCTTCCAGCTCGAAGGCGTAGACGTGCCCGGCAGCGAAGAACCCGAACCCGGCGACGACGGCGATGGCTCGGAAGAAAATCCCTACACCGTGGCCCAGGCCATTGCCAACAACTCCGGAACGGCATGGGTCAAGGGCATCATTGTCGGCTGCATGAACTCCAA
>DKUN01000012.1:126490-126865 GCA_002490725.1 Porphyromonadaceae bacterium UBA7203 | reverse complement strand
CTTCACCGTGGCCTCCAACGTCTACATCGCCGACAAGGCAACCGAGACCAACACCGCCAAGATGCTCCCGATTCAGCTCGTTGCCGGCACCGACATCCGTTCGGCCGTGAACCTCGTCGACAACCCCGGCAACGCCGGCAAGACCCTCAGCATCCAGGGCTCGCTTGAACGTTACTTCCAGCAGCCCGGCCTCAAGTCACCCACAGCCTATAAACTCGACGGCCAGGGCGGCGGCGACACCCCCGTGACTCCTCCCGCAGGCGGCTCGGGCACCGGCACTGAAGCCGACCCCTACGACGTGGCTGCCGCCATTGCCAAGGTCGGCACCGGCGCAGCCTGGGTCAAAGGCTACATTGTCGGCTGCATGAACTCCAA
>DKUN01000012.1:74200-126167 GCA_002490725.1 Porphyromonadaceae bacterium UBA7203 | reverse complement strand
CTTCACCGTGGCCTCCAACGTCTATCTCGCGGCCTCTGCAACCGAGACAAACACCGCCAACATGCTCCCCGTACAGCTCGTTGCAGGCACCGACATCCGTTCGGCCGTGAACCTCGTTGACAACCCCGGCAACGCCGGCAAGGTCCTCACCATCCAGGGCTCGCTTGAAAAGTACTTCCAGCAGCCCGGCCTCAAGTCTCCCACAGCCTACAAGCTCGACGGCCAGGGCAGCGGCGACACCCCCGTGACTCCTCCCGCAGCCGACGGCGGCACTGAGGATAAGCCCTACAGCGTAGCCGACGTGCTCGGCCTCAACAACCCCGGCACAACCTCGTGGGTTGAAGGCTACATCATCGGCTCGAGCAACGGTGCCAACGGCGCCTTCGTGCCCAACCTCGCCGCAACCGGCAACGCCGGCAGCAACATCCTGCTCGCTGTCGACCCCGCCGAAACCGACCCCGCCAAGATGCTCCCCGTGCAGCTCGTAGCAGGCACTGACATCCGCCAGCAGCTCAACCTGATTGACAACCCCGACAACCTCGGCAAGAAAGTAAAAATCGAAGGCAAACTCGAAAAATACTTTGCCCGTCCCGGCCTCAAGTCGCCTTCAGCCTTCCAGCTGCTCTAATCCCCCCTTGCAATGAAACACCCGCGCGCCCCGAGGACTACCCCGGGGCGCGCTGCTTTTTCAGCCCCTACGAGGGAATGTTGGATTTTAACCATTAAAGCATTGCTCATCAGTGGTTTATGGCTGTCTAACGGATCGGCCCTACATCTGGCGGGTCGAGTTGTCGAGCTTGTGCAGGATTATCTCCTTATCGGGGATTGTGGAATTCGCTATGATTGCCACGATGCGGTTCTTTCGCTGATATATGTTATTGTCATTCTCAGCCAGCAGAAACGCTATGGTCTTGGCAGAGTATCCGGCAAGGGTCAGTGAGAGCAGAGTGAAGTCATTGTCTTTAATATTCGGGCTGTGCTTGCGGATTTTCGCCATAATATCGCCGCGATAATTATTGACAGACTCTTCAATGGCAGCGAGCGTTTTGGGCGACCGCAGTTTTGATAGTTCCTTGTCGATGCCGGCAATGATTCTTTTGTGGGCCTGCGGAGAATTGCCGAATGCAAAGTATTCGGCACACAATCGGTTGAACAACGCAGTCCGTCCCTTGAAGAGCAATTCGACTCTCTTTTCATTTTCAGCCGACAGCTCCTTGAAGCGTTGCAAATCAATCAGAAAAGCCTCTGTTTCCGCCCGTTTGGCTTTTAGGCGCAGGTGTGTTGCCACGATGATGAGGGCAATAATCAATAATAGTATTGTCACCGCCTGGAGGGCGGTTACTCGTAGTTGACGCAACTTACTGTGTTCCAGCGTGGCCTTTTCGGCAAAGTATTCACTTCGCGCTGCATCAACCGATTCGTTGATAAGCTCGCGGGCAATCTTGCTTTGCAACAGCAACAGTGAGTCGCACTTTATCGCCGCGTCTTTGTAATCTCCTGATTGTAAGGCATAGCAGTAGTCGGCGTATAAAACCTGAATCAGTTCCTTTTCGTCGGCGGCAATGTTATACGCGTCGGACAAGAGAGTCTGTCGCGGAGAACGTTCAGGGTTGTTTGTTTCAATATGGCTGTTTATCAGTGTGATATACAGGCTGTCGTTAGCCGAGGGCTGATAGGCGGCCATATACTCTTTCAGGGCGTCTTCGTCGCCGATGTCCGTGAGCGGAAGCAGTGCGGCCCGAAGCGCATAATTGGCCAACGCGGAGTCAATGGGGTTTTCTGCCAACGCCACTGCGCGAAGACTGTCGAGCATGGCGCGGGCTCCTGTGAAATCATTCTGATTCGCCTTGGTGATGGCAAGGTCGCAGAGCGCAAAACGGTGGTTGCGAATCTTTCCCGACTTCAGATATAGTCCAGCTGCTTCTTCCCTTAGCTTTTCAGTTTTGGGATAATTATATGCCGCCTCGTATATATCGGCCGTTATCTCTGAGGTCTTTGCTCTCCAATAGGGGTCGCCGAGTGCATCGGCCATCTCATCCGCTGCAAGTATGTGCTTCATCGCATCAGGCATATTTCCGGCATAGAAAGCGACGGTTGCCGCGTAGAAATGTGACCGCAGCCGATACGTGTTTTCGGTAGAAGAGTCGAAACTCTTGACCGCTATTGTTATAAGGGAATCGGAGGTCACAAGCATGTCATTCTTGACTTGGGCTTGGGTAAGCAGCAGTGCGTAGAGCGGATAATCAGACTCGCCCATCGTCGTTGCATCAATCTTCATCAGCAGTCGCAATGCCGAGTCAGGTGTCTCCTCAATGATATTGTCAATATCGGTCAGCTCCCTCCGATGAGGCCCGGTGCAACTCATCAGAAAGGCGAGTAAAGATATGATAAAAAACAAGCGGTTCATAACGCAAATTTACGGAGATTATCAATCCCGACCAAGCGCCTAATCGCACGATTGGCTTCAAAACCGCACTTTTTTGGCGGAAACTGACTCTAAGTAAGACCAAAATTCGCTATGATGCCGAAAATCTCATAATATCAAGCATATACAATATGAGATGTAAGACTAAAACAATGCCAAATAACGCTCTCCAGCCGCAATTATTCCGTAACTTTGACCTATTCTTAACCAATCATATTTTATGTTATGCGTGCACTTCTAAAGATAATCATATCTGCCACGTGTGTAGGTTGTATGGTGCTCTGCGCAATGGGGCAGCCTACGCAGACAAAACCGACTCCTATACAGCAAAAAGAGCGAATCTTGCTTAAACCGCAGAAATCAGAGCCAACTCAGCGCCCGAAGGCTCCATCGCGCCAGCTCGTTTCTTGTGAGTATGACGGCGAGAATCTGCTTTTCGAATTCGAATTACCCGAGGGAATGTGTGAACTCGTGTTGACCGATGTGCTGACTGCGCAGACAACGGCATATGTCTTTGACTCCTCGACTTGTAATGCCGCAGTCTATGTAGGTGAGATATATGAATCTACTCTCACGCTCACTACCTCTTTAGGCAACGTGTATAGCGGCACTCTCTCCTCCACTCCTAAATAACCCCTCATAAAACAAATTGTATTAACTAATAATAATTAACAATGAAACACATCAAACTTTTCAGCACTATGCTCATCGTAGCTATTGCATCGATTCTTGTAAGTCTCAGTTCTTGCACGTCAGATGACGCTCTCATAATGGAGCGCGACAATGCGACTAGTCAGGTCTCCTCCAATCTTATGGAAGAACTTGAAAACTATGCACATAATTTTCTTGCGACTCATAGCGGCAGTCGATCTAAGCGAGGGTGGAGCAAGTTCCGCGATTCATTGAAAGCAGATTTTGTGGGATATACGGATGGTAACCGTAAGCACCACAATGCCGTAAGTGTGGGCACTTCACGAAAGAAATGGAAAGATCTGAAGGCTCAGGAAAATACTTTATTGCAGCCGATGACGACTCAGGAAATTGAGGAGTTAAGTTCGCAGATAGATAGTTTAAAAGTGGAATACCAGAAAGATAATACTAATTTCGGCGCCATTCACAATGCAGCTATTTTAACCATGCTCATAAATGACCAGTGGGAATATAATTCAACCGTAGAATTAGCAGAATCTACTATCGCTGCGTTAAGCGAATTAGGGGTGGATATGGGTAATGTTACGGCAAATGAGGTTGCCACTGATATTGATAGTTTCTTTTCTGATATATATGACAGTAACGTCGATGTTATGTTCAATAGGCTGAAGCAAAAGTATCCTTTACGCCGTAAAGAGTTAGACGTGTTGCAGTGCTATTTAAACACGACCGACAGTATCGACAATTTGGATGATGTAATACTATTCACAAATGGTTACGTCAATATAATTAAAGAAATAGACAAAAATGCAAAAGATCTGACTGATATTGAAAAGAGTGAGATAGTAGGAACGATAACTATTGGTCCGAACAGTTTAAGTCTCTGGCAGCAGTTGTCTGAAAAATAAGCCCATAGACAGACTCTCTTAGAGACAGCGTCGTGAGACTTCCGGTATAGCTACTCTTGTTTCCATCTGCATCTGATGAGTGGATATAACTAATTGACGTCATACTTGATTGTCGGGTGGAACTGGATGGCTGTCGGAAGCCGGATGCTGTCTCTGGCTCAGTTTTTTGGGCGGGGGAGTTGGAAGTGTGGTGGAAATGAGTTAATTTTGCGATTGTAGAACCTGGTTAATTGATTCAGTTATGTTTAGATTTGCAGTTTTGGTATTGATGGCGCTGGCGGCGGTTGCTGCCGTCGGGCGCACGGTTGAGACGCTTGTGGTCGACGAGAACAGGTCGCCGCTGCCGTTTCCGACGGTGAAAGTCAAAGGTAAGCGCATAGCGGCGTTGGGCGACAGCGTGGGCCGCGTCCAACTCGCGTCGGAGCGACTTGTTGCCGACGACACTCTGCGGGTGAGCTATGTCGGCTATGAGACGGTTGAGATTCTTGCCGGAACGGTCGATTCTGTTATTGAGCTGCGTCCGAGTGCGATTGCTCTCGAGCAGGTGACCGTCAGGCCGCACAAGTATAAAATCAGGCGCAAGGGCAAGAAGCATTCCGGCGGTATGATGAAATGCCTGTTCGACGGAGATATGGCGGGCGAGAGTTTCGGCTATGAGTTTCATGCCAAGAATGACCGTCGGCTGCTGCTTGACCGTGTCGGCTTTTTTTATTGCGCAGGCGACAGCCAGATGATGAATATGAAGTTCAGACTCAACGTCTACGACATGTCGGAGGTCAAGAAGGCTCCGACCAATCGCTTCAAGAACGTATTGATGGCGCCGATTTATTTCGACTTCGCGATTGCGGAGCCTGGCGACGGCAAGTTTACCTATACTCTGCCCGAGCCGATATTGCTGCCAAAGGATGCCATGGTCGAGATTGAGTTTCTCGAGAATTTTAGCGGCCGGATGTTATGGTTCAAGAGCAATCTGATTGGCAAGAATACCTGGTATAGGGATATGCGCGACGGTCAGTGGTGGGATCTGAACCCGTTTGCAGCGCCGTTTTTCGTGGAATGTGCCGAGTTTTGACCTCGCTCTGAAATTTGAAATGTTGAACCTTAAAGATAATAGATTATGAAGAAGTTCTTGCGTTGGGCCTTGTTGCCCGCAGGTTTGATTGGTGTGGCGCTGGCCGGCTGTGCGTCTGACGAGGCCGATGAGCCGCAGCCCGAGTTGCCTGCTCCCGCTCCGGAACTGATTGAGGGCGATGAGCCGCAATTGTGTACCGACGGCAAGTCGTGGGTGGTGCGCCGCCACGAGCGGGTGGTCGATTATGGCCCGGAGAATTTAAGTGATGTCACGGTCACGGAGACCGACACGTATTTCAAGGATGTTGTCGAGGGCGACACGATTTGCCACGGCTACAAGTGCCGCAAGGTGGTGCGCTATGAGGCCACGGCGGGCGCCGACGGCGCCTATACCGCCGGCCGTAGGGTCAGCGCGTGGGCTTGCTTTGAAAAGGGCGGCGCGGTTTATAGTCTGATCTGTAGCGGCAGCTGGCCCGTGAGGGATGTAGCCGGCGGCACGCCGACGCTGCTTCCGCTGATGGATTTCGGCCTGGCAGCCGGCACTTGGGCCGAGGGCTGGCTTTGCAACTATCATTTCGACGGCGAGACCCCGGCAATCGAAAAGGTCGGCCTGTATGACGTGGTCAGCGTGACCGGCGTTACGGTCAATGGCGTTGAGCGCCGCGCCACAGTGCTCGACGGAGGCTCTGCCGAGGGTGCCGACGGCACGGTGATTGACCGCAATGTAATTTATGTGGAGGGCGTCGGAGCGTCACGCAACAACTGGCTGCACCGCTGGGAGGAATACGCGCAGCCGAGCCATCAGGTCATGCCTATGAGGAGATGGTGGCCTGCTATGACAGCGACCGCCTGATTTTTACGGCGTCGGATTTCCGCTCTATCTTCTCGTTTTGAGTTTCAAGCCCTCGCCCGGATTACCAGGCGAGGGTGACTGATGCGGGGTAGAGCCGGCGTGGGTCGGCCCAGAGGGCAAGCGAGCGGCTCAGGTCATCGGCGGTGCGCGGTGCGCTCACTGCGGGGAGCTTCCGGCCGTTGAGGGTCACGTTGACGGGGCGGTCAAGGTCGAGCATCGTGTCGTCGAGATAGATGCGCACCTTGCCTGAGGTCACGGGCGTGAAATCACGGCTGATGCGAACCGGAACTCCAAACATCGGTTCGGCTTCGAGAGTGGTGTAGGCCACGCTGTCAACGTTGAGAATGATGCTGTTGGTCAGCGAATCGATTGTCAGGTCATAGCGCACCCGGGCGTCATCGGACTGCGGGCGAGTCAGGGGCTCGATGTTGGCAAACGCGCTGCGACGGCGTCCGTCCATGGAGTAGTCTTCCCAGGTTATGCGGCGCGGGCTTGTGCGGCGTGTGAACCGGCTGAGCCAGGGCACTGTGGGCGAGTAGTCTATGCCGTGGCCGCGGCCCTGCTGGAGTTCAACGCGGTGAATGTAGTCGCCGGGCCAGAGCGCGGCGAGCGAGTCGAGTGTCTCGCCGACATATGCGGTCAGCAGATTGCGCCCGAACATGGTGTCATTGCTGCCGGTTAGGAGCGAGAAGGGGGTGTTGCGCAGGTTGTCGGCCGGATTGTTGACAAGGGGCTCACCTCCGGCCATCGGGCCTACGGCGGCGAAGTAGTCGGCATAGAACGAGGCGAGCCGCTGGCTTCCGTAGCCGCCTTCGGAGATTCCGAGCAGGTATATGCGGTCGGGGTTGAACGTGTTGTCGGCCATGATGCGGCGGAGCAGCCGTTCCCAGGCCCACTGCTTGGATTGGTGCCACCAGCGGTAGTATTTGCCTTCGTTGGGAATGCGGGGCACGAACCAGGCGGAGCCTTCAGGCAGGGCTTCAGCCCAGTTGCGGGTCAGTTGCAGGCCGGTGGCGAACTCCATGTCGCGCGGACCGGAGCCGTGGATGTAGAGATAAAACGGATAGCCGTCGGCCGGCGCTGAGCCGTTGGAGCCGAAGGCAAAGAGCATGTCGGCGGCGGGCTCGAGCGAGTCGGGGAGGTGCCATCGGGCTGTGCGCACCGAGTCAAGCTGCGCGGTGCGGGGCAGGGGGGCTATGGTGTCGGCGGCTACTTCGGCGCAGTGGGCGGCCCAGAGTTCGGCGGCACGCGAGGCGGCTTGCCGGCGCGTCAGTCCGGTGGAGGGGATGGCTGCAGCCGAGGCCAGCAGCATGACCAGTGAAGCGAATATAGGCATGATATTCCCGTGGAGGCGTTAAGGGTTAATAGATCGGTTGGGTAAGGTCGCGAATCAGGGCGGCGTAGCGTGAGGTCACGGCGTCGGCAAAGCGGGCGCCTTTGGCGGCTGAGGCCGCGGCGGGCGAGCCGATGCCGGTGTCGTCGCTGACCTTTGACCAGTTGCGCGGAATCCAGGCCGTGCCGCGTCGCAGCTCTTCGGACGCAAACGTCCGCGAGTTGCCGCTGCCGGCGGTCGAGAGGTCAATGAGTTCCGGATGATAGTGCATCATTACGGAGGTTTCGAGCTCGTCGGCGTGGTCGCCGGGGCAGTCAAAATACTCATTGGCGGGGCAAACCCTGTACCATTCGCTGCAGGCAATGAGCATGTCGGGCATGTCGATGGCGAGGTCGCGAATCATGTTCTTGAATCCGTTGCCGCCGTGGCCGTTGATTATGAGCAGCCGTCTCATTCCCTGGCAGTAGAGCGACGCCGCGATGTCGGTCAGCACGGCCTTTTGGGTTTCGTAGCGCGCGTGGACGCAGAACTTCAGTTCGCGCTGGCCGGGGTTTTGCGAACCGAGAGCTATGGGGGGCATGACCATGGCGCGCACGCCATAGAGGTCAAGGGCCTTGCGGGCGGAGTCGACGGCGATGTCGTGGCTGGCCATGGCGTCGGTCAGATAGGGCAAGTGGTAGTTATGGGGCTCAGTGGCGCCCCAGGGCAGAATTGCCACCTGGTAATCGAGATTGCGCGTGATGCCATAGTTGCTCACGCTCAGGTCAAGGGTCTGTTCCATGTGTGGGTAGGTGAGAGATGGTTTATAGCCTTATGTGGAGGGTCGAGGCGGTGCGGATGCGGGGCTTGAGCTCGCCGCCGTAGATGAATAAGTCTCCGTTGGCGCCGGCAATGGCGGCTGCGCCTGCACGGGCCGTGTCGGGCGTGGTGTCGGCGATTGTCCAGGTTTCGGTAGCCGGCTCGAACAGGAGCACGCACCGGTTGAAGCGATACCAGTCGATGGGATGCTCAAGATAGTCGGGGGCCTGGTTCCGGAGCGCGTCGAGGAAAACGTCTTTGTTGACGCCGCCGAAGGCTGCGATGAGGCCGTTGGAGAGGGTCACGGCCGTGCCTCCGCCAAGCGAGATTTCATTTCCCTCGGAGTCGACGGGAGCAGCCAGGGGGCTCCATTTGCCTTTTGCTATGTTGTACTTCATGCCTGCGGTTTCGAGGGTGGCGTCCTTGCCTTTCCGTTTGCCTGCGAAACCGCCCCACACGTAGAGATTGCCGCCTGCGGCAGCCATGGCTGGCTGCACCCGCGGGTTGCCGGGAATCGGCTTGAGCTCTTTCCAGGCTGCGCGGGGAGCGTCGAGGTCAAGGCAGTAGAGGTTGCGCGAGGGGTTGCCGTCAACGTTGCCGCCAAAAAGGTAGATGGTGTTGCCCACGGCCGTGGCGGCGGCGTTGTCGATGGCTGCCAGAGTCATTGGCAGGTCGGTCAGCGAGCCGTCGGGAGCCAGGAGGCGGCAGTGGCGGTCGGTGCCGATAAACACCGGTCCGCGGTCTGTCTGGGCCGAAGCGCCATAGGCCATGGCTTCGGGCAGGGAGCCGATGCGGCGCCATTCGATGTCGGCGGCGTCGGGTGAGTCAATGTCGGCGGCATAGATGCCCCTGTAGAGTTTCTTTTCAGCTCCCGGGGCCAGAGGAGTGTCGCAGGGAAAGTTGGCTCCGCCGGCAATGATGAGGCGGTTGTTGATGCGGCCGCAGAATGTGGCCGATAGACCGAATTCGACGCCCGGTTCGGGGTCGAGGTCGGCGGCGTTGGTGGCCTCGGACCTGAAGGTTGAGGCCGGGAGTCCATGGGCGTTCACGAGGTTCGAGCGCGTGAAGGGCTGCCATGCGTAGCGCACGTAGCGCGGTGTTTTGACATTCATGTTGGTCAGGATGATAGAGTTGTCGGAGATTGTTGCCTCGGCGGGATAGTAAAAACCGTCGATTTCGGCGATTTCGAACTCGCGTGGCGCCAGGCCGTCGGAGGTGGTCAGGCCGCCGTCGGTATTGCTGAATGTCAGGGTCATGCAGCCGGGCGAGGAGATGGCCGATTTTACCTCGGGGCCGCGGTCGGCAATGTGGCTGAAGCCATAGGTGCGGTGAAGCGCCAGGCGGGCCAGGCGTTCGCCGACGGGGCGTTTGTTGCGAGGGTGGACGTCGAGCGAGTCGCCATAGTCGTGGCTCACGGCCATGCCCACACCCGGAATGGCATTGGCAAGCCGGCGCTGGCTGTCGCGGAATTCGGGCCATGAGGGGCGGGCCATGGAGCTGAGCTGCACGAAGTAGAAGGGCATGTCGGGCGAGTGGAATTCGCGTCGCCAGCTGTCGACCACCATCGTGAACAGTTGCTCGTGAAGTTCGATGTTGTGGGCGTTGCTTTCTCCCTGATACCATATGGCGCCGGCAATGGGGAAGGCTTTGAGCGGCCTGATGCCGGCCGAGAAGAGATAGGAGGGCTCGTAGGGGTGACGCCCCTGACTGCGTTGGCCGAGGTTTTCCTGCCAGCGCTGCTGCACCCACTTCTGGAGGTAGTCGTTGGTGCGGGGATTGACCAGAATGCCGGGCATGCGGGCCTCGAGGGTGTTGATGTCGACCCACGACTCGGCGGGCGAGCCGCCGACGGGGTTGCTGATAATGCCGACGGGCACGCGGAGCGAGTCGCGCAGCTGGCGTGCGAACCAGTAGGCCACGGCCGAGAAGTTGGCGGCGTTGTCGGGGGTGAGGGGCTGCCACTTAGTCGGGCGATAGTGGTCGAGTGAGTTGATTCGGCGCATAATGGAGTCGGACCATACGACATTGTCGGTACGGGCAATTTCCTTCATGTCGTAGACTCTGAGCAGCGGGTCGGCGCACGCTTCGACGGCTTCATTTCCGCCGACAGCCTTCGACAGGTAGAACTCCATGTTCGACTGGCCGGACGCGAGCCATACCTCACCGGCCAGTATGTCGGTAAGGCTGATGGTCGACTTTCCGTCGGTGACGGTCAAGGTGTAGGCGGGGCCGCTGACGAGCGGGGCGGTGACAATCTGCCAGTCGCCGCGGTTGTTGGCCGTGGTGCGATAGTTGCGTCCGTCGAGGGTCATGACGATACGGCTGCCCGCGTCAGCGCGTCCGTTGATGGTCAGCGGGCGATTGCGCTGCACGACCATGCCGCTCTGCCACACCTGCGGGAGGCTCAGGCCGCCGTAGTTGCCGGTAATGGCGCCGCGCACTGTCTCTGCCATGATGGCCGCGCCTTTGACGTCGGGGTGAATATTGTCGAACACCAGGTCCTGGCGGTCGCGCAGCGGCTCGTCGAAGTCAATCAGCTCGGCGTTGGCGGCAAGAGCAATGTTGTCGATCTGCTGCTGAATGGCCAGGCGCCAGTCGCGTGTGCCGGTTGCGAAGCGATTGTGGCCGGCTCGCAGAGGCGACAGGCGTGCAATGATGACGCGCACGTCGGGATTCACGGCACGCAGCGAGTCGATGATGGCCATGTAGTCACCTGCGAATTCCGAATTGTAGTGAGGCCAGTCGCGCGGGTCGGTGTCGTTCACGCCGAGGTGAATCACGGCGATGTCGGGCCTGAAATCGAGCGCCCGGCGAAATTCCTGCAGCAGATGGTAGGGGCGGTGACCCTTGCGGAGCAGAGTCGCGCCCGAGTAGCCGAAATTGCCGACCTCATATCTGTCGCCCAGCAGGCGCGCGAGCCGGAATGGATATGCGTTCTGCTCGCGGTCGGGCAGCAGATAACCGTAAGTGATGCTGTTGCCGATACAGGCAACCTTGATTTTTTCGGCTGCCGGGGCGGCGATGAAGGCTATTGCTGCCAGGGCGCAGATAATGAGTCGTCGCATTCGTCGGTGGGATTATCTGGTTTTTAAGATGTCGCTGATTATGAGCGGACACTTGATCAGCATGCGGGGAATGTGGAACGGGCCCTTGAAAATGTTGCCCTTGGCGGGCTGAGCCACGCTGCCGTCGCGGTGGAGGTAGCCGTACCATTCGCCAAACTCCGGGTCGGGCAGATGTTTATAGGCCCAGTCATTGGCCAGGCGGTGCATTTCAAGATAGCGCTCGTTGCCGGTTGCCTCGTAGGCGTAGAGTGTGGCAATGACAGCCTCACACTGCGGCCACCAGAACTTCATGTCTTGCGAATAGTCCTGAGGCGGGAAGTTCTTGCAGTCGCGGAAGTTGATGATGCCTCCGAACTCGTTATCCCAGCCCCAGTCCCAGCTCCAGTCAAGAATCTGAAGGGCCATTTCGGTGATTCGGGCATCGCGGTTGCGGTATTTTGCCTCCTCGAGCAGGAACCAGGCCGTTTCGATGCAGTGGCCGGGATTGATGGTGCGTCCGTTGAGCGTGTCGATCAGCTTGCCGTCGGGGGTGACCGTTTCGAGCAGTGCTTTGAACTCGGGATGGATGAACAGGGTGCGTATGGCCTCGAGCGAGCGGTCGATCTGCTCGTTGAGACATGGGTCGCTGATTACCTCCCTGACGCGTGCAGCCGTGTTGATGAGAATCATCGTGATGCTGTGGCCCACGGCCTGCTGTGCGGGCAGGTATTTGGGCTCGAGCACTCCGGGGGTGGCAATGAAGCGGCAGATTTCCTTGAACAGGGCCAGTGACTTCTCGGCATACTCGCGCGAACCCGTGGCCAGGGCATATTCACTCATGGCTATGGCGGCAAAGCACTCCGAGAAGACGTAGCGGCGCTTGCGCAGCGGCGTGCCGTCGGCCGTCACCTCGAAAAACATGCGGCCGTCGGTGTCGAAACAGTGCGCTTCGATGAAGTCCAGACAGCTGCGCGAAAAGTCGAGATACTCGGGATTCTTTTCGAGGTTATTGTAGGCAAAGGCATAGATGAATGCGCACCGTCCCTGAAACCACACCGATTTGGTCGGGTCCATGAGCCGTCCTTCACGGTCAAGGCAGGTGTAGACGCCGCCATGTTCGCGGTCGCGGCCATATTTGAGCCAGAATGGCAGAATGTTGCCGATAGCGTCGGCGCGGTAGCGGTCATGCCACTGTTGCAGATACGATTTCCATTGGTTATCCATATGGCTCAGAATTTGTTGCAGCGTTCAAAGAATCCGATTTCCTCGAGTTCGCGCTTCATCTGCGCTTCTTCGTCGGGCGTGATGTTGCGGAAGGGGGTGCGGTTCGGGCCGAGATCGAGGCCAATGAGCTTCATTATGCGCTTGCCTCCGACGATGTTGCCGCGAAAACGGCAAATCACGTTGATTACCTCCTGGGCAAAGTTCTGATGCTCGCGTGCGGCGTCGATGTCGCCGCAGTTCCAGGCGTCGATGATTGCAACGAGCTCGCGGCCGTTATAGTTGGTGGTGCCGCCGATGCCTCCGCGCGCGCCTCCCATGGCGAGCGAGGGCAGGATGGTCTCGTCCTGGCCGTGGAGCATGTCATACTTGCCGTTTTTGTAGAGGCGGCACTGGTTGTACTCATAGAGGCTCTCGAACGTATATTTGATGCCGGCAAAGTTCTCCACGCGGCCGTCAACCGCCTTCAGCAGGTCGAGCATGGGCAGGAAGGCGCCGTTGAATGCCGGAATGTGATAGAAGTAGAACGGAAGCGAGGGGGCGCCGCAGGCAATTTCCTCGATATACTTTACCAGCTCTTCGATGCGGCCGATTTTCGGGAACGGGGGAGCCATGGCGCCGATGCCCCAGGCGCCGATTTCGGCGGCGTGGCGGGCCAGTTCACGACTGTCGCGCACGCAGCAGCTGCCAACGTGAACAATAACCTTGAAGCCCTCGGGCGCGGCCTTGACCCAGGCCTCGGCAATGGCCTTGCGTTCGTCGGTGGTGAGCATATAACCCTCGCCTGACGAGCCGTTCACGAACACGCCTTTGAGGCCGTTTTTCTGAAGCATTGCGGCATAGGCCGGAATCGGCGCGAGGTTAACATTGCCTTCAGCGTCGAAGGGGGTAAAGGGGGCGTCGATGAGCCCGCAGATTTTTTCGAATTCCACTGTTTTAGTAAGATTATATGGATGATATAATTGGTTTGTTGATTTAATCGCGCATGTCGTCGCACTCGGGCTTGAGCACCAGCAGCTGCAGGGCCAGGGCCACGAGCAGAATGCCGCCCATCAGCGAGAAGCAGAGGCCGAGGCCTACCGATTCGGTCAGGGCGCCGAGCGCCTGAGTAGTAATGGCGCCCATGATGACGCCGAGTGAGTTCATGAAGCCATAGGCCATTGCGCGGCGTCCGGGAGCCACGAACTGGCAGAGAATCGGCATGTTGTTGGCGTCAAACATGCCGTAGCCGATGCCGAAGCAGAGGCCCGCCATGACAGAGAGCCAGGCGTTATGGGCCAGGCCGATGAGCACCAGTGCCGGAATCATCATTGAAAGGCCGATGGCGCTGGTGTAGATGCGGCCGCGCACGTTGCGCTTGACCCAGCGGTCGCTGATGGGGCCGCCCACCATGACGCCGATGAAGCTCGACAGGGCTATTGTCAGCGTGGCCATCGGGCCGGCCCAGTCCATGCCGAGGCCGAGATTGTCGCGAAACAGGGTCGGAAGCCAGTTCTTGGTGGCCCATCCGGGAATCGAGCTCGAGGCGAAGAAGAAGAGTATTACCCAGAAAGCCACATTCGAGAATATCATTGCGAAGGAGCGCACCATGCTCTCGCCGCCCGACGTCTGCCCGGCGGCGGGGGTTGCGGCGGCGGGGCTGTGGGCCTCTTTTTCGCGGAGCAGGAATGCCAGCAGCAGCGCGTAGGCCACACCGCCGATGCCGAACCAGTGGAACGTGGACTGCCACGACCATGTCGTCGCCACCAGCGAACCGAAGCCGCCAAGCGCCTGGCCGCAGTAGAGGCCGGTCATGTGCAGACCGATGGCGAGCGAGCGGCTCTTGCCGGTGAAGTAGTCGGCAATGAGCGAAAGGGCCGAGGGGATATAGAGCGCCTCGCTGATGCCCATGACTCCGCGCAGCCACATCAGCTGGCTGAACTCGGTGGCGTAGCCCATGGCGAACGTGACCCCAGACCATACGCCCAGCGAGCCGACAATGAGCCACTTGCGGCTAATGCGGTCGGCCACAGCGCCCGAAAACGGGCTTGCAATGCCGTATACCCACAGAAATATGGCCATCAGTGCGCCAAAAGCCTCGGCATTGCGCAGGGCGGGAATGTCAAGGGCTATGTTGCTCTGCATCGTTGAGAGCATCTGGCGGTCAAGATAGTTGAGCAGGGCCACTACCCAAAGCAGGGCCACTACTATCCATGGATAAATCTTTGATGTCTTCATTAGAGTTAAGGTATTGGTTAAATTACCCCACAAAGGTACGTAAAAAAAAGAAAAGCCGGCATAGATGGCGCCCGTTTAATTTTGTTGCGCGGCGGAAATTTGTTATCTTTGCGGAAAAATAGAAGATAAGACCCGATATTTATATGAGATATTGTGTGATAATGTGTGGCGGAGTCGGTTCGCGTTTCTGGCCGGCTTCACGTCAGCATCGCCCGAAACAGTTCCTCGACTTCATGGGCACGGGGCGCACCCTGCTCCAGATGACGTATGACCGCATACTGCCGCTTGTAGACCCCGAGCGCATCATCGTCATGACCAACGCCGACTATGCCGGGGTGGTCAGCGAGCAGTTGCCCGAGGTCAGGCCTGAAAACATTCTGCTCGAGCCTGCGCGGCGCAACACGGCGCCCTGTATTGCCTGGGCCGCACGCCATATAGCCGCTCTCGACCCCGACGCATCGATGGTGGTCATGCCGAGCGACCATCTGATTACCCGCGAGCGTGTGTTTCTCGACGCGCTGAGCCGCGGCTTTGAGTTTGTTGAGGAAAACTGTGCGCTGCTTACGCTCGGCATCAAGCCCTCGCGCCCGGAAACCGGCTATGGCTATATTCAGATCGGCGACGCTTCTGACGCCGCCGGAATCAGCCGCGTCAAAACCTTTACTGAAAAGCCCGACCTCGAGCTGGCAAAGGTGTTTCTCTCGACCGGCGAGTTTATCTGGAACTCGGGTGTGTTCCTCTGGTCGGCGCGCAGCGTGCTCGCCGGACTCAGCGAACATGCGCCGGAAATAGCCCTGCGCTTCGATGCTCCCGACGGGGTGTTCGGCACTCCCGCCGAAGCCGACTACATAGCCCGTGAGTTTCCCGCATGCCCCGCAATCAGCATTGACTACGCGCTGATGGAAAAGGCGGGCAACGTGTTTGTAGAGCCGGTCGATCCGGGCTGGAGCGACCTCGGAACCTGGAGCGCGCTCCACGAGCTGTCGCCCAAGAGCCGCCAGGGCAACGTAACCCACCGTTGTTCGGTTATGGCCCACGACACTTCAGGCAGCATCTTTTACGAAGCCAATCCCGACAAGATTATCGTTGTCAACGGCCTCAAAGACTATGTTGTGGCCGACACCGCCGACGTGCTTCTGATATGCCCGCTCGGCTGCGAACAGCAAATAAAGCAATATGTTAACGACGTGAGCCATACGCTCGGCGAAAAATATCTGTAAATGACTAATCTGAAAAAGACGCTTCTGAGCGTAGCCGGCGCCCTGGCCGTTATCGTGGCGGTGAGCCTGGCGTTTTTCTATCCCGACAATTTCGAGGGCAATGTGCTCGGCCAGTATGACATGGAACAGGGCGAGGCGCTTGGCCGCGAACTGACACAGCATCTCGAACAAACCGGCCAAAAAACATGGTGGACCAACTCCGTTTTCGGCGGCATGCCTACCTATCAGATTGCGCCGGGCTATGGTCCTAACGCTCTCTTCTCATGGATTGGCAAGGCCTATAGTCTGTTTATGCCTGAACCGACCAATCTCTTGGTAATGATGATGATAGGCATGCTGATTCTGCTGCTGGCCATGAAGATCAAGCCGTCAATGGCGCTTATCGGAGCCGTTGCGTGGGGGCTGAGTTCCTATTTCGTCATTATTATCGGGGCGGGCCATCTGTGGAAGTTCTACACGCTGACCTATGTGCCTCCGACCATTGCAGGCCTGGTAATGATCTATAACGGGCGCCGGCTGCTCGGCGCCGGCGTTGCGGCTCTGTTCATGATGCTTCAGATTGCGAGCAACCATGTGCAGATGTCTTACTACTTTGCCTTTGTGATGTTCGGCCTGGTGGTGGCCTATGGCGTCAATGCGCTTCGCGACAAGCGGCTGCCCCGCTGGGGCGTCGACACGGCCATTCTGGCCGGCGCAATGCTGCTTGCCGTCGCTGCCAATTCCCCCAATCTCTATCACACCTATGAGTACTCCAAGCAGTCGATGCGCGGCGGCCACTCCGAACTGACCCGCACCGACGGCTCTGACGCCAACGCGACCGGTGGCCTTGACCGCGACTACATCACCGCCTACTCCTATGGCCGCATTGAAACGCTCAGTCTGCTGATTCCCGACGTGGTGGGCGGCGCTTCGGCCAAGCCCGTCAACGGTCAGATGGCCGGCCTGACGCTTGCCGACACCCCCGAGGGACGCGAACTCATGGCGCGCGACGGGCAGATGACCCTGCTGCAGCTCTTTTCGCCCTACTATGGCGGCGCCGAGGGCACCAACGGCCCGGTCTATGTCGGCGCAATCATCGTGGCGCTGTTTCTTTTCGGCGCCATCGTGGTCAAAGGGCCCGTCAAGTGGGCGCTGGTTGTGCTGACACTGCTGTCGGTGCTCCTGGCCCTGGGCCGTAACCTGCAGTGGTTTACCGACCTGTTTATCGATTATATGCCGATGTATAGCCGCTTCCGCACGGTCGAGTCCATACTGGTCATTGCCGAGTTCACCATGCCTTTGCTCGCCATTCTCGGCCTGCGCGAATTTTTCTGTGCCGCCGATCGCCGAACCATGCTCAAGCCGCTGGCCGTCAGCTTCGGCATCTGCCTGGCAATTTGTCTGGCCGGCATATTCGCGCCCGGTCTGTTCGGCTCTGTAATCATGGGCGAGCGCGACGAAATGACCATTGCCCAGTATATCTATGCCGGCGCGTTGCCTCAGGATTTCAACATATTGCACTATCCGGCCGTGCTTCAGGCCGTCGAGTCGATGCGCCACGCAACGCTGAGCTCCGATGCCCTGCGTTCGGCCGCGTTTATCGCCGTTGCGGGCATAGCCATGCTGCTGACCATGCGCGGTGCCGTGAAACCGACGGTAGCGCTCGCCGTAATCGGCGTGGCCACCACGATTGACCTCTACACGGCCGACAAGCGCTACCTCAATTCCGCCAGCTTCACCCCCGAGGTGCACAAAACCAACCGCTTCACCCCGTCGGCGGCCGACCGCGTGATTCTGGCCGACGCAGACCCTGACTTCAGGGTGCTCGACGCCACTAAGTTCTACACCAACGACCCGTCGTATTTCCACAAGTCTGTGGGCGGCTACCATGCCGCAAAGTTGACGCGCTATCAAGACATGATTGACCGCCATCTCGGCTATCTGGCCCGCCCCGAGGTTGCCTCTTTGCTGGCGCTGCGCGGCGATTCGGCAGCCATGGCTGCCTATGCCCCCGACGAGATTGCCTGGCTCAACTCGCATCTGAATGTGCTCGACATGCTCAACACGCGCTATATTATCGCCGACCACTCGCAGGCTCCCGTGGTGAACCCTCGCGCGCTGGGCAATGCCTGGTTTGTCGATTCGCTGACCTATGTCGACAACGCCGATGCCGAAATGGCCGCGCTCGACTCGATTGACCCCGCCGTCACCGCCGTGGCCGACCGCCGTTTTGCCGCCGTGCTCGGCGAGCCGAAGCCCGCATCGCCCTCCGATTCAATCCGTCTGGTGGCCTACGCCCCCGACCGCCTGGAATATGATGCGGTAACCGCCGGCGGAGCCCTGGCCGTGTTCTCTGAAATCTACTATCCCGACGGCTGGAACGTTACTATCGACGGCGAGCCCGCGCGCCTTGGCCGCGTCGACTACCTGCTGCGCGCACTCGACGTTCCCGCGGGTTCCCACCGGATTGTAATGGAGTTCAAGCCCCGCTCGATCGGAGTTACCTGCGGTGTGGCCTACGCCTCGGTCGGCCTTGTTTATCTGCTGCTGCTCGCCGGAGCGCTGATAGCCCTGAAAAAACGCAAATGATTGCCTCGGCCCTGCGCTCTATGGTGGCCTATCCGCTGACGCGCCTTCAGATGATGCGCGTAGGGCGCGGATTCACGGTCCACTCGCCGTTCGGCTATTACTTTATCCGCTTTGTGCTGCGCGAACGGTGTCAGTTCTACTGCTTTGGTCGCGAAGTGACCTCGCGGGCCGACAGGCGCCTGTTCAGGGTGATGAACTACTTCAACCCGCAAACCATTGCCATGACGGGCCGTTGCTCCGGCGCCGCCGCGATTGCGCGCCGCGTGTGTCCGCGCGCAACCATGACCGAGCGGACCGACGAGGCCGATTTTGTCTACGTAGGCCCCGGCGGCGAAATTCCCGCCGAGTTCAAGGTGCTCTATATTGAAAAGTGCGATTGCAAGCCCGAGCGGGCCATGACCTTCACCAACGGCACCACGCTCATTGCCGTGCGTCGCCGCGGGCTGCCGGCCCAGTCGTTCCGCCTGCGGTTTTAAGTGCGGCGTGCACGCCGCACGCACTCAACCAAGACTCCCAACACAATTTACCGGAATAACAAACACGGGGCGCTTCGCAGCGTCCCGTGTTCTGATAGTATAACAATTTTTATCACAATGCGGGCTCAATTCAGAGCGCGCGCTTGCTCGTTTTGGAGCCTTGCTTGATGATGTAGACACCACCCTTGGTGGGCACGGCTACGCGGCGGCCCTGCATGTCGAACCATTCGGCTGCGACATTGGCCTCGGCGCCGACTTCAGCTATGGCGGTAGTGTTCGCGCCGGTCACCATAAGAGTCTGAACGGGAGAGCTGACGCCGTTGAGAACGCTGTAGTATTCAACCGAGCCGTTTTTGGTCAGTTCGATTTCAGCGGGGTTGGTTTCTGCTTTGATGAAGTCGTCGGCGAGAGTGTCGGCGTTCTGAGCTTCAACGGTTTCGTCGATTTCTGAAACCTTATACCAGAGTTCGTGGCCCTCGGCAACGGCAATGACGATAGTCTTGGTGCCCTTTTCGAGATCAATCGTGCCATCAGTTATTTCGTCGCCGTCTTTGACATAGATGACGGGAGTAGCAGGCAGTTTAACAAACTCTGCGGTGATGATGCCAGAGCCAAAGCATAATTGACCTGCTTTAGTGTTTTCTGTGCCGTAATCGGCTGTGTCGCCGACGGTCAGCTCAATTTTGCCGTTGGAAACATTGCCGGTCCACGTAACTGTTTCGTCGCCTGACGACTGGGTCGCAATTGAGCCGACTGAAGCCGTAATAGGCGCGAGGCGCACGAGACCCTGGGTAGAGATGTTGAATACGATCTTGCTGACGATTACATCTTCGGGTACAGAAATTGTCAGTGAACCTTTGGCATAGATGCGGAGGTCAGAGCCATTCGTATTAAAGGCAGGAGCGTTTACGCTATTATTTTTTGCAGTGGTGAAGGTTGCAATGTTGGCTGCGGGCGAAAAGACTACCTCTGCGTTATTGTCAGTCAGGCCTGTTACGGTGAAATTATAGTCCTGCTCGGGTGCGTTGGGGTCAATTACGCTGAGGGTGTACTCGGCTTTGCCGGCTTCGAATTCCTCGGTTGCTTCAGACGTAGCTGTGATCGTGGTTGAGCCCTTGGCGAGAGCTTTGACTGTGCCGTTTGAGTCAACAGTAGCTACTTCCGGGTTTGACGAAACGTAGATTACTTCTAATGAGTTGGGGTTGGTGACTGAGAGTGTGAATTCCTCCCCGATATTGACTGTTTTCTCGGATTCAGTGAATTCAAGCCCAGCCGGTTCAAGTTTGGGAGCTGTGTCGTCAGACATCCATACAATCGTAATTTTTTCAATATACGCAGCGTTGCTGGTGGCATTTTTTAATGCGAAATACTGATAATTTTCGGTAGGAGTCCAAGTCAGATTTGTACTTGAGAGTGTTGCAGTAGCATCGCCCGATAAGCTTGGTGTACTGGTTGTATAAGCAGTGTTCGAGGCATAGACGCTGATGTTGCGAGGTGTGGTGTTTGTTTTATAAGTAATTGAAATTGACTTAATGTTGCCGCCTGAGGTTGAAGTCCAAAGGAATATTGAACTCTTTTGAATCTGGATGTTTACGTTTTTGGCTGTTTTGCCACAATATACTGCGTTACTGTTACATGTAATGTCGGAGAATTCTACATAACTGGAGCCTGTTGCCGGCAGGGTTGCAGATGTGATTTCATCCGTTGTCTCTGTGGCATTTGTTAATACAGATGCGGTGGCGCAGAGCAGTGTGAGTAATAGTTTTTTCATTGAAAAGTGATTGGGAAGTGGTTAGAATAAGTTTGTTGGATATCGGTGGAGGGGCGCCGTGCAGGCGCGTGGGTTTTATGGGGTGATGTTTATGTGATAATTGTTGTTCGCAGCAAATTTACGGCAAAAATTACCCCCCCCAAAATCTTTAACGAAAGTTAACGTAGTTTAACTTTCGCGATTTGGGAGGGGTAGGGGCCGCCGGTTGCGGCGGCGTGTCTCTCTTATGTGTGGGTCAGTATGTTACGGCTCGGTTCAGTGTCAGGAGTTCTGGAACTCGGAGGGGCTCATGCCGGTTAGGTGTTTGAAGTATTTTCCGAAGCTCGACTGGTTAGAGAAGTTGAGTTCATAGGCAACCTGCTGAATGTTTTTGCCTGAGAACCGAAGCAGGTTTTTGGCTTCGAGGAGCAGATATTCGTCGATGATTTCGGCGGCTGACCGTCCGGAGCTTTCTTTGACAACGAGCGAGAGGTATTTCGGCGAAATGCAGAGCTTGTTGGCGTAGAAGCGGACGGAGTGTTCGAGCCTGAAGTGTTTGCGCACGAGGCGCACAAATTCGTGGGTGTAGAGCATGCGTCGCGAGCGCGGTCGGGTGGGTTCGGAGATTTCTTCGTTGCCGTCGGCCATGTCCTGGCGGTGGAGCGACAGAATCATGAGCTGGTAGAGGGTGGCGGTGAGCAGTGAGCGCGAAATGCTTTTGGCAAAGAGGTCGTCGCCTTCGGCGGTGTTGCGGCGCATGTTCATGTCGAGCAGCTCCATGTAGGCTGCAATGTGGTCAACCGCTTCGGTGTCGAGGCGCAACACCGGCGACCGGTTGGCGGCTATGGGGAGGTTGTTGAGAATAATGACCTCGAAGTTCAGGTCGTGAATGAATTCGTCGCTCACAAAGAGGGCGTAGGCGTCGAGGTTTTCAATTGTGTCGTGGTCAATGGTGATAATGGAGTTCGCGCCGGTGATCAGCATCTGGTTGGCGCCGAGGCGAATGTGGTCCATGTTGACGGCAAATGAGATTTTGCCCGATCGCACCACGAATATAATCATGCCGTTGAACCGGATAGCGTTCTGGAGCAACTCGGTGTAGTTGCTGTCGGCTGGAGTCACGTGAACGTAGACGTAGTCCTGACCGTTGATTGCGGTGTCGTATTTGGCTATTTCGTAAAGGCGCTGCATCTGTCGCAGCGAAACGGACTCAATCATAAGTTAGCTTAAAAGTGCATTATCGTTAAGCAAAGATACAGTAAAATTGACAGAATAATCCGCGTTTTATTTTTTTTAACAAAAAAGTTATTTAAAACCAAAAAATGTTATGTATATTTGCGAGCGATAGATGTACGGTATTCCGAATCGTACGGAAATCATGAAAAATAGTTGTTTTATAGATAATTGTGTATTTGAAGCTCTTGGGCGGCCGCGAGGTTGCCCATTTGTTTGGTATGAGAGGGAGGGGTGGGGCCGCGAGGTGCGCCTCAGTTGCGAAATTGCTTGCGGGCCGAGTCGAGGCGCAGCAGAATGAAGAGCAGAATTGTGAAGCCCCAGAGCGATGAGCCGCCGTAAGAGAAGAATGGCAGGGGAATGCCGATTACCGGGCAGAGGCCTATGACCATACCTATATTAATACATAGGTGGAAAATCAGGATTGACGCGACGCTGTAGGCATAGACGCGTACAAAGGTTGAGGGCTGGCGTTCGGCCAGGGTGATGATGCGGAGAATCAGCATCAGGAAAATCAGTATGACGGCCGAGGTGCCCATGAATCCCTGTTCCTCGCCGATGGTGCAGAAAATGAAGTCGGTGTGTTGCTCGGGCACGTATTTTAGCTTGGTCTGGGTGCCGTTGAGAAAGCCTTTGCCGGTCAGGCCGCCGGAGCCGATGGCAATCATGCTCTGGTTTACGTTATAGCCGGCGCCGCGCGGGTCGGCCTTGATGCCGAGCGACACGAGGATGCGGTTTTGCTGGTGGGGGGCCAGGTGGTCAAAGAGCACGCTGACCGACAGCGAGAAGGCTACCGAGCCGATGGCGAAGATGGTGCATACGAGCAGCTTGCGCAGGTGGTCTTTAATGGCCATTACGGCGAAGTAGAGGGCGGCCAGGCCAATCAGGCCGATGTAGATCCAGAGCCAGGGCAGCTCGAGGCCGAGGCTGTTGCAGAGCATCATGGCGCCGATTGCGCCGATGAAGAGGATGCTGACGTTGCGCATCACTTCGAGCGAGCGGGCGTAGAGGCCGGCCATGAGTGACGACGTGGCCATTATCAGAATCATGACAATGAATTCGCCGGTTGACATGCCGGGTATCATCGGGTCGACATATTTGACCGAAACGACGAATATGACCACTGCGGCCAGGGCGGCCAGGAGCACCATGCCGCTCATGCCTTCGCGGTAGAGCACGAAGAATAGGGCCATATAGGCCAGGGCGGAGCCGGTTTCGCGTTCGGCGATAATCAGCAGTATGGGCAGGATTATGAGCCCTATGGCCTTGGCGTAGCTTGAGGGTGAGCGCAGCTTGAAGTTATAGCTGTTGAAGAGTTTGGCCAAGGCCAGGGCGGTGGCACACTTGGCGAATTCGGCCGGCTGGAGGCTGACAGGACCTATTTTGAGCCATGAGTGCGATCCCTTGATGTCGGGGGCTATGACGGCCGTGACGGCCAGCAGCACCATCATCATGACGTAGAGCGGGTAGGCATAGGTTTCGTAGATGCGGTAGTCGCTCAGCAGAATCACGAGTCCGATCACGAGCGAGAGTCCGATCCAGCGCAGCTGTTTGCCCGAAAATTCGGTGAAGGAGAATATCGACGCGTGGTCGAAGTCATAGCTGGCCGCATAGATGCTCACCACCCCCGCCAGAACGAGCAGCAGGTAGAGCACTACTGTAAACCAGTCGAGCGAGCGGAATGCCGACGGGTCGCTGTTAATTTTTCGGCTTGTTCCTGATAACACGGAATTGTTTGGTGCTTGCGTTCAACATGTTCATCTCAATGTATTTCCGCTCGGGGCGAATGGAGCCGTTGAGGTATTTTTCGATTACGAGCGAGCCGATGGGCACGCCGAAGGTGGCTCCGAAGCCGCCGTTTTCGACGTAGACGGCAACGGCAATCTGCGGGTCGTCGTAGGGGGCGAAGCCGATAAAGGCCGAGTGGTCTTTGCCGTGGGGATTCTGGGCGGTGCCCGTCTTGCCGGCCACTTCGATGTCGGGTAGGTTGGCCAGGCGGCATGTGCCGCCGGTGACGGCCATGCGCATGCCCTCGGCTACGGCGTGAAACCAGCGTGAGTCGATGTCGGGGGCGTGGGTCTGCAGATATTCGGCGGGCATGACCGTGTCTTGTATAGCCTTGACGGCATGGGGGGTTATGAAGTGGCCGCGGTTGGCTATGGTTGCGCAGAGATTGGCCATCTGCAGGGGCGTTGCGAGCACTTCGCCCTGGCCTATGGATACGGAGACGATGGTGTTGGCGCTCCAGCGTCCCTCGCCGTAGAATTTGTCGTAGTACTTGGCGTTGGGCAGGAATCCGCGGCTTTCGTTGGGCAGGTCTACGCCGAGGCGGTAGCCGTAGCCGAGCTGGACGAGATGGTTTTTCCATACCTCAAATGCCTTGGCGCTCGACCCATACTTGCTGCGGCGGTCAATCATGTTCTTGAAGCCCCAGCAGAAAAAGGCGTTACACGACGTTTGCAGCGCCGGCTTGACGGGAATCGGCGAGCCGTGGCCGTGACACCCCACCTTGAGGCCGCCGTTTATGTAGCCGTGATAGCACGGATAGGCCGTGTTGAGGTCAATGATGCCCTCCTGGAGCAGAATCAGGGCCTGGCCGGGCTTGAAAGTGGAGCCGGGCGGGTATGAGCCCATCAGCGCTCGGTCAAACAGGGGGTGGTCGATATTGTCGGCCGAGGCGAGCTTGAGGTAGTTTTTGCCTCGCTCGCGGCCTACGAGCAGCGTCGGGTCGTAGGTGGGCGACGACACCATGCAGAGAATCTCGCCCGTTTTCGGCTCGATGGCCACTACGGCGCCGATTTTGTTGACCATGAGGCTTTCGGCATACTGCTGGAGCTTGATGTCGAGGCTCAGCGTAAGGTTGCGGCCGGAGTGGGGCGAAACGTCGAAGGCGCCCTCTTCGTAGCGGCCCTGGATGCGGCCGTAGGCGTCGCGCATCAGAATTTCCACGCCTTTGTCGCCGCGCAGGTATTTTTCGTAGCTGCGTTCAACTCCGAGGTCGCCTATGTAGTCGCCGGCGCGGTAATAGGCGTCGTCGTCATTGTCGAGGTCGCGCTGGTTCACTTCGCGTATGTTGCCGAGCACGTTGGCTGCGGCCAGGTAGTTATATTGCCTGAGAATTCGCTTCTGGGTAAAGAAGCCCGGATAGCGGTAAAGTTTTTCCTGAAGGCGACCGTAGTCGCGCGCAGTCAGGTGTGACATGAAGCGCTGCGGGGTGTAGACGCTGTAGCCGGCCGATTTTTTCACGTCGGCCATGCGTGAGTCGAACTGTTCGCGTGTGATTCCGAGCGTGTGGCAAAAGTCGAGCGTGTCGAGGCCCTTGATGTCTTTCGGAATCATCATGACGTCGTAGGCGGGCTGGTTGTAGACCACGAGTTCGCCGTTGCGGTCATACATCAGGCCGCGGCTCGGAAACTGCACCTTGCGCAGAAATGCGTTGTTTTCGGCAAAAGCCTTGTACTTGTCGTCGGCAACCTGGAGAGTGAAGAGTCTGACCAGGTAAATCAGGGCAATCACAACTATGAAACCCCCGATGACGTAGCGGCGCTTTTCGAGATTATAGTCTTTTCTCACTGCGTGACGGAAGCGAAATCGAGTCGGCGGCGATGAGCAGGAGCGACGTCAGCAGGGTCGACGCCACAATGCGCATTGCCAGCATTGCGGGGTTGAAAAAGGTGAAAGCCTCGATGGTGAACACCAGTGCGCAGTAGACCAGGGTCATTGTCAGCACATATTTGGCGAACACGGCAGTGCCGAGTGAGCGAATTGACGGGGTGGTGTGTATAATGTCGTCCTCGCGCGGAATGTAGAGCCTGATTATAGAGCGACGGCAGCCGCCAAGGCAGGTGCAGGCCAGGGCGTTGACGCCCGGAGTATCCTGGAAGATGTCGATTGCCAGGCCTATCATAAACGACAGGAAAATCACGCGTGACTGCGACAGATTGACCGGCAGCTTGATGATGAAGTATATAAACACGAAAGCGAGCCCTATGGAATAGAGCGCTATGTGGTTGAAGATAACTGCCTGGGCGAGTACGAGAACCACAAACATCAGCGAGAACCTGAGCAGAGTTTTCGACATAACTACTGCAAAGTTACGCAAAAAAATCCGATTAAGTTAAATTGTTTGTTGATATTTTGCAGGAAAGAAAATAATTCGTAATTTTGCGGCCTGAATACACAAGGTTTCCTGTTTCCAGGTCTCTGAAAAAGATTGATTTATTTTACTTTATTTTATGATAATCACACAGAAATCATCAGATAATTTGCTTCTTTTCGGGTCAGAGGGATTCGGAATGATGCTTTTTACCCCCCCCCAATTGCTCAACTGGCAGATAGCCAGCAATTTAACGCCACCATAGATTTATTTTTAACCGCACGGCGGTTAAGTGCGCCACATAGAGTTGGCCCTGAGCGGGCTCTGCACTATGTAGCCTACGTGTGTGCCTATATGAAAAAAGTGTCTGAGGACGTGACTACGCCCGCAGGACTGACTTTCGGTACTTACTTGTATGAAAACAACTGATTCAGACATATTTCCAATCAAATATATCATCAATTGAAAACGCAATGCGAGGACTGGTAATCAATAATTTACGGCAGATTATGCTGGCGATGGCGCTGGCATTAGGATGTGCGGTCGCGTCAAATGCCCAACGCTGGGCGCTGAAGACCAATCTGCTCTACGATGCCCTGTTGAGCCCGACCGTGAGTCTGGAGGCCGGACTGGCTCCCAAATGGACTTTAGAGCTCTCCGGCACCTTGAACGCCTGGACGGTCAATGGCCATCGCTGGAAGCAATGGATGGTTCAGCCTGAAGCGCGCTATTGGTTCTGTCGCCGTTTCAGCGGCCATTTTGTCGGAGTGCATGCCATCGGCGGCCAGTATAATTTCGGCAATCTGAAAAATGACATAAAGTTTCTGGGCACCGACTTCTCGGTGTTGACCGACAGGCGCATGCAGGGCTGGATGGCCGGCGCCGGCGTAGCCTACGGTTACTCGTGGATTCTGTCGCGCCACTGGAATCTTGAAGCCGAACTGGGCTTCGGATGGATCTATACGCGCAGCGATGAGTTCCGCTGTGCCGACTGCGGCAAGCGCCTGCGCACCGGAGTGTCCCACAACTATGTCGGACCGACCAAGGCGGCCGTCAATCTGATTTATACTTTCTGACATACAAGCATCCATATACCCAACAAGTAGCCATGCAGACCTACACAAAGAAACTTCTGGCCGCGGCGGCAGCGTCGTTGGCGCTCGCCCTGACGGCATCGGCCAAGGGCAAGGCAGCGTCGTTCAGCGCCTCGGACCCTGCGATATATACGGTCGACGTAGCCGTTGACGAAGCCGCCCGCACGCTGGCCGTTAACGTCGAACTCCGTCCCGCCGACTTCAAAATCGGACGCGAATCGGAGCAGACGTTTGTTCCGGTCATTGTCGGTGCCGACGGCCGCACGCTTGAACTCGACACGATTAGAATCTGCGGCCGCAGCCGCTGGTATCAGTATCTGCGCGAGGGCGCCCTCGACGGTAATGGCGGGGCCGCAGTGTTCCGCGCCGGCAAGCCCGGCAATGCCGTCGTCAGCCGCACGGTGACGCTGGAGCCGTGGATGGAGCACTCGACTGTCGAGCTGCGCCGCCTCTCCTCGACCTGCTGCAGCCCGTCGGTGCCGATGCCCGGCACCAGCCCCAACGGCATGACCGAGATTGCCCGCATCTCGACCGACCGCCCAGGCCTGATACGCGAGTTCGTGTTCGCTCCGCCGGTCAACGATGCTCCGGTCGAGAAAAACATCGAAGGGAGCGCTTTCGTGTCGTTCGTAGTCAACCGCACCGAACTGAAACCCGACTACATGATTAACCGCAGCGAGATTGCGAAAATCATCAATTCGATTGACTATGTGCGCAATAACCGCGACGCCATCATTACCGGCATCCACATCAAAGGCTTTGCGTCGCCCGAGGGTAGCTATCGCAACAACGTGCGCCTGGCTCAGGGACGCACGGAAACGCTGATGGCCTATGTGCGCGACTATAGCCGCAAGGCTTTTCAGCTGTCAGACACGGTGTTCAGCAACTCGTTCGAGCCTGAAGACTGGGGCGGTCTGCGCCGCTATGTGGCCGATTCGCTGCAATTTGCAATCGAACATCGCCCCGAAATCCTCGCCATGATTGACAGTCCGATGGACCCCGACGCGAAGAATGACCTGATTAAACGCACGTATCCCAAGGACTATCAGCTGATGCTTAAGGAGATATATCCCTGGCTGCGCCACTCGGACTATACGGTCAAATATCGCATAAAAATCTATACCGACCTGGCGGAACTCAACCGCCTCTATGGCAGCGACCCGACGTGTCTGCGACCGGTTGACTTCTACACCGTAGCCGCGCAGTATGCCGAGGGCTCGCCCGAGTATAACGCGGTGATGATGACCGCCTGCGAGGTCTATCCCGAAGACCCGATGCTGAATCTCAATGCCGCGAGCATCGCTCTGATGGCCGACAACAACGACCTGGCCCGAAAGTATCTGGCCATGGCCGGCGACAGCCCGCAGGCCGGCTTTGCACGCGGCATCATCGCGGCCCGCGAGGGCGACTATGACCGCGCGGCGGTGTTGTTCCGTCGCGCCGCAAAGGGAGGCGTGGCCAAGGCTAACGACTATCTGGCCAACATTGAAGAAATCAGAAACCACGTAGCCGTCGAAATTACCGCGAAGACTACCAAAAAAGATTGAAAACAAACAATATATAAACATAATAAAACATCTTATCACTAACCGATTATGAACATTTTAAGCAAACTTTTCCTCGGAACTGCAGTGCTGGCAATGGCCGCATGCTCCAACGAAGAAATTCTTGGCGATGAGGACGTGAACGGCAATCAGGTCGAAGACATCATCCGACCCGAAGGTGACGTGGCCTACCTGAACGTATCGCTCAACGCCGCATCGTCGTCGAGCCCCAACATGGCTCCCGGCCGTAGCCGCGCGGGCGATTACGTGTACGGCAATGAAACTGAAGGCGCTGTGCAGAACGCTTACTTCTTCTTCTACGACCGTGCCGGCAACTACATGCTGCAGTCAAACTCCTGGCTCGGCGGCTCGGCAGGCTCAACTGAAAACATCGAATTCAAAGGCAAAAACACGGTGGTTCTGAAGGGTCTTACCGGCAAGGAGTATCCCAACTGGGTAGTTACCGTGCTCAATGTTCCCGACAACTTCGTGCCCGGAGCCACTCTTGATGAGATGGGCCGCAAAATCCTTAACAGCTACAAGACCGAAGGCGGCCATTTCATCATGACCACTTCGAGCTACTTTGGCGCAGATAACGCCAAGGATCAAGAAGATGGCGAAGGCCACAACTATTTCGCCACCAAGCTCGATGCATCATACTTCTTCCAGGAAACTCCCGATCCTGCCGAGGAAGCTACAAACGTGCTGCAGATCTACGTTGAGCGTCTGGCAGTTCGCGTTGGCATAGATTTGTCGCTTCTGAAAGGAAAAGAGCTGGCCGACGTGAAGTATCATGACGAAGTCAGCGGCAAGGATTATGCTCTCTATGAGGTTGATGTGACCGTTGCAGGTGATCCCAACCCTGATGTCAACCCCGATCCCGATGCTCCCGCCGGTGTGGCCGCAACCAAGGTTTACGTCGCTCTGACCGGATGGGAACTCAATGCCACCGCCAAGACTTCGAAACTGATGAAGGACCTCAGCGGATGGGACGCCAATACTAAATTCGGCGGCACAAACTGGGCCTGGAACAATGAAGCATATCATCGCAGCTATTGGGGCAAGTCGACCGTCTATGGCCTTGCGGGCGATGACCTCAAGCAGGCCCTTAACCATGGTGTAGAAGGCTGGGAAAACCTTAACACACCCGTCGACGCGTCGATTTACTGCCTCGAAACCACCAACGACCCCGCCAACTACAGCGCGCCCAACAATCAGGTTTCGCCTTCAAAGACTCCGACCGTGTTGCTTCGTGCGGTTGCCTGCGATGACAAGGGCAATCCCCTGCAGCTCGTGAACTACCGCGGCGTTGAATACCTCAAGGCTGACTTCATTAAGCAGGCCCTGTTCAACATCCGCCCCGTCGACATGATGGCCGCCTACTATACCCGCACGAAGATTGGCACCGACGCTGAAGGCAATGACATTTATCACTACGACGAAATCTCTGACGCCAACGTGCATCTCGTTTCCGGCGGTTACGGTCTCGGCTCTGTGAAGCTCGCCGTCAACACCGACAACACCTACTTCAAGCTTCTTGAAAAGGTGACCTCGACCGACGACAAGGGCAACACCGTGGAAACCTGGAAGGCCCAGGAAGTGAGCGCCGAAGCGGTCAACAAGTTCCTGGCAGGCGCCACCACCGGCGACAGCAACGAAGCCATCGCAAAGACCGACGGCGCTATGTTCTACACCATTCCCCTGAAGCACCTCAACACTGCCGAAGCCGGCAATGCTCCCATTGAAGCTCAGCACGGACTGGTCCGCAACCACATCTACAACCTCGCGATTTCGCGCATCAAGACTCTGGGTCAGGGCGTGTTCGTGCCCCGCACCACTGAAGACGGAAAACCTGAAGTCATTGACCCCGAAGATCCGAAAGACCCGACCTACTTCGTAGAATCGGCCATCAACATCCTTTCGTGGCGCGTGGTTTCGCAGACCGAGGAAATCTAATCTGAACTCCCTGATTTATCGACTCAGGCCCGCGGGTGCATACCCGCGCCCGCGGGCTTCTTCTTTTCCTCCCGCCTCGTTGTCAAAGCAACTCTCCCGCTCTCCCCTACACACATTCACTTATCAGCCTCTTTTCTCGCTGTTTCCTAATAACGACAATCATGAGAGAACCCCGGTTCTCCACCTCATATATATCAACCAACGACCGACCTGACATAATGAACCAATCTCGCATAAAACGTTTCATGCTGCCCGCCCTGGCGGCGCTGATGGTGCTGACGACGTCGTGCAGCGACAGCTTCATTTACGAAGACGAGGGCGACTGCGACCCCCGCTACCGCGTCAGATTCAGCTATGACTGGAACATGAAGTATGCCGACGCGTTCGCGTCGGAGGTCGACCACGTTACGCTCAACGTTGTCGATTCCGACGGCCGCATAGTCTATACCCACAGCGAAAGCGGCGAGGCCCTCAAGTCAGACGGCTATGAGATTGTGCTCGACAAGGTTCTGGCCCCCGGCTTCTATCGCCTGCAGGCGTGGTGTGGCGGCGGCGCCCGGCCGGGCAACGGCTCCTTTGCCGTGAATCAGGCCACTACGCTCGACGGCCTCCGCTGCACGCTCCTGCCCGACGATGAAACCGCCGCGCGCGCCGATGTCGAAGGCGCCGACGGCAAGCACGTGCGTCGCGCGCTCAATAACCTGTATCATGGTCTGACGGACGAGCTCTACTTTCCCGCCGAGGAGGGTATGCACGTATTCAAAATGCCTCTGAAAAAGAACACCAACTCGGTGAAAGTGATGCTCCAGCACCTGTCGGGCACCGAGCTCGACGGCAACGATTTCGACTTTACTATTACCTCGAACAATGCCCGCATGGACTATGACAACAGCATCATATCGACGGCCAAGACCGTATATCACGCATGGGATATACGCAACGGCAGCGGATCGCTTGCTCCCGGCGACGATTTTGACGGCGGAACCCACGACGCTACAGTGGCTGAGTTTACCGTAGGCCGCCTCATGGCCGACGAAGACGTGCGCCTGGAGGCGCGTCGCAAAAGCGACGGCCAGATTGCCTTTTCCGTTGATATGGTCAACCTGGCCCTGCTGCTCAAGAGCGCTAACATCCGCTCGATGGATGACCAGGAGTTCCTTGACCGTCAGGACGACTATAACTTCATTTTCTTTCTCGACTCCCATTATCGCTGGACGCAATGTCAGGTCAACATTCTGAGCTGGACGTTCGTGCAGAACAATGAGGAAATCTGATGCCGACCGTTGAACCCACTGAGATTCGATAATTTACAGATGATCGGACGACTTTTACACTTGATTGGCGCCGTTGCCTGCCTGCTGCTTGCCTCTGTCATGACCGCATGCAGCGACTCGGCTGCCGAATTCATGGAGCCGGCGGCCGATTCCGGCGAAAACGTCGGGGCGAAGGTTTATCGCGCGGGCTTTTATATCAATGTCGGCGGGTTGCCCGACAACTCGCGCGCAACTCCGTCGGGCAACTATTATCCCGGCGACGGCATCGAGAACTATATTGACCTCGAGAGTCCGATGAGGTCTAATCTGAAGGTGATTCTCTATGACCTCAACGATAATCTCCTGGGCGAGATGACCGACCTGATAGTAACTCCGCTCGATAGCTATGACAGCAGCAAGCGCTATCATATCGAGGGCGCCACGACGGCCGACATATCGACGGGCCGCTTCAAGGTAATGGTGCTGGCCAACTGGCCCTCCTATCCCGAAACCCCTGATATGGAGTCGGTTTTTGCCAGGCAGTTTGAATTCAGCGGCGAGTTGCCGAGCAAGGAGCGCCCTATTCCCTTTTATGGCATACGGGCCGTGGAGTTCAGCGGCGTCAAGCCGGGTGTGGCGGTCAATATAGGCACGATTCACCTGCTGCGTGCGCTGGCAAAAATCGAGGTTACCTACACCGACCCGTCGGGTCAGTGGAATCTGTCGGATATATTCATGACCAACTATAATAAGCGGGGCCTCTGCGCCCCTGCGGTGCGCAGCCAGAGTGATTATGTCAAGGACGACTGGAGCCGCGACTATCTTGACCGCGTTTATGTGCCCTCCGAGCCCGGGCGTGACGAAAACCTGTTTTTCCACGAAGTCGAACCGGGCCGTCGGTGGCTGCTGTACATGCCGGAGTATTGCAACAGCATGTCGGGCGTGCCGATGTCGCGCATCTGTGTCGACTTTGAGAATGAGTCGGCCGGCCGTCACTACATCGAGCTGCGCGACCCCGCGGTTTCCGATGTCGTGAGCACCGATATCAAGCGCAATGTGTGGTATAAGGTCGCTATCACCAAGCTGCACGGCGATGCGGAACTGAAGATAACGGTCGATGTGCAGCCCTATGCGTCGGTTGAGCTCGACCCCGACTTCGGCCTTGAGCGCGACGAAGAGGGCAACCTCGTAAACCGCGACAAATACGGCTATCTGACCGATGCCGACGGCAATCATGTCGATGCCTACGGCAATCCGGCCACGCTCATTATGGTCGACGGCAAGCCTGTGAGGTTTGTGGATTTCGAGGGCTACACGCTTAATAAAGACGGATTTCCGCTCGATGCCGACGGCACGGCCGGCTATCGCGACGAGGAGAGCGGATATAAGGTGGTGCGCAACTACGTAGGCTACATCATGGATTGCTCCGGCTTGCTGATTGACGCCGAGGGCAACCGCGCCTCCCATGACGAGTCGATTACAGACCGCTACGTGGTGCGCAACCACGCAGGATATATCATTGACTACGAAGGCCATCTGATTGACTGCGACGGCATGCCCGCATTTCACGACACGTCGATTGTTGATCGCTACGTCGTGCGCCGTAATTCCGACGGCCGTGAGATTGACCGCGACGGCAATCCGATTTAAACAGAATTGATTGATAGAACATGAAACCCACTGTAGCTAAAATAACGCTCCTTCTGTCGGCGATGGTTCTGCTCCTGGCGGGCCTGACATCGTGCAGAGATGACTTTTTTGACCTTGATGGTGCGGCCGACGGAGGCTCGGCTACCGTCACGGCGACCATAGACTTCATGCCCGTTTCAGGGTCGGTGCTCAAGTCGCGCGCATCGACCGATGCGCCGGCCGGCGATGCGGTCAAGGATATCCGCGACCTGGTGGTGCTCGTCTACGACACCAACAGCAAATTTGTCAGAATGCAGGAGTTCAAGGCCTCGGACCTGACGCTTGAAAAAGTGACGCGCAAGCCTGCCGACACCACTACCGGCGAGCTCGCCGAGGCCTGGAGCTGGCGCGGCAGTTTTGACATGGAGCTCGGTTACGGCCGTTATTATATCTATGCAGTGGCCAATCTCGGGCGCATGAACCCCGACGGCACCGTGACCTCGACCATGGATGAACTGGAAGCCGCCGGCGAGTCGGTGCTGTCGACCGTCAGCGGGCTGCGCTCCATACGTCGCAGCTTCGATGCCGACAATATGTATAACAACAGCGAGATGTTCGGCTATTTCACCAACGGCGATGAGCCTCATGCGCCGTCGGATGCGGAATGCGAACCGATTGTCGTAGGCAGCCCGAAGGTTGAGCTTCATTCATGGCTGCGCCGCAGCGTGTCGAAGGTAACGGTCGATTTCGACCCGTCGGGTCTCAACGAGAACATCAGAATCTATGTGCGCCGCGCAACGCTGCGCGACGTGCCTGCCGACTGCCCGATAGGCTATATGAACGTTCCGGCCGATACAGACGAACTGCTGCGCATCGAAGGCATGAGCGGCAAGGATTACAATGTGAGCGGCAGCAGCATCGGCTTCGGCGACTTCATTGACGGCGGCGACTCTGATTCGGATAACTACGAGAAGTGGCCCGTGCTGATGAAGGCGTCCGGGCAATTTCCCGCCGGCGCCCATGCCGAGGATGCCCCCTCGCTGTTCCTTTACGAGAATATGCAGGGCACCGGTAAGGATAAACGCCAGTTTGTCGACGATGACGGACTGGTGGCCGATCGCGACATTGTCAAGGATAACAAGCCCTACGGCTCATATGTGGAGGTTGAGGCATACTATCAGAACCTGAATGCGGGCAGCCTGAGTCAGGGCCGCATAGTTTACCGCTTCATGCTTGGCCTCAATGTGATTGACGATTACAACGTGATGCGCAACACCCACTATAAGCTGACCATGTCGTTCCGGGGCAATGCCAACGACGTTGACTGGCATATAGAATATACCGAACCGGAGCCGGTGGTGGTTCCCGCACCGTATTATATATCGTATCTCTACAATCATGAGATGGTGCTGCCGCTGCGCATGACGCCGCCCGATCCCAACAAGCGGATTACGTCGCTCAAGGGCGTGATAATGGTTAACAGATGGTGGCCCGAAGCCGATGAAAATCAGAAAAACATTGTGTATTTTTCCAATGGTAGCTGCGATACCGACGCCTATGCGAATCGGTGTAACGGATTTCTGTCTCTCGTGCCCTCGTTCAGCACAAACCTGGTGCTGGGCGATGGTATAACGAACTACTATGAATATAACTATCAGTACTATTACGGCCGTTTGGCCGGCACGCACGACCGTTCGCAACGCCAGTATCCGGTCGATGCCACACAGTCATATTCCTACAAGGCTCACAATAGTTCCGAGACGCGGACCGATGTGATTACCGTGGCGAAAACGGACGGCAGCAACAGCGTCGAGTGGGGCATACCGATGTACACGCGAGCCAAGTCGCTCGTGGTCAATACGGGCTACACCGGCAACAATCCGTATGTGGGCCATTTCAGAGTTGCAAAGGTGCTCTTTACCGCCGAACTCAACAATGACCCGAAAGATACGATGCAAAAGGAGGTGACCATACGCCAGGTGGAACGCATAGTCAATCCGAAAGGCGTGTACCGTAAATGGAACAGCCGTGAGCCGTTTCATGTCAGGCTCAAGACCCTTAAGGAGGAAACGGATTCTGCTTTTCTGGATTACCGCTCCGATGGCCCGTGGCGGGCATACATCGTGCGCGGCGACACGGATTTCATTGACATCGGTTCGCCGGGCAATAAGTCGGTCAAGGGTCAGTCAGGCTCGTTTATTGACTTCAACATCCGCTTCAGGGGCACTGCGGGTCCGACCGATGTGAAAAACTGCGTTATCCGCATCGAGTACAACAACTATTCGTGTGTACACCTGATATTTGTGCGTCAGGGCTACGAACCCGAAGCTCTTTTTGCCGGCGGCGCGGAGTGGTATGTCGCCAACATGCTGGGCAAGGGAGTGTATGCCGACAACCCGTGTGACGAAGGCTCTATGTTCAAATTTACGAACTGGGACCAGCCGATTGATGTCGGCGCGTCAAAACTGCAGGCTTCATCGTGGGCCAATATGGACGTCAACTCGTTTGTCTCACGAACCGACCCGCTTAAGCTCTATTCGCCCGACGGTTTGCTTAAGCCGGCCAAATGGAGCGATATCACACACGTCGACATGACTAAAGAGTATTATGCCACAAATTCGCCTAAGTTTGACGAGGCCGGAGGTCTGGTAGCACAGGTCGAGGACTTTGAAGCTCTGATTGAGAATTGCGAGCAGGGCTTCGGAGTGCTCTATGCCGACGGTTCGTCGGAAACCGCCGATACGGCTGAGAAGGCCTACGGCTATAACCGTGCGCTGGGACATACGGCCGGCTACGGCATGCGCGGCGTCTTTGTCTATAACGCTGCCGAGGACTCCTATGGCGGCCGTAATATATTCTTCCCCATCGGCTTTACCGGCTACGGCCAGCGTAAGGACCGGCTCGCTGATATAAACGGCTTCGGCGCCTCGGCGCCGATGAGCGGCAAGGATGCCGTGCTCAGATACGCGGCGTCAAGGTTCAAGTATATGGAGGGCACAGATAATCCGCAGTACAGGCCGATGCTGTGGGACCAGTTCCGTAAGCCCGGCGCAATCTATTGGGCCAGGAACTGGACCGGTGCCGATGCCGATGATAACGGCGCGCTCGGTCTCGGAGGTCTTGACATCAACTACTTCAATCTTGACTTCAATCTGATTAACATGACCAACCTGGTCAAGTATAACAAGAATTATGACCATCGCATCACGGGGTCTAACGCCTGCTTCATCAGGTGCATACGCAAGTGACCCCGCACCGCCGCGCGGCTTAGCCGCCGGCAAGTTGCTGAAGATGGGCGCGCATCTGCGTCCAGGGAATGTAGACCCTGTCGGCACCGAAGCTGACGGGGCGCTCGTTGAGGTCAAACCTGACGTAGTAGCGGCCCGAGCGCGAGCGCATCAGAATCAATTGCAGATTTGCGGCCATGGGCACGACGTTGAACGTTTGCCAGTGGTCGGCCACCGTGTCGAAATAGTGGGTCAGGTAATAGCATCCGGGCAGCCTCATCAGCGACAGCAGCGGCATGAGGGTTTCGGCGTGGCCGAAGTGCAGGCGCACCGTGGCGTTGCTTTTGCCGCTGATGAAACCGTCGGTATTGTCAATCATGTCCTGCAGCAGCGGCGCGGCAATGTCGGCCGGCAGAGTCGATATGGTCGACTGCGTGCGCGACAGATACTGGCGCAGGTTGTCGATGCGCCACAGCGCGTTGTACTCGTCGGGCGTCAGCAGCTCCATGGCCGCGTCGGCGTCGGCGAGGCCCATTGCCGCAAGCGATGAAACGACGTAGTAGACCGATGCGGCCATCTCGGTGGCATCCTCGTCGGAATATGCGGCGCCGGGCATGATGGCGTCGAGCAGCTTGCGGGCGGGCGTGATGCTGTCGGTATAGGCGTCGAGCACCGGCTTATAGGGTTTCTCCTTGGCCCAGACAACATAGGCCGAGTCGGTCGAGAACGGCCGCATCAGGTAGGAGTAGCGGCGGCCTGAGTCGGCCGAAACGGAGCCGAGGCCCGACTGCATGCGGCGCACCGTTGAGGTGAAGGCATCCATCGAGGCCTCACACCGGCCTACATAGCTTGAAATCGCCGTGACCTCATGGCCCACTATCAGTTGCGGAAATGCGAGGCAAAGGCGGCGTGCTATGCCCTGCTGCTCGGCGATGCCGAGCGAGTCGAGTTCGCCCCAGCGGTCGGCCGTGGCGTCGATGGCGCCGCGTGTAATTTCAAGCAGGCGCTTTCCGCGCGGAGTCAGTTTGTCGGCGTGGGCCGTCAGGTAGGCCTCGACGCGCAGAAAGCGGTCGGGCGATGTGGCGTAACGGGCACCGTGGCGCCCGACGTGGTAAATCATTACGGGCGAGAGCGTGTCGGGCACGGCGACCACCGAGTCGGGGGCCGGATAGGGCATTCGCGAGCCGCGACAGCGGTCGAGCGAGAAAGTCTGAGCGGCCACCGAAAGGGTGGCCGCTGTCAGAGTTATCAGAGTGAGGAGTAGTCTGGATTTCATGTCAGTAAATTTCAGCGTTGAGCCACAAGCTTTGCTATTTCAACAATTACCTCGGCTGCTTTGTTGAGCGAGTTGACCGGAACGAACTCATAGCGGCCGTGGAAGTTGAGGCCGCCGGCAAAGATGTTGGGGCAGGGCAGGCCCTTGAAACTGAGCTGGGCGCCGTCGGTGCCGCCGCGTATGGGCACGACCTTGGGTGTCAGTCCGGCGTTCTTCATGGCCTGCTCGGCAATCTCGACAATATAGTTCATCGGCTCGACTTTTTCGCGCATGTTGAAGTACTGGTCTTTGATTTCGAGCGAGGCGCAGTCGGGGAATTCCTTGTTGATTTTGCGAACCAGGTGTTCAAACTCTTTTTTGCGGCGTTCGAAGCGGTCGCGGTCAAAGTCGCGTATGATATAGGTGAGTTCGGTCTGCTCAACGGTGCCGTTCATGCCTACCAGGTGATAGAATCCTTCATATCCCTCGGTGTGTTCGGGGGTTTCCCATCGGGGCAGCATGATTGCGAACTGGGTGGCCACGCGCATGGAGTTGATCATTTTGTGCTTGGCGTAGCCGGGGTGTACGTTGCGGCCAGAGAATACTATGCGGGCCACTGCGGCGTTGAAGTTCTCGTATTCAAGCTCGCCGATTTCGCCGCCGTCCATGGTATAGGCCCATTTGCAGCCAAAGCGCTCCACATCAAATTTATGGGCGCCGCGGCCAATCTCTTCGTCGGGATTGAAGGCTATGCGTATTTTGCCGTGTTTGATTTCGGGGTGGGCCTGCAGGTACTCGACTGCGGCAAGGATTTCGGCGATGCCGGCCTTGTCGTCGGCGCCGAGCAGGGTTGTGCCGTCGGTCGTCACGAGGTCCTGGCCCGTGTAGTGGAGCAGTTCGGGGAATTCGGCCGGGCGCAGATAGATACCCTGTTCGGCGTTGAGGCATATGTCGCCGCCGTCGTAGTTATTGACAATCTGCGGCTTGACGTTGCGGCCGCTCATGTCGGGCGATGTGTCGAGGTGGGCAATGAAGCCTACCACGGGCAGATCCTTGTCGGTGTTGGCGGGCAAGGTAGCCATGAGATAGCCGTTTTCGTCGAGCGAAATATCGCTAAGGCCCATTTTGCGTACCTGTTCCTCAAGGTATTGTGCGAATTTGAACTGTCCGGGAGTAGAGGGGGTCATGTTGGTGAGTTCGTCGCTCTGTGTGTCGAACTTCACGTAGTCGAGAAATCGGTTAAGAACGTTCATGATTCAGTATCGGAGGTTGAAATAATATTGTCTGATTGCTGTTTGGCCTTAGGCAGGGTAAACACGAACTCAAGGCCGTGGGGTTTGATGTTGCGCACGTAGATGTCGCCGCCCAGGGCCGTGAACGTGCTCTTGACAATGGGGAGTCCGAGGCCGGTTCCGCCACTTTTGCGCGCCCGCCCTTCGTCGACGCGATAGAATCGGTCAAACAGGTGGGGAATGTGTTCTTCGCCTACACCTGTGCCGTCGTCGGCGAACGAGAAGGTATATTCCTTGTCGGTCCGGCCGGTGAGGCGCAGCTGCATGCGCGTGCCTTTCGAGTATTTGGCCGCGTTGCGCACCAGGTTCATCACGGCGTTGTTGAGCAGGGTGTAGTTGCCGCGCACGTAGGTGTCGAACGGAATCTGCCAGTCAAATTCCATGGAGCCGTTGATGTCGCTGACCTCGAGGTCATTGGCAACGTTGTAAATCAGGTCGTGGAAGTCGAAGTCTGTCACCTTGACCTGCGAGGCGCCTTCTTCAAGCCGGGTAATGGAACTTACGTCCTTGAGCAGCTGGGTCAGGCGGTCGGTGTGTTCCTGGGCCTTTTTGAGGAAGGTGCGCATCAGCGGTTCGGGCATGTCGGGGTCAGACAGAATCGTGTCGAGATAGCCCTTGATGATGCCGACCGGCGTTTTGATTTCGTGGTTGAGGTTATTGGCTGTCTGGCGCTTGATGCGCGATTTTTCTTCGTTGGCGCGTAGCGCAACCGTGTGTTCGTGTTCAAGCCTTTTGGTGGCGCGGTCTTTTTCGAGATAGAGCCTTAGAATCTCGTGGGTCACGTCGCCGATTTCGTCGTGCGAGAAGCGGATGTTGTCGAGGCTTATGTCGCTCCCCTCGGCCGCGCGCTGGGCAAAGCTGTGGAGCGTATAGACCGACTTGGCAATACGGCGCGCAAAGACGGCTATAAGCGAGGTTGCGAGTGCGGCCAGGGCTATGACCACAATCCAGATCATGGAGTTGTAGTTGAGCGCGCGGGCAATCGAGGGCGAGTAGGGGGCGCTGGTTATTGTGCGTATGGCGCCGTCGTTTGAGGTCATGACGTTAAACATCGCCTCGACCGACTGCCGCAGGTCGGGGCGAATGTTGGTTGCCTGGCCTTCGGCCTCGGCTACCAGCAGCTCGGGAATTACGCGGTGGTCGGCGTCTTCGAGCAGAATCACCTGGCCGATATGCGCTATCGGCTCGGAAAACTCGTTAAAGACGCTTATCTTGAGGTCGTTGAGAGTGGTGTTGTCGTTGTAGTTGTCAATGAAGTTGAGTGTTTCCTGCAGGTCGGCGCCGTGTTCATAGGCGTCGAGTATGGTCGCATTGACGTTTCTGAGCTGCGATTCGAGCATTGAACGCCTGAGCTCGACCTCGTTTGATATGTTGTACCAGACGATGAGGCCGATTATAACCCACAGGAGAAAGGCCAGTGGAGTGAATAGTCGCCAGAATAGCTTATCCGACTTCCTTGAAGCCATATCCGAAGCCTACACGTGTTTCGATGTGTTTGCCGTAAGCGCCGAGTTTTTTGCGCAGTCGTGTGAGGCTGGTGTCGACGGTGCGGTTGCTGACGACGACGTTGTTTGACCAGACGGTGCGGATAATCTCCTCGCGCGAGTAGATGCGGTTGCGGTGCTCGAGGAAGAACAGAAGCAGGTCGAATTCGGTTTTCGACAGTTGCTGGGCTACGCCGTCGATATAGCAGATCTTTTCGTTGCGGTTGAGCCTGAGGCCTTTGAAAACGATGTCTTCCTCGTACTTGGCCTTCGAGCGGTTGGCGGCGAGGTGTGAGGAGATGTTGCTGCGGCGCATTACCGAACGCACGCGCGCAAGCACTTCGGGAATCGAGAACGGTTTGGTTATATAGTCGTCGGCGCCGATGTTCAGGCCCATCACGGTGTCGTCTTCGTCGCTCAGGGCGGTGCAGAAAATAATCGGTTTGTTTTCGAGTTCGTCGATGTTTTTGATGCGGTGGGCAAAGTCGAATCCGCTCATCTTGTCCATCATGATGTCGACAAGAAACAGCGAATATGATGGCAGGTCCATTTCAAGGGCCTCCTCGGCCGAGAGCGCGGTGTCGACTTCGTAGCCTTCTTTCTCAAGATTGTAACGAAGAATTTCGCAAATCGACTCCTCGTCGTCGATTACAAGTATCTTAACACGCATAGTTGATGTGGTCTGGTGATTGTTTTCTGTAATTTTATAATATTATGCAAAGATAACGAAATCGGGGGGCTTGATGGAATTATAGGTGGTTAAAAAAAGTTAATTGTAAAATTATGTAAAAACTTTTTGTTTATGCCGGGCGTCTACATAGTATCTTTACTGTTTTTGCACTGTGTTTTTTGATATTAGATTTAAGGTTTAAGATTAACGGCCTGTCGTGAGACAGCCGTTTTTTCATTTTCCGCAGAGTCTCATGCGGCCGGCTGTAATGAAAATGGCACACATTTGCGTAGTTTGTGCTTTTTTGCTAAATTTGCGCTCACATAGTAATTTAACCAGATATTATTGCATGTCATTTCCGATTCTGACGGCCGAAGAGGCCGCAAGCCATATCAAAAATGGCGCAACTATAGGCCTGAGCGGTTTTACCGCTTCCGGCGCCCCTAAGGATACTTTTGACGCCGTGGCTAAAATCGCCGAGGCCGAACACGCTTCCGGACGCCCCTATAAGGTGAGCCTCTTTACGGGCGCGAGCACCAACCGCCATGTCGACGGCGCACTGTCGCTGGCCAATGCCATTGACCGCCGTGCACCGTATCAGAACACACCCGATCTGCGCAAGCGCATCAACAGCCATGACGCGCACTATTTTGACCTCCATCTGAGCGAAATGGCCCAGAAGTTGCGCTATGGCTTCTATGGTCCGATGGATTTCGCCGTGATTGAGGCCGTCGACGTTCGCGAGGACGGCCGTCTGGTGCTCGGCACCGGTGCGGGTATCTCGACCACCATAGCCAAGATGGCCAAGAATATCATCATTGAGCTCAACTCGGCTATTTCGACCAAGCTCGAGGGCCTGCACGACCTCTATCTGCCCGCCGATCCGCCCTATCGCCGCGAGGTGCCTATCTATAGTGTCAGCGACCGCATCGGCTCGCCCTATCTATATGTCGACCCCAAGAAGGTGCTCGGCATTGTGCGTACCCATGCAACCGACGGTGTCAGCCCCTTCTCGGCACTCGACGAGACTTCGGAGCGCATTGGCGCCAACGTTTGCGACTTCCTGATTTCAGAGCTGCGCGCCGGCCGTCTGCCCAAGGAGTTCCTGCCGCTGCAGAGCGGTGTGGGCAATGTGGCCAATGCCGTGCTCTACGGTCTGGCCGATGCCCATGAGATTCCTCCCTTCACTATGTATACCGAAGTGGCTCAGGATGCCGTGCTCGATCTGATGGAGCGTGACCGCTGCAAGTTCGTGTCGACCTGTTCGCTGACAATGAGCGACGAGGCTCAGGCGCGCCTGTTTGCCCACGACCATGAGTTCTGCCGCCGCATAGCCATCCGTCCGAGCGAACTGAGCAATAACCCCGAAATCATTCGCCGACTTGGCGTCATTGCCATGAACACGGCGCTCGAGGCCGACATTTTCGGAGCCATCAACTCGACCCACGTGCTCGGCACGAAGATGATGAACGGCATCGGCGGTTCGGGCGACTTTACGCGCAACAGTTATCTGTCGATTTTTTCCTGCCCGTCAATCACCAAGGGCGGCTGCATTTCGAATATCGTGCCGATGGTGGCCCATCAGGACCATTCGGAGCACTCGGTCGACGTGCTTATCACCGACCAGGGTGTTGCCGACCTGCGCGGCAAAGACCCGGTTCAGCGTGCCGAAATCATCATTGAGAATTGCGCCCATCCCGACTATAAGCCTTTGTTGCGCCAGTATCTTGCGCTTGGTCGCGGCGGTCAGACGCCTCATGTGCTCGAACAGTCGTTCGCGTTCCACACGGCCTTTAACGAAACGGGCGACATGCGTAACGCAAAGCTCTGACCCGATCAGACGCCGGTCATTGACTGAAATAAAAGCTGCGGGAGCATTCATTGCGAATGCTCCCGCAGCTGTGGTTATCAGGCCGGAGAATGAGGGTGGGGAGGGGAGTATGCGTCGGCGTCGGTCAGGGGCGGGCCTGAACCACCTTGCCGTAGGGCTCCACGTTTTCAGTTACCCAGACGTTGCCGCCTATGGTGGCATGGTGGCCCACGGTGATGCGGCCGAGCACGGAGGCGTTGGAGTAGATGGTCACGTGGTCTTCGATAATGGGGTGGCGGGGCCGGCTGATGGGGAGTCCGGCATCGTCGAAGGTGAAGTTGCGCGAGCCGAGGGTGACGCCCTGGTAGATGGTCACGTGGTTGCCGATGATGCAGGTCTGGCCTATAACGACGCCCGTGCCATGGTCAATGGCGAAATATTCGCCTATCGTGGCGCCCGGATGAATGTCTATGCCGGTGGCGCTATGGGCCATCTCGGTTATTATGCGCGGAATGACGGGAATGCCCATTTTCAGCAGCGCGTGGGCCGCCCGGTAGTGAATCATGGCCAGGATTACAGGATAGCAGAAAATTATTTCGCCGCGGTTGTCGACGGCCGGATCGTTGGCCAGCACCGCCTCGACGTCGGTCAGCAGCACCCGGCGCATTTCGGGCAGAGAGTCGATAAAGCGGAGCGCCATGGCGTCGGCATCGCCGTCGGCTACGCAGGCTATCTGCTCGCTCAATATGGCGTGGAGCCGGTCAAGGTTCACCCCGATCGAGTAGCGTCGCATAGAGGGTTCGGTAACCGTTTCGTCGAAAAACTCGGGAAAGAGCAGCGCTTTTACGAGTTCTATGGCGCGGCGCAGGCGTGCAACTGAGGGCAAGCGGCTGCAGCAGCCAGTGTCGGCGGCAAGCAAATCAACGTTTTTCTCCAGAATTTCTTTAGCGTTCATGTCTGCAAATTTACAAAAAATGTTGTAACTTTGCCGAATATGAGCAAGGGACTTAAGACGCGCAAACGATATCGGCTCGTGTTTGTCAACGACAACACGCTCAACAACGTGTGGACGCTCCGGCTGACGCGCGCCCGCGTATGGGCGCTGACGGCGGTGTGTGTGGCGGCGATTGCGGCGCTGGTGGTGTGTGTGGTCGTGTGGTCGCCGGTTTCATATCTGCTGCCCGGCTATATGCGACCCGAGCAGCGTCGCACCACGGTCGACAACACCCTGCGCCTTGACTCGCTCCTTGCATCGGCCGAGGACCAGCGGCTCTATATTTCCAATATTATTTCGGTGCTTTCGGCCGATTCGGTGCAGATCGCCGGCACAGATGAGGTCAATAATTCCGAGATGACCGATACTCTCATGGTCGCTACGGCCGGCGAGCGTGCGTTTGTTGAAAACTGGCTGCAACGCGAGCGCGACAACCTGTCGGTGCTCACTCCCATAGTGGCCGAGGGCATGATGTTCCGCTCGCCCGCTGCCGGAGCCACAGTGGCCGATAATGAGCGCGGCGAAGTCATAGCGTCGCGCAACGCGCCGGTAGTGGCGATTCAGGATGGCATGGTGGTCGACGTTCGCGTCGATGCGCAAACGGCCCGCACGGCAATCGTTTTGCAGCATGCCAATGATTTCATCAGCGTTTACGGCGGCATTGAGCAGCCTGTGGTGGCACCGGGCATGCGTGTGGTGTCAGGCCAGGCTATCGGGCGCGCCGGAACCGACGGTCGCCTGCAGCTTGCCGTGTGGCATCAGGGGCGCAGCGTCGACCTGACGCAGCTGCTGCCCCGCTGAACTCAGTAGTTTGAATAGCGCGTGTTGAGTCCGGCCAGGTAATTTATGAGCCGGGCGCGCACCGAGTCGGGAATCAGGTCCAGGCGCACGTAGAGATGCGACCCGAGCCTGACCAGGTCCTTGCGCTCGGCGGCAATCTCGGCCGATTTTTGGCTCAGGGCCTTTGATGTGCGCGCGGCGAGTTCATGGTCGCCGCCGTCGACTGCGCGCGCGTGCTCGCGGTTGAGCGGCTCCATTTCGGCGAGTCCGCGGTCAATGGCGCTGCAGTAGAACTCCACTATTTCCGCATAATCTTCGGCGGCGATGGTTTCGCCCTGTTCCAGGCGGTCGGCATAGCCGGCTGCCTTATGGTTGTCGCGCCAACTCCGGCTGCACGCTCCGCTCAGAAGGGCGCAGCCGGCAATGGCTATAATCAGTGGCAGGCGTTTCATTTATTTCTTCTTGCGTTCGGTTGAGGCGCTCCTGAATCGGAGGCGGTAGGTTACGGGTTTGTCGGCCGGGATGCGATAGGCCGGGAGAGTGTCGACGTCGTGGCCGCACGAGGCATTGCCGATGCCGCGCATGGCGCCGTCGAGGTGGAGCACCGTGTAGGGACGCGCTGTGAGTTCCCAGCTGTGGGCGGTCTGCATCAGGTCGGCGTCGGTCCACGGAAGAGCCGAGAAGTTAACGTCGCCCTCGGTCTGAATCATGATTGCGCGGCCCGTGGCCGGATTGGTCAGCGTGAGCTCGCGCAGGCCCTGGCGGTTGCCGGTGCTCTGGGGCTTGACATACGACTCGCCCGACTCGGCCACTGTGGTCGAATAGCGGCCGAGCGGCTGGCCGTCGAGGCGGTCGCAGGTGTTTGACAGCGGGCCGTGGGCATAGTAGTCCATCACCGAAAGCGTCGAGTCGACGCCCATGGAGATGCCTGCGCGGCGCAGGTTTCCCGACCGGGGCGTGATGGTGACCTCCATGTCGAGTATGCCCTGAGGGTGAATGGTGTAGACAATGGTTTCGTCGGCAAGCTCGCCGCTGCGGGTCGAGGTGAATTTGCCGCTGAGGTCGGTGCGGCTCACTGAGGTGACGGCTGAATCTGACAGGCCGTTGTCGAAGCGGCGGTTGTCGGCATAGCGCATGTAGTTTTCAACCCAGCTGTAGTGGTCGAACTGCGGGCCCATGCCCGGATAGATTACCGGGGCGCCGTCGAGCTCGAATTCAATCATGCGGCCCGTGGCCTTGTTGAAGGCGGCCTTGATTGCGGGCGACTGGAACACGATGATGTCGCCGGCGCCGTCTTGGGTCATGGCGCCCCGGCCCTTGACGGCCGCGAGTGCCGGCCGCTCCAGAAGCTGACGGCTACATGCGGCAACCTCGTGGCCGGCGGGCGCATAGGGCGAGGCGTCGCGCAGGGTGACGCTGAGGTTAAGCAGCGACTCGACGCCTTTTTTCAGCTTGGGCAGGCCGATGGTTATCGCCTTGCTCTCGCCGGGGGCTATGGAGGGGAGGCGCATGGTCGAGGTCTTGCCCGGTCGGCCGTCGGTCAGAACGCTCCAGTTGAGGTTGAATTCATCGAGGTTGGTGAAGTCATAGGCGTTGCGCAGGTAAATGATTGCCTTGTTACCGCTGATGGCTATGGAATCGAACTTGACCCACTGGTGCACGGCTTTGAGCTCGGCAAGTTTGGCCGAGGGCTTGCGCTCGGGGCCAACCACACCGTTTGAGCAGAAGTTGCCCTGATGGGGGCCGGGATAGTCATAGCCGGTGGTTATGCGCCTGATTCCCTCCTTGAGCAGCTGAGGGTCGTAGATGGCCTGATCGGCCCAGTCCCACACGCAGCCGCCGATGGTCGAGTTCGAGGCTTCGATAATATCCCAGTATTCGCGGTAGTTTCCGACGGCGTTGCCCATTGCGTGGGCATATTCGCAGATAAACATCGGCTTGTCGAGGTCTGACGTGTTGCTGTGCATCCAGGCCTGGCCGGGATACATTTTGGAGTAGAAGTCGGAGTAGAGGTTGCCGCCATAGTCCTTGTTGGTGCGCGTGCCCTCGTAGTGGATGGGGCGCGAGTCGAGGCGCGCGGCTTCGGCGTAGCAGTCGGCGAAGTTGCGCCCGTTGCCCGCCTCGTTGCCGAGACTCCACATGATTACGGCCGGATGGTTAACGTCGCGCGTAACCAGGCGCGTTATGCGGTCAACAAAGGCCGGAATCCACTCCGGACGGTCGGAAATAGACTGGTTGGCGTGGTCTTCGAGGTCGGCTTCGTCGCAAACGTAGACGCCGAAGTAGTCGGCCATGGCCATCATGCGCGCATCGTTGGGATAGTGGCTGGTGCGCAGCGTGTTGATGTTGTTTTGCTTGAACAGAAGCATGTCGCGCAGCATTTCGTCGACCGTCACGGCGCGACCGTGCAGAGGCGACGTGTCGTGGCGGTTCACGCCTTTGAGAAACACGCGCTTGCCGTTGACGTAGAGCAGCGAGTTGTCGATTTTAACGTCGCGGATGCCGACGGGGGTCGAAAAGGCCATCTCCTCCGAACCGTCGGCGGCCAGCTGAACGATGTCGACGCGGTAGAGCACGGGCTTTTCGGCGCTCCAGAGGCGCGGTTCACTGACGGTGAAGGCTGCGGCGGGGCCGCGGTCGGCAAGGCTGACGGTGTCGGTGCCGAGAAGCGAGCCCTCGGGCGAGTAGAATTTGACGGCCGCATAGCCCGAGGCTGTTCCTGACGTGGTCAGCGCCACGTTGACGCTCGCTTCAGTGCGCTCGGCGTTGAGGGGAGTGGTGATGCGGTGGTCAAAAATGCCGTTTTCAGGCAATGCCATGAGCTCGACGTCGCGGAAAATGCCGCTCATGCGGAACATGTCCTGACACTCCAGATATGAACCGTCGCACCAGCGGAACACTTCGACTGCCAGCGTGTTTCGGCCCGGCTGAACGTCGTCGGTGATGTCAAATTCGCTGACGTTGTTCGACCCCTGGGTGTAGCCGGCATACCGGCCGTTGACCCAGACGTTGGCGGCGGAGTATATGCCTCCGAAGTGAAGAATTATGCGGCGGCCGCTCCAGTCGGCGGGAATGTCAAACTCGCGCAGATAGGAGCCGACGGGGTTGATGCCGTAGTTGGCGCCGCCGTCGTTGAAGCCGGGGCGTGCCTTGATGAAGGGAGGAGTGTTGGCGTGGGGATATTCGACGTTGGCGTAGATGGGCTTGTCGTAGCCGAGCATCTCCCAGTTGGAGGGCACGGGTATCGTATCCCAGCCCGATGCATCGAAGCCGGGTTTCATGAAGTCGAGCGTGCGGGCCGATGGTTCGGAGACAAGGCTGAAGCGCCACGTGCCGTTGAGGCTTCGACGCACCGACGACTGCGGAGTCAGCCAGGGTGTGGCCAGGAACTCTGTGTCGGCAAGCATCTCGGCCTCGGAGCGGTAGGGGTTGAACGTTGCGCGGCCGGGGAGTTTGTTGATGGCAAAAATCTGCTCGTCTTCCCACACGGGCGACTGCAGTTTCGGCTTCTCGACCGTTTCGGCCGTGAACCAGGCCGAGCGGTCGGTCGGGTCAAACGGCACCGCGGCGAGCATTCCGTCGTTGTCGAGTTTATACATGTTGCCTTTCGAGGCCGAGGTGATGACCATGGCGTTGCCGCCGTCGACCGGAGTGAAGCGGAAGCGCGCGTTGTTCCACACACCCTCCTGGGCGGGCCATTGCAGCAGTCGGGTAATGGCGGGGTTGTTGCCGCCGTCGTCCCAGTTCTGGGTGGTGTAGAAGCCGCCGGAAACCGCGCGGTCGTCGAGGTTTATCATCTTTACGCTCCAATACTGGCCGCGGTTTTCGGCGTCGGCTTCTTCGGCCACGATGCGGGCGTTGTTTTCGCCCGAGTCGCCTGTGCCAAGCACCTTGCCGGGGGCGCCGACGGGGTGAAAGCGGTAGGTGAGCTCGTTGCCGAAACCTATTTTATCGCCTTCGGCAATGATGAATTTCGAGGCTTTTGACTTGTCGGCAAGCACCAGCCGGTTATTGCTCACGGCTACGGCCTGCGAGGCGCTGTTGGTCGGGCTGATGGTGTAAGTGTTTTTGCCGGCCGGCGTGATTTTCCATAACTGGGACTCGTCTGAGCCGTTGTTTTCGCCTGAGGTGACATTGCTGCCGTCGGCACGCAGGGCCAGATTGCTGAAGGGGTTGATTAGGCGCCAGGAACCGCTCAGGTCGCTGAGAGCCCAGTACTGGGCGACGGCTTCGGAGTCTGGCTCCGAGAGTGAGCCGTCGACGTTGGCCACCAGCTTCTCGGCCGGGGCGGGAGAGATGGTGTAGAGGCGGCCGGGACTGAACGGTCGGGCTGATAGTGTCGCGGACGCCAGCAGCATGGCAATGGCGATGAGTGTGAATTGGAAGCGTGTCATTGTTATGGTAGTGTCAGACGTGTTTGTCGGAATGGTGTTAGGTTGTGCCGGCGGCTGACTCAATGCGACAGCCGTTTGCAAAGGTAGCTAAAAAAGCTGAGAGACCCAATTTTTTTGTGGCTCAAGGCGCTCCATTCCTGTCAAATATGACCCGTTCGGTCAGATTAGGTTGCAAAGTTCGGCGAGTTTGATTATATTTGCCAATGTAATGGCCGGGCTTTTTAGCATATCTGCCGGCATGGCCATTGCAGTCGCTTGACCATAAACTATATATCTAAAAACATATCGTTATGAAGAAAACATCTCTTTTGTTAGTGGCCGCTGTTTTCTGTGCATCAGCCTCCGCACAGACATTCGGCAAGGGTGACATGGTGTTTGACCTCGGTATCGGTGTCGGCAGTGCCGACAATGTCGAAGTCAAAGGTAGCTTTCCCAATTATTATGGTTTCAAAAAATCGTCGGGCGCAACCTTTACTCAGAAAATCGCCTTTGAATATGGCGTGGCCGAGTTCGGCAAGGCGTCGGTCGGTGTCGGCATGATTGTAGGCAACGCCTATGGCGCGTCGTATGAAGCGGCGGCAGTCGGTGTTTATGACTATACCTACCAGCTGAGCCGCTATCACTATGCCAGCAACAAGGGCGGACGCTATGTCTGGTCGTGCTATCAGACAACAAATGAGCGCCGCAAAGGCGTCGGCATGGCCAAAGCTTCATATGCCGTAGAAAACATCGACCTGCTGGTCAAGGGGTCATTCCACTATCAGTTTATCGACAATCTCGACACCTACGGAACTTTTGGTCTGGGCGCTTCGGTTTATAAAGTCATCTGCTCGCCCGACAAGAACGTAACCTATGGTTTCTCGGCTGATTCTAATTCGTTCAATTCTGCCGAAACGAGCAACTATCAGCTGGTTTACAGCTATGATGACCTTAGCCATGCGGAATGGAGCACCTCCGAGGCCAAGGCACGGTTCGCAATGGCCCTTTTTGTCGGAGCCCGCTATTACCTCACGCCCAACTGGGCCATCAATGCCGAGTTTGGTCTGACTTCAGCGTCGTTCAAGGAGAACGCCAACACTTATAATGTTCTGTCGGTCGGAGCGTCCTATAAGTTCTGACAGGGTCAGACATTCAACGAATTTAAAGAAAAAGAGAGAGAGGATGTGTCGTTTTTTCGACACATCCTCTCTCTTTCAATTGGTCAGTTGGTGGTGAATCAGAACATGTAGGCCACGCGGACGTTCCAGCCCTCCCAGCGGGCGCTGAAGTCGTCGAGCTGTCTGGCTTTCAGGGAGTAGGTTACTCCCCATGTGTAGCCGAAGCTTGCCTGCCAGTTTTTGAATAGCTCAAGTCCGAAGCCGCATGCCAGGGCAACGTCGCCGCCGCTGTAGCGGAAGGCTTTCTGCTCGCTGTAGTGCTGCGAGGCGGTGATGCCGTTGGTGTTGACGGGCTTGTGGGCGAGCTGGATGTCGAATTCGGGACCGCCGTAGACGAACGGGGCGATGTAGTCCTCCAGACCCTGCATCTTGGTCCACTTGAAGCGGATGTGGAGCGGAATGCGGAGGTTATGAATCATTACTCGTTCGCGGCCGAACCCGTTGAGACTCCACACGGGCTTGTCGCCGAGGTTTACGGAGGCGCCGGTCATCGAGTATCCGATGCCGAAGTCAATGCCGAGACCGAATCGGGTGAAGATGAATTCGCAGGCAAGGTCGGCCGACGGACCTACGGCCTGCTCCACGCCGACGAGGTCTTGCTTGAACTTCAGAGTCGTGAAGTTGGCGCCGAGTTGCGGGCCGTAGCGAAATTGCGCGGCAACCGGCAGGGCGGCAGCGGCAAGCAGGAGCGTCAGGGCTATGGAGCGAAGTCTGTTCATGACAATTACTTGCAGCAGGTGCGTTTGGTTTTCTTGCCCCAGCCGTAGGTAGCGGCGGCGCCGAGTTCTTCTTCGATGCGGAGAAGCTGGTTGTACTTGGCCATGCGGTCAGAACGCGAAGCCGAACCGGTTTTGATCTGGCCGGCGTTGGTGGCCACTGCGATGTCGGCGATGGTGGCGTCTTCGGTTTCGCCCGAGCGGTGAGAAATCACTGCGGTGTAGCCATTGCGCTGAGCGAGCTCTACGGCGCGGAGGGTTTCGGTGAGCGAACCGATCTGGTTAACCTTGACGAGAATCGAGTTGGCGCAACCTTCGTCGATGCCGCGCTGGAGATACTTCACGTTGGTAACGAAGAGGTCGTCGCCAACGAGCTGGCAGCGGTCGCCGATGAGCTTGGTGAGCTCGGCCCAGCCTTCCCAGTCGTTTTCGGCCATGCCGTCTTCGATTGAGTCGATGGGGTATTTGGTGATGAGTTCTTCGAGATACTTGGCCTGCTCTTTCGAGGTGCGCTTGATGCCGTTGGGCTCCTTGATGGTGCCGTCCTTGAGCTGGTGGTAGTCATAAACGCCGTCAACGAAGAATTCCGACGAAGCGCAGTCGAGACCGATGGTCACGTCGCAGCCGGGTTTGTAGCCGGCCTTTTCGATGGCCTGCATGATAACGTTGAGGGCATCTTCGGTACCGTCGAGAGCGGGAGCGAAGCCGCCTTCGTCGCCGACAGCGGTCGAGAGGCCACGTTCGTGGAGCACTTTCTTAAGGTTGTGGAACACTTCGGTACCCATGCGGATGCCTTCGTGGAAGCTGGTTGCGCCGATGGGGCGAATCATGAATTCCTGGAAGCAGAT